>JADLFI010000042.1 GCA_020845635.1 Bacteroidia bacterium
TTTAAAATGTTGTTTGCAACTTAATTCATCTGGAAAGTCACTTACGAATTTGATTATATTCATGTCAATTTTGTTTTCCCTATTATAAATATTATTTTTGACTGGTACAAATAAGGATGTACATAAAACATTAAATATATTTGAAAAAAAACATTTTATTAAAGGTTAAAATCAAGTTAATTTGTGTTAACGGCAAAATTCCAATAGAAACTTTTGTGGATTAAATCACGTATAATAAATAATATGGTTGTGCTTTCAAAAAAAGATAAAAATATTGAAGTTTCTGTCGCGTTACCGGCCTCAAAAAGTATAAGCAACCGCGTGCTTGTTATTCAATTTTTGATGAATAATCAATTCAATATTTCCAACTTGAGCAATTGTAATGATAGCACGCAACTTAAAGCAGCCCTTCAACAAATTCATGAATCGGAGCAAAGTATTGACATAAATATAGGCGAAGCCGGAACTTCGTATCGCTTTCTTACAGCGTTGCTTGCCGTAACTCCCGGGAATTTTACTTTATCGGGAGCATCAAGATTAATGCAAAGACCAATAACTCCTTTGGTTGATGCCCTACGCCAATTAGGTGCTGATATACAATATAAAAACACTAATCAGCAAGGGCCTTTGTTAATAAACGGGAAACAACTTGAGGGAGGAACTATTACTCTAAATGCTCAGGTCAGCAGTCAGTTTATTACCGCTTTATTACTTGTTGCGCCTTATTTTAGGAATGGATTAAAAATTTTCATGTCTGAAAAAGTAGTTTCATTTTCATATATTTTAATGACCATACAACTGATGAAGCACTTTGGAGCATCTGTTCACTTTGAGAAAAATATGATTCAAGTTATTCATCAACCTTATCAGGTTAATTTTGAAAACTACATCGTTGAGTCTGATTGGACAGCAGCTTCGTACTGGTATGCCTTAGCGGCACTATCAAATCAATGTACTATTTCACTTCAAGGTTTGCGTAAGGATAGTTTGCAAGGCGATAGTTTATTGGCTCCTTTGTTCAATATTTATGGGGTACACAGTAGCTTTGAAAATAACAGTGTTAAACTAACAAAAGCAAAAAATACAGGCGTTCTTACCGGGTTTGATTTTATTGATAATCCTGATTTGGTTCAAACATTTGCTTTTTTAAATGCCGCTTTAAAGGCAAAACTACAAGTAAATGAGGCAGGTAATTTGCGGTTAAAGGAAACAGACCGGATTGCAGCTTTAAAAAATGAATTAAGCAAAATTGGTGTAACTCTCCATATTAATTCCGACAATGATTTTTTTATTGACGGGTCAAATTTTAGCCCAAAACCGAATTTAATTTTTGAAACCTATCAGGATCATAGAATGGCTATGATTGCCCCCATCATAGCCATGCAAACCAACGAAATAAGGATTGCAAATGAACAAGTTGTGTCAAAGTCGTACCCCGATTATTGGAACCATCTTCAACAGGCAGGTTTTACAATTAACTTTGAGTAAAGAAGAAAATTATTTCTTTCGTAACAAAACAATTTCGCTGCTTGGGCTATCTTTCATCTTTTTTATCAGCCACTTTTCTATAGGATAAAGCAAGGCTCCATACAGATGTCCTAAAGGTTTTATCAGTGCTGTAGTATTTTCAATAAAATACCAATAGGTATGTAATAATTTATTTTTACTATCAACAGGGTAATTGCTTAAAATCATAAAAGGTTTATGCGACACCACCTCTAATCCGGCCTTATCAAATAATTGAAATAAATATTCTTTGCTATGCGATACCTGATGCTTAGTTCTGATAGTTCCGGCTTGAACAAAATTATCTGAATATACAAAGTATCCGCCCTTTTTTAGCAATGAAGAGATGTTAATGACAGCCTGTTCAAAACGCTGATCATCTACAATATGAAACAGAACATCCATAGCCGAAATAAAATCTTTTTGGTCTAATTGGCTTCTTATTGAATCTATGTTTCCTCCTATATCTACCTGATAAAAAGTGCTTTCAGGAAATGTATTTTTTAAATTTTCTACGGCAATAGGAGTAATATCTAGGCCTGTAATTTTTTGGGCGCCAAGTCTGCTCCATATATCAATATAAAAACCTGTACCTGAACCAATATCGAGCACATCTGATTTCGGTATTTTTTGGGCAACCGGAAAAAGGATTTGAAGAAAAGCAAACCTTCGAACTTTGTATGCCCATATGTTAAAGGCTTTCCCTAATTTAGCATAGCCTACACCTTCAAGCCCTTTTACTTTTGATAATCGGGTTTGCCAAAAATTATCAGGATTAAATGTTTCTGTACTCAAGATTTTATTAAAATTAACCGCGCAAAAGTACTTAAATAATCTTAACCAAAATAACAACTTTGTAAATGCTAAAGTTTTATTCAAAAATATCACTTAATCAACTACTTTTTTTAGTTACTCATTACTTTGCCCTATGGATAACTTATTTGTAGGAGTTTAAATAGCAGCCAAATAAAAAAAATACATTTTCTATTAAAATAAATAAAAAATTACTATCTTTGCACTCCTTTTTGTGAAATAAAAGGATAATTAAATTAATGTTTAACCTCTTCTGTGTTTACACAGAATACAAACCAAATCAACAAAATGTCAGGAAGTGACAAAATTAGCCCGATTGAAGATTTTAATTGGGATGCCATTGGGAAAAAATCCCAAGTTTATTCAAGCGAAGAACGTGCTAAATTAGAGAAACAGTATGAAGATACTTTAAACTCAATAACAGAGCACGAAGTAATTGATGGAACCGTAGTAGCTATTACGCCAAAAGATTTATTAGTTAATATTGGCTATAAGTCTGATGGAATTGTGCCTTTAAACGAAGTTCGTTACAATCCGGAAATAAAAGTAGGCGATAAACTGGAAGTTTATGTAGAAAGCCAGGAAGATAAATCAGGGCAATTAATGCTTTCGCACAAAAAGGCACGTGCTTTACGCTCGTGGGATAGAGTGAACGAAGCCTTAGATAATGAAGAAATTATTAAAGGTTATGTGAAATGCCGCACTAAAGGCGGTTTAATTGCTGATGTTTTTGGTATTGAAGCTTTCTTGCCGGGATCTCAAATTGATGTTAAACCTATTCGTGACTATGATGTTTACGTAGGTAAAATCATGGAGTTTAAAGTGGTAAAAATCAATAAAGAGTTTAAAAATGTGGTTGTATCACATAAGGCTTTAATTGAAGAAGAATTAGAACAACAAAAGAAAGACATTATTTCTAAATTAGAAAAAGGACAAATACTTGAAGGAATTGTTAAAAACATTACCTCTTACGGGGTATTTATTGATTTAGGAGGTGTTGACGGATTAATTCATATTACCGACTTATCGTGGGGTCGTGTTACACACCCTGAAGAAATAGTTCAATTAGACTCTAAGATAAACGTAGTAATTTTGGATTTTGATGATAACAAAAAACGTATTGCTTTAGGTTTAAAACAGTTAACTCCACATCCTTGGGATGCCTTAGATGCAGATTTAAAAGTTGGAGATAAAGTTACCGGAAAAGTTGTTGTATTGGCCGATTATGGTGCATTTATTGAAATATTACCGGGAGTTGAAGGTTTAATTCACGTTTCGGAAATGAGCTGGAGTCCACATTTAAGAACTGCTCAGGATTTTATGAGTGTAGGACAAACTGTTGAGGCTGTTATTTTAACCCTTGATCGTGAAGAGCGCAAAATGTCGCTTGGTGTTAAACAATTAACCACCGACCCTTGGACTACCGTTATTGATAAATACGCTGTTGGTACACAACATACCGCTATAGTTCGTAACTTTACTACTTTTGGTATTTTTGTTGAATTAGAAGAAGGTATTGATGGTTTAATTCATATCTCGGATTTATCTTGGTCTAAAAAAATCAAGCATCCTTCAGAATTTTGCAAAATAGGCGACAAGATTGAAGTTAAGGTCTTAGAAATTGATAGTGAAAACCGTAGATTAAGTTTAGGACATAAGCAATTGGAAGAAAATCCATGGGGTGTGTTTGAAACAGTGTTTACAGTTGGCTCAATTCACAGTGGTACCATTACTCAAATAAATGATAAAATTGCTGTAGTGGCCTTACCTTATGGTGTTGAAGGAACTGCTCCATTGCGTCATTTGGTAAAAGAAGATGGAACTTCATTAAAGGTTGACGACCATGCAGACTTTAAAGTGCTTGAGTTTAATAAAGATACTAAAAAAATAATAGTTTCTCACTCTAAGATTCATGAAGATGAGTTAGCTGCCGAGAAATCTGTAGAAGCAGATGACAAAAAGTCGGCCGAAAAAGAAGAAAAGAAAGCTATTAAGAAGGTAAAAGACAGTGTTGAAAAAACAACCTTTGGTGATATTTCTGCTTTAAGCGAGTTAAGAGACGAAATGCAGGAAAGCGAAAAGAAAAATAAATAATATAAACACCATATTATTTTAAAGCCCGATGATTATTTTCATCGGGCTTTATTTTTTGTATTGCTATTATTTTATTGAATCAAAGTTCAGTTTTCTAAAATGAATGGGGTGTTAATTCTATAACGGTCAAAAATACTCATACTTAAGTTATTACGAATTGTGTTTAACCGCTACTATTTTCTTGTTTCGCATTTGATGTTTGCGTTGTAATTGCATAATAGATACCTGTTAAATGGTTGTCAAAAGTCTTAATCGCAACGTTTACATTGCCTATTGATTGACTTAAAGGCTTGGTTGTAATGTAATTCTATATCCTCGCACCAAAAGGACAATTTACACAGCCTATTTTCATTATAGTTGGTACAATGTAGGGTTTCTCATCAGTTCCACAACTGTACTGTGAATCTTTATTTTCTGTAAACATTAACTTCTTTTCATAAATTTACTCTATTAAAATTTTAGTATAACCTTATTAATAAGCTGTTGCAATAATTTGTATTTTTGGGAAGCAAAAATGTAAATGTTAGGTAAGAATAAGATAACAGAAATAAAGTCCTTACACCAAAAGAAGTTTCGTACATCAAGTAAGAGCTTTATTGCAGAAGGAGAGAAGATAGTAGATGAGCTGCTGCTTTCCGATTTGGAAATTGTAATGCTATATACAACAGACAAACTTTTTGAGAAATATAAAAATAAAACAAGTAAATTACAGCTTGTTGATTCCCAATCTTTCCATAAAATATCTTCTTTTGAAACACCGTCAGGAGTTTTAGCCGTTGTAAAACAAAAAGAGAATAGGATAAGTGGAGTTGAATTAAAAAATAAATATACTCTATGTCTTGATGGCGTTCGCGATCCGGGAAATATGGGCACTTTAATACGTATAGCCGATTGGTTTGGGATAGAAAATATAATATGCTCGCCCGATACGGTTGAACTCTATAATCATAAGACCATACAATCCACTATGGGTTCATTTTTAAGAGTAAATGTAATTTATACTCCTTTGCAGGACATAGTAAATATGGCAAAGCAACAAGGCGTACCGGTATTTGGTGCTGTGTTAAGCGGTGAAAATATTTATAAACAAAAGAAAGAAAAAGAAGCATTGATTGTGATGGGGAGCGAGTCGCACGGAATCAGCAAAGAAATTCTTGACCTAATTACACATCAAATAACCATACCATCGGGATTGTTAAAGTCTGAATCTGTAAAAAGTATCCCAACCGATTCGTTAAATGTGGCCATAGCAAGCGCTATTGTTTTGGCAATAATGGCACAGCAATAAATTAGAATAATTTAAATAACAAATTTGCAGGTTTATTTTAAATTTGCAGAAACAATTAGGATAATTATGAATTTAGAAGAACAAATAAACGCAGATATAAAAAAGGCCATGTTAGCCAAAGAGAGTGGTAAGCTTGAAGCATTAAGAGCTATTAAAGCTGCTTTATTGCTACTTAAAACCTCACCTGAAGGAACTTCGGAAGCCATTGAAATAAAAACTTTGCAAAAAATGATTAAGCAAAGAAAAGAAACAGCAGAGTTATACATCAATCAGCAAAGAAAAGATTTGGCAGATACAGAGTTGGCACAGGCAACAGTTATTGAAGCCTACTTGCCAAAACAAATGAGCGAAGATGAAGTAAAAGAGGAAGTACAAAAAGTAATTCAACAAGTAGGTGCTGCAGGTCCGGGTGATTTTGGGAAGGTTATGGGAATTATGAGTAAACAATTAGCCGGAAAGGTTGATGGAAAAACTATTTCGCAGGTTGTTAAACAAATGCTTAGCAATTAGGCAAATTACATTAATTTTATACTTAGAATATTGTTTTGTTTTTGCATTATTAATACCTACCTTTGTTAATAAGTACACCTAAATTTATGTGCCGAATATTAGCCTTAGTTATTGTCTTTTGGGGAGTTTCCTTTGCCAAAGCGCAAGTTATTACCGGAGGCGAAATGGATAAACCTTCAATTCAGTTTCGTAACGAGTCATATTTTGGTGTAAATTTAAACTCTCATGGTTGGGGCTTTTCATACCGAAAAGGAAAACATGTTACAGGTACTTTAAAAAGAATGATGGACTTTGACTATGTGAGCTACCGACACCCTAAAGAAGTTAAAATGCAGAACCGTTCTTTTTCGGGAAATTCAAAAAGTTACTATTACGGAAAACTGAATAATGTAGGAATTTTAAGAGGGGGGTATGGATTTCAGAAAGTAATTTTTGATGAAGAGTTGCCCGGAGCATTACAAATTAGGCTGAACTATTATGCAGGTGTTTCAATCGGTCTTCTAAAACCGGTGTATTTAGAGGTATATAAAAGATCGCTAATTAATCCTGATGTTTATGAGTTGGTTACCGAAAAATATAATCCCTCAGAACACTTTGTGGAGAATATATACGGAAAAGCTCCATTTTTTAGAGGGATTAACGAAGTGAAACTTAATCCGGGAGCCTATGGAAAGTTTGGCGTTAGCTTTGAATATGGAGCCGACCAAGAATCAATAAAAGCCATTGAAACAGGGGTAATACTTGACTTTCATCCACAACCTTTGAAAGTAATGGCATTTAATACCAATAATCCTTTAATTTTCTCATTTTATGTAACTATAAATTGGGGTAAAAGATGGATATGAAAGAACAAAAAATGATTATAGAAGATATCAAAAGCAATCCTGTAAAAGAGGAAATAAAACCCCCTAAAAAACCGGAATGGTTAAGAGTAAAACTACCTACCGGAAAAGAATATGCTGAGGTAAGAAAAATAGTAAGCGAAAACAAACTGCATACTATTTGCGAAAGTGGTAATTGTCCTAATATGGGCGAGTGTTGGGGAGCAGGTACAGCCACCTTTATGATATTGGGCAACATTTGTACGCGCTCGTGTGGATTTTGTGCAGTAGCCACAGGCCGACCGCATGCTGTTGATTGGGATGAACCAAAAAGAGTGGCCAACTCTGTAAAATTGATGAAGGTTAAACACTGTGTTATAACCTCGGTTGACAGAGATGACTTGAAAGATGGTGGAAGCTTATTGTGGGTAGAAACAGTTAAAGAAATTCGCAGAGTAAACCCTAATACTACTATGGAGACTTTGATTCCTGATTTTCAAGGAAAATGGGAAAACCTGCAACGCATTATTGAGGTGGCTCCTGAAATAGTTTCGCATAATATTGAAACAGTAAGAAGACTGACTCGTGCGGTACGTATTCAAGCTAAATATGACAGAAGTATGGAAGTACTTGCTAGACTTAGCGCTGCCGGTATTAAAGCTAAATCAGGAATAATGTTGGGGTTAGGAGAAACCGAAGAAGAAGTTGTTGAAGCAATGCATGACTTAAGAAAATGTGAAGTAAAGATTCTTACCTTAGGTCAGTATTTGCAGCCAACACCTAAACATTTGCCGGTTAAAGAGTATATCAGACCAGAGCAGTTTGCAAAGCTGAAAAAAATAGGTTTGGATTTAGGATTCAAATATGTTGAGAGCGGGCCGTTGGTTAGGTCCTCTTATCATGCAGAAAAGCATTTATCATTTTAGTTAAAGATAGGGATGTCATTGGGGTAGATTTATGGTTAAGAAATGTTCCTAATTTATTAACTTTGTGTAAATATATTAAATCATGAAAATAGCTATAAATGGCCTTGGGCGAATAGGCCGCACGCTTTTGCGGGCATGTGTTTTGCGAGGTGGAGTAGAGGTAGTAGCCATTAATGAACCTGCTGATAATAAAACTATTGCTCATTTATTAAAATACGATTCTATACACGGAAGATTTTCAGGAACTGTTGAAGCTACCGAAGAGGGAATTACGATTAATAATAAAGCCATAAAAGTTACCCATTATACAAAGTCCGATGATATAAACTGGCGTGATACCATGCCCGATATAGTGGTAGAATGTTCAGGATTGTTTTTAACCAAACAAGCAGCACAAATTCATTTATCTAATGGAGCAAAGAAGGTTATCCTTTCGGCTCCACCCAAAGATGCCGATATTAAAAGTGTGGTATTGGGAGTTAATGATGATATTATAACTGTTGACGATGTCATTATTTCAAACGCTTCATGCACTACCAACTCGGCTGCTCCTCTTATTAAAGTTATTGATGATTTATGGAAAGTTAAAGCTGCTTTTATCAGTACAGTTCATTCCTATACAGGTGATCAGAAATTAACTGATTCGCCCCATAAAGATTTGAGAAGAGCGCGTGCCGCAGCCTTGTCAATCATTCCAACAACAACAGGTGCAGCTAAAGCATTAAACAATATTTTTCCTTCCTTAGAAGGTAAAATAGGAGGAGGGGGGATAAGAGTTCCGGTTCCTGATGGATCGTTAACAGATATGACCATGATTTTAGAAACTGAAGTAAGTGAAGAAGAAGTAAATCAGGCGTTTAAAAAAGCTGCCGAAAGTAATTTTAAAGGAATTATTGAATATACATCCGACCCAATTGTTTCTTCTGACATTGTTGGCAATCCACATTCAGTAATATTTGACTCTTTGTTAACTTCGGTAGTTGGCCCAATGGTAAAAGTAGTAGGTTGGTACGATAACGAAGTAGGGTACAGCAATCGTTTATACGAACTTATTTTAAAACTTGGAAAAAATTAATTTGTTGTATTACCTGTCTATAATTGCAAAGGTATGAACACCGGAAATACTTCATCAGTTCCATCATCTATATATGATTTTGTGGTAAAAGATATTGATGGAAATGATTTTGATTTTAGCCAATTAAAAGGTAAAAAGTTGATTATTGTAAACACTGCTTCAAAATGTGGGCATACCCCGCAATATGCTGAGTTGGAAAGGATTTATCAGCAATATAAATCAAAGAATGTTGAGATTATTGCTTTTCCGTCCAATAATTTTTTGTGGCAGGAACCCGGGACAAATGCTGCAATAAAAGAATTTTGCTCAGTAAAATATAAAATTACTTTTCCTATAATGTCAAAAATATCAGTCCGTGGTAAAAGGATTGAACCAATATATTCGTGGCTAACACTAAAAGAAATTAACGGAGTTGCCAATGCACGTGTTACCTGGAACTTTCAAAAATTTTTGATAAGTGACAAAGGGCAATGGGTGGGCAGTATTCCTCCCGGTGAATCGCCCGAAAATTCTAAAACATTAATAAACTTTATACAACAATAAATTGAAAATAGATATATTAGCCATTGCAGCACACCCCGATGATGCTGAGTTAGGATGTGCCGGTACTTTGATAAAACATCAACAGCAAGGTGCCAAAATTGGAATAGTTGATTTAACTGCCGGTGAGTTGGGAACCAGAGGCAGTGCTGAATTACGAGCTATCGAGTCAAAAAAATCATCTGAAATACTAAAACTTTCTTGTCGCGAAAATTTAGGTTTTGAAGATGGTTTCTTCAAAAATGACAAGGAACACTTGTTACCACTTATTCATAAAATTAGAAAATATAAACCTGAAATAGTTTTGGCTAATTCTTTAAACGATCGTCATCCCGATCATGGTCGTGCCTCTAAACTCATTGCCGATGCTTGTTTTTACGCAGGCTTAGTAAAAATTGAAACTTTTGAAAGCGGACAAAAACAAGATGCATGGCGACCTAAATCATTATATCATTACATTCAGTATTATTATTTAAAGCCTGATTTCTTGATTGATATTTCGGAGCAAATGGAAACAAAAATGGAGGCCGTAATGGCATATTCTTCACAATTTTACAACCCTAACTCCGCAGAGCCTGAAACACCTATAAGCTCCATGGCATTCATGAACAGCTTAAAAGAACGAGCCTCAGACCTAGGGAGAATGATTGGAGTAAAATATGCTGAAGGCTTTAATACGAGCCGCCTTACAGGGGTTAATAGCTTGTTTAATTTAATTTAGATAAAGCCCTTACCCTAATTTTTGTTTTTTTTATAAGTATATTCCTTTAACTTTGAGTTTCATTCTAATTAATACCTAATGAGTACCGATATTGCCGAAAAGACATCTCCTGTAATTACCCAAGATATATTGATGAGAGCCTTTGAATTGATGTGTTATTCAAAGGCCATGACTACAATTTACGAAGAAAAAAAAGAAATAACTGCCAAATACGTTCACGCTACCAGTCGCGGACACGAAGCTATACAATTAGCGGTAGGAATGCAATTAAAACCTCATGATTATTTAAGTTGTTACTATCGCGATGAGAGTATTTTAATGGGCATAGGCATTACTCCTTATGAATTAATGTTACAATTAATGGCCAAACGTGATGATATTTTTTCGGGTGGTCGTTTGTATTATTCGCATCCCAGTTTAAATCGTGAAAATATGCCTAAAATACCTATGCAAAGTTCTGCCACCGGTATGCAGGCTATACCTTCAACCGGACTAGCCCTGGCACTAAAGTATAAAGAAAATCAAGGGATGCTGAACATAGAGCATTATAGTGAAGCTCCTGTAGTGGTTTGTTCCTTTGGCGATGCATCAATAACTGAAGGCGAAGTGGCAGAAGCCTTTCAGATGGCTGTACTAAAAAAGTTGCCTATCTTGTATTTAGTTCAGGACAATGAGTGGGATATATCGGCACATGGGTTAGAAGTAAAAGCACAAGATGCTTCGGAATATGCCAAAGGATTTAAAAATTTAGAGGTACGATCTATTGATGGAACCGACTTTATTCGTAGTTATAAAGTGGTTAACGAAATGCTTGAAATTATAAGAAAAGAGCGCAGACCCATGTTACTACACGCGCGCGTACCATTATTGAATCATCATACCAGTGGAGTTAGGAAGGAATGGTACAGGAATGATTTGGAAGAAGCAAGTAAAAGAGATCCATTTCCAAGATTTAGAAATCAGCTTATAGTGGAGGGTCTTGATATTAATTTTATAAAGTCAATTGAAGAGAGAGCAGAAATAAAGATAAAGGCTGATTTTGAAAAAGCTTTAGCAGCCCCTGATCCACAGCCTGAAGATTTATTCAAGTATGATTTAGCACCAACACCTGTAACCGAAGAAAAAGGAGAACGCAGCCCCGCAGGGAAGGAAAAAACCGTAATGGTTGACAGTGCCCTCTTTGCCATTAGAGAGCTGATGGAAAAGCACCCTGAATGTTTACTCTATGGACAGGATGTAGGAGCACGCCTGGGTGGAGTTTTTAGAGAGGCTGCAACTTTAGCACAAAAATTTGGAGATAATCGTGTGTTTAATACACCAATAATGGAAGCCTTTATTATTGGTAGCACAGTGGGCATGAGTATTGCCGGTTTAAAACCTATTGTTGAGGTTCAGTTTGCCGATTATATTTGGCCTGGTTTAAATCAATTATTTACCGAGGTTAGTCGTTCATATTATTTAAGCAATGGAAAATGGCCTGTTAGCTGTATAATTCGTGTTCCAATAGGAGCTTATGGTAGTGGAGGGCCTTATCACAGCAGTAGTGTTGAATCGGTATTGCTTAATATACGCGGAATAAAAGTGTGTTATCCGAGTACGGGTGCCGACTTAAAAGGATTAATGAAAGCTGCCTATTATGACCCAAATCCTGTAATAATGCTGGAACATAAAGGTTTATACTGGAGCAAGATAAAGGGGACAGAAGATGCAAAAACTATTGAACCTGATGAAGACTATATTATTCCGTTAGGAAAAGGACGAATTGTAATTGAAGCCTCAAAGGAAAGCATTGAACAAGGTAAAAGTTTGCTGGTAATATCATACGGAATGGGTGTTTACTGGGCACAAACCGCCTCAAAATATTTTCAGCAACAAATAGAGATTTTAGACCTTCGAACCTTATTTCCACTTGACGAAGATTTGATAAAAGAAAGGGTAATAGCGCACAATAAGGTTATGATTATTACTGAAGAGCCTGTAAATAATGGCTTTGCACAAGCACTTGCAGGGAAAATTCAGCAAAGTTGTTTTGAATATTTAGATGCCCCTGTAGAAATAATAGGAGCAGAAAATTTACCGGCCATACCGCTTAATGAAACGTTGGAAAGAACCATGCTGCCCAATGCCGATAAAGTAAAAGCAGTTATGGAAAAACTACTGAATTATTAATATTGGCTGTTTAAGCATTATTAATTGATGATGCTTCAAACATGAGTTAAATAAATGTGTTTGAAAAAATTGCCCTCTATTTCTTGATTGTTTTTTACTACTCAAACTATTTTACTTTTTCTCAAAAACTAAGCATGCCCAGTTGTTACTGGTGTTTTGTGTAAGAAGTTGAAGATTTATTTTTTGAGCAGCTACTTTCAGTTCCTCAATATCATAGTTAAAAAAGCCGCTCATCAATAAGCGTCCATCGGTGGCCAAATGTTTATAATACTCAGCTAAGTCGCTCAGCAAAACATTTTTATTGATATTGGCAAAAATGAAATCGAAGTTATCGTTAGGAATATGTTGTGCAGAACCATGAATACTCAATATTTGTTGACAGTGATTTGCAGCACAATTTTCTATAGTGTTTTTATAGGCCCACTCTTCATTATCAATAGCTACAATCTTATAAGCATTCATTTTGGCGGCTAAAATAGCCAGTACACCGGTTCCGCAGCCCATGTCTAATACGCGTTTTTTCTCCATATTTTGTTTTAAGATTTCGGCAATCATGAGCATGGTAGTATCATGATGTCCGGTCCCAAACGACATTTTAGGGCTAATAATAATATCAAATTTAAATCCTTGCGGTTTTTCGTGAAAGGGTGCTCTAATAACACATTCCATACCTACTTTTACAGGATTAAAATTACTTTCCCAAACCTCATTCCAGTTTTTTTCAGGGATGAGTTGTTGTGTATGGGAAATATTACAATCTTGCGGTTGGTTAAGTATTTCAATACTTTTTAAAATATCTTGGTTAAAAAGATCCTCCTGAATATAGGCTAAAACACCATCATCAGTTTCGCAAAAGCTTTCAAAGCCTGCCTCGGCCAACTGTACAATTAATATTTCAGTATAAGGTGCTTTAGGAACAAGCGTAAATTTGTACTCAAAGTAGTTCATACATTGTAGAAATTATTTTGACAAAGGAATCTGATTTTAATGATGCCCCCCCAATTAATCCCCCATCAACATCTTTCAACGAAAATAATTCTTTTGAATTATCTACATTACAACTTCCTCCATACAAGATAGATGTCTTATTTGCTGTATCATCCGAGTATTTTTTTGAAATACTTTTTCTGATAAAGCTATGTATTTCTTGAGCTTGTTCGGCTGTAGCCGAAAGCCCTGTACCTATTGCCCATACCGGTTCGTAAGCAATCACTACTTTTTCAAACA
The DNA here is from genome assembly GCA_020845635.1 of Bacteroidia bacterium. Taxonomy (GTDB): domain Bacteria; phylum Bacteroidota; class Bacteroidia; order UBA4408; family UBA4408; genus CAIKXD01. The sequence continues at coordinate 13,691 of JADLFI010000042.1, forward strand.
GGTCTTGGGTTAACGTAAAAACTTCGGTATTCATTTGGTGTTGAATAACATCAAACTGTTTGTTTTGTTTACGTTCGTTTAAACTCTCGCCACAACACCAAATAGGTATAATATGATTTTCCAAAAGTAAATTCATTTTAGCTACCAATTCATCGGCATTTTCTTTAAAAATAGTTCTTCTCTCTGAATGGCCAACCAAACAATACTTAATATTTAATGAAGCTAGCATGGAAGCTGAAACTTCACCTGTATAGGCACCTGATTTGAATGATGAGCAGTTTTGCGCTGCCGCTGCAAAATTCTTTGTCCCTTGTGTTAAATTTTGTGCCAGATTTAAATACGGAAAAGGTACTGCAAAAATATTTAATGGCGCATTTTCATTATCAGGACTTTTCTCAATTACCTCTCTTATCAATGCTTCGGCTTCATGAAATAGCAGATTCATTTTCCAGTTTCCTGCTACAATTTTTAATGGCATAATTTAATTGTTAAAAAAGTAAAGATATATTTTTTTTAAATAATTCAGGTGTTTGTTAAAAAAAATAGAATGAAGGTTTTGTATTTTATTTTTTTGTATATTTGATAATGTGCAAAGAAAAATATAGAATGAAAGCCAATACTCGTACCGAAACCCTTACTTTAGAAGATATTTTAGAGGATGTTGAACAGGAAAAGTCTTTAATACTCTATAATGATGATGTTAATACTTTTGACTATGTTATTGACTCGTTAATTGAAGTGTGTAATCATGATATTATTCAAGCCGAGCAGTGTACTTACTTGGTACACTATGCCGGAAAATGTGATGTTAAAAACGGTACTTTTGAGGAGCTTAAACCTATGCGTACCGAGCTTTCGAGGCGAGGTTTAACAGCCAAGATTTTATAAATACAAAAAGTTGGCCATATGGTAAGTATTGGCATGTGCCTCAATAATAGAACTTATATTAGGCGAATATCCGCCTCCCATAGTAATTGTAATAGGAATTTCGTGATTTTTGCAAAATTCCATTACTATACGGTCACGTTCTTTGCAGCCTTCGGGGCTAATGTTTAAACGGCCAAGCTTATCATACATTAAAATGTCAACTCCGGCCTGATAAAATACAAACTGAGGTTTTACTTTTGTATAAATTTGGTTTAACTGGTTAGTCAATAAACTCAAGTAGGTTTCATCATTAGTGTTATCCTCTAATTCAATATCAACATTTGATTGTTCTTTATGTAAGGGATAATTTTTTTTGCCATGCATGCTAAAAGTAAATACTTGATCACTATTTCGAAAAATATTTGCTGTGCCATTGCCCTGATGTACATCTAAGTCTATAATCAATATTTTATTAACTAATTTTTGAGATAGTAAATAATTGGCTGCAATTGCCATATCATTAAGTAAACAAAATCCTTCGCCTTTGTCTGGAAAAGCATGGTGGGTGCCTCCGGCAGCATTAAATGCTATATTGTTTTGCAAGGCACTTAGGGCAGCATTAATAGTTCCTTGGGCAATAATCTTCTCGCGTATTACTAACTCATGGCTCAAAGGAAATCCGGTTTTACGAATTTCCGAAACAGTTAAGTTTAACTGATTTAGCTTATTCAGGTAATCAGCCGTGTGTGTTAATCTTATTATTTTATCGCTACAAGGTTGTGGATATTGTAATTGTTCGGCCTTAATAGTACCCTCATAAATGAGTTGTTGCGGCAATAAATCATACTTTATCATAGGAAAGCGATGATTTTCGGGCAATGGGTGACAAAAGCAGGGATGCCACGAAACTAAATACATATACAGATAAAATAATACGCCATTAAAGCTTAAATGATGCTAATTATTGAAAGCTGTGTTATCCTAATAGCTTAGCTAAGAGGGTAAAGTTTGAAAGTTCAAATATATTGTTGTGATAAGTAAATATGAAAAATAATTCAAAAAAATTTTTCCTGAAGTTCAGAAATGTTATCTTTGTATGATTAAAACTTAATTTTAACTATGAAAAAAATAATTACAATATTGCTATTAGCAATGATAGGTAATGTTTCGTTTGCCCAAGTAAAAACAACTTATTACCCAAGCGGAAAAAAACAATCAGAAGGTGTTTTGTTAAATGCTGATGCAAGTGTGTTATCAAGCGATTTTGAGAAACTTCCCAAAGAGGAGCAATTCAATAAAATGAAAAATTGCCCTAAAGATGGTAAGTGGACTATGTGGTATGAAGACGGTAAAGTTTTTTCCGAGCAATATTATAAAAATGGCGCCTTTGTTGGCATCTGGAAAACTTATAATACCGATGGTTCTGTTTCTAATGTTATAGATTTTGAAAAAGGTAAAGCATCATATTTCCACCCTAATGGCAAATTACAAAGTGAAGGAAAAATTACCAAAGAAATGGCTCAGGTAGGTCATTGGGTTTTATATTATGATAATGGAATGAAAAATGCCGAAGGTAATTACATCAATGGAAAGAAAGATGGAGCTTGGGTTTGGTATAATATGAAAGGTGAGAAAACCGATGAACAGGTATATAAAGACGGTAGTATAGTATCTCAAAAACATTTCTAATAGAAACAATTTTTTATTAATTCAAAGTCCCTGTTAGCAAACTAACAGGGACTTTATATTTTAGGTCAATTTGTCAGTGTTTTATGCTTGGCATAAAGTTTGGCTATGTATGGTTAAGTAATATCTAGTTAAATAAAATAATGAATACACAAACAGGTAAAATTAATGTTCAAACGGAAAATATTTTTCCGATAATTAAAAAGTTTCTTTACAGCGACCATGAAATATTTTTGCGCGAATTAGTAAGCAATGCAGTAGATGCCACACAAAAGCTAAAGGCATTAAGTGCGCTTGGCGAGGCCAAAGGCGAGATAGGAGATACAACCATTGAAGTATCGGTTGATAAAGATGCCAAAACCATTACTATTGCTGATAAAGGAATAGGTATGACAGCCGAAGAAATTGAGAAGTATATTACTCAGATTGCTTTTAGCGGTGCTACCGAATTTATTGATAAATACAAAGACAAGACTCCGGAAGCCGGTGCTATTATTGGGCATTTTGGTTTAGGATTTTACTCTGCTTTTATGGTAGCTAAGCGAGTAGAAATATTCTCTTTATCGTATAAAGAAAATGCAGAGGCTGTACACTGGAGCTGTGAGGGAAGCCCTGAATACATTATAGAGAAAGGCGATAAGAGCGAAAGAGGAACAACCATTGTACTTCATATTGCCGAAGATTCTGAAGAGTTTTTGGAGCAAAGTAGAATTGAAAACTTATTGAAAAAATATTGTAAGTTTTTACCTGTATCTATAAAATTTGGAACACGCAAAGAGTATAATACAGTTGACGAGAAGGAAGTTGAAACCGAGGTTGATAATATTATAAATAACACTAGTCCGGCATGGACAAGAAAGCCTTCAGAACTTAAGGAAGAGGATTATAAAGCTTTTTACCACGAGTTGTATCCGATGAACTTTGAAGAGCCTCTGTTTCATATTCATCTAAATGTTGATTATCCCTTTAACCTTACCGGAATCTTATTTTTCCCGAAATTAAAGAAAACCTTAGAAGTACAGAAAGATAAAATTCAGTTGTACTGTAATCAGGTTTTTGTTACCGATTCGGTAGAGAATATTGTTCCTGATTTCTTAACTTTATTAAGAGGAGTAATTGACTCACCGGATATCCCGTTAAACGTGTCGAGAAGCTACTTGCAGGCCGATGCTAATGTGAAAAAGATTTCGGGACACATTACTAAAAAGGTAGCCGATAAGTTGGAAGAATTATATAAAAACGACCGTAAGGATTATGAATCTAAATGGGATGATTTAAAGATTTTTATACAATACGGTATGTTGGCCGAAGAAAAGTTTTATGAGAGAGCATCAAAGTTTAATTTATTTAAAAACACTAAAGGCGAGTATTACACATTTGAAGAGTTAAGCAATAAACTAAAGCCATTGCAAACTAATAAAGATAATAAACTGATTGTGTTGTACACAAATAATGCAAGTGAGCAGCATGCCTTTGTTGAGAAAGCTCTTGAGAAAGGGTATGAGGTAATGGTAATGGATAGCCCTTTAGAGGCTCATTTTATTGATTTGTTAGAAAGAAAAAATAGTGATGTAAGTTTTGCACGTATTGACTCAAACACTATTGATAAGTTAATTAATAAAGAAGATGCTTTACCAAGTAGGCTGAGCGAGAAGGAGCAAAATGATTTGAAACCTGTAATTGAAGGCGTATTACCTGATAAAAAATTTGCCGTAGTGTTTGAGAGTTTAAGCCAAGACGACCAGCCTATGCAAATAACCAATCCGGAGTTTATGCGCAGAATGAAAGAGATGCAGGCTTTAGGTGGTGGGATGAGTGGTTTTTATGGTTCCATGCCTGAAATGTATAATTTGGTAGTAAATAGCAACCATGCTTTGATTAATAAGGCAGTAAAAGAGAGTGATGAGAATAAGAAGAAAGAAATATTGAAGCAGGCATCAGATTTAGCTCTACTATCGCAAAATTTATTGAAAGGCGAGGATTTAACCAAATTCATTAAGCGAAGTTTTGAAATAATTACTCAATAGTTTTAATTAAATTATTTTCGGGAAGGTCTGTGAAAACTCACAGACCTTTTTTGTGATTTATTGCTTAATCATAAAAGAATAATAATGACTATTAGCCTATGGTTTTATGAAATATTTATGATGAGATTTTTATAAGTGTAACATTATTTCAAAGGAGAATATTTTTCAACTTTATTTAGTTGTGCTTAACACAAAGCAAAAATTTAAAATTACTTATTCAATATGGTTTACTCGGGATACACGCAAAAAAATAAGTAATGCAAGGTGTCTAAGAACTTGCTTTTAGTGACATAAGTATGACATTTATAATATTTTACCATCTTTATTTAGAATAACTACTAATAAGCAAATAAATTTGCCAAACAAACCTATGAATTGGATTATTCTAATATTAGCAGGATTTTGTGAAGTAGCCTTTACTTTTTGTTTGGAGAAGGCCAAGCACCACAACGGAATGACAATGTATATGTGGTATGCCGGTTTTGCCATTGCTTTATCCTTAAGCATGTATTTACTGATTAAAGCTATTGAAACTATTCCAATAAGTACAGCTTATACAGTTTGGACCGGTATAGGTGCTGTGGGTACTGTTTTAATAAGTATATTCTTTTTTAAAGAGCCTACCAGTTTTATACAGTTATTTTTTCTGACTATATTAATAGGTGCCATTATAGGTTTGAGAATTGTTTCACATTAATAATTTACGCTATGGCCAAAAAGGTTGTAATTGCAGGTGGAGGTTTTGCAGGATTTAATCTTGCAAAAAATTTAGGAAACACTAATTATGAGGTAGTGTTAATAGATAGAGATAATTACATTTTTTTTCCTCCATTATTATATCAGGTAGCAACAGGTTTCTTAGAACCATCAAGTATAAGTTATCCATATCGCAAAATGTTGCGCAATATGCCCAATATTCATTTTAAAATGGGAGAGATTGTACGCATATTGCCAGATCAAAACATCATAGAACTTAATATTGGGAAAATTGATTATGATTATTTGGTTTTAGCCACAGGTACCGAAACTAATTATTTTGGATTGGAGAATGTGAGAAAAAACGCTATTCCTATGAAAACTATTAATGATGCTTTGGATATGCGAAATTACATTCTAAAGCAATTAGAATCGGCAACAACATTCTTGCACGATAAAGAAAAATTGAAAAGAACTTTATCTATTGTGATTGCCGGTGGAGGTCCAACGGGTGTTGAAATATCGGGAATGTTGGCCGAGATGAAAGCCTCTGTATTGCGAAAAGATTATCCGGAATTTAATAATACAGGTGTTCGCGGTGATATTTATTTGGTTGACGGGCTACCCCAATTACTCAGCCCAATGAGTAAGAAATCGCAAGAGAATACCTATAATAGTTTAAAAAAACTAGGAGTTAATATTATTTTAAACTCGCAAGTAAAAGATTATACCGATGGTAAAGTTATATTAAGCAATGGGCAAATCATAGAAACTGACAATTTAATCTGGACGGCCGGTGTTATAGCACAGAAATTTGAGGGCTTGCCGGATAGTTATTATGGAAGAGGAAATAGATTAATATGTGATGAGTTTAACAAGGTTAAAGGTACAGAAAATATATACGCCATTGGCGATACATGTTTGCAAACACATGAAGCTAAATTTGCTCATGGCCACCCTCAAGTGGCCCAGGTGGCTTTGCAGCAAGGAAAAAATATGTCATTAAATTTTAAAAGAATGTCAGGGCAAAAACCAATAAAAGCTTTTGAATATAACGATAAGGGATCAATGGCTATTATTGGTCGCAATAAGGCAGTAGTGGATATTCCACCGGGTATTCATTTTAAAGGTTTTGTAGCCTGGTTTATATGGATATTTATACACCTGGTATCGCTGGTACATTACCGCAACAAGATTACCACTTTATATAACTGGGTTGGATCATACTTTACCAAGGATCAGGCATTGCGCATGTTGATAAGGCCTGTGAGAAAGCAATAGAGCTTTAAAACAAAGATTTTAAGAAAATAACAATGAATAATTTGTAAATATTTTATTTACAAACTCCAATAAGTAAGGTTATTAATTTGACCTCTGTAAATTCCTTTGATATCAACCAATACCGCGTCAGGCTTCATCAGAGATTTAAAATAATTTTCGTTAAGTAATTTGTAAGGCGCATGGCTAACAGCCACAACAACTGCATCGTAATTATTATTAGGTTTTTCAATTAAACCAAAACCATATTCGTGCATAAGTTCGTCAGACTCAGCATGTGGGTCAACTACTTCTACATTTACACCGAAGGTTTTTAACTCTTTGATAACGTCTGCTACTTTACTGTTTCGAATGTCGCTAACATCTTCTTTAAAAGTAGCTCCCATAACCAACACCACACAGTCGTTTAAATTTTTCTTGGCAGCCGATAATTTTTTTACTGTTTGGGCAGCAATGTATGCACCCATAGAGTCGTTAATATAACGCCCACTGTTGATTATTTTAGAGTGATATCCTAAGGATTCGGCTTTGTAGGTTAAATAATAAGGGTCAACCCCTATACAATGCCCGCCTACCAATCCCGGGTAGAATTTTAAGAAGTTCCATTTGGTGCCTGCTGCTTGTAAAACCTCATAAGTATTTATACCCATTTTACTGAAAATCATAGAAAGTTCATTCATCAAGGCAATGTTTACATCGCGTTGGGTATTTTCTATAATTTTAGCGGCTTCGGCAACTTTTATAGACGAGGCAATATGCACTCCCGGTTCAACAATTATTTTATAAACATTGGCTATTGTCTGTGCTGAATCATTATCGCACCCAGAAACTACCTTCAATATTTTAGTAATGGTATGCTCTTTATCTCCCGGATTAATGCGTTCAGGAGAGTATCCTACTTTGAAATCAGTATTAAATTTAAGACCCGATACTTCTTCCAATACCGGAATACAATCTTCTTCGGTACAACCCGGATAAACGGTACTTTCGTAAACCACAAAATCACCTTTTTTAAGGGCTTTTCCTACCGACTTGGAAGCACCAATCAAAGGTTTTAAATCAGGCAAATTGTGATCATCAATAGGAGTGGGAACAGCCACAATAAAAAATCGGGCTTCACGCAATTCTTCAATTGATGTGGTAAATTTAATATCACAATCTATAAAGGCTTCCGGTTCAAGCTCCTGGCTTGGGTCTATACCCTGTTTCATCATATTTACTCTTTGCTCATTAATGTCAAAACCTATGACTGAAACTTTTTTAGCAAAGGCTAGTGCAATAGGAAGTCCAACATAACCTAAACCTATTACTGCTACTTTTGCTTCTTTTTTTAATATACTATTATACATATCTACTCCTCTGAGTTTTTTATTTGAAGTCGGCAAATTTCGTAAAAAAATAGAATTATTAAAAAGAAAAATATAGTTTTTGTGCTTTATCTTTGCAGAAACAATGTACAACAACTAATATGGCCACTTCAGAGATTACTTATTTAGGCAATTTACGAACAGAATCAACACATTTGGCTTCTTCAAGCAAAATTGTTACCGATGCTCCGGTAGATAACCATGGCAAAGGCGAGGCCTTTAGTCCTACAGATTTAATGAGTAACGCTCTTGGTTGCTGTATGCTTACCATTATGGGAATTGCAGCCAACACACATCATTTTAACATTGAAGGAACAAAAGTTATCATTACTAAAATAATGCAATCAAACCCACGTAGAGTGGCCGAAATAGTAGTAGAGTTTAATTTTCCTGCCAATAACTACTCTGCTAAGGAAAAAACTATTATTGAACACGCAGCAAAGACTTGCCCTGTGGCTTTAAGTCTGCACCCTGATATTAAGCAAACAATTACTTTTAATTATTGATTAATTCAAGAATTAAGGTTTGGTAAGGGTTTAGATTTACTTGGGAGTCAATCTTAATTCGCTCATTGTTAATGATATTTATGGCCTCTTGGCAGTTTTCAATCATTTCTTTATAGCGTTTAGTATTTTCGCTTATTGGTTTGTTATTGGTGTTCATAATAACCATAACTTTTTTATTCGAATGATATCTGAAATATACGTAAACACCATTTTCAGGCACAAACTGTTTTAATTGTCCTTGGGTTAGTGCCTCGCAGTTTTTTCTGTAATGTGCTATTTTTTTAATATAGTTAACAGCCTCATTTTCACGATTGTTTCTGTTTTCTTCTTTAAACTTGTTAGCTTTATCTTCAGGCCATCCTCCCGGAAAGTCAATCCGAACCTTGGCATCAGGATTACTCCAGGCCTGCATCATTATTTCGGTACCGTAAAACATTGAAGGAATACCACGCATGGTAAGTAGAAAAGCAATACCTGATTTGAATTTATCCATATTTCCGCCAATCATGGAAGAAAATCGACTTAAATCATGATTGTCCAGAAAAATAACATTATTGAAAGGATTTTGATATAAAAAATCTTGCGCAAGGGTATAGTAGATACGTGCTGCACCATCTGTCCAACTAAAATCTTTGGTAAGGGCGTCATTAATAGCATAGTAAAGTTCAAAATCAATGCAGCCCGGCATATTACCTTGGTTATTTTGATTCATTTGGTTCTCAGTAAAGCGTGCTTGAATGGCTTGCCCATGTTCCCACACCTCACCAAAAACAGTAAATTTTGGGTATTCATTTTTAATTCGATGTATCCAGTTTTTCATAAAGTCCTGATCAGGGTAAGCCCAAGTATCCACCCTAAAAGCATCAATTTGGCAATTTTCAATCCACCAAATGGAATTTTGAATAAGATAATCGGCCATGAATATATTTTTTTGATTAATATCAGGCATATGTTTGTCAAACCAAGCATTTTGCATTAGATTTTTATCATAATCAGAATGGTAAGGATCCATTAAAGTGGTAGCCCTGTAATTAGTTCTCGTAAAGTCTTTAAATTGATGAAAACATGTGCTGTCGGGCTGATTTTTATATAAATAATGTTCATTTCCGCAGTGATTAAAAACAACATCCATAATTATTTTCATATCTTTACTATGCGCTGTGTTTACAAGGTTTTTATACTCATTAATGGTTCCTAATCTGCTGTCAATTTTATAATGGTCGGTTATAGCATAACCATGATATGATTCAAAGGGTTGATTGTTTTGTTGAACAGGATTTAACCATATAGCTGTAGCACCAAGTTCTTTAATATAATCTAGGTGTTGCGTTACTCCTTCAATATCACCACCATGGCGTGATAATACGCTGTCGCGCGAAATAGTTTTTTCATTACATTTTAAATCAATGTCATTGTTAGGATTGGCATTGGCAAACCTATCAGGCATTATTAAATAAATAAAATCATTTGTGCTTAAACCTTGATAATTATTAGTACTGCGAGGCAGTAACTCATAATTAAACTTGATTGTTTTTTTATCGGTTACGAGTTTTATTTCATAGTTAGTTGCTTGAGCCTCATTTTCAATCTTTAGTTTAAGATATAAATAATTGGTATTGCTTTGAGGTGCAATTTCTTGTACCGTTATACCTTTTGGTGTTATTTCAACTCTGTTAATTTTAGGAATATTTTTTCCTTTTATAAGCAAACCCAAATGCTGATTTTTGAAACCAACCCACCAGTTTGGAGGGTCAACTCTTTCAATGTTTTGCGCATTAGTATGTCCTAGAGAAACAATAACAAAAAATAGCTTAAAAGCAATATTCTTCATAAAATTAATTGAAATTATTAAGTAATTTTCCTGATATTGAAAACTGATTAATTATAGCTTCATTAACAAGGCAAATATTACAAATATTAATAATAAAATTAATTAATTTTGCTTATTGGCATTTATTTTAAACGTAATAATTTGTATGATCAATAAACTTTTGTGGATTAGGCTTTTGCTTTTATTTAGTATAGTTGTGATATTTCAAAGAAGCCAGGCTCAACCCTTAACACCCATAAGCCCTAAAAACGGGTTGGTAACACCTAGCGATTCTATTTTGTTACGTTGGAACAAAATGAATAATGCCACTTCTTATCAACTTAAATATAGTACCGATAGTACTTTTGCAATTGGTGTAAATACTATTAACATCGGCCTACAACTGAGCTATTGGCTAAACAATTTACAAAGTAATAATACTTATTTTTGGCGTGTTGATGCAAACACACCTAATGGCATTTATATTGGAAAAACAAGTAAGCTCACTGTTTTTAAACCTACCGACCTCAACGGATGCCAATTATGGTTGCGTGCCGACACAGGAGTGATACTAAATGGAAATTATGTTGAAAGTTGGCAAGATTGCAGTTCTAACACATTTGTAGCAAGTCAGGCTACCGCCTTGCGCAAACCTTCTTATATGCCTAATTTCATTAATGGATTGCCGGCATTGTCTTTTGATGGAAATGATTGGTTGATGCTAAGTAACCTCCCTTTTGGAGCCACTGTTCAGGGTTTTATGATTTGTCGTAAACCTAACACATCAACGCCTCACGGTCAGTATTTAACCGGTCCTGATTATAATTTTGAATTAACCGACAGCTCCTGTTCTGTTGCATTAACGGGTGGCTTGGTAGGTTCTTTTAGCTCAACATCATGGAATCAGTTGAGTTTAATAAGAAGTTCGGGCAACTCTGCTGCCATGTTGAATGGAAATACTATTGGAACGCTTAACACCCCTTTAAGTCCTATACTGCCGGGGAATTTAACTATAGGTAGCCGCGACCCTGCATTAAATTTTGCTTCACCGCTTGTGGGTGAAATAAGTGAGATAGTTATTAATAATAGTGTAATGAGTCCATTGCAAATAAGCCATACTCAAAAATATTTAATGGATAAATATTCGCCATCCTTATCAATAGGAGCCGATACGGTAATGGTTAATACATTTTGCCCCTTTACCATTTATGCTACTGAAGGTTTTAGTAGTTATTTATGGTCAAACGGAAATACAGGTCAAAGCATTACGGTTAGCAAGAGCGGAGTTTATTATGTGACAGTTACAGATGTTTTTAATAGAATACAATCAGATACTATTATTGTAACTTTTCCTGAAATTCAGAGTTTGAATGAGCATATACTTTGTGCCGGAAGCCAGTTAAATTGGAATACAGGGCTTGGTTTACCTTATAGTTTTTTATGGCAAAACGGCAACACTCAATCAGATTTTCAAATAGTTCAAGGTGGAAATTACTGGGTAAAAGTTACTGACTCTTTAGGCTGTAGTCGTTATTCAGATACAGCACATATTGTAATAGATAACTTCCCCAATATTGCTCGCTTGGGTAATGATACAACTTTGTGTGCAGGCAATTTTATTAAGTTGATTAACGGAGACTCATTAGCTCTTAATTATTTGTGGTCAAACGGCTCACAACATGATACGGTTTTTGTTACAAATTCAGGCACTTATTGGGTTGAAGTTAGCGATAGCAATAATTGTATAGCCCGCGATACCATTAATGTTATAGTATCGGGTGTGGCGCCAACGGCAAATTTTTCGGCTTATAATGTTTGCATAGGTTCAGATATTGAGTTTCATGATTTGTCAATGAGTGCGCCTAATGACAATATTATTGGTCGAGCATGGAACTTTGGAGATGGTAATTCTTCTACTGATTTAAATCCTATACACTTATATAACAATCCGGGTATTTATGATGTTTTTTTACATATACAAAGCGCTTCGGGTTGTGGTGCATCAGCACACAAAAAAGTACATGTTGCAGCGCATCCAATAGTTGACTTTACAATTACAAATATGTGTAATAAGCAGCAAACAGAATTTTTGAATAACAGCAATATGAATGGCGGACATATTGATAACATATCGTGGCACTTTAACGATCCGCTAAATCCAAATTTTGTGGGGTACGGTCAGCAAATCAGCTACCAGTATAATCAAACAGGATATTATAATGTGTTAATGATTTGTCAGACAACGGAAGGTTGTACCGATTCTTTGACCAAGAAAATAAAGATTAAAGCATCACCCCAAGCAGCAATGGAACATACCCCAACTTGTGTAGGCGATACCGCTATTTTTAAAGAGATTAGCTCATACCCCTTTCCTCATTATAATATATACCGACAGTGGACCTTCAATGATAGCATTTATTCGAACGATTTTCAACCACGTATGGTATATTCTTATCAAGGTCAATATTCTGTTAAACTAAATATTGTTGCCTCAAATGGTTGTAAAGACAGCATTACAAGAGTAGTTACCGCAGCTCATTATCCTATAGCAGGATTTAAAAATGATAATACTTGTTTGGGTGTTCCTGTTAAACTTACTGATACTACTCAATGCGATAGTTGTTTTATTAATTCATGGCTTTGGAATGTTAATGGCATAACTTTAAATAATGATTCAGTGGTAAATTATACTTTCCCTGATACAGGAAGTTATAATATTTATTTAACGGTTAAGAATCAGATAGGATGCTTGAGTCAAGCACAAAAAAATATTCATATAAATACTTTACCTAAAGCATTAATAGATAATACTGAAGTATTTGGCGCAGCGCCTCTGGAGGTATCGCTTATAAACTTTTCTGATATAAACTTAATAAATAGTTGGTCCTTTGGCGATGGCTCGTTCAGTAATACCTATCAGCCTACCCATACCTATAACGACACCGGAACATATCATATACAATTAATGGTTACAGATAGTTTTGGATGTAAAGACTCGGCTCAAAAAAGCGTAAAAGTATTGGGCAATTATACCGATTTGGCTATAGTAGATGCGCAATTTACGGTAAAGGATAATTATGTTTACACTGAAATATCAGTATTAAATCTTGGATCAATTACCATACGCAGTTTTGATATTTATATCAATTCAGATAATGCATTACTCAATAATTCCGAAAGTTGGCAAGGGGTGTTGCCACCGGGCGCTGCAAAGAAATTTAAACTGAATACCAAGGGTAATTTAGAGAACGAAACGGGTAAAACCGATTTTGCTTGTATAAGATTGTCAAATGTAAATCAAGGGCAAGATGATAATTTGAGTAATAACACTTATTGCTCAGCTTTTGAGTCTAATGAATTTAAAATATCTTTAACTTATCCTAATCCGGCCGATGAGTATGTTAACTTTGCATTAATTGCTCCAATAAATGATATTATATTTGCAGAGATAATAGATATTAAAGGAAGCATAGTATATTCAACTAATGCCGAGATTATGAAAGGATATAATTTACTGCAAATTAACACCTATCAACTGGCTGGCGGAATGTACAATTGTCGAATAAGATATAAAGGGCAAAATTATAATCAAAGATTTATAGTTGAAAGGAATAAAAAGTGATTTAAGTTTATAAACAAATTAAGAAAAAGGTTTGATAAGGATTAAAAGGTTTCTTCAGAAAATATTGATGTTTTTCCGCTTATTTTGTTGGAAAAATATTCCCTTTTTACGACCTAAAAATGTGAAAATAAAAGGTAAGCTATTCTACGATTTTAGGTCTTCCTTATTTATAGATAACAAATCGGAAATAGAAATAGATGGCAATTTTGATATTACCGGGTCGCAGGTAATAATAATAAACTCAAGCCTTGAAGCGGAAAAAATTGACTGTTTAAATGTGCAAATAAATCTATACGATTCAGAAGTTAAGATAAAAAATTATTGCCAATTACGAAATGGTAATATTCATATAAAAAAATCAAAAGTAAAGGCCGGAAACAATATGCGTTTGCTTGGAATGAGTGCAGTTTTTAATGATGCCGAAGTTAATATAGGCGATTATTTTTTGGGGCAAGCTGTACTCTATCATCAACCTGCAATAACTATACATCATGGAAAGTTTAGTTGCGAAACTAATTGCCGTTTGCAGGCTTATATCAATATTGAAGATGGATATTTGAAGTTAGGTTCCAATGTGTTTATCAATCACGGAACTTTCTTATCATGCCGTAAGCTTATCAGTATGGATGATTACACCATGATTTCGTATGACAGTGTAATATTTGATAACAATTCGCACCGCACCGAAGCTGAGAAACGTAGAGAAGAGGTAGCAGCGGGCTTTCCTAATGGCGCTATTCAAAATGAGAGCAATCGCCCTATTTGTGCTGATATAATTATAGGTAAAGATGTGTGGATAGGTGTGAGATGTTTTGTGCTAAAAGGCGTTACAATTGGGAATAACTGTATTGTTGCAGCCGGCACCAAGGTTCTGAAAGATATACCGGAAAATACTATATTTACAGGAAAGAAAGCATAAGTATGCCAGTAATAAGCAAAATAAAGAGTAGCATTGTTAGCAATGTTGTGAAGTTACTGCCATCGTTTGTTAAAAGCCGAATAATTGATGATTATAAACAAAAAATAAAATATCGGATGGTAAGTTATGCACAAGAGGGCGAGGATTTACTTTTAGAGAATATTTTGAATTTTTCAAAGAATGGATTTTTTGTTGATGTTGGGGCGCACCATCCGGTACGTTTCTCAAATACTTATAAACTGTATCTTCAAGGTTGGCGTGGCATCAATATTGACCCGGCACCCGGTAGCATGAAAAAATTTGAAACCATGCGTCCCGAAGATATAAATTTAGAAATGGCTATTGCCGCTTCCGAGAAACCAATGACATATTTTGTATTTAATGATAGTGCCTTGAATACTTTTGACGAGGAAAAAAAGAATAAGATAATACAAAACAGTTCATATAAAAACATATCACAAATTAAGGTTAATACTACAACTTTAGAAAAAGTATTGAACAAATATTTACCTGCTGATGTAAAGATTGATTTTATGAACATTGATGTGGAGAATATGGAATTAGAAGTACTAAAAAGTAATGACTGGAGCAAGTATCGCCCTAACATTTTGTTGATTGAGAATATTAAGGAAGATTTGAGAGAAGTTTTAAATTCTGAAATAACCCTTTTATTAGAGCAATATCAATATAAGGCTGTGTGTAAAGGATTCAGAAGTGTATTGTATAAGTTAGTAATGAACTGAAAAAGAATAATTGTAGTTTTTGCGTTTGAATTAAGGAAATATCATTAAGAACATGGATAAGGGATTGGCAATAAAAGTTGAGAATTTACATAAGCAGTATCGTTTGGGCTTGGTAAGTACCGGAACACTTGCACATGATTTAAACCGTTGGTGGCATATCGTAAGAGGAAAGGAGGACCCTTATCAAAAAGTAACCATTACTAATAATCTTAAACTGAAAGACAAGCAAGACTTTATATGGTCATTGAAAGAAATTAATTTTGAAGTAAAGCAAGGAGAAGTGTTAGGAATTATTGGCCGTAACGGTGCCGGTAAATCAACACTTTTGAAAATACTCTCAAAAATTACTACCCCAACTATTGGTAAGGTTTATTTAAATGGGCGCATTGCATCATTGCTTGAAGTAGGCACCGGTTTTCATCCCGAGCTTACCGGACGTGAAAATATTTATATGAATGGTACCATTTTAGGAATGCGCAAAAGTGAGATAAAAAAGAAGTTTGACAAGATAGTTGATTTTGCAGGTGTTGAGTTATATATTGATACTCCTGTAAAAAGGTATTCTTCGGGGATGTATCTCCGATTGGCATTTGCTGTAGCTGCGCATCTTGAGTCAGAAATATTAATTGTAGATGAGGTGTTAGCTGTTGGCGATGCCGAGTTTCAAAAAAAATGTTTGGGTAAAATGGGCGAAGTAAGTAGAGGTGAAGGGAAAACAGTATTGTTTGTGAGCCACAATATGGGGGCAGTACAATCATTATGCCACAGAGGTATTTTGTTGAATCACGGAAGTATTAGTTATGATGGAGCTATTGAAGAAACGATTAAAACATATCACAAATCAATTGTTTCAATGCTTCAGCAAACCTATTTGGCAAACCGAGACGACAGGGAAGGGAATGGGCAGTTGAAACTAACATCGTTTAAAGTAAACAGTGTTGAGTGTAATAATATTATTAAAATTGAGTGCGGAAATACCATATATTTTGACTTGGAGATTGAAAGTATTGAAGCAAGTAAAGGCGACAAAATACTTATAGGAGTTTATGACGAATCGGGACAAAGATTATTATTTTTAGATAGTAGTTCTGAAAAGCTGACTATTCATTATAACAAGGGATTAAATGATGTGCGAGTTACGCTTCCCGAAGGCTTCTCACTGGGTATTGGTCAATATACTATTAATACTATTTTGTATAAGAATATGGAAATAGCTGATTACTTACAGCAAGTAGCTATAGTAGAAATTGTGGAAGGGGACTTCTATAAAATAGG
Organism: Bacteroidia bacterium; assembly: GCA_020845635.1. GTDB lineage: Bacteria > Bacteroidota > Bacteroidia > UBA4408 > UBA4408 > CAIKXD01. The sequence continues at coordinate 30,487 of JADLFI010000042.1, forward strand.
GAAAAACGTTGTAAATCATGCCCGAATTTTTGTTAGAAGTTCATGGAAAATTAATCATACAGGAGAGATATTAAACTAAACACTTTATACTTTTAGGTTTATGTTAAGAAATACTTCTAAAACAACTTTTATAAAGAATAAAAGATTAAATGTATTTGAACTTATTTAATTATGAATAAATGGACTGAAGAAATATCTCCTCATCACTCCTTGTTAGATTTAAAACTTGGAGAACTATGGCGTTATAAAGATTTATTGCTGATGTTCGTGAAACGTGACTTTGTAACGTTTTACAAGCAAACTATTTTGGGGCCTTTATGGTTTTTTATACAACCATTAATTACCAGTATAATTTTTCTGATAGTTTTTGGTAGAATTGCCAATATTAGTACTGATGGGGTTCCGCACTTAGTTTTTTACTTGTCAGGAGTTACACTTTGGAATTATTTCTCTGATTGCTTCAATAAAACAGCTAATGTTTTTAAAGACAATGTCAATATTTTTGGGAAGGTTTATTATCCTCGCTTAATTATGCCTTTAAGTATTGTACTATCAAACCTAATAAAATTTTCTATTCAGTTTTTTTTATTTCTGTTGGTATGGGCTTGGTACTATTTTAAAGATTATAATTTACAACCTAATATGGCATTGTTACTAATTCCGTATTTGCTTTTTTTAATGGCAATATTAGCCCTTGGTTTAGGAATGATTTTCAGTTCTCTTACTACTAAATATAAAGATCTTGTTTTTTTACTATCCTTTGGCATTCAATTGCTAATGTATGCCACACCTATTATTTATCCTCTCAGCATTATAAAAAATAACTCTCCTTGGTTGCTCCGCTTAGTTCAACTTAATCCATTGTCATCAATAGTTGAAACTTTCAGGTATGGTTTTACCGGTAGCGGAAATTGTAATTGGTATATGTTAGCCTATAGCACCATTTTTGCTTTTATTGTTCTTTTTGTGGGCGCCATTGTTTTCAATAAAGTAGAAAAAAGTTTTATGGATACTGTTTAATGGAGCACTTATTTATTGGCTTGAACTCATTCTAAAAGATTGAAATGTTTTATATGTAAGCCCAATCTATACTTTGCTTAAAAAATGTTTATATGATGCAAGTGATAATTATTTTTAGTATCTTTACTACATAAGCAGTATAGTTTTGCTAAACAAACTATAATACACAATTACCTTAATATTATGCAAGATATCAATAAAGAAATAGTAGGACTTAGACAGGAGTACAGTCAATCACAATTAACCGAGAGTGATGTTTGTAAAAATGCTCTTGATCAATTTAATAAGTGGTTGGAACAGGCATTAAAAGCTTGCGTTCCTGAGCCGCATGCCATGAATTTGTCAACCGTTTCAAAGGAAGGTAAACCAAGTTCAAGAATTGTACTACTGCGGGGAGTTGAAAATAATGGTTTTGTCTTTTACACCAACTATCAAAGCCATAAAGGAACTGATCTGAACGCTAATCGTTTTGCTTGCCTGAACTTTTTCTGGCAGGCTTTAGAAAGGCAAGTTAGAATTGAAGGAATAATAGAAAAAAATGACCTTAAAACCGCTACCGAATATTTTCACAGTCGCCCACGCGAGAGTCAAATAGGAGCATGGGCTTCTACTCAAAGTAAAGTTATCAATAGCCGAAAAGACATTGAAGATGCTTTTCAGTATTACCAGGATAAGTTTAAGGATACTCCGTTAATCCCTAAACCGGAATGTTGGGGCGGTTTTGTTCTTCATCCCGAAACAATTGAATTTTGGCAAGGTCGCCCAAGCCGTTTACATGATAGGATAAGGTATAGTAAGTTGTCAAACAACGAATGGAAAATAGAGCGATTGTCGCCTTAATTGTAGGAGAACTAAAAAATGTTATGAACTTTTTAGCACATCTATATTTATCCAAACGAGCTGATGATTTAATGATTGGTAATTTTATTGGTGATGCCGTAAAGGGAAATAATTTTAATAATTATTCTGAAGGCATTGCTCATGGGATAATTATGCACCGCAGTATTGATAGTTATACTGATGCTCATCCGGTGGTTCATCAGAGTAAAATGCGCTTGGTTCCCCGTTATAAGAAGTATGCCGGTGTTTTGGTAGATGTTTTTTACGACCATTTTCTGGCTAGTAATTGGAATCAGTATCACCAAACTCCATTGTTAGAATTTGCGGATAAGGTTTATAAACTGATGCAGGATAATATACAAATACTACCTGCAAAAAGTCGCGAAATGCTGCCCTATATGATTAAATATAATTGGTTGTTCAATTATAGCAAAATTGAGGGAATTAAGAGAACTCTAACAGGCATGGCAAATCGCACCAGCTTTATTTCAAATATGGAATACGCCACTGAGGAGTTAGAATATTTCTATGATGATTTTCAAAAAGAGTTTGAGATGTTTTTTGCTGATGCTATAATACAATTTAGGTCATACTAGCCTAACATTACTTCAAATATTTCTTTTTAAATCCGGCAAAGAACTTATATCAAATTATTTTACTCCACCCATCATCTTTTGCAGCTTAGAGCTGATGCCAAATAGAATAACGGCTGCAACACTGCACATTATGATAAATACCAAGAAAAATTCAAACAGGTTAGTTATCTGAAAACCTAAAAAAGATGTTTCCGGGTTACTTTCACCGGGGATTAATTCGCTAAGTGTGCCGGCAAATTTATTGGCAGCAGCATTAGCCAAGAACCAAGTGCCCATTAGCAATGAAGAAAAACGTGCAGGCGAAAGTTTGGAAACCATTGATAAACCAATAGGAGATAAGCATAACTCACCCATAGTATGAATTACATATAAACTGAACAACCAAAACATATTAATTTTGGTAGAAGCATCAACACCATGTACAGCAAATGCTATAATGCCATATCCAATAGCAATTAAGGCTAAACCTAATGCCATTTTACGTGGAGATGAAGGTTCCTTATTAACATTTCCTAATTTTAACCAAAGCGCAGAAAAAATAGGAGCTAAAACAATAATGGCCAAAGGGTTTACAGATTGGAAATAACTGGCAGGCATTTCCCAACCAAATATGTTACGGTCGGTTTGCTTATCGGCAAAGATGGTTAATGAAGCTCCTGCTTGTTCAAAGGCACCCCAGAAGAAAATAACAAAGAATGCTAAAATAAAAATTACCCAAATTCTGCTTTTTTCAACATCTGTAAGTGATTTGTCTGATAGGATAACAACCGGTATGATAATCATTGAGGCAAAAATTACATACCCAATAATATCAACATTGGTCTCAAACATAGTTTTGAAATTTAATAAAAAGAATATCATCAAAACAGACCCAATGAGGTAAAAAATATTTTTAGTGTCAAGTTTCTTAACTGCTTTCCCTAAAGGCTCTCCATCGCCATTTACCAATACTTTGTTCTTTTGCCAAATAAATAATAAAACCCCTATTACCATACCTATACCGGCTGCAAAGAATCCCCATTTAAACGCAATCTTTTCTCCGAGTGTACCACAAATTAAGGGTGAGAAAAATGCTCCTAAATTAATACCCATATAAAAAATAGTAAATGCACTATCTACACGATGGTCACCTTTAGGGTAAAGCTGGCCTACCATGGTTGAAATATTGGGTTTAAAAAATCCGTTCCCAATAATTAATAAAGTAAGACCTGCCCACATAAAGGTAAGAGCAGAGGTACCTGTAGTAGAAGCACTAAAGAACATTAAGAATTGCCCAATGGCCATTAATATTCCTCCAATTTCAATACTCCTTCTGTTGCCCAGAAAACGGTCACTTAAATATCCTCCCAAAAGCGGTGTTAAATAAACTAATCCGGTATAACTGCCATATATATTGGAGGCTTCATCATTAGCCATCATTAAACCATTAACCATATACAGAACAAAGATTGCTCTCATTCCGTAATAACTGAATCTTTCCCACATTTCGGTAAAAAACAGCAGATATAGGCCTTTAGGATGTCCCTTTTGTATTTGAGTATTTTCCATTTTTTTATGAATTTAAGCGCCCAAAATAACATTTATTTTTTAAAGGATGAATTTTGTGACAAAAAATATTCTTTTTTCGATTTAGATTTTTGGAGGCTGAATATTTATTAACCTGAAAATTGATGACACTTTGTTTATTTAATTTGTAACTTAGCCTCAAATATTGAATTACTTTTTATGACAAATAGATTATTATTGTTACTTGTTGCATTGTTGTTTCCATTTTTGGTAAACGCACAACAAAATTATATTACAGTTGGCGAAAAACTTGCTAATGTAAATATTAAGACACCAGATGATAAACCAACAAAGATTCCTTTTTTAGGCGAAAAGGTATTGGCTATATTTTATAACGACCCGGATGTTAAGGATATTAATGACCCTTTATCTGATGGCATTAAAGCCAAACATTTTTCTAAAGAAAAATATCAAGGAATAGGAATAGCCAATTGCAAAGATACTTGGTTGCCCAACTCTTTAATACGTTATGCCGGGCGGCAGAAACAAGCCAAATATCCCAGCTCAATTATATTAGTTGATGATGATTATGTGATATCAAAGGCTTGGAAATTGGGGAATTGTAATGAGTTAAGCTACTTTATTATTGTTGGAAGTGACAGTAAAGTTAAATATGTAAAATCTGTCAAATCGCAAGAGGAAAGCAAAGCTATTATTCCCGTTGTATTAGACATATTGGAAAAGGAGATTAATAAATAGAGAGAAGCTTCTTGTCATAGATTCATTAAATTAGGCTACATTATATTATAATTCGAACATCTTGAATCTCAAAATTTTTTATCATCATTAAGATGGTTTTGTAATTTTTTGTATTCATTTTTTATCAAGGAATACTTACATTAAATCAATAAAAAAAGCCTTGTATCTAATGACACAAGGCTAAATATTAATATTAAAAAATCTTATCTAATTACTTCAAACTTACCTTTATAATAGTTTCCTCCATTTTCATTAAAAATATTAATAAAGTAACAACCTGCATTCATATCAGTAGTATTGATATTGATAGTACTATCATCGCCCAGGTTTAAACCTTGTTCTTTAATTAGTTTGCCTGTAATATCAAAAATTTGAATGGTTGAATTATTGCGAATATGACTCAAGTAAAAGCTTTCAGTTGCCGGATTAGGATACATGCTTACTTTTATATTGTCATTTTTATTCATTCCAACAAAGAAAATAGGATCATAATACCCGGCAGAAATTGGCTGTAAAGAATTAGGGTTAACCATAACTTCCATTAGTAACATGTGCGATGAGGCTTGTAAAAAATAATAAGTAATGGTTGTATCATGTATGCTAACCTGAGGAGGAATGAGAGGATTGTTCGTAGTCATTGAATCGACACTATAGGTGGTTTCTTTTACTCGAAGTACGTTATTAAATGAACCCATTGGAGTGACAAGGTTTCCTGTAGCGTCAGCTTCAAAGTGTTGAACAAAACTCATTGATTGATGCACATTAAACCCGGAATATACGTAATCAATATAAAATTGAGAAGTATGATTAACTACACCATTTAAAGAAATTGGCGAAGGAACCACCATTCTATCAGGGGCAAAATCAACATAATCAGCATAAAGATTCACTGTAGGTTCATTTATAATCCCGGGTTGATAAACTCCATCCCAATACAAACCACTTGGCAATGATTTATAAAAGAAACCTGCTGAGTCAGTTACTGAAAAACTAACCATTGTTGAATTTGGGAAGGTGCTTGAGGCATTCATATAAGCCGGAGCCTCCCAAATATTTTTGAAATCTATCCCGGAAGTGTCATTTACATTAAATGATGTTGAATAGTCCCAAGTTTGACCAGGCCCGGGGGCAGTCATAGGAGGAATTGCCGATGCCACAGTGTCAACATATTCTACCCATATTTCCCCTGCTGTTGGATGATATGCTTGGGTAATAGTTTGACCCTGTAATCTACTAAAAACAGATAGAATTAGTAATGCAGTAAAGATTCTTTTCATAATTTTTATTTTAATAATTTTTACAAAATTAGCAAAAATGGATGAATAATAAAACAAAGTTTGATAATAAATATATAGGGTTTAGTTTTCTAAAAATTCCAAAACAACAAGTAAATTATTTTCCAATGTTAAGGCATCATTATTTTTTTAATTATATTGCTTATATTTGGAAGAAATATAAATTTCAATGAGTGCAACCGAAAACACACCACTACCAAAGGCGCAGCCACCGGTTAAGTTTACGGGTTTAAAATTGTCGGCTCCTAAAAAGTATGCAGCCGGAGTACCTGCATTAATTAGTACCGCCAAACATATTATTGAGGAAACAGAACCCGGAAGAGGATTTAAAACTCTTATGCGATTAAATCAAAAGAAGGGAGTAGATTGCCCCGGATGTGCATGGCCTGACCCTGACGATCATCGTTCGGCATTAGGAGAGTATTGTGAAAATGGTGCCAAAGCCATTGCTGAAGAATTGGATAAGAAAAGAGCCGATGCTCAGTTTTTTAAGCAAAACTCAGTTTATGAACTCTCGTTGTTGAGTGACTATGAAATAGGAAAAAAAGGCCGATTGGAAGAGCCTATGGTATTGTATAAAGGAGAACAATATTACACTCCAATATCATGGGATAATGCTTTTGAGCTAATTGGGAAAGAATTAAACAAACTCAACCATCCTGATGAGGCTGTATTTTATACCAGTGGGCGCACCAGCAACGAGGCAGCATTTTTGTATCAGTTATTTGTCCGTCAGTTTGGAACCAATAACTTGCCCGATTGCAGTAATATGTGTCACGAAAGCAGTGGGGTTGCACTTGGCGAAACAACCGGCATAGGCAAAGGAAGCGTTAAACTCGAAGATTTTTATGAAACCGAACTCATCATTATTTTAGGGCAAAATCCAGGCACAAACCATCCACGCATGATGAGCGCTTTACAAAAAGCAAAGAAGAACGGAGCTACAATTATCAGTGTTAACCCTCTACAGGAGGCAGGTTTAATTAGTTTTATAAATCCACAGCATCCTTTAGAAATGTTAGGTTCAGGCACCACTCTAAGCGATGAATATCTTCAGGTTAAGATTAATGGCGACTTACCTCTCTTTAAAGCTTTGATAAAATTGTTGTATGAAAAAGAACAAACCAATCCGGGAAGTGTTTTTGATTTAGATTTTATTAATAATAAAACCAAAGGCTACCAAGACCTTATTGAATCTATTAAAGAGTATGACCTGGAGGAATTGGCTGTTGGCAGTGGAATTTCTTTATCGGAAATTCGTAAAGTTGCCGAAATTATTGCAAGTAAAAAGAAAATTATTGCTTGTTGGGCTATGGGACTTACCCAACATAAAAATTCGGTAAAGACAATTGCTGAAATAGTAAATTTATTACTGCTCAAGGGAAGTATTGCCAAACCGGGTGCAGGTACTTGTCCGGTACGTGGACACAGCAATGTACAGGGCGACCGTACAATGGGTATTTATGAAAAACCATCAGACTCATTTTTAAACAACTTGGAGAAAGTATTTCATTTTAAAGCACCTCGCAAACACGGTTACGATACGGTTGATGCCATTAAAGCTATGGAAAGAGGCAAAGCTCATGTGTTTATTGGTATGGGAGGAAATTTTTTATCGGCCACACCCGATACCGAATATACTGCCAAAGCACTAAGAAACTGCCGATTAACAGTACACGTAAGTACTAAACCTAACAGAAGTCATTTTGTTCATGGCGAAGTTGCTCTAATATTGCCTTGCTTGGCACGCACAGACAAGGATATACAGGCTTCGGGTCCGCAGTTTGTTACTGTTGAGAACTCAATGGGGGTAGTACATTCATCAGAAGGGACATTAGAACCTAAATCAAACAAGTTGAAGAGTGAATGTGCTATAGTTGCCGGAATGGCTAAAGCAACATTAAAATCAGAAACCACGGTTAATTGGGATGAACTTGTTAGTAACTATGATAATATTCGGGATGTTATTGAGAAAACTATCCCCGGATTTGACAATTATAATCAAAGGGCAAGAATCCCTGAAGGCTTTTATTTACCTAACTGTGCGCGTGAAGGAACTTTTAGCTCTATTGGCGGAGCGGCCTTGCTTACAGTTAACGATTGGGAAGAAATTAAACTTGAGTCTAATCAGTTTATTTTAATGACTATCCGAACGCACGATCAGTTTAACACCACTATTTATGGACTTCATGACCGATACAGAGGTATTTATAACGAGCGTAGGGTTTTGATGATGAATAAGAATGATATGCAAAAACATGGCCTGAATGAACGCGACAATGTAAATATTATTAGCCATTTTAACGGTGAAAAAAGAGTTGCCGAACGGTTTCTTGTTATTCCGTACAATATACCTGAACAGTGTTTGGCTACATATTTTCCTGAAGCTAATGTGTTAGTGCCTATTGATAGTTATGCCGATAGAAGTCAAACTCCAACTTCAAAGTCAGTAATTGTAACAGTCGAAAGGTTATGAATAACTGATTAGAATTTTTCTATTAATATGCCAAAAGAAACAATTTTTATTGATGTAATTGTTCCATTAGCATTACCTCAACTTTTTACCTATCGTGTGCCACATGAGTGGAATAGCTATGTTCGCAGGGGGCAGAGAGTTGTAGTTCCTTTTGGTAAAAATAAACTTTATACCGGTATTGTTTACCGAATTCATCATGTAGCACCACACGATTATGAAGCCAAATATATTGAAACAATATTAGATGATTTTTCATTGATTAATGATTATCAGTTTGAACTATGGCAGTGGATTGCCTCATACTATATGTGCAGTATGGGAGAAGTTATGCAGGCAGCTTTACCCTCAGGTTTTAAGTTAAGCAGTACCAGCAAGTTTATTCTTAACCATCATACTCAAATAAACCATCAACAGATAAGCGATAAAGAATATTTATTAATTGAGGCAATGGAAAAAAGAAATTCTATTACCATTGATGAAGCTGCCGAAATTTTACAAATAAAAAACCCACATAGGTATATTAAGTCTTTACTTGAAAAAGAGTATATATTAATAGAGGAAGAAATAAAAGAGAAAATAAAACCAAGAACTGTGAGTTATGTTGAGCTTACCGAGTTTTCTCTCAATGAAAAAAATCTGGAACACTTTGTCAATGAAATTTCTTTAAAAAAAAATTCAGTAAAGCAGCAAAATCTGATTCTAACTTTTCTAAAACTTTCAGACCACTTTACTCAAGAAAGGAAAAAAGTACGTAAAGAAGATTTGCTGGCAGAAGCCTCCATACAGGAGAGCACATTAAACACTTTAATTAAAAAGAATATACTTAAAATAAGAAAGTCAGAGGTTTCTCGTTTTGATTTCAATGGGTATAGCCCCGAAAGTAATAAAGAGCTTAATGAAGAACAGAACGAAGCTTATCAAAAAATTTTAAATCTTTTTGAAACAAAAAATGCAGTTTTGCTTCATGGAGTTACCTCAAGCGGTAAAACCGAAATTTATATTAAGCTTATTGAACAAGCCTTACAGCAAAATAAGCAAGTGCTGTATTTATTACCCGAAATAGCTTTAACCACACAAATCATTAATAGGCTTGAACAAGTTTTTGGGAAGAGTGTGGGGGTTTATCACAGTAAATTTAACGAAAGCCAACGTGTTGAGGTTTGGAATAATTTAATGCGTGCTAAAGACGATAATTCTGAGATGCCTCATTTTAAAGTTATATTGGGTGTACGTTCTGCTTTGTTTTTGCCCTTTGATAATTTAGGTTTAATTATAGTTGACGAAGAGCACGACTCATCATACAAACAGAATGAGCCTGCACCGCGTTACAATGGACGTGATACAGCACTATTTATGGGAGGCATACACCGAGCTAAAGTACTGTTGGGGTCGGCAACCCCTGCTGTTGAAACTTACTTTAATGCTACAACAGGAAAGTACGGTTTGGTTACCTTAAACAATCGCTTTGGGGGGGTAAAGATGCCCCAAATAGATATTGTTGATACTAAGGCAGCTAAAGCCAACAAGAGTATGAAAACTCATTTCTCTAAGGATTTGTTAAGTGCTATTGAAGAAGCATTACAAAATAAAGAGCAAGTTATTTTATTTCAAAACCGCAGAGGCTTTGCACCTATGCTGCAATGCAACACCTGCCACTGGACTCCAATGTGTAAAAATTGTGATGTTAGTTTAACCTTTCATAAGTCGTTAAATCTGTTGCGTTGCCATTACTGTGGTTATAGTACTGTTCCTATTGATGTTTGTAAAGCATGCGGTTCTGATGAAATTGTAATGATTGGATTTGGAACCGAAAAAGTAGAAGATGAGTTGGCGGTATTCTTTCCTCTTGCACGTATTGCACGAATGGATTTAGATACTACACGTTCGCGTTTCAGTTACAAGCAAATTATTAATGATTTTGAAGATAGGAAAGTTGATATATTGGTGGGCACACAAATGGTAACCAAAGGGCTTGACTTTAGTCATGTGAGTTTAGTTGGAATTATTAATGCCGATAGTATGATGAATTTTCCTGATTTTAGAGCACATGAACGCGCTTTTCAGCTAATGGCACAAGTTTCAGGGCGTGCCGGAAGAAAAAACAAACAAGGAAAAGTAATTATTCAAACCGCACAACCCAATCATTTCTTATTATTTAATTTAATAAAAATGAATTACCTGAATGTTTTTGAGCAACAGCTTAAAGACAGGCAATTATATAAATATCCGCCTTATTACCGCCTTATTAAAATTACATTAAAACATAAAGAAAAACACATACTTGATTATGCAGCCAATACACTGGCCAATTTGTTTAAACAAAAATTCGGGTCACGAATTCTCGGGCCGGAGTTTCCAACCATTGGAAGAATAAATAACTATTATTTAAAGAACATTTTAATCAAGTTAGAAAAAGAGCTTCCTCTTAGCGCATCAAAAATTGATATTCTGAGTAATATATCACAAATGCGTAAAACAAGCGAATTTAGGCAGGTTAGAATATTAATAGATGTTGACCCAAGCTAGATAGAAATAGAACTAATCATGCAGCAAATGTTTTTGGAATAAAGAAAAACTTGAATCAAAAAAGCATAAATTTGTAATTTACCTAATATTAATTATTGATTAGTTATTTAGGCAGCTATAATATTCAGTTACCTTTCATTACAACTATATGCCCGAAAATAATAATTATACTCGTAGCGTTGAACTCTTAAATAAGTATTGGGGATATAAAGAGTTTAGGCCTTTACAATGGGATATTATTAGTGCGGTATTAGAGAAAAAAGATACCATTGCTTTATTGCCTACGGGTGGAGGTAAATCTATTTGTTTTCAGATTCCTGCCTTGGCTATGAAAGGTATTTGTATTGTGGTTACACCGCTAATTGCCTTAATGAAAGACCAAGTAATGCAACTGAATAAAAGAGGAATAAGTGCCGTGGCTATATATAGTGGTTTGAACAAGCGTGAGATAGACATTTTATTGGGCAATTGTCTTCAACAACGATATAAATTTTTGTATGTATCTCCCGAACGATTACAAAGCGATACTTTTTTATCGAAAATAAATAACCTCAACATTTGTTTAATTGCAGTTGACGAGGCTCATTGTATTTCTCAATGGGGACACGATTTCAGACCATCATATTTAAAGATTACCAGTTTAACCGAGCTTTTCCCGAGTGTTCCTATTATTGCCTTAACCGCCACAGCTACCCGTAAAGTTATTGCCGAAATAAAAGAAAAGTTACTCCTTAATCAACCTGCATTTTTTAGGAAAAGTTTTGAACGCAAAAACATTGCTTATATGGTTTTTGAAGAAGAAAATAAGCTTGAACGAATGTTGAAGATTATTAACAGAGTAAAAGGTTCGGGTATAGTATATGTGCAAAATAGGAGGCTGACACAAGATATTAGTAATTTTTTAAATCATCAAGGAATAAATGCAAGTTTTTACCATGCCGGATTAAGTGCTGAGTTGCGTAACACCCGGCAGGATGATTGGATAAACAACCGTACCCGAGTAATGGTTTGCACAAATGCTTTTGGGATGGGAATTGATAAGCCCGATGTTCGTTTTGTGATTCATTACAGTCTGACAAATTGCATAGAAAATTATTTTCAGGAAGCCGGTAGGGCAGGGCGCGATGAGCAAAAGGCTTATGCCGTACTGTTGTACGAAAAGGCAAATAGAATTGAATTAACAGCGCAAGTTGAAGCCTCATTCCCTCCTATACACGAAATTAAAAGAGTATATCAAGGTATTTCTAATTATTTTCAAGTGGCCGTGGGAGCCGTAACCGAAAAAAGTTTTGATTTTGATTTAAACAGCTTTTGCAGTACCTATAATTTAAAGCCTCTAATGGTTTATCATGCCATGAAATTGTTAGAACGCGAGGGTTTGATTGTTTTGTCTGAAGAAATTAATTTACCATCACGCATTAAGTTTATGGTTAACCGTAACATATTATATGATTTTCAGGTTTACCATTCCCATTATGATTCTTTTATAAAACTTATTTTACGCTCTTATGGTGGTGTTTTTGATAATTATGTGAATATTAATGAAAACGATCTGGCACGAAGAATGAAGCTGAAGAAAGAAGATATTGTGCTGTATCTTAATAAGCTTGAAGAGCTTAACTTATTAAGCTACTTGCCTCAGAAGAGTGTTCCGCAGCTTAGTTTTGTGGAAACCAGAAAAGACGCCCGACTTATTGAATTAAGTAAGGAAGTATATGCAGAACGAAAGGATATTGCCTTAAAAAATTTAGAGTCAATATTGCATTATGCTGAAAGCAAAGATGTATGCCGAAGTATTTTATTGCTTGAATACTTTGAAGAGGATAATCTAACTAAATGTGGTCATTGTGATGTTTGTATTAATGAAAGAAAAAACATTTTGACGAATGTTGCAATGGCTGAGTTAGAAAACAAAATACTATCATTAGTACAAAAGCAACCTATCAGCATCAGCGATTTATTAGGCCATTTTAGTAAGTTTAAAGAAGATGAAACTATTGAAGCACTAAATTGGCTTATTGAGCAAAAAAAACTAATAGAGAAAAATGGTATAATTAAGGTAATGCAATAGGTTACAACATTCTGTCGTAAGCAATAAAATCAGTTGAGGGAATTTGTGTTAAGCCCAATTGTCGAAAAAGCACCACCAACTGCCCGCGATGATAGGAGCTATGATTAAAACAATGAAGAATTAATGTGCTGTTTTGACTTGTATAGGTTATTCCTTTGGAATTTCTATAAGTGGTGTTATTCTCAAAATATTCGTCAGGCTGAGCAGATATAAAATCACAAAAGTTTGCAGAGTTGGATAAAAAACGATTATTGAAAAACTTTTCGTTTTCAAGCATTTTTTTAGGCAGTTCATGTACTTCATTTCCCTGAAGTCTTTCTAACCAAATATACTCGGCACTCCATATATGCAAAATAGTTTTATAAACCGTTTCAAAACTGCTTATGATGGGTTGGTGCATTTGTTCAATGCTGAGACTTTCGGTACATTGTACTATACGATTATTGGCCCATAAGTTATAATCGCTATATTTTTTTATCATCTTTTTCATCTCTATATTCTGTTATAAATATAAATAAGAGTAAGGCACAAAGTTATCATTCGTGTTGGTTAAAATACAATTTCTTTGAAAGCAAACTTATATATCTTACCATACTTATCCTCCACTACAAGGTTTCCATTTTCTTCAGCATTAATAATTTTAGAGGTTAAGATATTAGTATTAGCTAAGGTAAAATTATGCCATGTTTGATATAAATACAATCTCATCAGATATTCCTGATTGATTTGTTCGTATTGATTATTCTTTAGTTGCAAATACCGTTTTTCAATACACGAAAACACAATTTCTATTTGTTCCTCAATGTTATAAAGCTGATTGTTTTCAAGCAGTAAAGAGGTGGCATTTAAGGTTGAAAAATTGCTTTGATTAATATTTATTCCTATGCCAATAACAGATTGATAAATGTTGTTTCCTTTTATGGAATTTTCTATTAATATACCGGCTATTTTTTTGTTTCCTACATAAATATCGTTTGGCCATTTTACCTTTACTTCTGCACAAATACAATTCAAATAGTCAAAAACACCTAACGATATGGCCTTAGATAGAAGAAAATGTTTTGAGAGAGGTAAAAAGTGTGGCTTATACAAAACCGAAAAAGTAATATTCATGCCTTTTTCAGCTTCCCAGCTATTATTACGCTGTCCTTTCCCATGGGTTTGAAATGCTGCATTAACCACAGTACCTTCCGGCAGATTATTATCTTGTGCCAATTGGGTTAAATGTATGTTGGTTGAATCTGTTTGGTTAAGCTGAATTAAATTTTTTCCTGTAAATACTGCACACATTAATTTTTAAATAGGAATTAAAAAAAAGGCATCCTTATAGGGGATGCCTGGTATAAAAACAAATGAATAAACTAATTAAGCTGTTACTTTTAAAGCTTTAGCCATAGCAGCACCAATTCCGGCCGGACTGTCAACAACAGTTATACCACAATCGCGCATAATTTTCATTTTTGCAGCAGCAGTATCATCTGCACCACCAACAATAGCTCCGGCATGACCCATTCTGCGTCCCGGAGGAGCAGTTTGTCCGGCAATAAAACCAACTACGGGCTTAGTCCCTTTTTCTTTAATCCAGCGTGCAGCTTCTGCTTCCATTCCTCCACCAATTTCTCCAATCATAACAATTCCGGCAGTTTCAGGGTCGTTCATTAATAATTCTACAGCTTCTTTAGTGGTTGTTCCAATAATGGGGTCGCCACCAATGCCAATAGCGGTAGTAACACCCAAACCGGCTTTTACAATTTGGTCGGCTGCTTCGTAGGTTAATGTCCCCGATTTAGAAACAATACCTATATTTCCTTTCTTAAATACAAAACCGGGCATAATTCCTACCTTTGCCTCATTAGCAGTTATTACCCCCGGACAGTTAGGCCCAATTAAGCGACAATTATAACCTTTTAAATATTCTTTAACCATAATCATATCCTTGGTAGGAATACCTTCGGTAATACAAATAACAACCTTGATACCCGCAGCGGCAGCTTCCATAATTGCATCGGCTGCAAAAGCAGGAGGTACAAAAATAATGGAGGTGTCGGCACCTGTTTTTTCAACCGCATCGGCTACGGTGTTAAATACCGGTTTTCCGAGGTGCTCTTGCCCGCCTTTACCCGGAGTTACTCCTCCAACAACATTTGTTCCAAACTCCAGCATTTGTGTGGCATGAAAAGTACCCTCGCTTCCTGTAAAGCCTTGTACTATAACTTTTGAATTTTTATTTACTAAAACGCCCATATTTATTTTTTGGATTAATTAAGAACACAAAGTTAGCTTTTTTAAGTAAAATCCGACCTATTTATTTTAAAAATTATATAAACAGCCCCATAATGCCTGTTCAAATCTTTATTAGAGGCCAAAAATATTGGCACTAATGTTAAACTTCCCGGTACTTTATTCAATACTAAGGCGCGTTTTGCAGTGAAATAAATTCCACCGCATAAGTCTAATCAATTTATATTCTCAGAAAATAGGAATAATTGCCTTCTTTATATTAACAATTAAGTATAAGATTAAAAAGATACATTAATCCCTAACATCCCGTTAAATCGCTGTGACGGGTAGTTGTTCCAAATATTATAAGGAGTAGAGGCCAAATTGTTGAGACGTATAAATCCGGCTAAACTTTTAGTGTATCTGTATTCAAAATTTAAACTGGCATCTACATAATCTTTTAGTTTTCTTTCGGCAGCTTTAAATATATACGTTTGAGGCGATATTCTTTCGGTTTTCATAATTCGCGCATATCTTGTACCCATATAAAATACGTCAATTCCGGCTATAATTTTATCGCCTAAATTATATGATGCCTTTACACCACCTTCAAGAATTGGGAGTTGCCAAGGTTTTAATTGTTTATCCATGGTATATTGATTAAAAGCGCCCCAAGTAGCCACTGTAATTTTATTTTCGGTAACATAGCCTATCTCACCGTAAAAGCGCCCTATATTAATATTCTCATAGATTACCGTAAAGGCATTTTGCCAATTATCCTGCATAAAGTTTTTATTGACATACAAAGCCATTGAATCAATAATCTTGTACGAAGCATTTAAGTTAAAATACAAATGCTGGTCAATGTTACCTCTAAGTCCGCCCGATGCATCTATTTTAACGGTTGTTGATCTGAAATTGATGAAGGGTAAAATAAACGGATTCTCTTCAGACAATTTTCTATAACTGTTTCTATAGGTATATCCTTTAATATCAGCATATACAGATAAAATGCCCTCAACAATATTGTATTTCCCGCTAATATCAGGGAGGAAATGAGTCTTACCCTCATCAGTTTCAACGGCTACATTTATCCCTAAGCGCGCATGCCACTTATTACCCGATGTTTTTACAAATGGGTTAAAAGTTAAAATTGCACCTTGACTTGAATCCGGTGAAGATTGGTTACCATAATAATTAAACAAAATTCGTCCTCCGTAAATTTCTTTGCCAATAGGTTTTCCTATAGCTGCTACCATATTAAAACTGTTTTCCTGATTTTTCAGTTTGTCGTGATAATTATAGAAACCAACATTAAACTCATGATACAAAGCCTCATCATTTTTAGTATTTTGAAGTAATGAAGCATTAAAATCTATTAAATCATACACCTGACGGTTTTCCGATTTTGAAAAAACAGGGCGTACATCATTAGTATCGCGGTCGTAACCGTAATAGTGTATGGAACTATTATGGTATTGGCCTTTTACATTTAATACATGATCTGGAATAAAGAAAGAAGCACCTGCATGGAGCATGTTTTGGGCAAAGCCCGCATAGCCATGTTTATCAATAGTTCCGGCCGAGGAGAAATGTTTTCCGGAAAAAGCATAATTCATTTTCTTTGAGCGGCCGCTCCCTACGTGGGCTTCAATAAGCGAAGTATTGTAATTTCCAAAGCCTGCCCTTGCATAATTATTATCTAGTTTTTGTAAAGGCTCTCCTTTCATTTTTGCCGGTTTTATGGGATCAACTTTAAATTCAGGGGAAAAGCCTTTATTGATATTGCTATATTTTATTTCAGGTGTAGGAGGAGTGGAGTCAACAATGGTTGGGTTTATATTAATTTTAATGGCATCAGACAATGTTGGTTTATAATCTTGCACTACGTTTACCTGTCCGCCATCTAACGATTTATCGCTTTGTGCAAATCCGTAGCCCGACATACACACAAGGCACATCATTAAATTTAATTTTTTTATATGCTCCATCTTTTTAGCGATTATTATCATTATCATTTTCTGTTTCCGGGATTATTGGCGAATCAAATATTTCTATTTCTTTTGGTGAAGGTTGATTGAAAAGAATATCTGTTTCTTCCGGTTCTGTTTTTTGTAATGTCTTAGCTTTATTGCTTTCTATTTCATTGATATTTTCCTGTGCCTCTTTTACCAATTCAGGTATTTCGCACTTTTCAACTATACTCTTAAAAGTTTCGGTAGCTTGAAACTCATCATCCATAGCCAAATAATTTTTGCCTAATAATATAAATCCTTTGGCAACCCAGTAATCGTATGAAGGAACTCTCTCAGCCAAATCAAAAATTGTTTTTTCGGCCTCAGGATAATTTTGTTTTTTATAATATAAATCGGCCAGGTAGTAATGAGCCTTGGCACCTGTTTCGGCACTCGATAGGGTTAAAGCCTTGGTAAAATCACTGATTGCTAACGAATCGTTGCCTAAATGGGTGGCTGATCTGGCTCTAATTAAATATCCTTCGCATAATAATTCGTTAGATACTTTAGCGGTGTTAATTACTTTTTGTGCGTATTCCATGGCCTTTGTATAGTCTTTTGTTTCGGCACTGCAATACATAACCCCGGCTCGTGCTTCCAATAGGTTTGCCGGTGTTTCGGCATTCAACAATAATAATTCGTAATAATGCAATGCTTGTTGAAAATCAGCCTTACTCTTGCTCATCTTGGCTGCTTTAAGCAAAGCATTTTCGGTAAACTTATTTTTATTTTGTTCAATAACGTATTGATAGGCTTTAAGGGCTTCATCAGGGTATTGCGATGCGGCACATTCAGCATAATAATAATTGGCATTTATTAAAAAGAAACCATTGCTGAACTTCTGAATATAGTTCTTAAAATCGTTCATGGCTTGCTCGCAATCGCCTTTCATAAAGCGAAGTTCGGCCGATTCATATGTAGCAGAGTCAATAGATGCTGTGCTGTAATTAATACCCGATTGATTCTTTAAATAATCTTCAAAGGCACTCACCTCACCTGTTTCAACATAAATGTTGCGCATAGCAGTTACCGACTCTTTGGCCTCTAACGAACCCGGATATTGTGTAATAATATCTTTATATATAGAAATGGCTTCGTTATTCTTATCAGTATTATATAATGCCAAGGCAGTTTTTAGCATAGCTCTTTTTACATAACTACTTTTTGGATATTGAGCCATAAGTTTGTTGTACGAGTCAAGCGCTCTTATGTAATTCTCTTTTTGCATATAAGCATTTCCAATTTCGTATAAAGCATCATCGGCATAATTAGATTTTGGATATTTACTCAATAGTGATTCCAAGGCAGAAATTTTATCTTCTGTTTTAGCCTGTAAACCCAAGGTGCTCGCCTTTTGAAACAAGGCATAATCATTATCAAATAATCCAATTTTAATGGCTTCAGAGTAAAAATCAGCCGCTTTTGCATATTCACTTCTCATAAAATAACAATCGCCCGTACGTATAAAGGCATCATTTCTCATTTTATCAGAGGTTACTGCCTTATCAGCAGTAAATTTTCTAAAGGCGGTAGCTGCTTCTTCATATTTTTCTTTTTTAAAATAGCAGTAGCCAATATTATAATTTACTAAAGTGTACTCTTTATTCAGTGAAGCTCCTGAGGTAACAATAAAATCATTATATTTTTCAATAGCTTTTTCAAAATTTCCTAAGCGATAGTCGGCCTCGGCAATCCAATAATTTATAATTGAATTTATTTTTTTATCGCGACCTATTTTCATTGCTTTGTTAAATAAATCTTGTGCTGTTTTGTAGTCCAAATCATTAAAACACTCAATAGCTCTGAAGTAGGTAATTTTTTGATAGGCGTATTCCATTTCTAACGAGCGCTTCTTTATTTTTTCAATAGAAGTCAATGCCTCACGATAATTCCTTGTACTTAAATACACATTAACCAAATAATTGTAGGCTTCATCAATTCTAACCGAGTTTGGATATTTTTGTATATATCTTTCAAAGGCACGTATAGCCTCATGAAATGGATTGTATGCCAGCTCATACGAAAGTTTTGCATAATTAAACAAAGCATCTTCAGCAATATCTTCATAAAAATTATCCTTTGAAGCCGATTCGTAACTGTTGCGAGCCAATAATTTATCATTACTTTGTAAATATGAGAAAGCCATTTGATAGTAAGAAAGCTGGCTTAAGCTATCTGTTTTTCCAACAACACGTTTGTAATTATCAATAGCATTAGTATAATTTTTTGTTTGGTAATAACAATATGCTAACTGATAATAATCTTCTCTTTCAGGTTTGGTTCCTTTATCAAAAAACTTGGTTAAATAAGGGAGCGCCTGCTCATATTTTTCCATACGGTAATAGGCATCTCCTATTAAATGAGCCAGTTCAGGAGCACGTTTAACATTAGCCGAATCGAGCCACGGCTGGGCATAGTCAATAAGCTGTTGGTATTTTTTTTGCAAATAGTATATATGGGCAATATAATACGGAACAGTAGGATAAAAAGGAGAATTGGAAGTAAATTTTTGGAAGCCATGCAAGGCTGTTTCCAGATTATTTTCGGTATAGGCAATATGTGAGAAATAATAGGTTGCCGGAGCCGCATAATTATTGTCAATGTCTTTTACATCGTTAAAAAGTAATTTAGCTTTTTGGTAGTTGTTGCGTAAAAAATAGCAATAACCTTTTTTGAACATATATTCATACTTTTGATCCTTATTGCTTAAGTCTCGTTCATTTATTTTTTCATACCAATCCAATGCGTCTTTATAACTCTTCTGGCGGTATTGCAAATTTCCTAAATTAAAAAAGGCTATTTTAATTCTCTTACTTCCCGGATATAAATTGATGAAACTCATCATACGGGTTTCGGCATCAGCATTAAAAAGTTCTAATGCACAAACGGCTGCATAATACATAGCTTCTGAGTGCTCTTCGGTATTAATGGCGTAAGTTGCGGTTATTTCATCAAAAGCCTTTTGAGCTGATGCGTATTTTTGTTTGTAAAACAGTTCAGAGGCAATCTGTAATTTTTGCTGTGTGGGGGTATTGACTCTAGTTTGCTGAGCCTTTGCCAACAGGCCAAATATTATCAATAAAGCAGTGAAATATATTCTCATCATCAGGCTGCGCATTATTCTTTAATTTAGTCGGTTAAAAGTAAAGAGTATAATAGGCAGTATGGCTTAATAATGATTTAAGTTTTCAACGTAACAATGTTAAGATTGGTTTAGTTTATAGTATTAAATTAACCCTAATTAACATACCGCTGCATGAACTGTGAAATTTAACCTGCAAAAGGCATTATTTCTACATCTCAAAGAACCTAATTAAACTTATTACATGCACTGTTTTTAATAATTTATATTGTCTTGATGTTGGGTTAATAAAATTGTTGGAATAATAATTATTAAATTTACAAAAATCATTTATTCTTAATAATTTTGAGCCTTATTATATTTTGTATCAGTAATATTCGGAAATAATTAAATGTATATTTTAAAGATAAAAGGGAAAGCAAAGATTCCTGATTATATTCAATTACGCGATGATAATTTTACATTGAAAGCATATTTTAGAGTGGATCGCCCCGATAAAAGCCTTTCAAAGTTTGGATATGAAGACGAAAAATTAAAAAAGCTAATGGATATTATTAATGAATTGCCTTTTGGTAAAGTAATGAAAATTGATATATAATGGAAGACAATAAAGTTATTGAAATAAAAAATGTTGCGGTTTATCAGGGAAGAAACCTGGTGTTAAGTCATGTAAATATTGATATAAGAAAGGGAGAATTTATTTATTTGATTGGAAAAACCGGTAGCGGTAAAAGTAGTTTAATTAAAATGCTTTATGCCGATATTCCTGTAAAAGAGGGAAGCATTGTTATTGCAGGTATGGAGCTAAAAGGGGTTAAAGAAAAACAAATTCCCTTTATGCGCAGAAGAATTGGTATAATATTTCAAGATTTCCAACTTTTATACGATAGAAACGTTAATGAAAATTTAATTTTTGTAATGAAAGCTACCGGTTGGAAAGACAAAACTAAGATGGAAAGCAAATGTAAAGAATTGCTTTCGTTAGTAAATTTAAGCAACAGTGGTTTAAAAATGCCGCACGAACTGAGTGGAGGCGAACAGCAAAGGGTGGCTATAGCTCGTGCTTTAATTAATGATCCTGAAGTAATTTTAGCTGATGAGCCTACCGGAAATTTAGATCCGGACACTTCAAAAGAAATAGTCTTGTTGCTTAAGGAACTTACCAATAAAGGTTGTTCTGTGGTGATGGCAACTCATGATTTTATGTTGTTTAATAATTTCCCGGCACGCATTATTAAATGCGAGAATGGTGAAATAATTGATTCTTCGGTGGCTGTTAATCTTGCCTAATAATCAAATAAATTTAGTCATCTGCTGTTGACTTCTCATTGAGCGCTTCCATGATTGTTTGCTCGTAAACATATTGCCAGTCCTTCCATAATTGCCAGTTGCTTAACGACTCGTTATGCCACAGACTAACAAAAGTGCCATCTACTTTTTTAATTTCATCAATAATTGGTTTTATTTTATTTATGGCATTCTCGGGTTCTACTTTCATATAGAACCTCAATGACGCATCCATCACTTGAAAAGGATGAATTCTAAGTTTTGTTTCAGTCTCTAAATCTAAATTATAAAAGAAGAAAGAATCGCAGATGCCGGCTCTAAATCCTATTTCGGAAGCAAAGCCCATTGTATAATCGTGCAATATGCCTAATTCTAACAAGTTTTGATAGGTATCGGGCAAGCTCAATTTTAAGAAATGTTGCCTGCTTTTTGTAATCTCTCGGTTTAACACTTTGCTCAATCTTTTTATTTCTTTTGATAAGCGCAGCATGCTGTAATTCGAGCCATAAGAAGGGTGAATACCAACTTCGGCAGTATCAGAAATTGACTTTATTAACTCACAAAACCTACGACTGGTTATAGGTACATTTTTATCGTTCTTGGCGTAATTGGCAAACAGTATAAAATATATCGGTTTTAGGTTGTATTTTTTTTGAATATCTAATTGGTAGGCATAAGTATCATAAGGGTCTTTCTCAATTCCTAACAATACTTTGGTTCGAGTTAAAAAATCCTTAATATCAAAATGAACGACAGCACGAAGATATCCTCCTAAGGTTCTTACCAAGCCCTTTTGTTTATAGGCCCACGCATTGTCTATATCAATAGAGCTGATGTATTTATATTGTCTATGAGCAAATTTAAGTTCCGGGAAATTTTCTTTCAGAATATCTCTGACCATATAAACCCAAATGTTCACTACGGGCAAGTGTAAAAACCCGCCTTGATAAGCTATACTCTGATGGGCTTCAAAGCGCTGATGATTATCATAAATAGTAGGTAAATACTCTTCATAACGACTTACCATGTAGAAGCCCGCAGCAAAGGGATCAAATGGTAATGCAGAAAAACGAGAAGTAGGAAAAATAACCGGAGTATCATTATGTTGGGCATACTGTATTTCCTGATCTTTTAACCCAATTTCAAATAACAATGGACGGGCACAAAAAAACAACTCATCGGCCAATGCATGAAAAGCATAAGTAAACTTAGGTTGGGTAGATAAAATAAAATCGCGCGAGTTATCGGTAAGTGTATATTTTACTCCCAATATTTCGGCAAAATAAAGTTTAAATATATAGCGTAGCCTGTTGGTAATTTTGGGTACGTAAACTAATAATTGAGTATTTGACAATTTTTTAGCATTTGATGAGGCAAATTAAGTAATTAAATATGAAATAGTGAAAGTATGCACATAAAAATTAAAAGCTGTTTTTTCTTATTGCTATGTATTTTGCTTTAATCACAAGGAATGCTACTTTTGTATAAAAAATGTAATTATGCTGAAAAGAAAAGATATTCAAGAAATTCAATCGTTATTATCCAAGAAAAGTAGAATTGTTATTACCACTCATTACAATCCTGATGGTGATGCCATGGGGTCTTGTTTAGGACTATATCATTATTTAATATCATTAAAACATACCGTAAACATAATTACTCCAAATAGTTGGCCGTCTTTTCTTGACTGGATGCCCGGCAGCGATACATGCATTGCCGGAAACAAACAATTAAAAAAGGCCGAAAAAATAATCGCTCAGGCCGATATTATTTTCAGCTTAGATTATAATACTCTAAAAAGAACAGAAGAATTAGCCCCTTACATTGAAAGCGCCAAAGCTGTTAAAATATTGATTGACCACCATATTCAACCCGACTCATTTGCCAGATATACTTTTAGCGACACTAAAGCCAGTTCAACATGTCAAATGGTATTTGATTTTATTAAGGCGCTCAGTCCTGACATAACTTTAAACAAAGATTGCGCCACATGTTTATATACCGGTATAATGACTGATACGGGTTCTTTTAAATTTCGTTCCACTACAGCACATACCCACTATATTGTTTCTGAATTGTTGAAATGTGGTATTAACAACACCGAAATACACGAGAATGTATTGGACAACAACACCTATGAGCGAATGCGTTTGTTAGGCTTTAGTTTATGCGAAAAGCTTACAGTACTTAATGAATATCACACTGCCTTTATTGCTCTTTCATCTGATGAATTAAATAGCTTTGGCTTTAAAAAAGGCGATACGGAAGGATTCGTGAATTATGCGCTATCTATTTTAGATATAAAATTTTCGGCTCTTTTCCTTGAACTCGAAAATGGAATTAAAATTTCATTCCGATCGAAGGGAAGATTTGATGTAAATACCTTTGCCCGTAAATATTTTAATGGCGGAGGTCATCTTAATGCTGCCGGAGGTAGTAGCGACTTAACCTTAGATGAAACCATTCTTAAATTTGTTAGCCTATTACCTAAACACAAAAAGGATCTTTCTAAGAAATGATTAAACAAACATTTGTTGTTTTTTGTATAATTGCCTTAATGGGATGTTCCGAAAAAAAAACAAACCCGAGCCAAGTTGTTTTGCATAAAAACTATGCTGAGGAATTAGTTCATGTAAATAAAAAATTGGTTGATAAAGAAAGTCGTGATATTGATAACTGGTTGAAAAGACATAATACCACAGCGCTTGAAACAGGCACCGGTTTGCGTTACATTGTGTTAAAAAAAGGTTCGGGAAACAAGGCACAAAAAGGGCAATGGGCAACTATTAATTATAGCATTTATTTATTAGACGGTACACTTTGTTATGAGTCAAAGAAATCACAACCCGAAAAATTTTTAATTGAACAAGATTATGTTGAGAGCGGGCTGCACGAAGGAATTCAGTTAATGGAGGTAGGTAGTAAGTATATCCTCATCATGCCTAAGCATTTGGCTCATGGATTATTGGGTGATGATAAAAAAATTCCTCCTTTGAGTACTATAATTTATGAAGTTGAGTTAATAAAACTGCAAGACCACCCATGATTTCTTCCCCTCGTTTATTACTATTTCTACTCATCTTTTCAGCTTTATTAGGTGCTTGTAATATTTCTGGTAATGATAAAAATTTTACTAGCATCAATGCTAACACTTCATACAAATTAATAAGTTTTAATGATAGTCGAAAATCTGTTGAACCGGGTGATATGTTAGAGTATAAATCATACTTCCTGCTTAACAACAAAGATACGCTTGTTGCTGACAGCTCGTATTATAATGAATTGTTTAACGATACTTTGACTATTTTGTCAGCCCCGAATTTTATTGATTTATCTGCTGTATTGAGTCAATTGCAAGAAGGCGACAGTTGTTTGGCTTTGTTCTATAAGAAAAGTGACATCAATAAATTTTTATCGGTAAAACTTAATGCCAATGATTCGGTATTTGCTTATATAAAACTTAAACGTATTTATAAGGGAAAGGAAAAGAGTGCTTATTTATTGGAAGAAAATGCTATTGCACGCTATATTACTTTTAGTGAGAAAACCTGGATAGCTACTGAAAATGGCATTTATTACAGAATTACCAAACCTTCATCTGAAGGAGAAATTAAATACAACGATTTGGTTCGGCTGGCTTACAAAGGATATTTTTTAAACGGGCAGGTATTTGATAATTATGCTGATATAAATCCGTATTTTGAATATGTACGGGGCACACAAAACCAACTTATAAAAGGAATGGAGTATGCTGTAAATTATCTGCAATACGGTGCTGAGGCCGAGTTTATTATCCCATCTTCTTTGGCTTTTGGGCATTTGGGAAGCTCAACCGGAATAGTTAAACCCTACAAACCTTTATTGTATAAAGTAAAATGTTTTAGCAAAAATTTGCCCCTTCAATAAGAGGTTGAAAATTTTATAAGAAGAAAAAAGAAAACACACTTTCTTTTTATAATTATATGTATTCGTCAAGGTTTCCCAAGCCCTGACGAACAATGACAAAATCTCCACCACTGCAGTCAACAACGGTTGAAGCTTCATTGTTTCCGTAACCACCGTTAATAACTATATCCACCTTGTCTTTAAATTTTTCGTATATCAATTCAGGGTCGGTAGTATATTCAATAATTTCATCATCATCTTTTACTGAGCTGCTCAGTACCGGATTTTCCAACATTCTTACTATTTCGCGAATAATATTATTGTCCGGAATTCTTATTCCTACTGTGTTTTTTTTATGTTTAAACAATTTAGGAACATGGCTGTTGGCTTCTAAAATATAGGTAAACGGCCCGGGCAAAGATTTACGCATAACCTTATATATAGGCGTTGAAACATTTTTTGAATAAACCGATAATTGACTTAAATCGTAACAAATTAAAGAGAAGTTAGATTTCTCAGGCTTTATTCCTTTTATTTTACACACCCTTTCTACAGCACGTGCTTTATTAATATCGCAACCTATACCATACACTGTATCGGTAGGATAAATAATTACACCGCCATCTCTTAAACACTCTACAACAGTATTCAAATGCTTTACTTGAGGGTTTTGCGGATGAATGTCTATAAACTGTGCCATAAATTAATTATTGGTAAAAACATACTGTATTAAATTGGCTCCCATTTTTAATGCCTTTTGATGAGTTTCGGGCGAGTCTTTATGCACCTCATACGATTCCCAACCATCGCCCAAATCGCTTTCATAATCATAAAAACATATCATTCGCCCTTCATAAAACAAAGCAAAAGCTTGTGGAACTTTCCCATCATGCTCGTGAATTTTAGGCAATCCATTAGAGAAATTATATTTTTGATGAAAAACCGGATGATTAAATGGAAGTTCAACAAAATCAAGTTCGGGGAAAACAATTTTCATTTGAGGGCGTATAAACTTATCCAAACCATAGTTGTCTGATATATGTAGAAACCCCCCACCCAATAGGTATTTTCTAAGATTTTCAGCCTCCTGACTGCTGATAATAATATTGCCATGTCCGGTTAAATGCACAAAAGGGTAGTTAAATAACTCGGCACTGCCAATGTCCACAACAGCCTGTTCGGGATTAATATTTGTTTTCAGGTTTTCATTGCAAAATTTAATCAGGTTAGGTAATGATGTTTCAATATTAGCATACCAGTCGCCACCACCGTTATATTTCATCAAGGCTATTTGAAACGAAGAATTTGCCTGAGCCTGAACTACCAAGCTAAAAAAAACTCCACAATAAACCAATAAAATTCTTTTTATCATAGCTGCAAAGATAAGTTAAGCAAACAATCAAAAAAAACTCTATTTCATAAATTATCGCGATTGACATTGGTCAGAACAATATTTTTGTTTATTTATTCAACTAATAAACAAAGGCTTACTGTTAAAAAAGTGACAAATATTCATGAAATGTGAAAAAAGGCTCAATTTTTGTCAAATAGATGATGAGGAATAAAAATTTTACATAAATAAACCGTAAATTTGCCACCCTTAATAAAAAAATTATTTCCAAACATAGAATTAGCTAAACTTGAAATATGTTAGATTTTATAAATAAAACATTATCCGATATTTTCGGAAAAAAATCAGACCGTGATATTAAAGCTATCCAGCCAATAGTTGATAAAATACACGCAGCGCATGCGCAAATTGAAAAGTTAAGTAATGACGAACTGCGAAAAAAATCTGCCGAATTAAAAAAGCAAATAGCCCAAGCAATTGAGGCTGACGAGGAAAAAATTAACCAACTTAAAACTAAAGCTGATACTAATGACGAGATTGATGTAAACGAAAAAGAAGCTATTTACACGCAAATAGATTTACTAAAAAAAGAGATTAAGAAAAAAATTCAGCTTGAACTAGATATTATCTTACCTGATGCTTTTGCCCTAATCAAGGAAACAGCCAAAAGATTTACTGAAAATGAGGAGTTGATAGTTACTGCCAACCCCATGGATAGAGACTTGGCAGCACGTAAAAATAATGTTATCATTAAGGACGATAAGGCTATCTATAAAAACCAGTGGATGGCTGCTGGCAATATGGTTACATGGGATATGGTACATTATGATGTACAGTTAATTGGAGGTATTGTTTTACATCAGGGTAAGATTGCCGAGATGGCTACCGGTGAGGGGAAAACATTAGTGGCTACATTACCTGTGTTTTTGAATGCTCTAAGCGGCAAAGGATTACACGTGGTAACTGTTAATAATTATCTATCCAGACGTGATAGCGAGTGGATGGCTCCCTTATTTGAATTTCATGGCTTAACCATTGATTGTATTGACCTGCATGAGCCTAACTCTGACGAACGAAGAAAAGCATATCTGGCAGATATAACCTATGGAACAAATAATGAATTTGGTTTTGACTATCTGCGTGATAATATGTCGAGAAGTCCTGAAGAACTGGTACAGAGAGAACATAACTATGCCATTGTGGATGAGGTTGACAGCGTGTTGATAGATGATGCCCGTACTCCCTTAATTATTAGTGGCCCAACAGCTAAAGGTGATACACACGAGTTTCAGGCTTTAAAACCACAGGTTGAAAAATTAGTAAATGCGCAAAGAAATTATATAAACATTACACTTGCCGAAGCCAAAAAGTTTTTTGCTGAAAACAAAATGGAGGAAGCCGGAATGGCCTTGTTGAGATGTTTTAGAGGTTTGCCAAAGAATAAAGCTTTAATTAAATTCTTAAGCGAAAATGGCGTGCGTGCACAGCTTCAAAAGACCGAAAATTTTTATATGCAAGATCACGGCAAACAAATGTATAAGGTTGATGCCGAACTTTTCTTTGTTATTGATGAAAAAAACAATAGTATAGAACTTACCGATAAAGGAATTGAACTAGTTTCTAAAACAGCCGAAGATGCAAAATTCTTTGTACTCCCCGATATAGGTTCCGAAATAGCCGAGATTGAAAAATCATCAATGAATACCGAAGAAAAATTGGCCAAGAAAGAAATTTTGATGCGTGATTTTTCTGTAGCTTCCGAAAGAGTACACACTGTAAACCAATTGTTGAAAGCATATACACTCTTTGAGAGAGATGTTGAGTATATAGTGATGGAAAACAAAATTAAAATAGTAGATGAGCAAACCGGTCGTGTTTTAGATGGAAGACGTTATTCAGACGGCTTACATCAAGCTATTGAGGCAAAAGAGAATGTAAAAATAGAAGCCAGCACTCAAACCTTTGCTACTATTACTCTTCAAAACTATTTCAGAATGTATAATAAATTGGCCGGTATGACAGGTACTGCCGAAACTGAAGCCGGTGAGTTCTGGGATATCTATAAGTTAGATTGTGTGGTTATACCTACCAATAAAAAAATTGCTCGATTAGACCGTGAAGATTTGGTTTATAAAACTAAACGCGAAAAGTACAACGCTGTTATTGATACTATCGTCAAAGAAACTGAAAATGGCCGTCCGGTGCTGGTAGGTACTACTTCTGTTGAAATATCAGAGTTATTAAGCCGTATGCTTAAGCTAAAAAATATTAAGCATAATGTGCTAAATGCCAAGTTACACCAACGCGAGGCCGAAATTGTAGCTGAGGCCGGAAAAGCCGGAACAGTAACCATTGCTACTAATATGGCTGGTCGTGGTACCGATATAAAGCTGGGACCTGGAGTTAAAGAGGCAGGAGGCTTAGCCATTATTGGTACCGAAAGACATGACAGTAGGCGTGTTGACCGTCAGTTAAGAGGTCGTGCCGGACGCCAGGGTGACCCCGGATCTTCACAATTTTTTGTTTCACTTGAAGATGATTTGATGCGTTTATTTGGAAGTGAAAGAATTGCCAAAATGATGGACAAAATGGGGATTGAAGAAGGAGAGGTAATTCAACACAGTATGATTTCTAAATCTATTGAGAGAGCACAAAAGAAAGTAGAAGAAAACAACTTTGGTATCCGTAAACGTTTGTTAGAATATGATGATGTGATGAATAGTCAACGAGAGGTTATTTATGGGAAAAGAAGACATGCATTATTTGGCGAACGTTTGTCTATTGACATAGCTAATACCATGTATGATGTATGTGCAGATATTGTTAAAGAACATAGTGAAGCTAAAAACTTTGATACCTTTAATTTGGAGTTGATAAAAACATTCTCTATTGAAAGTCCTGTATCGCAAGAAGAATTTTTGAAAGGAAATAAAGATGTAGAACAAATAGTTTTTGACAAAGCATACTCAAGTTTTCTACAAAAATCAAAACAAATAGCAAGTAGTGCCTATCCGGTTATTAAGAATGTTTATGAAAATAGTGCCCACTTATATGAAAATATAGTTGTTCCGTTTACCGATGGTATAAAAACCATGCAGGTATTGGCTAATTTGAAAAAGGCTTACGAAACCCAAGGGAAAGAATTGGTAACTGCCTTTGAAAAAGGAATTATTTTAGCTATTATAGATGAAGCCTGGAAGGAACATTTGCGCGAAATGGATGAATTGAAACAGTCGGTACAAAATGCCGTTTATGAACAAAAAGACCCACTATTAATATATAAGTTTGAAGCTTTTGAGTTGTTTCAACTTTTGATTAATAAAGTAAACCAAGATATCACTTCATTCTTAATTAAAGCGCATTTGCCGCAAGAAAATCAGCAGCAAGTTCGCGAAGTGCAAGCCCCTAAATCGGAACCTATGCCACAATACCAAACTAATCGTACCGATGAGGTTGATTTAAAAAGTGGAAGTAACCCTAAAGGGGGAGAAGCAGAACGACCTAAGCCACAACCTATAAGAGTTGAAAAAACGGTTGGCCGAAATGACCCGTGTCCTTGTGGTAGCGGCAAAAAATTTAAGCAGTGCCATGGTGCTGCCTAATGCCTGACTTTTTTGGGTTTTGAGGTATTATTATTTATTTGAATTTAAAAATAAGATATGCCTGATATTATTAACTTATTACCCGATTCGGTTGCTAATCAAATAGCTGCCGGTGAGGTTATTCAACGACCTGCATCGGTTATCAAAGAGTTGATTGAAAATGCTGTTGATGCAGAAGCCGATGAAATATTAGTATGGATAAAAGATGCCGGTAAAACGCTTATTCAAGTTACCGATAATGGTAAAGGGATGAGCCCTACCGATGCCCGAATGAGTTTTGAAAGACATGCAACTTCCAAAATAAAAAAAGCTGATGATTTATTTTCTATTCATACCAAGGGTTTTAGAGGAGAGGCCTTAGCTTCGATTGCCGCCATTGCGCACGTAGAGTTAAAAACACGTGCCCGAGATAATGAAATAGGAACTACGGTTATTATTGAAGGAAGTGAAGTAAAAAGGCAAGAACCCACAGCTTGTTCTCAAGGAAGTAGTTTTTTTGTAAAAAACCTTTTTTATAATGTTCCGGCACGCAGAAATTTTTTAAAGTCGGATGCCGTTGAAACATCACATATTATTGACGAGTTTCAACGTGTTGCATTAGCCCACCCCGATATTAAATTTACACTGATAAATAATAACAATGAAGTTTATAAGTTAGAGAAACAAACGCTACGCCAACGTATTGTTAGTGTTTTTGGAAAAAACTATAATGAAAAGCTTGTTCCTGTTGAGGAAAGTACAGATTACATTAAAATTAAAGGATTTGTAAGTAAGCCTGAGTACGCACGAAAAACACGAGGCGAACAGTTTTTCTTTATTAATCATCGTTTCATTAAAAGCACTTATTTAAACCATGCCGTAGTTAAGGCTTTTGAACAACTATTGCAACCGGATACATTTCCTTCTTATTTTATTTATTTGGAAATGTTACCGCATACTATTGATATAAATATTCATCCCACAAAAACAGAAATTAAGTTTGAGGATGAAAAAACTATTTATGCCATATTACGTTCAGCCGTAAAACGCTCCTTAGGGGTTTATAATATTACCCCAACTATTGATTTTGATGTTGAGCAAACTGTAAATATTAGTCCTCCAAAACCCGGAGAGCCAATAAAAGTGCCAACTATTAGAATTAAAGAAGGGTATAATCCTTTTAATAATCCCGAGGCACATAATGCTATAAAAAATGCACGCTCTTATGATGACTGGCAGAGTCCTCTGGCAGCCTCTTTTATTGAAACCGAAAAAATAAGCACCGGTGATGGGTCAGTTAATACTCAAGCAAATACCGAAGCAGAACAAGAGGTTGTACAAGCCAGCATGATGAGCAGTGATACTGATGAGGTAGGTAGTGAACTGCCAATAACATCAAACTTTCAGATACATAAATCATATATTTTAAGTCATTTAAAAACAGGGGTAGTGATTATTGATCAGCAAGGAGCTCATGAACGCATACTTTTTGAGAAGTATATGAAAGAATTGACACAACAAAAAAGTTATTCCCAGCAACTTCTTTTTCCGGTAATGCTCGAGTTTCCGCTAAATGAATCAACACGATTAAACGATATGTTACCTGATTTACATCAATTAGGTTTTGATATTAGTGTGATGGGAAAAAATACCTTCAACATTAATGGTATTCCTCCCGAAATGAAAGAAACAGAGATAAAAGAAACCATTGAAAAAATATTGGAAGAAACTAAACAATATAGTAATTTAAGCACCGGGAAAAAGGAAATACTGGCTAAAATATTGGCAAAAAATTCAGCTATTAAAAGAGGCCAAGTGCTGAGTAATGAAGAAATGCAACATATTATTGATCAACTTTTTTCGTGCGAGCAATCGTATTACAGCCCGGGCGGTAAGCTTACTTTAATTACTATTACTTTAGAAGAGCTGGAAAAGAGATTTAAAAGTTAACTTCCGGCTTGTTTATTAAAAAACTCCCAAACCTATTTAGCTATTTGTAATATACACCAAATAACTAATTAGAATGGCTCCTTAACGATATATTCCTTATTAATTCCTAAATTATCTAAAGCTTTCTCTACGGCATCCATCATAGGCGGAGGGCCACATAAGTAGTAATACTTTAAATTTGAATTTTGGTGTTTACGGATTATATCTGCGGTTAGGTATCCATATTCATAACCTTCGGCTTTTTCGCCTGATAGAACATTGATAAACTTATTGCCTAAAATACTCCTAAACCACACTTCATCAATAATGTCGGCCTTTAACTTATTGGCAAATATAAGTTTGTTTTGTCCCAATTTATTCTCTTTTTGTAATTGTTTAAAAATAGCAATAAATGGTGTAATGCCCGCGCCACCTGCCAAAAAAATACCTTCGCCTTTATAGTGGATGTCGCCAAATACTCCTCCTACTATTAATTCATCTCCTTCTTTTAGTGAAAGCAATTGATTGGTAACTCCCTGATGCGAAGGATATGTTTTGATGGTAAACTCCAAATAATTCTCATGTGGGAGTGAGGTAAAGGTAAAAGCACGTAACTCATTTTCCCAACCTGCTTTGTTAATAGATATATCGGCTGCCTGTCCGGGAACAAATTGTATTTTATCAGTTTTTTCTATTTTTATACGTAAAACATCATGAGTAGGATGTTCTATTGAAATAATCTTTGATATATTTTCCATTATTATATTTTATTTATTTGGTGTAAAAATTCTTGTTTAATACTGTCGTCTTCAAACTGTCCGGAAAATACGGAGGTTACTGTCTTACTGCTTGTATCTTTAATTCCACGCGAGGCCACACATAAGTGATCGGCTTCAATATAAACTGCAACATCATCATGATTCAAAATTTCTTTTAGCGCTTCACTTATTTGAATAGTTAATCTTTCTTGCACTTGCGGGCGTTTAGCATAATACTGTACCAAACGATTTATTTTAGAAAGACCTATAACTTCCTTGTGTGGAATATATGCTACATGTGCTTTCCCAATTATAGGAACAAAGTGATGTTCACAATTAGAGTATAAAGTTATGTCTTTTTCCAATAGCATTTTATGATATCCGTACTTGTTTTCAAATAAACTAATTTCTGGTTTATTTTTGGGGTTAAGCCCGCTGAACGACTCATTTACAAACATCTTGGCTACCCTCTTGGGAGTTCCTCTAAGACTGTCATCTGTTAAATCAAGCCCTAAGATATCCATTATTCTGGTAAAATGAAACTCTATTTGTTTCATTTTATCATTATCGGGTAAATCAAATGCATCTAAGCGCAAAGGAGTATCAATATGTTTCAATGGTTTTGATTCTAATTTTAATAAGTTGGCTGGTATATTCATAGTTTGTTTATTATGTTCATTACTCTTTTAGACATGGCATTGCAGTAAACCAAATTGTAGGCATAAACCTCACCAGAGGAAAATGATTTTTCTATGGCACTTTTCATCATTGATTTGGCACGGTTTAATCTTACTTTTACATTTGACTCACTAATGCCAAGAACTTTTGCAGTTTCGCTTACACTCAATTCATTCAGTTCACGCAGTGTAAATACTATACTGTAATCATTCGGAATTGCGTTTATGGCGTACTCCACCACTCGGGCTACATCTTTATTGTTGATTCTTTGATCAGTTTCCATTTGGCTGCTTCCATTAAATATTGGAACAGAGTTTTCATTTATTTTATCTTTCATGGTTTCATTCTTAAAACTTGATTTATTTCTTTTTCTATAACAATTATTGAGCATTATTTTAATTATCCAAGTCTTGAAATTTGCTCTACCTTCAAATTTTGAGAGATTTATAAAAGCATCTACATAAGTATCTTGCATCAAATCCTCGGTGTCTTCATGATTAAAACGATATGAACGGCCAACCCTATAAAGATAAGCATTGTAGCGTTGTATAATTAGTTCAAACATTGCTTTCTCGCCCTGAAGTACTTTTTCAATAATTCCTGTATCGGTATATTGTTGTGATTCTTCCATATTTATTAAAAATTATAGTTCTTTACTGATTGTTATCAGGTTTAATAGTTCAAAAATATTCTTTTAAATAATTCTGATTTTTTGTTATCAAATATTTAAAGTAGAATATTCAATGTTATAGATTAATGATAATAGTTTATTGTTTGACAATTTATAAAGTACATTTTTCTTTTACGGTACTTACACTGATATAGAGTTGATGAGAAGCATATTGGTTACAATAATAGAGATATTTTTTTAAAATAATTTGCAAAAGTGTTCATTCTGAGTCATTTATATTTAGAGTAATACATTTGTCTCATCAAACCCGAATTAAGCAGTAACAAAAAAATACGCATAAATTAGTGTCTAATAATATAACTGTGTAGCAGTAGAAAAAATGCAGGTATGAAATTCGAGCTATCCTTTACCGATGTTTCCCGGCTACTACTTTGACAATATTGATACTGCCTAAAGCAATCTTAATCAAACCGAAAATCAGATTAATATTTATTCCAATTCGGCTAATATATATATCACTGTCAATCATAAATATACTGACAACTATACTTTTATGCTTTATGATTTTCAAGGGCAATAGGTGATGAATTTTACAGGAAACCGGCTCAGTCAAACAATAAATACAAACCAGTTTCCTAATGGTATTTATTTTCTTTAATTATGGTCAGGCGGGAGGTCAATTTCCAAAAATGTTTTATCAATCACTAAAACCTTGCTGCATGAACATGAAAACCAGATTCAAGTTTCGTTATTTGCTTTTGTTTGTAGGCAGATAAGCCTTTTCCCCAACCAATTAGGAAGCAACCGGTAATTCAGTATCTGAGAGCGACTCGCTGTAAACTACCAATTACATGCCATCATTCCTAAAAAGGAGAGAGCCGTTTTTATATTTTTTAATTATTGCCAAACCTAAGTCGGGTAGGCCTTAGTTTATTAACAATGGGATTGATACTCTATTATGATGAGTTTTAAATTTACTATATAAGAAAAGAAGTTGGCGTTTTTTGTTTAACCACTAATCCTCGGGAAGCATTTGTTGCTTTAATACTTCGCGGTCGGTCATTCGAGCCCTAATCATAGCCGTATATGCTTTAGCTTTTTTATTCCCAAATTCGGTATAGGCCTTTCTGCCCCATTCCAAGGCCATATCAAAGTTGCCCAATCTTTCGCTAAAAACAGCCATGTTATAACAAGCTCTTCCGGCTACTTTATGATCTGTATTCAGTGCTTCTCTTTTCCAAATATCTGCTGCTTGATCCCATTGTCCTACTTTTACCATGCGCGCAGCTTTTTGCAGCGCTTCGTTTCCTTTTACATAGTATTCTCTGCTTTCTGAAACCCATAAAGGAGTTACGCGCCTACCATAACGATTACCAACATGTATGCCTGTTTTAATTAATGCGTCAATTTTAGAAGGCAGGGCAGCTAATGCAGCAGCCTGATTTGCACCTTGCCCTGAGAAGCCAAGATAATCTGAATAACGGTACTCGTCAGCAATTGTTTGGTTTTTATAGTTGTATATTCGCCAGCCGGCAGTAATATTCATACGCGAGTCTGCTCTAAAGCCGGGAAGGTCTTTATAGGTATCTTTGGCTACTTTTGTTCGAATGGTGATTGGAGTATATTTTACGTAAGAGTCGGAATCAAAAGCCTCTAAAGTTATTAAGGCATCTAAATTATTTCGTTGGCATATATCAGCAATAACATCTTTTCCTAAAGGTTCCGGAAATTGACCTGTTCCATTGCCTTTCAGTTTATCTATATCTAATCGTATTAACTTAAAGCGTGGCGATTGCCTCATCACCTCCATCATGCCATCTACAGTGGCCTCTGAACCTCTGCGGTCGGTAGCTATGCCTTCACCGGTTAATATACCTTCTACAATATTCCAGGCTGTATTCTGTTTGGTGGGATAAGTTCTGTTAATTACTCCAACATTGACAATATTGTCTCCTAAAGTAATTTCGGCAGGCTTAAGTACTTGCAGGTAGGAGGAATGCATTTTACAGCCTGACCCCAAAAATACTGTTATGGCAATTAATAGTAGTTTATATATATTTTGTGTTCTCATGATGCGCTTTTTAATTTATCCTATAAAAATTATGCCATTTTTTAATCATGATTTAAAACATGACTATTATTTATCTGCGAGTATTTTCTCTAAGGTAAACATCTCATCTCTTAAACGAGCAGCCTCATTAAAATCTAATTCTTTAGCTGCTGCCTGCATTTGCTTTTTTATGGTTTGATACATCTTTTTAAGTTCGTCCTTACTCATATAGTTCAAAATTGGATCAGCAGCAATGCTTGTAGATTCAGATTCTGCATAGGTTATTACGGTATTTTGTTTTTCGCCAGTTCTCGTACCCGTAAGTACTGATTCTGTTGATTTTTTTATAGGGGTAGGGGTAATTTTATGTTTTTCGTTATAGGCAATTTGTTTTTGTCTTCTTCGCTCTGTTTCATCCATGGTAAGTTGCATGGAATTGGTAATGGTATCGGCATACATAATTACCTTACCGTTTACATTACGAGCAGCCCTGCCCGCAGTTTGTGTAAGTGAGCGGTGGGAGCGTAAAAAACCTTCCTTATCGGCATCTAAAATGGCAACCAATGAAACTTCAGGCAAATCCAACCCTTCGCGCAATAGGTTTACACCTATAAGTACATCAAATTTTCCTATTCGCAGGTCATGAAGTATTTCTACTCTTTCCAAAGTGTCCACATCAGAATGTATGTAGCGACATTTAATGTTCAGATTAGCCATATATTTAGCCAACTCTTCGGCCATACGTTTGGTTAGAGTAGTTACTAAAACACGCTCTTGGGCTTCCATTCTTAATTGACACTCGTCCAGCAAATCATCTATTTGATTAATGCTCGGTCTAACCTCAATAACCGGGTCTAACAATCCTGTGGGTCTAATCACTTGTTCTACGATTACACCATCACATTTTTCTAATTCAAAATCAGCAGGGGTGGCACTAACATATATTACCTGATTCATTAACGATTCAAATTCGTCAAACTGTAAAGGTCGGTTATCCATAGCGGCCGGTAACCTAAAACCATATTCAACCAGATTTACTTTTCGTGAGCGGTCACCACCGTACATTCCTCTAATTTGTGGTATGGTAACATGGCTTTCATCAATCACTGTCAAAAAATCATCAGGAAAATAATCAATTAAACAAAAGGGTCTGGTGCCCGGCTTGCGTTTATCAAAATACCTGGAATAATTTTCTATGCCACTGCAATAGCCTAACTCACGCATCATTTCCAAGTCGTAGGTAACACGATCCTCCAGCCGCTTAGCTTCTAAATGTTTTCCTATTTCATTAAAATACTCAACTTGTTTAACCATGTCTTCCTGAATTTGGAATATGGCTTGCAACATACTGTCCTTAGTGGTAACAAATAAATTGGCAGGACTTATAATAGCATGTTCTAATTGATCAATAGGCATACCGGTTAAAGGATCAAACGATTCAATTGATTCTATTTCATCTCCAAAAAATACTATTCTAAACCCGTAATCATAGTAGGCTAAGTAAATATCTACCGTATCTCCTTTAACTCTAAATTTTCCTCTTACAAAATCTGTTTCTGTACGTGAATACAAACAGCTTACCAAAAGGTGCAACAATTTATTACGACTTATTAATTGCCCTACATGCAATCGTATAACATTCTCATAAAAATCATTAGGGTTGCCCATACCGTATATGCACGAAACAGAAGAAACTACTATAACATCTTGCCTTCCGCTAAGTAGGGTAGAGGCAGTGCTTAAACGCAGTTTCTCAATCTCATCATTGATGGCTAAATCTTTCTCAATATAGGTATTGGTAACCGGTAAGAACGCTTCAGGCTGGTAGTAGTCATAATAAGAAACAAAATACTCTACTTTATTATTCGGAAAAAATTGCTTGAACTCGCCATATAATTGAGCTGCCAATGTTTTATTGTGACTCAATATCAAGGCAGGTTTTTGTACTTTCTCAATTACATTGGCAATAGTAAAAGTTTTTCCCGAGCCGGTTACACCTAATAATGTTTGATAAGGCATCCCGGCTTTAATTCCGTTACTTAACTGTTTAATGGCCTCCGGCTGGTCGCCTGTTGGTTTGTATGCTGATTCAATTTTAAATTTCACAAGGTAAAGTTAGTGACAAATAAGTCAAAAGACAATTTCTTTTCATTTCATATAGTGCTGTAATTGTTTCAACCTTTTAGAATTTTTATAAGGGTATGGTAACAAGCACTATACAATTATGATATAAATTAATTAAGCTTTATTATTTGTTTTACGAAAATATAGCTAAAGTTGATTGTAATAATTCAAATTCTTTATTAATTGGCGGAATTATGATATGTAACTATGAATATTTTTACAAGAATTAGATAAGATAATATGAACCTTACAAATTGATTAAAGCGAAATTTCTATTATATCCATAAACTATTTTTATATGATTTACCATTGAAACTATTAAAAGTATTGACGGGTATAACATTTCAAAAATCTATGGTTAATAATTACTTCTTTTAATTTTAGTCAAGTATTGTTTTTCTATTTAATGATACTTATTTTGGAGCTATAAAAATTAATAGAGTTTGCAATTTATAAAACAAAAAATTGATCGTTACCAAAGATTGCGGAAAATAGTATATTTTTTTCCTATACAATTGCTATTGGTTCATATTAAGAAGAACCATACTATGCTGGTGTATTGGTTGGTTTTGTTTGGTTTTATATTGCAAAAAATTGCTCCTAAATACGGAATTCCATATCTTTTTCTAAACCCTGAGTATCTTGATGAAGTTAGTGTTTGGTCGTACTTAATTGTGGGTTTTGGGGTAGGTGGTTTTATTATGGCATTCAATATTTCGAGCTATATCATGAATGCTTTTCGTTTCCCGTTTTTAGCAACAACTTCAAATCCTTTTCTAAAATATTGCCTCAATAATTTTATTATACCCATTACTTTTGTTGCGGTATATTGTGTTCAAATTTATTTTTTCCAAATCAGACACCAGTTTCTGAGCCCTAAGGATACCATTTATGAGATACTTGCTTTTTTGCTTGGTATATTTGTTTTCCTTTTTGTCTCCATCAGTTATTTTTTTAGAACCAACAAGGATCTTTTCAAGATGTTCGGTATAAAAACAGAGGATGATAATGAGCATAAGAAATACCACACCAGAAGAGTAATTCTTAAAAAAAATATGGATTGGCATACCATTAATAAAAGTCAGCGCGATTGGTATGTTGAGACCTACTTAAGTTCATTTTTCAAAATACGTAAAGCTCGTGATTTTCATCATTACGATAAAGAAATGCTTATTAATGTCTTTAAGCAAAATCAAACCAATGCGGCTATTTTTGAAATTGTTGTTGTGGTTAGCTTACTTATATTAGGATTGTTCAGAGACAACGTTTATTTTGCTATTCCGGCAGGTGGAAGCATTCTTTTGCTTTTTACCATGTACCTTATGCTTAACAGTGCGGTGTACAATTGGCTTAGAGGTTGGAGTACCACGGTGCTTGTAATTGCTTTTCTAATTATCAACTCTATTTTTGCCTGGAACTTATTGTATGTTACTAACGAGGCCTATGGCTTAAACTACCATAATCAGAAACCACGCTATACAAGGCAAAATTTAAGTAAGTATGAAAGCAATAAAGAATACTTGGAGGAAGATATTAAGAACACCTTAGAAATACTAAATAATTGGCGTTTAAAGAATGCCGAATGTTCTATTCATAAACATAAAAAACCTAAATTGGTAATGATTAATGCCAGTGGAGGTGGGTTAAGAAGTGCTTTATGGACTTTTTACTCTATACAATATGCCGATAGTGTTTTGCAAGGTGAACTGCTGCGTCATACCGCATTAATTTCAGGTGCATCGGGCGGAATGTTAGGTGCAGCTTATCTGAGAGAGTTAATGTTAAGAAAAGAAACTAATAAAATAAGAACTTTATATAGAAAAGATTATGTGGAAAATATCTCTAAAGATATACTTAATCCTATAGTTTTTGCCATGACTGTTAATGATTTGTTTTTACGTTTTGAGAATATTAAGATTGGAAATAAGCAATACAAGAAAGATAGAGCTTATGCCTTAGAATCTAAAATAAACCAAAATACACGCTATATTTTAGATAAGAAGTTAATTGATTATGAGCAAGATGAAAAGAGTGCTAAAATTCCTATGATGATATTTACACCTTCTATTCTTAATGATGGGCGAAAGTTGTTTATAAGCAGTCAACATGTTTCTTATTTGATACAAAATAACTCCACTAAAAATATTCATAAATATGCCATGTCAGAAGGCATTGAGTTTAGACGCTTTTTTCAAGAGCAAGATGCAGATAGTTTGCTTTTTACAAGCGCTATCAGAATGAGCGCAACTTTTCCATTTGTATCGCCAGTTGTTAGTTTGCCCAGCAACCCGGTAGTTAATGTGGTGGATGCCGGAGGCCGCGATAATTTTGGTTTAGAAACGAGCATTAAATTTTTATATACTTTCCGAAACTGGATAAGCACCAATACCAGTGGTGTAGTTATTTTGCAAATACGTGACCGCAGAAAACAAAAAGCCGATGAACCAACATCTAACCCAACATTAATTCAAAGTGTGGCTGCTCCTGCACAAAGCCTGTACGATAATTTATTTTCAGTTCAGGATTTGAATCAAAATGCCTTGCTTAACTATGCCGGCTTGTGGTTTGATGGGCGAATTGATGTAGTTGACTTTGAATTACGAAACGAAAAACCGGATAAAATATCATTAAGCTGGCATTTGACCAAGAAGGAAAAAAAGAAAATAGTTGAAAGTATAGACTTACCTGAAAACCAACTGGCATTTAGGCGTTTGTTAATGCTGCTTGCTGAAGACGAGTAATCTTAATCAAATAATCCTTGTTCCTTCTCCATATTTTCGTAATACGTATCAGGTGGTAAGTTTTTTTGTGCGGCTGCTGCTACCGCCAGCCTGTCACAATACTCGTTTTCAGGTATTTCTGCATGGCCTTTTATCCATACAAACTTAACCTTATGCTTACGGTAAACTAATAAGAATCTTTTCCAAAGGTCAGGATTTTTCTTCTTGGCAAACACTTTTTTCTCCCAACCAAACACCCATCCTTTTTCTACCGAATCTACTACATACTTTGAGTCGGAATATACGGTAACTAAAGTACCTTCTTTCTTTAATGCTTCAAGACCTGTAATAACGGCTAACAACTCCATGCGATTATTGGTTGTATGCCTGTAACCACCGCTAATTTCTTTACGCAATTGATTACTTTTCATTACAACACCAAAGCCACCAGGCCCCGGATTTCCGGTTGCTGCACCATCGGTATATATGATTACTGATACTGTCACTGATGGCTAAATTACATATTAAAATCAATCCCAATACTGGAGCGAAAAAGTTTAACCGCTATGGCCAACAATATAACCCCAAATACCTTACGTACAATATCAATTCCACCGGGTCCTAAAAAATTCTCTATATTCATTGTGTTTTTTAGAACAATATATACCAAAGCTACGTTTATACATATTGCAATAACAATACTCTCCATTGAATAGGCAGCTTTTAGAGATAGCAAGGTAGTCATAGTTCCGGCACCTGCAATTAACGGAAAAGCAATAGGAACCACTGAAGCTGTTTTGGCCTGACTGTCTTTATATATTTTAATTCCGGTTACCATTTCTAAGGCAATAAAGAAAAGAATAAATGACCCGGCAATGGCAAAAGAGCCTATATCAATTCCAATAATCTCTAATATAGAATTACCTACAAACAAAAATATCATCATAATTAAGAATGAAACTATGGTAGCTTTCTCGGAATGAATATGACCTACTCTTCTGCGCACTTCAATAACCACCGGTATAGACCCGATTATATCTATAACAGCAAATAAAATCATAGTAACGGTTAGAATTTCTTTTATATTTAGTTTCATTTTTTAGGGGAAATATTCAATTTTTCGCAAAGGTCGTATAAGCAAATGATAATATAATTAGCTGTATTTTTCATTAACTTAAATTAACGCACTTGTTATAACCATTTACTGCCTTTATTACGTTAACATTGTATATAACTAATAACTTGATTTTATGGAAAACTTTAGGATATTATGGGCTGATGACGAAATTGATTTGCTAAAGCCTCACGTGCTCTTTTTAGAAGAAAAAGGGTATCAAATGAGCACCGTAAACAGTGGAAATGATGCTT
Source organism: Bacteroidia bacterium (assembly GCA_020845635.1). Taxonomy (GTDB): domain Bacteria; phylum Bacteroidota; class Bacteroidia; order UBA4408; family UBA4408; genus CAIKXD01. The sequence continues at coordinate 73,255 of JADLFI010000042.1, forward strand.
TGGATTTAATCAAAAAAGAAGACTTTGATTTGATATTTTTAGATGAAAATATGCCCGGCTTAAGTGGTATTGAAACTTTGTCAAAAATTAAGAATATTAATGCCGACATTCCGGTTGTGATGGTTACTAAAAGCGAAGAGGAAAGTATTATGGAAGATGCCATAGGTGCTAAAATAGCCGATTACCTGATTAAACCTGTTAATCCTAAACAATTGCTGCTTGCGGTAAAGAAAAACCTTGACAATAAACGCTTAATCAGCGAAAAAACAAACTCGGCTTACCAACAAGATTTCAGAAATATTAGTCTGCAACTTAGCGATAATTTAGATATGAACGAATGGATGGATGTTTTTCGGAAACTTACCTTTTGGGAATTAGAGCTTGAAAAGTTGAGCGATAGCGGTATGGTTGAGGTGCTGTCTATGCAAAAGAGAGAAGCTAATACACAATTTTGTAAATTTATTGAAAAAAATTACGTTTCGTGGGTCAATGCTACGGCTAAAGAAATACCTATTCAATCGCATACCTTATTTGCTAAAAAAATTGCCCCATTAATCAATAATGACAGCCCTTTGTTTATGGTAGTTATTGATAACTTACGTTATGATCAGTGGAAAGTTATTCAACCCTTGCTGAATGATTATTTTAAAACAGAAACCGAGGAGTTATATTACAGTATATTGCCTACTGCTACCCAGTTTGCTCGCAATGCATTATTTGCCGGATTAATGCCCTCGCAAATTGAAAAATTATATCCCAAATTATGGGTAAATGACGATGAAGAAGGAGGGAAAAATATGCACGAGGAAGAATTGTTGAATGAACAATTAAAACGTTTGGGAAAAGCGGTTAAATTCTCATACACCAAAGTTACTAATATCAATACCGGAAAAAAATTGCCCGAAAGCATTAACAATATGATGAACAATAAACTGAATGTTATAGTTTATAATTTTGTGGATATGCTCAGTCATGCTCGTACTGAAATGGATGTAATTCGCGAACTTGCTGATGAAGTGCCGGCATATCGTTCATTAACTTTATCGTGGTTTGAACACAGCCCATTGTTTGAGGCTATGAAAATTATTGCTGCCAAAAAAGGTCGTATGATAATTACAACTGACCATGGCACCGTGCATGTAAAAGAGCCTTCAAAGATTATTGGCGACCGTAACGTTAATACTAATTTAAGGTATAAGCAGGGCAAGAGTTTAGACTATAACAAAAAAGATGTTTTTGAAATTAAAAACCCCGGAGATATATTTCTGCCAAAAGGCAATGTCAGCACCAGTTATGTTTTTGCCAAGGAAGACAAATATTTTGTTTATCCAAACAACTATGCACAGTTTGTGAATTATTACAAAAACACATTTCAGCATGGCGGAATAAGTATAGAAGAGATATTAATTCCTTTTATAACTTTAAGTGCCAAATAATACAAAAAAGTACTGCTTTAATAAATATATCAAGAGCTTTAGTTAAAAAATAGCTATTTTAGCTGATTGAATTAATGTAATATATTCTATTCTATGCAGTTTTTATATCCCGGTTTCCTTGCAGCTCTAGGTTTCCTGGCTATCCCCATTATTATTCACCTGTTTAATTTTGTTCGCTACAAAAAGATCTATTTTTCTAATGTTAGATTTCTAAAAGAAATTAAAGAAGAAACCAAAAGCCGTTCAAAATTAAAACATCTTCTTATATTACTTGCTCGAATGCTTGCATTATCTTTTTTGGTATTGGCTTTTTCTCAGCCTTTTATTCCCTTAAAAGATACCCTTGTTAATCCGGGCGAAAAGGCGGTAAGTATTTACCTTGATAATTCGTTTAGTATGGCCGCCACCGGCCGAAACGGTACTTTACTTGATGAAGCCAAGAGTGATGCCGAGGCAATCGTAAATGCTTTTGGAAATACTGATAAATTCCAGTTGCTTACCAATGATTTTATGGGAAAGCACCAACATTGGGTTAACAAAAAAACATTTATGGAGATGTTGCAGGAAGTTAAGGTAAGCCCAAATACACGCCTATTACCCGAGATTATTTCGCGCCAAAATGATATGTTTGCCACACTAAATAATCAGGCAAAAATGTCATATATTATTTCTGATTTCCAATTGCCTTCTTTTAGTTTGGAACACATTAAACCCGACTCGTTGGTCAATTATCAAATGATTCATTTGAGTGGTAACAAAATGTCTAATGTGTATATTGATTCATGTTGGTTTGATACCCCTACACGCCAGTATAATCAGGCTGAGCAACTGCATGTGCGTATAGTTAATGCAGGAGATGAAGAGGTAGATAATATTCCTATTAAGTTACTGATAAATGGAACTCAAAGAACAGTGGCTACGGCATCGGTTAAAGCCGAAAGTTCAACAGAAATTGATTTGGTATATTCCAACAAGGAAAGCGGTATTATTCAAGGTCATATTCAAATTAGCGATTACCCGGTAACTTATGATAACGATTATTATTTCTCCTATTTCGTGAATAAAAAGGTGAGGCTTCTTATAATGAATCAGAATGATGAGAATGTATATTTGAATAAACTCTTTGGAAGTGATTCATTGTTTGAAGTAACACAAAGCAATGCAAAAAATATTGATTACGGCAGTCTCGGAAATTATGATTTGGTGATATTATGTAATATTGATGAAATTAGCTCCGGTTTGTCTGACGAGTTAAAGAAAAATATCCGCAAAGGATTGAGTGTATTGATTTTCCCCGGCACAAAAGCATACTTGAATGAGTATAATAATTTTCTTTCTGATTTTTCAGGAAGCTTTATGCCTATAGATACTATTAGTGTAAAGGTTAATAGAATTAATTTTAAGCATCCGTTGTTTGAAGGAGTTTTTGACGAAGCAAAAATGAAGCGCGAGAATTTGAATTTACCGCTTGTTTCTAAACATTATCCATTTAAAATTAGCAATAAAAGCAATCAGGAGTGGTTAATTGACTTGACTAATTCAGATATTTTTATGATGCAATTTGGACTTGATAATGGCAAACTCTATTTATGTACCAGTCCGCTTAACGAGCAGTATAACAGTTTTCCGCGTCATGCCTTATTTGTGCCAACACTATATAAAATGGCTATTTCCGGAGGTTCTTCAGATCCTTTGTTTTACACTATTGGAAGAACCCAGAATATTGAATTAAAAAACAATAATGTTCAAACCGATCCTGTTTATCATATCAACTCCAGCAATCAAAAAATAGAGTTTATTGCAGAAGTAAAATCAAACGGCTTTAGCACTTATCTGAATACTGAAAAACAAATCAATGAAGCAGGGAATTATTATTTGAAAAATAATGCCAACGATACCCTCAAAGGTTTAAGCTTTAACTTTAACCGACTAGAGTCACAAAATAAATATTACTCGGGAAACGATATTGCGAATCAAATTGAAAGTTATAAATTTAAAAATATTAAAATCATTGAAAAAGGGGTAAAGAATATGACTGCTGCCATTTCTGACCTAAGTAAAGAAATACAATTGTGGAAGTGGTGTGTTTTACTTGCTTTAATTTTTTTGGGTGCTGAAATAGCTATTATTAGATGGATGAAAGGATAAAATTGCTAATTTTAAATTAAAAAAAATGAAAGATATTTTAATTAAGAATGCCACTATAATTGATAAGCAAAGTAATTATCATCTTCAAAAATCTGATATTCTGATCAGTTCAGGCATCATAAGCAAGATTTCTCAAAATGTTGAAATTTTAAATCATCCAACCGAAATTATTGAAGGCGAAAATTTATTTGTATCACCCGGCTGGATGGATTTGCGTGTAAACTTTAACGATCCCGGATTTGAATATAAAGAAGACTTGCAAAGTGGGAGCGAGGCAGCCCTTAAAGGCGGATTTACTGCTGTTGCCTGTATGGGAACTACTCAACCTGCATTACACAATAAAGCACAAATAGAATATATTATCAATAAAAGCAAATCATTACCTATAGAGGTTTATCCTATAGGAACCGTTACGCTTAATGCTCAGGGTATTGATATGTCAGAGATGTATGATATGGCATGTTGTGGTGCTATAGCCTTTTCTGATAACAAGAATCCGATTGACAATGCCGACCTCTTACAACGTGCTTTATTATATACCTCTGGTTTTAATAAAAAAATTATTCAAATTCCATCAGATAAAACCATTGCCGCCAAAGGTCAGATAAACGAAGGCAAAATGAGTACTATGCTTGGGTTAAAAGGTATTCCTGCTATTGCAGAGGAGTTAATGTTACAACGTGATTTAACTTTAGTTGAACACCATCAAACATCTATACACTTTGGGGGTATAAGCACAGCCAAAAGTGTTGCTTTAATTCGCGAAGCCAAGAAAAAAGGATTACCCGTAAGTTGTGATGTTCATGCAGTTAATTTATTGTTTGACGACAGTGCTTTAGGCGAGTTTGACACCAATTATAAAGTAAAACCTCCTTTACGCTCTCAGAAAGATATTGAGGCGCTCAAACAAGGTTTGTTAGACGGTACCATTGATGTAATATGCAGCGACCATACTCCGGAAGATACTGAAAATAAAGTGAAGGAGTTTAATATTGCCTCCTTTGGGATGACCGGACTAGAAACATTTTACGGGGTTGTAAAATCTGCCTTGGGTACTTTGATGTCTGAAGAGCAGTTGATAGAGAAAATAATGATTAATCCTCGACAAATATTTGGATTAAATGTGCCACAAATTAGTGAAGGCCAAAAGGCCAACATAACCGTCTTTGATCCCGAAGCTACTTGGAGTTTTCAGGTAGAGCAATCTTTATCCAAATCACAAAATACCCCGTTTAATCAATACTGCTTTAAGGGTAAAGTAATAAAAACAATTTTAACTAAATAATCAGGATAATAAGTCCTTTAAAGCTTCTTCCAGTTTATTGTACTTAAAGGTAAAGCCTGTGCTTAATATCTTTTCATTTGATACCTGGCTTCCTTCCAAAATCATTTTGCTCATATCTCCAAGAAATGATTTAATCATAAACGAAGGAATTGCCGGTAAGAAAACAGGTTTCTTTAACACCTTAGCTATTTTTTTTACAAACTCTTTATTGGTAACCTGCTCGCTACTAACAGCATTATATACCCCTTGAACATTTTCATGTTGTAGGCTGTATAAAATAAAATTACACAAATCATCAATATGTATCCAAGGCATATATTGTTCACCATTTCCTACCGCTGCACCAGCCCAATAATGTACAGGAGCGGCCATTTTTTTTAATGCACCGCCTTTGCTGTCGAGTACGATACCTATGCGTAATTGTATAAGTCTGTCGCAATGCTTTTCAAATTGTTTTGTTGCTTTTTCCCACAATACACAGGTATGTGCTAAAAAGTCTGATCCGGGGTTGTCACTTTCATGGAAGATATGTGTACTTGTAGTGCTCCCATAGTAGCCAACTGCCGAAGCTGCTACAACAGCTTTTAATTCTTTATTTTGTTGACGTAAAGTTTGCACTAACAGTTCAGTAGTGTTAACTCTACTATCAATAATTTCTTTTTTGCTTTGTTCTGTCCATATACTTCCGGCTACTGAAGCTCCTGCCAAATGTACAATATATTGACACTTTTTAATGGCTTTATTGTCAATAAAATTATTTTTATAATCCCATAAATAGCTATTCTCTGTTTTTAAGGAACGGCTCAATAAAATTACCTCAAAGCCACGTTCAACAAGTAGCTTGCTTAGTGATGTTGCTACCATACCACTTCCTCCGGTAATTAATACAGTTTCTTTACTCATGTATTAACTAATATAGGTTTGAACAAAAGCATATAGATTAAAATTTTCTTTATGTATTTCATTCCCTAAAACTTGCTGTAGATCTTGCTTATTGATATTTTTCATTTTTTCGTTTTGTATCAGTTTATAAGCTTTTTCTGCCAGCAAAAATATTTTAAGCTGATTGTTTTTCTTACTTAATACTTTGTAAAGAGACTCTACCAGTTCTTCTACTCCTTCTTTTTGGGTAGCCGTGGTTTTTACCACTTCGGGTTTTTGTTTGTAGGAAGCTCCAACACGTAAAAGATTACTTAAATTATTAAAGTATATTTCAGCACCCGGCCTGTCGGCTTTATTTACTACAAAAACATCAGCAATTTCCATTACCCCTGATTTTAGTTGTTGAATCTCATCACCCGCCTCCGGAACCAATACCAAAACGGTAACATCGGCCAAACCTACTATCTCAATTTCTGATTGACCAACACCAACGGTCTCAACCAAAATTAAATCAAAATTTGAAGCTCTTAAAGTATCGCTAATCTCAATAATTTTTGCCGACAACCCACCTAATGAGCCACGTGTGGCAACACTTCTTATATATACATTGGAATTATTAAAATGTTCACTCATCCTTACTCTATCGCCAAGTATAGACCCTAAATTAAAGGGCGAGGTGGGGTCAACCGCTATAATTCCAACACGCTTGTTTTGTTTTGTCAATACTTCTATAATGGCATTAACCAAACTACTCTTACCTGCTCCGGGCGGGCCTGTAATACCTATAATTGGAGTATGGCTATTGATAGTCATTGAACTCAACAACTCTTTGCTGCCCGGCAAATCATTTTCAACCAAGGTTAAACAACGACCTATTGTTCTAAAATCTCCTTCTTGTAAGCCTTTCAGCAACTCTGTGGTAGTCATTTTCATAACTCAAATAATAACCATAAATATTTATTAGATGATAAGGAAAATAGATAGCCCCTTACTCATAAAGCTTTTTAATTTTTGTAACTGTATTTTCAATATCATCAAGGGTATTAAATTTACCTAAACTAAATCGTATGCTTGATTGTGCATCGGCATTATTTAAGCCCATAGATAGGAGCACGTGCGATGCTTCTGTTTTAGCAGAAGTACAAGCTGAACCACTTGAAACAGCAATATTCTTTAGGCTTTTAAAAATTTCGCCTGCTGTTTTTCCTTTAAAACAAATATTGCTGGTATTGGGTAAGCGACTATTGGTGTCGCCATTTATTTTTATTCCGGGTAAAGTGCTAATTTCGTTTTCCAGCCTGTTGCGAAGGTTAATCATTTTTTCGGTATAGTGGCTCATTTCGGCTGCGGCAAGCTCGCAGGCTTTTCCCATTCCTACTATTCCTGCCACATTTAAGGTGCCTGATCTTAGGCCGTTTTGCTGTCCACCACCGTCAATCAATGGGGTTAAACTAATTTTTGGACGCTTGTTACGTAAATATAAAGCACCTACACCTTTAGGGCCGTACATTTTATGAGCCGATAAACACAACATATCAATATTACTTAACTTAACATCAATGGGTATTTTACCGGCTGCTTGTGTTGCATCACAAAAAAACAGACATTTGTTTTCATGAGCTATCTCGGCTATTTCATTTACAGGATTAATATACCCTGTTTCGTTGTTGGCATACATTAGGCAAATCAACATGGTTGATGGTTTTATAGACTTACGCAATTCATCTACATTTATTTGACCTTTTGCATTAACCGGAAGTAGAGTTATTTCAAATCCTTTTTTCTCTAATACGGATAAAGTGTCTAACACCGCCATGTGTTCTGTAACAGATGAGATGATATGATTTTTTTCTGAGCCTGTTTTTTCTGCAAATCCTTTTAAAGCTAAATTAATGCTTTCTGTGGCTCCTGAAGTTAATATAATTTCATCAGACTGTGCATTAATCAATCGTGCTATTTGCATTTTTGCAGTTTCTACTGCCTGTTCGGCTATCCAACCAAAAGAATGATTTTTACTGGAGGCATTGCCAAAAAAACGGTTAAAATAGGGTAACATTGCACTCAGCACAACATCATCTACCGGGGTAGTGGCATTATAGTCTAAATATATATTCACAGATTTTTTTAATTACTTTTTCCTTGCTGATTTAGCATCATGCATAGTTACTACATATTGTAATATCAGCTCCTGTGCACGATTGTCAAGCACCTCACCTTTGCGATTAACCTTTTTTACCATAGGTGGAACAATTTCGTTCCATTTTTGCTCATTCCTTGAGTTAGGGCGATATAATTTGTGGCACGATTGGCAATGTTTCTCATACAAGGCCTTTCCTTCATTTAAATCTGCCAAAGTCAAATTTGGATATTTAGTTTTGAGTCTATCGGCATCGGCCTGTGTTGGGGTTAATACCTTAGTAGAAACACATGCAGCCATTAAAAGAATGGAACTAAAAAAAATAAAATGTTTTTTCATATACGATTTAATAAAGAATGGATAAATGTTATTATAAATTAAATAAAAAATGATTAATTTACTATTTAGCAATATGGAATAATCGGGCAATTAAAACTTCTCTAAGGCCAGCGTATCTGTTGTAGGAAACGGGTTGGATGTTTGTTTCAACAATATAAAGTTTTGGCTATCCAGGAGATGGATACTCCAATTTTTAGTACTATTTAAACTTATTTTTACCGAGTCGAATTCGGCAAAAAAACTCCAGGAACCATTAGTAACCAAAGGAGAGCCGCCAATAGTTAATGATTGTTCTAAATTACCATTAGTTTTAAAATCCATATAATCATCTATTCCAAGGCTGGTGTTCACATTATTTTCTTTTAGTTGTTTTATACGCCATTTTTGAGCAATATAAAATTCATTATTAGACAAAGTTCTGAAAGTTTTTAAATCGCTGTAATTTGAATTTGAAGAAGGACAATTGGTTTGCACCTTATATTCATAGGTAGTATTTGCAGCAAGATTTATAATTTGTCCCGAAGTTCCTGAAGTAACACGCAAAACACTAAAACCAGCACCTGAGCCTGCCTTACGGTAATTAACTAAATATTGTGATGCATCTGCAGCAGCAGACCATGAAACATCGGCTGAGTTAGTGGTAATATTCTTAATTTCAATATTAGCAGGAGTTAAACATTCTACATCTTCAGTCAGTTTTTTACATTGACTAAATACTATTGATAAAAACAATAGTGATACTATAACTATAAAATTCGATTTTTTCATCATTTTGGATTATAAATTGAGACTATAATAAAGTAATTAAATGTTGCAAACTGTCGTTTATTAAAATTCTATGGGTAGGAGTGTAGCTTTCTTGATTTGTATTATTAATATGTTCAATAGATTTCTCTAAATCTTTTGGTCTTCCGCCCATTTCATTTATAACTGTATAGGCTTCAATCGCTATGCTTTCATCGCTTCCTGAAAGATATTGAACAAAATTGAATAAATAATCGCTATAATCTATTCCTGATTCCCAACAAACCGAAATAAGGGCTTTTTTTATTTTATGACTGGTCTTTGGATTGTTAATAGTATTTACTATATTTTCTTTTACAAAATCTTTAGTACAATAACCGAGAACCTTTATAATGGATTCAACCGTTTGAATATCTTCATTATCTTTTAAGCCAACTAAATAATCTAATAAGCTCGAAATGTGTTTTTCTGTATAAGTATTATTTTCGAAATTACTAATCAACAAATCTATGGCTAAAGATGCGTTATCTTTCATTTATTCATCTTTTAATATTAATATATACAAAAATAGGCATTTTTTTTAATTGCTCTAATATATTCTGCCGAATTAAAAAGAAATATCCAATCATTCAAATTTTTTTATATCATATTATTAACAAGACAATTAGGGTTTTATTGGTTCTAGTCATATTTTGATTTGTACTTAGTTTAATTGTTGCCACAGGTGGTATTTAACCATAGCAAATAGTATGTTATGTATTATGAATGTATAATAATTACTAACTATGATGAAACTCTATCATTTTCATTTACATAATTGCAAGAAAATAAGAATTGTTTTATTATATTTGCCACAAACAATTAAAGAATTAAACACGTAATAAAGTAAGGTAAAACAATAAAAACTTAGGTTAATAATTTTGAATGAGGCATAAATTAAATTTCTATTTATTACTTGTATTTTTCTCAGTATTTGTAGTTGAGTCAATTAAAGCTCAAGCCCCTTATTGCACACCAACATTTACATACGGTTGTCAAACCAATTTTACCAACGACTTTATTAATAATTTTTCAACAACTAACGGGATAACAAATATTGTAAATAATAACAGCGGGTGCAATTATATGCCCAATAATTATATTTATTATCCTAATAAAATATTAACCGTAGCTCAAGGTTGCAGTTTTAATTTCACCATTCAATGTGGAGCTATATATCAACAAGGCTTTGCAATATGGATTGATTATAACCAAAATAATTCTTTTACCGATCCGGGGGAGTTTGTATGGAATTCGGGTTCAGCAGGTTTTCAGGTGTTTAACGGTGTTGTTACAGTCCCGGCAAGTGCCCTAACCGGAAACACACGCATGCGTGTACGTTCAAACTTTGCGGCTACACCTTCAAGTCCTTGTGCCCATCAAACTTATGGCGAAGTTGAAGATTATATGGTAATTATTGAACCTGCTGCTACTATACCTCCTGTTGGGGTGAATGATACTATTTGTGCAGGTCAAAACGGGCAGGTTACAGCAACCGGAAATGGCACTTTACAATGGTTTACCGTTCCTGCAGGAGGAACAGTAATTCAAACAGGTGGTACACTTAATACTCCGGTACTTAACAATACTACCACCTATTATGTTCAGTCGGTACTTGGCGGATGCACCAGCCCCAGAACTCCTGTAACCGTGGTAGTTTCTCCGGCATTTACTTTAAACATCACAGCCTCGGCCGATACAGTTTGTGCAGGAGGTCAAGTTACGCTTACCGGTTCAGGAACTAACCTTACCTATTTATGGGCGCCCGCGTTAATGGTTAATAACAGTACCGGGAATCCTGTAACAGCAACTGTTAATACACCCACTACTTTTACCTTGGTGGCTACTAACCCAACAGGATGTTCAGTAACCGCCTCAAAAACAATTGAAATATATCCTACCCCTGTCCTCAATACTATTGTTAATCCGAATGCCATTTGTCTTGGCGATACAGCAATTGTTACCGTAAGCGGGGCATCAAACTGTACTTGGACAGGAAATTATTTGTTTGCTAACAACACCAACGATTCTATTTGGGTAGCACCCTCCGCAACAAGCACATATTCTGTATCAGCTACAGCCTCAAATGGATGTGTAGGCACTCAAACAGCAACCGTTAATGTAAACCTTTTGCCACCGGCCAATGCCGGATCTGATATTAACTTATGTAGTGGTGCAAGTGCCACACTCAACGGAAGCGGTGGTGTAAGTTACAGTTGGAGTCCTTCAAACGGATTATCGGCAACCAATATTAATAATCCTTCTGTTACCCTAACATCTAACCAAGCATACATACTGAATGTTACAGATGCCAATGGATGTATTAATTCAGATACTATGAATGTGAATGTTATTCCTTTGCCCATTGCCAATCCCGGAACCAATACTGCGGTATGCATAGGAGATAGTGTTACGTTGAATGGAAGTGGCGGTACCCAATACACTTGGTCGCCAGCCACAGGACTAAGCAATGCCTCAATTGCTAATCCGGTTTGTACCCCGGCCTCTACCACATCTTATACACTAACTGTTTCAGACGGAACATGTACATCACTACCCTCATCGGCTATTACTGTTACTGTGCACAACCAACCTGCAGCACCGCTTATTACTGCCGGTGGAGTTTTAAGTTTTTGTCAGGGAGGAAGCGTAACATTAACTTCATCGGCATCCGGTAATAATGTTTGGAGTAATGGAGCTACAACTAATAGCATTACTGTAAATACCTCAGGTACTTATACGGTTTATTATGTTGATGCCAATGGTTGCAGTTCGGCTGTGTCAAGTGCTGTTACAGTAGTGGTACATCCTTTACCTCCTGCTCCTGTAATCACTGCATCAGGGCCTTTAACCGTATGTAATGGAGGTTCAGTTGTATTAAGTTCATCAGTAGCCAATACATACAGTTGGTCAAACGGAGCAAATACACAAAGTATTAACCTTAACTCATCCGGAAGTTATACCGTAACCATTACTGATGGAAATGGTTGTACATCTACTTCGGCAGCTACAGTTTTTACAGTTTTACCTCCACCCACCGCACCGGTCATTACTGCTTCAGGACCTCTGTCGTTTTGCACGGGCGATAGTGTAATATTAACTTCTACACCATCGGCAAGTTATTTGTGGAGTAATGGTGCTACAACCCAAAGTATTACAGTATTTGGGAGTGGTAGTTACACGGTAACAACTACCAATGCCGGAGGTTGTGTATCGCCCGTATCGGCTGTAACCAACACAACTATGTTTCCGGTACCGGCTGCACCTGTTATTACAGCTAATGGGCCTTTAACCTTCTGTAATGGTGGTAACGTAGTGCTTACAAGTACACCCGCTGCTGCATACAGTTGGTCAAATACTTTTAACACGCAAAGTATTACGGTTATTTCTTCCGGAACCTATAATTTAAGTGTTATTGATAATAATGGTTGTCCATCGCCATTATCTAACAATATTGTGGTTGTGGTTAATCCTATACCACCCGCACCTGTTATTACTGCATTAGGGCCAACAACCTTCTGTGAAGGTGGCAGTGTAACACTTCAGTCAAATCAGCCTAATGGGAATTTGTGGAATAATGGTTCTACACAAAGTAGCATTAGTGTAAGCATTTCAGGAAATTATTCGGTAACTTACACCGATGCCAATAACTGTGTATCGGTTGCTTCTAACCCTGTTATGGTTACTGCAATGCCATTGGCACCTACTCCTACAATCACAGCCAGCGGACCAACTACTTTTTGTGTGAACGATAGCGTAACATTAACATGCTCGCAGGCTCAAACCTATTTGTGGAGCAATGGCTCAACAACACCATCTATAACGGTTTATACAGCAGGTACTTATACTGTTACAGTTACTGATGTATGTAATCCTGCAAACCCTCAGGCAAATATCTCCATATTGGTTAACCCCAATCCGGTAGTTTCTTTTCAGTCATCAAAACAAACTGATTGTCTTCCTGCCACTATTGAGTTCACCAATACCAGCAATAATGTAGTGTCAAGCCAATGGAGTTTTGGCGATGGCGGAATTAGCAATCAATTTAACCCTATATATATTTATAATTTTGCCGGAATTTATAGTGTAAGCCTTACCGCTTTTGATGCTAACGGATGCAGCAGCACCAAAACAATGCATGATTATATTGAGATTTTCCCAATGGCTGAAATAAAATATTCTATCTCTCCTAAGGTTACTGATTTATTAAATAGTAATGTTGAGTTTAAGAATATCACACCCAATAGCCTCTGTCAACATTGGGTAATTGAGCAAAATGGCTCAAGCTATAAACCTGAGTTTACTCATACTTTTGAAAACCCGGGAGTGTATGAGGTTAAGTTAACCGTAACTACTGATAAAGGTTGTGTTGAAACAGTGAAAGACTCCATAGTAATTGAAGAAAACTATCATATATTTTTTCCTAATGCATTTACACCTAATGGCGATGGCTTAAACGATGTATTTGCGCCCTCAGGAAGCGGAGTTAAAGATTTCAGAATTGAAATATATAATCGTTGGGGTTTGCTTGTTTATGTATCAAACAGTTTTAATCAACCTTGGGATGGTGGTGATAATATACAAGATAACTATATTTGGCGTGTATATTTAACCGATAATAAAGGAACAACCAGAGAGATGACAGGTAGTGTTACTCTAATACGGTAATTAAGATGATAAAAAAGAGATAAACAGTTGTTTTATTAAAGGCTTAGTTTCCTTAAATTAAGCCTAGTTTACTTAGTTCCTGTTCTACTAATTTAATCAGTATATGAATAATTTTAATATGAATTTCCTGAGCTCTATCGGCATAGGTAGAGAAAGGAGCTCGTATTTCAACATCGGCCAGTTGAGCTAATTTTCCGCCATCTTTTCCTGTCAGGGCAATAATGCTAATATTTTTTTTCTTTGCAGCTATACAGGCTTCAATAATATTCTCAGAATTTCCACTGGTACTAATCGCAACAAGCACATCACCGCTTTTCCCAATACCTTCGATATAGCGCGAAAACACATATTGATATCCATAATCATTTGCCGCGCAGCTAATATACGAGGAATCAGATATGGCTATAGCTCCCAGAGCTTTTCTATCGTTTCTAAACTTACCACTAAGCTCTTCGGCAAGGTGCATGGCATCGCACATTGACCCACCGTTGCCACAACTTATTATGATGTTTCCGTTTTTATAGGCTTGTATCATAAGGTGCGCTGCTTTTTCAATAGCTTCTATAGCAGCACTATTTTGAATAAAGGAATGTAGGCAGCTTATACTTTCGTTTAAGTCGTTCAAAATATCATTTCTCATTTCAGCCGCTCGAATTTAATTTTTAAGAATCCAAATATCGGTGCCTCCTGCAATCAATTTACTCATTTCGGCTATAGCTTGTTCCTGATTATCAAAACCACCACAACTTACACGATATAAACCGGATTTGGATTGACCGCTAATGTATGCGTGTATATTTTTTTGTTGAAGTAAATCTATTTGTTTATACGCATTTTCCTGCATGCTGAAACAACCTGATATTAATTGGTATTTTCCGCTATTGACAGGTTCAACGCTGTTATATTGTACAGGTTCAGGGACTTTAATATCGGCTACAGGTTCAATATTTTCGTTAGTAGTTGCGTTTATTTCAGCATTATCGCTAACCGTAGGTTCTATAGCTACTGTTTCGGTATTTTCGGACTCCACAGGTTCTGCTATTTCTTTCAGCGGCTGATGCTGTGGTGGGGTATAACTTGTTTTAGAGTCGTTGCCCCAAAAGCCGGACGTTTGAACAGAAAACGATTGAATAACCGAATGGTAAACAGGCGAAAAATAGAGTATCAAAGCCAAAGGCAATACCAACATTGGTAAGGCAAACTTTTTGTATTGTTTAAAAGTAAAGCGTTTTTTCTTGGTCGTTTTATCTGTAAAAACAGGTTCAGGCAGCCCTTTGGTATAACCACCGCGGATAATAGCAGGTGACTGAAAAGTATTTAAGCCGAATGAGGAGGTTTCAAAATTGGTTTGATTAGAAGGATTAAATCTGATATTCTTTTCAATATCGAGTTTAAGAAACCCAATAGACTTAAAAATTACCTGCTGCCCCTCAGTCAAAAGTTTTTTAATTTTAAAAACATCTTTGTCAATCAAAATTAAAGCCTCTTCAAAACTTATCTTCTCAACCGATGCAATATAACCGGCTAATAAACCATCGTTATTGATAAGGTTTTTATTAAATGCTAATTGCTTTGATGGAGCAGTAAATGAATATTGGGTAGGGTGAATTTGAGCGCCTTTATAATTGGCTACAAAGCCTCCAAACGAAGGAATAATTACACAATTGTGGTGGTACAATAACTGTTCTATGTAATTATCTATCTTTAATTCCATGCCTCAAATATAGTCTATATTAAGTAAATGTAATTGTAAAGATACTATATATTTTTTTATTTTATTGATTTACAAGTAATAATACATTAAACTTTAGACACGATATGGTAAAAAGCGTTAATAGTTAATAACTATTGAGGGGTTGATTTGGTTTATAAAAATAATTTTCGTTATTTTTATGGTACAATCATCAATAAATAGAAATCTATTTTCGTTGATTTAGAAATTAATTATTAACCTAATACTTTTAAACTATGTCAAATATGCTGGATTTAAGTAAAAAAATATTGACCAAAGTTAGTTTTGACAAAAGCCTTTTTAAAAAAGAATTAATAAAGGCTAATAAGATGTTGAAGTTTGAAGATCAGCTCTTATTGAAAGTATGGTGCTTAGCTACTTTTGGTTATTTATATAGAGATATTATTCTGGAAGTTTTCAGAAACGTTACGAAGAGCTAATAAAATTTAGGTTACGTTTTAAGCCTCTGTATTTAGTTCGTTTTACTGCCGATTTTTTAAATATTGTTTTGAACACATCTTCCGTTAATTCATACCATTCGGTTTTGGTTAGATTTAACATTTGCTCATTTGCATTTATTTCCGGATGTTGGTGTTGTTCCGAGAATTTATTCCAAGGGCAAACATCTTGACAAATATCGCATCCAAAAGCCCAGTTTTCCATTTTGTCTTTAAATGTATTGGGTATAAGTTCATCTTTAAGCTCAATGGTTAAATAGCTTATACATTTACTGGCATCTATTTGATACGGATTTATTAAAGCATCAGTAGGGCATGCATCAATACATCGTGTACAGGTGCCGCAGTAATCTTTAATGGGGCCATCCGGTGTTAGTTCTAAATCAATAATAAGTTCGGCTATAAAAAAGAATGAGCCTTTACCTTTGGTAATTACTGTTGTGTTTTTGCCAACCCAACCCAAGCCTGATTTTTTTGCCCAGGCTTTATCTAAAACAGGTGCAGAGTCAACAAATACCCTTCCGTCAATATCGCCAATCTTTTCACGTAGGCATGCCAGCAGTTCAAATAACTTATCTTTAATTATTTCATGATAGTCAACTCCATAAGCATATTTGCTTATTTTAGGAGCGTCTGATTGTGTTTGTCTTTTATCGGTATAATAATTAAACAAAAGCGAAACTACACTTTTGGCACCCGGCACTAATAAGGTAGGATCTAATCTTTTATCAAAGTAGTTGGCCATATAATCCATCTTACCATGATAATTGTTTTTCAAATAATGTTCAAGCCTCGGAGCTTCATCTTCCAAAAAACAAGCTTTTGAAATACCACAAAAATCAAAACCTATGCGAGCTGCTTCTTGCTTAACAATAAAAGTATTCTTTTCAATAGAATTAATAAACATGATTAAAAAAGTTTATTGGCCGTTTAGCCAAACACTTTATTTTTAACCTGTGCATCTGCAGCGGCCAAAGTAACCATATTTACTATTTCCCTAACTGAGCTGCCAAGCTGTAATATATGTACAGATTTGTTTAGCCCAAGTAAAATAGGGCCAATAGCCTCGGCATTCCCTATTTCCTGAAGTAATTTATATGCAATATTTCCTGACGAAAGATTAGGGAATATTAATGTATTTACAGCACCGTCTTTTAAAGGAGTAAACGGAAATTGTTCGGCAAGCATTTCTTTATTAAAAGCAAAGTTTGCCTGCACCTCACCATCTACAATCAATTCAGGATAGTCGCGGTGCAACATGGCTATGGCCTCTCTCAATACTTTGGTTTCAGGATTTTCAGTGGAACCAAAATTTGAATATGAAAGTAAAGCTATACGCGGAACCATATTCATTAGCTTAACAGCATTGGCAGTGAGTAAAGTTATTTTTACCAATTGCTCGGCTGTAGGATTAGTGTTTATGGTAGTATCTGCAAAAAATATAGGTCCTCTTTTTGTAATCATAATATACATTCCGGCTACCATTCCAATATCTTTTTGAACCCCTATAATTTGTAGTGAAGGTCTAATCGTATCAGGATATTTTCTGGTTAATCCACTAATCATGGCATCGGCTTCGCCTGTTTCAACCATCATTGCTCCATAATAGTTGCGTTCAAGCATAACTTTACGTGCCTCAAAAAGTGTATAGCCACGTCTATTTCGCTTTTCAAAAAACATATCGCCAAACTTATTTCTTTTTTCTTCGTAATCTTTCTTTCTAATGTCAATTATTTCAATCCCTTTAAGGTCAAGATTATTTTGCTCTATTAATCTATTAATTCTATCAATATCCCCTAATAAAATTGGAATGGCAATACCCTCTTCTTTTACTTGTTGTGCGGCTTTTAAAATCTTATAATGGTCGGCCTCGGCAAATACTACTCTCTGAGGCTTTTGCTTAGCACGTATAGTTATATTTTTTAAGAGTTTATTATCAAGTCCTAAGCGTTGTATTAGTTCATTCTCATAAGCATCCCAGTCGGTTATAACATGCCGTGCCACACCCGATTCAATAGCAGCTTTGGCCACAGCCGGAGCCACTTTGTAAATGAGCCGGTTATCAACGGGTTTAGGAATAATGTATTCTTTTCCGAAGCTTAAATTTTTAAGATTATAGGCCAAATTTACAATGTCGGGAACTGCTTCTTTAGCCAATTCAGCCAATGCATACACAGCCGCTAATTTCATGGCTTCATTAATCTTTGTAGCTTTAACATCAAGTGCTCCTCTGAAAATGTACGGGAATCCTAACACATTATTTACCTGATTGGGATTATCGCTGCGACCGGTGGCTACAATAGCATCGGGGCGGGCTTCTAAAGCATCTTCGTATGATATTTCAGGTACAGGATTAGCCAAAGCAAAAACAATGGGCTGTGGTGCCATGGTTTGCAGCATTTCCTTGCTTACTAAATTACCTTTTGATAAACCTAACAAAACATCTGCACCTACTAGTGCTTCCTCAATAGTGTGAATGTTGCGCTCAGTTGCAAAGATAGATTTAGTATCATCTAAATTTTCTCTGCTTTTATGTATAACCCCTGAACTATCAAGCATTACTATGTTTTCTTTACGTGCCCCCAATGCCATATACAACTTTGTACACGATATGGCCGAAGCCCCTGCGCCACTTACAACTATTTTTACATCTTCAATTTTTTTATTGGTTAACAATAACGCATTAAGTAAAGCAGCACTCGATATTATGGCTGTACCATGTTGGTCATCGTGCATAATAGGAATATTCAGTTCTTCCTTTAATCTTCTTTCTATTTCAAAGCATTCAGGAGCTTTAATATCTTCTAGGTTTATCCCTCCAAACGTAGGGCTAATAGCCTTTACGGTACGTACAAATGCATCAATATCGGTATCAGAAACC
This sequence comes from Bacteroidia bacterium, assembly GCA_020845635.1. Classification (GTDB taxonomy): domain Bacteria; phylum Bacteroidota; class Bacteroidia; order UBA4408; family UBA4408; genus CAIKXD01. The sequence continues at coordinate 92,004 of JADLFI010000042.1, forward strand.
TCAATATCAAAAACATCAATATCAGCATAAATTTTAAATAATAAGCCTTTTCCTTCCATAACCGGTTTTGAGGCTTCGGCACCAATATTACCAAGACCCAAAACAGCAGTACCATTGCTTATTACCGCCACCAAATTACCTTTGGCAGTGTATTTATACACATCATCAGGGTTTTTCTCAATTTCTAAGCATGGCTCTGCAACTCCGGGAGAATAAGCTAAACTTAAATCGCGTTGTGTGTTATATGGTTTTGTTGGAACTACTTCAATTTTTCCCGGACGGTGATTATGGTGATAATCTAAAGCATCTTGCTTTTTAATTTTTTCCATTGTTAGCTATTTAATAAACTACAAATTTATATTTTTTAAAATATGAATGTATGCGTATTGGTAAAGTTTATTTATAAACCATACCTTCAATGCTAATTTGTGAACTGTTTGTAAAAGGTGTTAGTAATATACATTTATGAAATATATATTAACCAAGTTGTTCCTGAAGAAATACTATTTACTACAAATTAAGGCTTAATAGCCACTCTATGGCGGCTAAACGACTAGTAAATAATTTGGAGGGTCTTTTTGGTTTATTAATTTTGAGATAAAAATTACCTATAATACGGGTAGCTAATCCGGTTATTACAAGTGCCTCGGCCTTTACAATTTTATTATTTTCGGCAGATGAAATATATTTGGTGGCTTCGGGAGAAAAAGTGTTATCTTCGGCATAAACAGCTAAAAGTAAAATGGGGGTGTTATTTACACGAAACTGACTTAATCTTTCTACAACAAGTTTTACATCTTCAAGATCTCCAAAAAATTGCGGATGAAATATGATTTCAACAATTCCATATTCTATTTTTCTGATGGTGTAACCTTCTTTATATGTTATTTCATCTTTTTCCATATAACTAAAACTTTAATTGTATAAGCGTATTTTAGGTAGTATTGAAAGGACAGGCTATAAGAGAAAAAAAATTACCATATAACAAAAAGCAAATATATTATTCAACAAATATATGTATATTTCCAACGAAAGCCTATTTTTATACGTTAAAAATATTTGGATAGAATAAATGAAGAAAAGATAAGGTGCAATTTCAAGCCCTTATTATCTTTTTTTTGAGTCTTTTCTTCAAAATGTTGATAAAATAGCTTAAAACAATTTAAAAATAGTAAAAAAACCTATAAAATTATTGCATATTAATGTTATCTTTGTGCTTCGTTAAAAATAAAATGTAAAATATCCTATTTTATTAATTAAATATAAGACCAAATACAGTTTTTTTATTAAAACAAAAAATAACTATGTCAGAAGAATTAAAAGTAGAATCTAAGGCTGACTATTCAGCAGAAAGTATTCAAGTGTTAGAAGGGTTAGAAGCCGTTCGCAAAAGACCGTCCATGTATATTGGAGATACCGGCACTAAAGGGCTGCACCATTTAGTTTACGAGGTGGTTGACAACTCTATTGATGAGGCCTTAGCCGGACATTGTAATAATATTGATGTAAAAATCAATGAAGATAATAGTATAACAGTAAAAGACAATGGACGTGGTATTCCCACCGACTTTCACCCAAAGGAAAAGAAATCGGCCTTGGAAGTGGTTATGACCGTGTTGCATGCCGGAGGAAAATTTGATAAAGACAGTTATAAAGTATCGGGTGGATTGCATGGTGTTGGGGTAAGTTGTGTAAATGCACTTTCTACTCATCTTAAAGTAACTGTGTGGCGCAATAATAAAGAGTATCTGCAAGAATACTCAATAGGTAAACCTTTGTATGATGTTAAAGAAATAGGTAGCACCACAAATCGTGGTACAGAGGTAACGTTTAAACCGGATGGAAGTATCTTTTCGGTAACTGAATATAGTTTTGATGTATTGTCGGCTCGTTTACGCGAGTTAGCATACTTAAACAAAGGAATAAGATTAACAATTACCGATTTTCGCCAAAAAGACGAAAACGGACAACACCGAACACTAAGTTTTTATAGCGAAGGCGGCTTGAAAGAGTTTGTTGAATATTTAGACTCTACTCGCGAGAAATTGATAGACACACCTATATATATTGAAGGTGAGAAACAAGGAATTCCGGTTGAGGTAGCTATGATTTACAACACTTCTTATACCGAAAATATTCATTCATACGTAAACAATATTAACACCCACGAAGGTGGAACACACCTTGCAGGCTTTAGAAGAGGTTTAACCAGAACTCTGAAAAATTATGCCGAGAAAAACGGAATGTTAGCCAAATTGAAGATTGATATTTCGGGCGATGATTTTCGAGAAGGCTTAACAGCAATTATTTCGGTAAAAGTTCAAGAACCACAGTTTGAAGGACAAACCAAAACCAAATTAGGTAATAATGAGGTAATGGGTGCTGTTGATCAGGCTGTTAGCGAAATGCTGAGTTATTATTTGGAAGAAAATCCAAAACAAGCCAAAACTATAGTTGATAAAGTTATTTTAGCTGCCACTGCTCGCCATGCTGCTCGTAAAGCACGCGAAATGGTACAGCGTAAAAATGTGCTTACCGGTACCGGGTTACCAGGAAAATTGAGCGATTGTTCAGAAACTGACCCATCTATGTGCGAGCTATATTTGGTAGAGGGCGACTCTGCGGGGGGGACTGCCAAACAAGGTCGAAACCGTGCTTTTCAAGCAATATTACCATTAAGAGGTAAAATTCTTAATGTGGAAAAAGCAATGACACACAAGATTTTTGAAAACGAAGAAATTAAAAATATGTTTACAGCTATGGGCGTAAGCATAGGCACGGAAGAAGACAGCAAGCAACTGAATCTCTCAAAATTACGCTATCATAAAATTATCATCATGACAGATGCTGATATTGACGGTAGTCATATCACCACTCTAATTCTTACTTTTTTCTTCCGTTATATGAAAGAAATGATAGAGAATGGTTATATATACATTGCAACACCTCCGTTGTATTTAGTAAAAAAAGGAAAAATTGAGCGATATTGTTGGAATGAAGACGATAGATTATTAGCCATTAAAGAATTGGGAGGCGACAAAGAGGGAAGTGTAAATATTCAACGTTATAAAGGATTGGGAGAGATGAATGCCGAGCAACTTTGGACAACAACCATGAATCCGGAAAACCGTACCTTGCGCCAAGTTACCATTGAAAGTGCAGCCGAAGCCGATCGTATTTTTAGTATGTTGATGGGCGATGAAGTTCCGCCACGCAGAGAGTTTATTGAGGCTAATGCTAGATATGCTAAGATTGATGCTTAATCATTATTATCATTAAATACTTAATTACTATGTTTAAATTTTTAAAATCTCTTGCTTTCATACTTTTGTTTAGCGTATCCTTTGCTAGTGCACAAAGCACAACTGATGAAGTTCAGAAAATTAAAGTAGGCAATTATGAAGTAACCTATAGTATGAAAGGTCGCCTGATAAAAAATCAACCACATGTTGAAATAATGACCGAAGAACATGGTACGGTAGTGGTTGATGTTACCATTGATAAATACGGGCACGTTATTTCAGCCACGCCCGGTGCTAAAGGTACTACTACTGATAGTAAATATTTACATACTAAAGCTAAGCAATGCGCGCAATCAGCTTTGTTTGATTCAAAGCCTACATCGCCAATAAAAACTCAAGGCACTTTTACTATTACCTTTTAGCTTTACCTATAATAAGTGTATTCTTTACCTTTAAACCTATCACTAACATGATAGGTTTTTTTATAATGATTAATGAAACATATCACCATATAAAATTGCTCGTTGATAATTGAATAAATAATGTAGAACAATGATATTTATTGTAAACATTTATCTTTAATATCTTTCATTTGCCCTTTTACAATGGTTTTTACCTACCTAGAAATACTATTGTTTAAAATCTTTCAAATAAAATTTCACTTTAGTAATTGAAAAAAAATATATTTGCAGAATACTTTTTGTATTTTTATAAAAGAATTAACATAACACAATATAAAATTATATGAAAATTTCAAAATTATTGGGTAGTGTAATGGCTGTATTGGCGCTTACTACCGTATCATTTGCACAATCAGTATCTGTCGGGATTACCGGGGGAGGAAATTATAGTAAATTATTAGGTATTGATTCAGCCAAGTTTAAAACCGGTGCTAGTGCAGGATTATCTGTGTTATTTCAATCGCCCGGCAAAATTAGCACAAGTGTTGATGTAATTTACACCCAGAGAGGTACAACTTACGAAAGAAATTTTAAAGACACAGCAAAGCAACAAACCGAGAAGTATCAATACGATATGTCTTTTAATTATATTGAAATTCCTGTTCTTGTTCGTTATAACTTTTTACCTGACAGCAGCAGCTTTAAAGCTATGGTTTTTGCAGGCCCTTCACTTAATGTTAGATATAATGCCAAAAATAGTTTAAAATACACCAAAGTAATTTCTTATGGTGATAGCTCAGTAACTGTAAATCATGAAGGTAAACAAGATTTGGCTTATATTTACACTCCTCTTGATTATGGAATTGTGGGAGGGTTTGGTTTAAGCTATGAGATTAATGATAAATTATCTGCGGGTTTTGATTTTAGAGCTAGCTACGGATTATTAGATATTAGAGAGTATTTGTCAAAATCAAGCAAAGCTGTGCGAAACAACAACTATTCTGTTATGGTAGCCGTTAGATATAAGTTACAATAAGGATTATTTTTACTTAAATATAAAAAAGGGAGTTGTTTTCAAACTCCCTTTTTTATTGACTAAATTTTGACTTGTTTAAAACATTAAACTGTTTTTTCCCTTTTAAATAAAACTCAAAAACTATTGACCTGTGGTAAACTCCTTTTAGTTGATGTAGAGCTTGATTGTTGATATTGTTTCTTCTGCTTTTGCGTAAATTTGAAAGGTTTTTGTAGAACGCCATATGGGCATTAAAAACAGATAATCCGTGAGAAAAATTACCTATGGCTATAAACCGGATAAACGCTAGTCCGTCAAGAACCATTCTAATAAAAATAGTGCTAAGCAATGTGTTAGCCGGAAGATTTTTATAAAGTAAAAACAAATTATTTCTAAAGTTGAGATAAGTTTTTCGAGGACTTATGGTAGAGAGGGTTCCGCCCCCTAAATGAAAAACGGTTGATTGATGAACATAACATAAACTATAGCCTTTATTTTGCATACGCCAACATAAATCAATTTCTTCCATGTGAGCAAAAAAGCTTTCATCAAAACCACCGCAATTAAAAAATAAATCAGATCTAATCATCATGCAAGCACCGGTTGTCCAAAAAATAGATACATCATCATTGTATTGCTGCTTATCGTGTTCCAGGCTATTAAAAATTCGGCCTCGGCAAAAAGGAAATCCATAAATATCTATAAAACCACCGGCAGCACCTGCATGCTCAAAAAGCAATTTGTTTTTGTAGTCTAATACTTTGGGTTGGCAAGCCCCTAATGAATTGTCGTTTTCCAATTTTTGGTATAGAGGTTCGAGCCAATTTGGGCATACTTCTACATCTGAGTTAAGCAGCACGTAGTATTTTGATTTAATATGTTGTAAGCCTTCGTTATATCCTCTTGCAAATCCACCATTTTGTTTATTTTTTATGATGATAACTGATGGGAAATTCTCAGATAGATATTGCACACTGTTATCTGTTGAGGCATTATCAATAACATAAATATCGGCAATGTCTTTATTTGAATTTTGTATAACTGAGGGTAAAAATTCTTTTAAATGACCAATGCCGTTCCAGTTTAAGATAACCACAGCTATATCTTTGCCCATATTGATAGGTTTGACTCTAAATTAATAATAAAATTATCGGCTAATATCATAAGCATCTCTCAGGAATGACCCAAATTGGTCATTTGCCTTTTCTTCGTCAAAACTTTTATACCAGTTATTTCTTTTATTGAGTCGGGTTTGCCAACGATCATCACGAACTTCACCTATCGCATCAGAATGGATTAAGAAATAGTTGTTTGAAACCAAATCGGTATTAACAAATACAAACCTTTTATTAGAAAAATTATCTATTTTGTAGTACTGCCAAAGTTCATAAGGATAAAGACTTGGTTCACGGTCATAAATCAGTCTTGAGTCAGGTTTTCCATATTGAAGGTAAACTCTACCCCGATCAGTGGCGTATCCCTTACGGGTTTGCGTTTTAAATAGTTTGTTGGCCTCAAGTACATTCAAATAATACTCTTCCCAAGCAGTATTTGGTTGAAGATTATTTCTCTTTTGCCAAAAAGAAAGGAAATACTGCTGCTTGGCTAAAATGTTGGTATTTGCCACCACATTGTTAGCATATTCAACTTCTAAACGGCTCGAAATAGGGTAGAGGTATTTGATAAATTGATTGAGAGAATCGGTATGAATTTTTTCAACAAAAGTATTAGCAATATTTAGTGCTGTTAACGTCTCCGGAGTGCTTATAAAGGAGGGGTTATTTCTTTGAATAAAAGTTTTTTGTTCTACAATCAGCTTGTTTTCTTTATCTCTTACTTCAATGACCAAATTGTAATTCCCTGAAGGTAAGGATTTAATATTTAAAGAGCTAAGAAAAGGAATAATATTGGCTGATTTTACTTTTTGAAATCTAAAAAAATCGGTCATATGGGTACCACTCTCAAAGCCCTCAAGGTAAGCATTAACAATAACCGATTCGTCCTGAGCTATATCTCTTGTTAAGCCGTATATTTCAGTATAAAAAGTAATTTCGTTTAAAGCTTCGGGATAGTATGAGCTTATGTAAGGTATAATTTCAAATCTATTTTTTGTTCTATTGTTAGTAGCATCAGATTTTGTATAACTATCTACCAATTCAATGGTACTCATACATGGTTTGGATATATTTAATTGACTGCTAACTATTTGAGAGTAGGTAAAAGGTTGTCCCGGATTATTGTTATCAATAATGTTTAATTCAAAAGTGTATTCTCCCGGTTTCAAAAAAAAACGTTGAACATCCGTAAAGTCTAACTTAATATCATTTACATCATCATATTCAGGACTTAATAAATTATATTTACCATAGGCATAAATAGAATCGTTTTTGGAGAAAAGAATATTAACTCCAATGCTTGATTGATATTTTCCATTTTGATTGGGTTTGTAAATAACACTTTTGGCACTTATGCTTAGGTAACTTTCTATATAATTTCCTAAACTAGGATCGGTAAATTCTGCTAACATCAAATAGGCTTTAATCTTCTTTGTATCTGAGGCCATCAAAGGCATACAGAACAATTGAAGAAGCATAAAGGCAGCGAAAAAAGGTGATTTCATAAATCAGGAAATTAAAAAAATATCCTAAAATTAAAAAAAAACTTCTTTGTAATGAAAAAAAAACTACTTTTGCGCTCGGAGAGTTGGCAGAGTGGTCGATTGCGGCAGTCTTGAAAACTGTTGACTGTAACAGGTCCTGGGGTTCGAATCCCTAACTCTCCGCTAAATTGCCCAAAACCCTTTAGAAATAAAGGGTTTTGTTTTTTTATATGGTATTATATTTTGTTCTTCTTGTTACTTTTGGGTTAACATACTGTGTTTTATCCTTAGGTTTCAAACATTTTTTGAGTAAAGTACCACATTGGTTTAGGTTGTTGGATGGGGAAGAAAAAGCCATTCAAATACCAAGCATTAAGAAAGAACAAAAATTGCCCGTAGTTTTATCAAAAGAAGATTTTAAAGAAAAATTTATAACGCCACGCCTACTAAAGCACTGACACCTACTTGCCTTTATTTATGGTTGTAGTATGCAAATGAACGAACTGCCTATGCTTAAAATATCTTGAAGGAAGTGAAAAGAATAATGCAAAGGAAACTTGCCATGCAACATCAAAAAAGGATGAAAAAATAATTTAGGAACATTATTTTATTTGCTTGCAACAAGCAAACAGGCATTGTTTTGAGCAATAAACCAAAAAATATAACTAAGAACAACTCATACAAGATAAATAACAACCACACAAACTCAATAAAATCCCACAATATAATTTATTTGTAACTGAACTCCAGAAGCTTCATTCAACCTGCCAAAGGCAGACAGGCACAGGGTAAAATCAAAGCAGAGCTTGGTTTAAACCCTATATGTTAGTGGTAGTTTTTATTCGTTCAGCAGCCAATCAATTACGTTCATTTTTTGAATACCGTCTATGTTCGTAATGTCGAAATCGAGTGTTAAAAGGTATTTCGGGTAGTTGTCTTTGATATTGCTAAATGCCGAAATTTCTCTTTTGTATGTTTTTTCGTCATTAACGGTAAAAGCAACCTGATAATATTCTCTTTCGTTATTGGACTTGTGTACTACAAAATCAATTTCTTTGTCCTTATTTTTTCCTGCATACACTTTTCCGCCACGTCTTAAAAGCTCGAAATACACTACATTTTCAAGTTTATGTCCTAAATCCGCATCGTGTTTATTAGTTGCTGTTATGTTTCTTAATCCCAAGTCCACCAAATAATATTTTTCGTTGGTCGTCAGCAATTCTTTTCCCTTAATGTCAAAACGCGAAGCAGTATAAAGAATATAGGATTTGGTCAAAAAATCCAAATACTTGATAATGGTGTTGTGCGATATTTTTTTCTGTGAGTTTTTGTTGAGCTCCGTTGCAATGTTTGTAGGCGAAATGAACGAACCGACACTGTCAAATACAAAACTGATAACACGATGTAGGTTATGGATATTACGCAATTTGTAACGTTGTGCAATATCTTTGATAATAACTGTATCGTAAATGGATTGCAAGTAATCGTTTGACAAGTTTTCGCTGCTTTGAGCCAATGTAACAGCTTCGGGAAAACTGCTTGCATTGATATATTTACGGAAAAGACGGTCAATGTTTTTTTCTTCATTGTATGCCAATGCATATTCTTTGAAAGAATAGGGTTGTATGTTTATAGCGATATATCTTCCAGTAAGAAGCGTTGCCAATTCGCTACTCAACAAATAAGCGTTTGAACCTGTAACATACAGGTCTATGTGTTTTTTTGTAAACAGGCTATTGATGAGCTTCTCAAAATCGTTGACCAACTGCACTTCGTCCAAAAAAACGTAATGTTTTTTATCGGTTTTTATCTTTTTGATAATTTCGTCATAAAGTACTGTCCAATCCGTTAAATGCAGGTTTTCTCTTTCTTCAAAATTCAGAAAAATGATATTGCGGGGAGAAACTCCGTTTGCGGTCAACTCGTTTTTAAAGGCTTCTAAAAGCGTGGATTTCCCGCTACGCCTTATGCCGGTAACAACCTTGATGATGTTTTGATCTTTGAGCTGACGGAGCTTTTTCAGGTATGTTTCTCGTATTATCATTGCCTTTTACTTTATGCAAAGATAATCGTTATTGACGAAAAATTATGTATGTTTCATTTTTCGTCAATAACAAAAATGTAATTTCTGATATTTTCTTTTTAAAACAATCGTTCTGAACTTTTTTAGAAAATCTGCTACAACACACAGAAAAAGTACTAAAACTCAATAAGAAATTTTACTCAAGACTCCGTAAGCTTCATTCAACCTGCCAAAGGCAGACAGGCACAGGGTAAAATCTCTATATGTTAGCAGTTTGGACATTATTTTTTAACGATTTTAGTCTTCCAAATCTTATCATTTTGAATTACTGTCAAATAGTATATTCCGCTTGCAAAATTCGAAATGTCAATTGAAGTATGGTTGGATGTTTCATATATTTCTTGGCCAATAGAAGAGTACACTCTGATTGTAAAATGCTCTGATGGATTGGGTAAACAAATTTGAAAAATATTTTCTGTAGGATTGGGATAAACATTAATATTACCTTTATTTATTTGTCCGTTGATACCGGTGGTAGCACCTGTTCGGTAACGTAAATAAATAGTATAAGTAAATGTAATGTCTTTTTGGTGATAATATATTTTTTGTTTGTCAGTTGTTAGGGTAGCAGCCTCCGGGAAATAACCATAGTTTGAATAAATGACTATTGGTAAACTAAACGTATCTGAAATGGTATTCCTCACAGAGACACATATTTCGGTATTATACCCTCCCTTTAAAAGTCTTGTGTAATAAAATTCTAATCCGTCATTTGTGATTTGCGGAGCATAAACAAGGTAGCTTGTGTCATTTATGTTTGTAAAGAGAGCATCGGAATTTACTGTTTTATTAAATGTGGAGTCATTTATTTTTTGAGCAACACCAAACTTAGTTTCGCAAGGCACACCAACACATTCAGCATAAGTGGGACCAAAATATGCATTGCTATAATACAGAAGGTTGCCTTGAAAATTAATTGCTGCATCCATAATTAACCAACCGGGGGTTTGAATATTGCAGGTGCCGTAAACCTGAGAAATATTACTGACGTTACCTGCAGTGTAAACTCCTCTATGCAAATTAGGAACATTTCGTAACGATGTCCAAAAGAAATTATTTAATGAATCTAAAGAGGCTACCGCGTCTAGATGGTCAGGCGTGGGGTCATAACAACCTCCAACTAGTCCAATATAAGTAAAAGTTGAGTCATTCACCTTTATGGCATAATGTAAATTTGTGTTACCTCCAGAATTCAGTGAATTAAAAAACAGAGTATTGCCGTCAGGTGAAATAAACGGTTCCATTGCATCAAAATTCAACCCGGTTATGGTTACTTTTATTTCAGGCCCAAATGTCGGATATGTCTGTGAAAAAGCAGATAGACTCATTGCCGTCATCAAGGTTAGGATTAAAGTTTTTGCCTTCATTATTTTTATTGTTAAAATTAACTGTTGTGTTGTGGAATCATCTTTATGCCTTACCACTAATGGCAGCATGTGAAAGAACACAAAGTAATTAACACAAACTGTTTATTATTTACGAAATAAAAATACAAAAAAAATGAAATATACATATCCTTGTGTATGCCAAAAATAATTCTTAAAAACCGCACACATATTGAGTTTAAGAGCCTCGAAGGGTTTATTGAAAAGAGATAATACAGTAAGACTTATTGATGATTTTGTTGAAAAAAATTGAACTTGATAAATTATTCTTTATCAATAAAACAGTAAAAGTTGATATAATGACGTTTAATCATAAAATGTTACGATAATATAGAAATATATGATTTTGGTAGAATTGTAATATATGTGTTGTTTTGGTTTTCTATTGACGCTTTAGCTTGTATTTATCCTAAAACATCAATCAGGTATTGAGGTGTCAAGGCTAATCTTGAGCCATACCATGAAAACATTTCACCATCAACTATAAGTATTTTAGCATTTGGGCAGAGTTTTTTAAAGTATGGAATATGTTTTTCGGAAAAAGGATATGGTTCTGTTGATAATAAAATTAATTCGGGGTTTTGTTTTATTAATTCCTCTTCGCTAATTTGCGGGTAGCGACAACTTTTTGGTTGAAGAGTGTCAAATTGTTCAAATATATTCTTTAGGCCTAACTCTTTAATGATGCTATTAATAATATTGTTTTGCCCAACCACCATTAGCGGATTAATCCAAATAAAATAGGCCACATTTTTATATGGGCTTTTGAAGTTTTTTAGCCTTTGAAACTCTTTTTCTATTTGTTGAACTATTTCTTGGCCTTTATCATTTGTTTGAGTTATTTCTGCAACTTGTTTAATCATGGCTGTGGCTTGCTGTAGTGTATTTACATCACTCATCCAAACAGTATAATGCTGCATTAATTGTTCAATTTCTTCTTTCAGGTTCTCTTCTTTGTTTCCTATAATTAAATCGGGTTTTAAGGAGGCAATAACATTAAAATTTATTTTTTTTGTTCCTCCAACTTTGGTTTTATTTATATACCACTCATGAGGATGCACACAAAATTTAGTAATGCCACATATTTCATTTTGCAATCCTAAGTGATATAGGAGTTCGGTTTGCGAAGGTACAAGTGAAATAATTCTTTGTGGTTTTGATTTTATCTCAACCTCACGCAACATTTGATCAATAAAAATTGACATAATGATAATTAAAAATCAATAGTCATTTGTGTATCCATGTTATCTAAATTGTTACGAATACTCTTAAGTCTTTCTAATCGGTCGTAATCAATTTGAACGTTTGTTTCTGTTTCCTTAACTTCAGGCGCTCCATTGGCCGAGTCAGAAGTTTCAGTTGGGTCATCGGGGCTTATATTATTTATTTCTTTAATATTTCCGGATTCTAACTTGTTCCCTTTGGCTTTTATTCCTTTTACGGCAATAAAATCAGCTAAATTAATCTGCTTACTAGGTATTTCTGTACCTTTATTTTTAGCAAATTTTACTTCAACTATGGGCGTCTTTTGGCTTATTACTAACTCCAGTTTTGACCCTTCTTCTTCACTAATAAACAATACTTTTTTATCTGTAGGTTCAATGAGAAAACGTTTTACATAATATTCTTTTTTCTTCCCGTCAAAATATATGGCTGCAATTGGTTTTTCAGGGTTAAACTTTTCAATCAAAATCATATCTTCATCAAAATGATTGCTTAAATCAAAATTAATTAAACGATAATAACCTGATTGGGTAAAGTAAAGTATTTTATCTTGTGGAGCAAATTCACCAAGCAGAGTACCGCGCCCGTCAGAGTTAAGCCTTTGTATGGTATCATCAAACCAAATCATGCGTGCACCTAAGGTGCTTAAACCTTTTTCTTTTAAAGAAATCTTTTTAATAGGGTAATTGGTTACAATATTACCTTGACTGTTTCGCCCTTTAATGGCTAAACTACCAAAATCAAAATCAAACTGAATTTTTCTGATTCCCGGCAATGGTTTATGCAATATGGTTACCACTTCGGCTTCACCATTCGGATTGGCAGTGAAATAGAGTACTTCAGAGCCTTTACTGCCTTTAGTTAAATCATAAATCTTATCGCGTGTTACACCATTTACGGCAAATCTCTTTACGTAGTTTCTACCCTTTGTTCCATCACGGTAAATCATATTGTAAATAGTACGATCATCATTTTTCCGAAAAACATTAATGTAAATAATTCCTTTACCCACAAAGGATTTATCACTTACTTTCAAAACAGTCATGGTACCATCATTTCTAAAAACAATAATATCATCAATGTCTGAACATTCACAAACATATTCGTCTTTTTTCATACCATAACCGGCAAACCCTTCTTCGCGATTTACATATAACTTTTCGTTAGCCACAGCAACAGTAGTAGCATTAATAATTTCAAAAGTTTTTATTTCAGTTCTTCTTTCTCGGCCTTTGGCGTATTTCTTTTTTAAATTTCTGAAGTACTCAATGGTATAATCAATCAAAAAATCAAGATGATGTTGAACTAAAGCCAATTCTTCTTCAAGGTGTTTAATGTATTCATCAGCTTTAAAACTATCAAACTTTGAAATACGCTTAATTTTTATTTCGGTTAACTTGGTTATATCTTCAGTAGTAATGTTTCTTTTAAATAATTTCTTGTACGGTTTTAAGCCTTTATCAATGGCAGCTATCACTTCTTCCCATGTTTCACACTCTTCAATTTGTCGGTAAATTCTTTTTTCAATAAAAATTTTCTCGAGCGATGAAAAATGCCAGGCTTCTTCAATCTCTTCTTTTCTGATTTGCAATTCTTTTCCTAAAAGATCAACCGTTTTGAAGGTAGATATTTTAAGCATTTCATTAACTCCCAAAAAGCGGGGCTTATCATTTTCAATGATACAAGCGTTGGGCGAAATAGAAACTTCACAATTGGTAAAGGCATATAGAGCATCAATTGTTTTATCGGGTGATATGCCGGGATGTAGATGCAGAATTATTTCAACATTTTCGGCTGTGTTGTCCTCTATCTTTCTAATTTTAATTTTTTCTTTTTCATTAGCCGAAACTATACTCTCCATTAAGCTACCGGTAGTTGTGCCAAATGGAATTTCAGTAATTACCAAGGTTTTTTTATCGAGTTGATTTATTTTGGCTCTAATTCTTATTTTGCCGCCACGAAGTCCTTCATTATAATTACTAAAGTCGGCTAAACCTCCGGTTGGAAAATCGGGTAGTAAATTAACCTTTTTCCCCTTTAAAATATCTATTGAACCATCAATTAATTCTATAAAATTATGGGGCATAATTTTACAGGCTAAACCAACCGCAATTCCTTCAACGCCTTGGGCAAGTAATAGAGGAAATTTAACAGGTAAAGTTATAGGTTCTTTGTTTCGTCCGTCATAAGATGATTGCCATACAGTTGTTTTAGAGTTAAACAAAACTTCCTGACCGAACTTGCTTAATCGTGCTTCAATATAACGGGCTGCCGCAGCGCTGTCACCGGTTAATATATTACCCCAGTTTCCTTGGCAATCAATTAGCAAATCTTTTTGACCAATTTGTACAATGGCATCACCAATAGAAGCATCGCCATGTGGGTGGTATTTCATACAATTACCAATAATATTGGCAACTTTGTTATATCTCCCGTCTTCTAACTCATACATAGAATGTAATATTCTACGTTGCACGGGTTTCAATCCGTCTTCAATAGCAGGTACAGCACGCTCAAGAATAACATAACTGGCATATTCTAAAAACCAGTTTTTATACATACCGCTTACAGGCAGTATATTTTGTATGTTTTTTTCGCCATTTAAATCTTCTTCTTGATGGTTTAATTCTGATTCTTCTTCAGACATAATGTTTAAATGAAAAAATATTATTTATGGGTAAAGATAAGGAAAAAGCCTGATTTAAAGGTATTCTTTTTCTAACCAATAATTGTTAATGTATTAAATTTATCTTATACATTTTCTTGAATAGAAACACCCCATTTGTTCATATCAGCATGAGCAAAATCCCACTTGTATTTCTCGGGAATGTTATTATTTAACATGGAACCCACTTTAATAGAAGGGAAAATCTCTTCATAAGTAAGCATTTCATTAAGTGAAACTCTGCGGTAAATATGCGATCGTGTAATGTTTTTCATATCATCAATCCCGGAGGCTCCCATAATTTCAACAAAATTTTTAATCGTTCCTTTATGGAAATTTGCAAGCCTTACTTTTTTATCGGCTACATCTAAACCAATGGTTAAATTAGGGTCTTGAGTAGCAATACCGGTAGGACAGCGATTGGTATTACATAAAAGCGCCTGAATACATCCTATGGCCATCATCATGGCTCTGGCCGAATTACAAGTATCGGCACCTAATGCTAATGCGCGGGCAATATGAAAAGAGGAAGTTACCTTTCCGGCAGCTATAATTTTAATATGTTTTCTAATGTTTAAACCATTCAATATATTATGTACAAAAGCTAAGCCATCAAGCATAGGTGCTCCAATATAGTTTGAGAACTCTTGTGGTGCAGCCCCGGTACCGCCTTCGCCACCATCAACAGTAATAAAGTCAGGATAAATATCTAAATGTATCATAGCCTTGCAAATAGAAATAAACTCGGCCTTATGTCCTATACATATTTTAAACCCAACAGGTTTTCCGCCCGATAACTGTCTAAGTTTATCAATAAATTGAATCATTTCTAGTGGCGTGTCAAAGGCAGTATGATATGGGGGAGATGCCACTTGGGTAAACGGCTTTACATGGCGAATTTTAGCAATTTCTTCAGTATTTTTTGAAGCGGGTAATATACCTCCATGCCCAGGTTTGGCGCCTTGAGATATTTTTAGTTCAATCATTTTTACATTTGGCATTTGGGCTTTCTCTGCAAATAAATTACCATCAAAGTTGCCATGTTCATCGCGGCATCCAAAGTAGCCGGTACCTATTTGCCAAATGAGGTCTCCGCCTTGTTTAAGATGATAGGGGCTTATACCTCCTTCACCGGTATTTTGTGCAAAGTTGCCAATTTTAGCTCCTCCATTCATTGATTCAACAGCCTGTGCACTCAAAGATCCAAAACTCATGGCCGAAATATTTAGAATACTAGCTGAATAGGGCTGTTTACAATCTTTATTTCCAAATAATACTCGAGGGTCTTGATTTAAACTTTCAAAAGCCTTAGGAGCTACTGAATGGCACATCCATTCGTAACCTTCGGCATAAACATCTAATTGTGTCCCAAAAGGAATGGTTTCAAGCTCTTTCTTAGAACGCTGATAAATAGTAGAACGATCAACCCTGCTGATAGGTTTACCATCAGTATCAGATTCAATGAAGTATTGGTACATTTTAGGCCTAAGCTCTTCTAAAACATATCGTAGTCGTCCAAATAGGGGGTAAATTCTTCTTACAGCATGCCTTTTTTGATACATATCTTGATAACCCATAAAGGTTAAAACAAGAATAATGACAAAGAAAACGCTCCAATTTTTGTTTAAATATATGGCCATTAGAAGCGTTGTAGCCAAAATTAAGGTTGAAAATACTACAAATTGTTTTCTCATATTATATTTCCATTAAGATAAAACAAACACCTTCCCAAATAATTTTATGTGGGTAAGGTATTAATCTATAAATTTTCAGACAAAGATAGATTATTGCACTCTAATTTTCCATCTCATATTCTTATAAATTACCTGATAAGAAGAGTAAAACACTGTTAATTAATTTGTTATGATGTTATTGAAAAAAACTAATTTAAATAAATCGTCAAAATGAGAGCGATTTTAAACAATAAATTATTATTTAATCAGTTTATCAAGATTATCCTGATTAATTTTTTTACTTTTGCGGCTCTAAAATTAATATGTCAGAATCTAACCAGCAAAATACATTTAACTCGGTAAACCTAATTTCTTTGTTTCTTAATTGGTGGAAACAACTTGTAATAGTAGGGGTTTTAGCCGTAGTTTTTTCTTCCATTGCTTCTTTTATGATTACTCCTAAATATAAATCGGAGGTAATCATGTTTCCTACGCAAACCAATTCTATTTCAAAGGCCTTGTTAAACGAAAATAACAGCGGAAAGGAAGATATTTTGAAATTTGGGGAAGAAGAGGAGGCTGAGCAAATGCTACAAATACTTAATTCCGATTATATAAGAAACAGAATTTGCAATAAGTATGATTTGATGAAACATTATGATATTAATCCTAAAAATAAATTCAAAAACACATTATTATTTAAGGAATTTGAAGATAATATCAATTTTGAGAGAACAGAATTTATGTCGGTAAAGGTTACCGTTTTAGATAAAGACCCACAAATGGCAGCCGATATTACTAATGATATAGCCGCTTTGGTTGATTCAGTAAAAAACGAGATGCAACATGAACGCGCCCGTCAGGGGTTAAAAATAGTTGAATTAGCCCTAAATAGCCAGAAAGAATATATCAAATCCATTGAAGACTCATTAAATAACTTACGTAAGTTAGGAATTAATGATTATGAAACTCAGTCGCAAGCTTTTAATGAACAATACGCTTTAGCTATTTCTAAAAATAACACAGCCGGTATTAAGTCTTTAGAAGAGAAATTATTAATACTATCAACTTACGGAGGGGCATACGTATCATTAAGAGAAAAACTTCAGCACGAGCTAAACCAACTGAGTATTATTAAATCTAAATATGAACAGGCCAAGATTGACGCAGAACAATTTATTACTAGTAAGTTTATAGTGAACAAAGCTTTTAAGGCCGAAAAAAAATCATATCCTATTAGATGGTTGATTGTTGTGGTAAGTACCGTTTCAGCCCTATTGATTTCACTTTTGGCGATATTACTCATAGAAAACGTAAAAGAATTTAAACTGTCAAAAAAGTAGGTTGAATGGATAAAGGTAACGACTTTAATACCGACAATTTATTGATTCTTACTTTCAAATGGAAGTGGCATTTGATTGCTGTGGCTGTTATTGCTGCAGTGGCCGCTACTGTTTTTTCAAGCAGTTATTTTATTGAGCCTAAATTTAAGTCAACAGCCGTAGTGTATCCGGTTAATATAGTTCCATATAGTAACGAGTCGGCTACGGAGCAATTATTGCAAATTTTTCAAAGTATTGATGTAAAGAAAAAAATTATTGAAAAGTTTGATTTAGCTAATCATTATGGTATTGGTGATAATTCAAAAGACCCTAGTGCTAAGCTTTTTATTGAGTTTAACGATAATGTTTCGATAAGTAAAACCGAGTTTGAATCTATAAATATTGAGATTTATGACAAAGATCCGGTTGTTGCATTCAATATGGTAAACTCACTTATTGATGAAACTAATTTAAAACAGCGTGAACTGCAAAGAAGCAAGAGTTTAGAAATGCATAATATGTATGAAAATCAACTTGCTTTGAAAAGACAAGAAATTGACTCTTTACAAAAACAAATAAGTAATTTACGAGTTACCAACAATATTATTAATGTTGAATATCAGACCAAAGAAGTAACTCGTAATTTTCTGAACACTAAGGGTGGGGAAGCCAATGAAATTGCATTAAAGATGAAAGAAAAAGGTGCTGAACTAACAGCACTTGAGTTAAAGCTAGAGGCAGCCCTAAACTATGAAACTAAACTCAAAAATGCTTTTGACGATATTACCGGTGACTTGAATAAAGAGTTAACTTATACCAATGTTGTTACCCAACCATTTGTTGCTGATTCAAAATCATACCCTATCAGGTGGTTAATTGTATCATCAAGTATATTGGCGGCACTTTTTATCACTTTCATATATATTTCTTTTGTAGAAGGTAAAAAAAAAAGCCCTTCCCCGAAGCAATTCCACTGATTAAATTTTCAAATAGGTTACACTTATATTTCTATTTATTCAGTTTATCCTTTATTGTCATTTCGGCTATCAGCATTGCCAATGAAAAATTCTGGGTGCTTCTTATTCCTCTTGTCATACTCATAGTTATATTGTTTTTTTATTCGTTAGACAAAGTATTATGGTTTATTATAATTACTACCCCATTATCATTAAATGTAAAAATTAAAGAGTTTGGCTTGGCCGTAAGTTTGCCGGGCGAACCTTTAATGATAGGAGTATTGATTTTATTTATCTTTAAAATAATTTATGACAGCCGAATTGAAAGAGGGATATTAAAGCACCCTATAACTATTGCCATTCTTACTTATTTGGGATGGGTGTTAATTACTACTATAACAAGCACTTTGCCTGTTATTTCTTTTAAGTTTTTATTGGCACGTTTATGGTTTATAGTTTGCTTCTATTATTTTACCATTATTTTATTTAAGAATATTAAAAACATTCAAAGATTTTTATGGGCATACATACTTCCTTTAACCATAGTTATTTTCTACACTATTATCGTACACAGTCAGTATGGTTTCACGGTAAGTTCAGCTAATTGGGTAATGAGTCCTTTTTATAACGATCATACCATTTATGGAGCAGTATTGGCTATGTATTTCCCAATATTAATTTATTTTGTTTATAACAAGGAATATACTTTCCCAAAAAAGGCTATTTCTTTTGTTTTTCTGATTATTTTTGTGATTGCTCTTGTACTTTCTTATACCCGCGCTGCTTGGATTAGCCTTTTAGCTGCCGCAATAGTTGGGCTTATTATGTTTTTTAGGATAAGCGTTCAAACTATTACCTTCTCAGGACTCATTCTACTTGGTTTATTCTTTGTATCAAAAGATAGAATATTAATGAGCTTAGAGAAAAACCGGCAAGATTCATCTTCAAAGTTGAGTGAACATGTACAAAGTATATCTAACATTTCATCTGATGCATCAAACCTAGAAAGATTAAATAGATGGTCGGCCGCTATACGTATGTATGAAAAACATCCTTGGGTTGGCTTTGGTCCGGGTACTTATGCATTTAAGTATGCACCTTACCAGTTTAGCTATGAAAAAACAATTATTAGTACCAACGCGGGAAATAGAGGAAATGCCCATAGTGAATATATTGGCCCCTTGGCAGAGTCCGGAGGTTTAGGATTAATTACTTTTTCATTTATAGTAATAGCCATTTTTTATTCGGGAATTACGCTGTATTTAAAGATGGAAAAAGGACAACTCAGAGCATTATTAATGGCTGTAATACTGGGTTTGGTAACTTATTTTGTTCATGGCTTTTTAAATAACTTTTTAGATACAGATAAAGCAGCAGTACCTGTTTGGGGGTTTGCAGCCATAATTGTAGCTATTCAGTTATACCACCAAAATTTAGAGAAACAAAAGCAAGAGTAAACGGCCTAATATCTAAACATTAAATATATGCCTGTTCCGGTTGATTTGAAAAAAGCCGTATTGCAAAGAATTAATCTTAATTTTAGTAACAGCATTGAATTATACCTCCTAAGATTAGATTTAATTGATACTGATATTAGTGGTAATAAGTGGTTTAAACTAAAACATAATATTATTGAAATGCAAAGGCAGAAAAAGAACACTCTGCTGACCTATGGAGGGGCTTTTAGTAACCACATTGCTGCTACTGCCAAAGCTTGTAAAATATATGGAGTTAATGCGGTTGGAATCATTAGAGGGGAGGAGGTTAATAATCACACTTTGAACCAAGCTCGAAAAAATGGGATGAAATTATTCTTTGTGACACGCCACTTGTATCGTAACAAGGAATTATTGAAACAATATACTTTACAACATTTTAGCGAAAATGAAATATATATTGTTCCCGAAGGGGGGGCTAATACTCTGGGTGCTCATGGAAGCAAAGAAATAGCTGATTTAATCAATGTTCCATTTAATTACTTAGTGATGGCTTGTGGCACTGGTACTACTTTAGCAGGTGTAGCATCGGTTCTGAAAACCCAACAAAAAGCCATAGGTATTCCGGTACTCAAAGGAGCATATTTTTTAGAGAAGGAAATCATTAGTTTGTCTGCTAATGAGGCTCTCGGAAATTTTGAGCTTTGTTATGATTACCACTTTGGAGGTTATGCAAAATATACTCCTGAACTAATTTGTTTTATTCACGAATTTAAGAAGCAATATAACATAGAGTTAGATTTTGTTTACACAGGTAAAATGATGTTCGGAGTTTTTGATTTAATTAAACAAAAATATTTTCCTGATAATTCTGTGGTTATTGTTATACATAGTGGTGGTATTCAAGGAAACCTTGGAATAGGTTTATGACAAACTATAATAATAATTAGATAGAAAAGATGAAATATCTTGATTGAATATTTTAAAAAGAAAAAATGATTTGAAACATATTCGTTGCGTATTTAAAGATTCAGAAAAAGTATAAATAATCAAGATGCTTTGTAAGCTGTATTGATATGATTAAGTTTGTTTACATTTAATCATAAAATACAATGAAAAGTTTAGTCCTATTTTTTTTTATAATTTTTTTTGTGCCTTTTGTTTTAAAAGCTCAAAATGTTGATTCAACTCAAAGTCATCTTGATATTAACGCTCAAATAAAAATAAGAAGCGAATACCGCGAAGGAGTTTTTCAGCCCTTGCCCAAAAACACTCAGTTTGCCGCATTAACAAGCCAACGCTCACGTTTGTCTTTCTCCTATAAATACAACCATCAAATTACCCTCAAGTTGAGCCCTCAGGCTGTAAGCCTATGGGGGCAAGATGCGTTAACACAAGGAATAACTATAAAAAACGGAATATCTTTTTTTGAGGCATGGGCAGGCATTAAACTAAGTAGTTTGGCCGAGTTGCAAGTAGGTCGCCAAGTAATTTCGTTAGACGATGAGCGCTTTTTTGGTGCTTTAGATTGGGCACAAGGAGGAAGAGCACATGATGCTATTACTTTAAATGTTTATGATGAAAATATAGAGTTAAAGACATTTGTAGCATATAATCAAAATTATAATACTTTATATGGCAATAATATTAATAATGTTTCCGGAAACGCTTATTCACCGGTTAATGCTGCACCATATAAATGGATGCAAACCGTTTGGGGGAAATATAATTTTAACGAGCATATTCATTTAAGTTTATTGGTCAATAATTTGGGTTTTCAGAACACTATTGCTGCCAATAAACCCGCTCCTGAATATTTTCTTCAAACATTTGGACTCAACAATTTTTACCACTATAAGGTATATAAAATTTTTGTATCAGGTTACTATCAAACCGGTGTAAATGCAAGTGGTAAAAAAACTAATGGATATATGGCTGCTATAGGCCTGGATAGAAAATTTGGTGCTAAGACAACACTGGGAATAGGTGGAGATTTGTTGAGTGGTGATGATGTTGGCTCTAAAACTTCAAATATCACTAAAGTATTTATTCCTTATTTTGGAACTAATCATAAATTTTATGGCAATATGGATTATTTTTATGCTGGGAATGCACATAGCAATACCGGATTAATGGATGCATACCTAAAGGCGAGTTTTAACGTTAATACCAATTTAAACTTTACCATTGTGGCACATCAGTTCATTACCCCTAATAAAATTTATAAGGGAGCAGAAAAAATGCCAGCAGATTTAGGGCAAGAATGTGATTTGAGTTTTGCATTTAACATGAATAAATACACAAAACTTATGGGTGGTTATTCGTGTTATTTAACTTCACCATCATTAGATTACATTAAAAAAGTTACATCAGCCCATGTTATGCAAAATTGGGTGTGGATAAGCCTTTTGGTAGATCCATTAATATTCAGCTCTAAATAAAAGGTATTTCAAAACTACTCCACTTGATGGGTAGTCCAAGCCTCGGGCTTTGCATTGAAGAATATTTTGGTGTTTGACCACACCGTATTGAACAATTCAGAATGTCTGTAGTTTTCAAGATATTTTTCATCCTCCCATTCACTAACGGTAAAAAATAAAGAGGAAGAATTTCCGCGTAATAATTTTAATGAACGACAACCTTCAACAGAAGAAATGGCCTGTCTGTGTTTCTCAAATAGATGTATAAAAGATTCTACTTTTTCAGGTAAGAAACTCATTTTAACTATTCTCGTAATCATCATAAATACTTATTAATCATTAAGTAAAATTAAAGGTAATTCGGTCGCCTCTGTTTATGCCTATTAGTTTGCTTGCATTACCCTCTTTCATAGCAATCTCCAACAATCCCATCGAATTGAATAATAGTATCATCTTCCCATCAGGCCCATCAGAGTAATGCTTAACTATCTTATCAGCTACATTGCCTCTTATATTTAATATAAATGTTCTTTTTTGTAAGGCTGATTCAAACTGGTTTTTACGAATGTTACTGATAGCATTTCCAAATTTATCAATATGCCATATATTACCCGATAGCTGGTTGGAACTTACAAATGCTTCAGGTCTGAGTTTGGTATATACTTCGCTTTTTACGATACTATCCTTCTCAATATTTTTATGCAAAATAATATTCTTTAAATAAGGCAAATAGTAGTCTCTAAACGGAAAAGTTAAACTGTCGTTAACTACTTTTTCATGAAGCTCTATAATTATTTCCGGTGGCTCATCAAATAACATTGAGAATATTCCATTGTCGGGGCCAATAAAGTAATGCCCTTGATAGCGTACCAAAATAATCGGTTCAATATTGATAGAAGAAGTATTTATTAAAATACAATGTATGGTTTCAGGGGGGAAATGATGAAAAGTGTAACGTAATATTTCAGCTGCCTTTAACGAATCATAATCAGGTACATGATGAGTTATATCAACAATTTGAACATCCGGCAAAGCACTGATTATAGTGCCTTTTATAATGGCTGAATAAAAGTCTTTTGTTCCTAAATCAGATGTTAAGGTAATAATAGGCATTGAATTATTTTACGAAATAATTTTTGTAATTTTATGACCGCAAAATTAGTATTTTTATTTTCTATATAAAACAAAGCAATAAACTTGACCGAAAGAGTATTCGAATTAGATTCTATTAATCCGGTAGATTTTTATGGGGTTAATGACAGTAAATTAAATATATATCAGAAATTTTTCCCTAAAGTAAAAGTTGTTGGGCGCGGTTCAACCATTAAAATAATAGGCGAAGAACAGTATATTAACGAGTTTTATACCATACTTGAAAAGTTGGTTGAATATTACCACAAATACGGTAAACTCAGCGAAAGCGATATTGAAAGAATGATAGGAGTAGAGGTTGAAAGCGAAATTGAGATTAATCATTCAAAAGACCACCGCAACGATCATGTAATTATTTTTGGCAATAATGGTTTAATTATTAAAGCACGCACTGCCAATCAAATTAAAATGGTTGAGAGTATTGAAGTTAATGATATGCTCTTTGCCATTGGGCCTGCCGGTACAGGAAAAACCTACACTGCGGTTGCCTTAGCTGTTAAGGCCTTAAAAAATAAGGAAATAAAACGAATTATTTTAACTCGACCTGCTGTAGAGGCAGGAGAGAATTTGGGTTTTTTGCCTGGCGATTTAAAAGATAAATTAGATCCTTACCTGCAGCCTTTGTATGATGCTTTGTATGATATGATTCCTCCCGAAAAGTTAGTACAATATATCGAAAACAGAGTTATTCAGATTGCCCCATTGGCTTTTATGCGAGGGCGTACACTCGATAATGCATTTGTAATTTTAGACGAAGCGCAGAATGCCACAATAAGCCAATTAAAAATGTTTTTGACCCGTATGGGAAAAAATGCCAAGTTTATTATTACTGGCGATATATCGCAAGTAGATTTACCAAAAAATACCCCATCAGGTCTAAGTCATGCTATACAATTTTTGAATAATATTAAAGGTATAGACATTATTTATTTGAATACCGGTGATGTTATAAGACACAGATTGGTAAAGGATATTATCAGTGCTTATCAAAAATCGGAAGAGAAGAAAAATCAATAATTAGTTACTAAAATGAAAGTATTGTTTAAGGAAATACTCATAAAAAAAGCCCCAAATAGGGGCTTTTTCGTTTAGTCATCTTTACTTTTCTTTTTCTTTGATTTTATGATTTGAATGGTTATCTCACCTTTATCCTTATCAAAATCAACCTCAATAGTATCTCCTTCTGTTAATCGTGCTTTAATAATTTCTTCAGCTAATGGGTCTTCAAGATATTTTTGAATGGCTCTTTTTAAAGGGCGGGCACCATAGTTAGGATCAAAACCTTTGTCAGAAATAAAGTCCTTGGCACTTTCAGTCATCTTAATTTTATAACCCATAGTTTCAACACGCTTATACAAATTCTTCAGCTCAATATCAATAATCTGATGAATATCTTCTCTGGTTAAATTATTAAACATAATAACATCATCAATTCTATTCAAAAACTCAGGGGCAAAGGCTTTTTTAAGAGCATTTTCAATTACACTTTTAGCCTGATATTCTGCTGAGGCCGACTTGGCTGAAGTATTAAATCCTACTCCGGTGCCAAATTCCTTTAATTGTCGTGAACCAATGTTGGAAGTCATAATGATAATAGAATTTTTAAAATCAATCTTTCGGCCTAAACTATCTGTTACCTGTCCATCATCTAATATCTGAAGCAGTAGGTTGAACACATCGGGATGTGCTTTTTCTATTTCATCTAACAACACAACAGAATAAGGCTTTCTGCGAACCTTTTCTGTTAATTGTCCGCCTTCTTCATAACCAACATATCCCGGAGGGGCACCAATTAGGCGACTTATAGCAAATTTTTCCATGTATTCGCTCATGTCAATTCTTATCAGCGCATCGTCCGAATCAAACAAATATCGTGAAAGCACTTTTGCCAATTGTGTTTTACCTACGCCAGTAGGACCTAAGAAAATAAATGAACCTATTGGTTTATTTGGATCTTTCAAGCCGGCACGATTTCTCTGAATTGCTTTTACTATTTTCTTAATAGCATCATTCTGACCAATTACTTTGTCATGAATTTCGTCATACATTTTCATTAATCGAGAACCCTCGTTCTGCGCAATACGCTGTACAGGTACACCTGTCATCATGGCAACTACTTCGGCAACATTTTCTTCAGTAACGGTTTGACGATTATTTTTGGTTTCCTCTTCCCAAGCTTTTTTGGCTTTTTCCAAATCTTCCAAAAGCTGTCTTTCTGTATCTCTTAGTTTGGCGGCCTCTTCGTACTTTTGACTGCGCACCACCCTATTTTTTTCAACTTTTATTTCTTCAATCTTCTTTTCAATGTCTAATACACTCTTAGGAACATTAATGTTAGTTATATGCACTCGTGCGCCAACTTCATCAAGTGCATCAATAGCCTTGTCAGGTAAGTGACGGTCACTGATATATCTTTGAGTTAAAGTTACGCATGCTTGTATGGCCTCA
Organism: Bacteroidia bacterium; assembly: GCA_020845635.1. GTDB lineage: Bacteria > Bacteroidota > Bacteroidia > UBA4408 > UBA4408 > CAIKXD01. The sequence goes on from JADLFI010000042.1 coordinate 118,025, forward strand.
GGAGTATAGGTTACATTGTGATGATCTTCATATTTTGCTTTAATATTATTAAGAATAATAAAAGACTCCTCGGCAGTGGCAGGTTCGATAATTACTTTTTGGAATCTTCTTTCTAAAGCTCCATCTTTCTCAATATATTGACGATATTCATCAAGAGTGGTAGCACCAATACATTGAATTTCGCCACGAGCTAAAGCAGGTTTAAACATATTGCTGGCATCAAGCGAGCCACTTGCTCCACCTGCACCTATTATGGTATGTATTTCGTCAATAAATAAAATCACATCAGGCGATTTTTCCAACTCGTTCATTACCGCTTTCATTCTTTCTTCAAACTGACCGCGATATTTTGTACCGGCAACTAATGAGGCCAAATCAAGCGTAACTACTCTTTTATTAAACAACACACGCGATACCTTTTTTTGTACAATACGTAAAGCCAAACCTTCGGCAATGGCCGATTTACCTACACCCGGTTCGCCAATAAGTATTGGATTATTCTTTTTTCTTCGGCTTAAAATTTGCGATACCCTTTCAATTTCTTTTTCACGCCCTACAATTGGATCTAGGCGGTCTTCTTCGGCAAGCTTGGTAAGGTCGCGACCAAAATTATCAAGCACCGGAGTTTTTGACTTAGGGTCAACGGCCTTTTTAGCACTTTGACCAAATACTCCTCCACCCTCATCATCAGGCTCTTCATCGCCTGTGTTACTTGGTAGCTCACTTTTTACATCAGGCAGAATTGACATTTTACCTAATTCGCTCACAATACTTTTATAGGTTATATTATAACGTTCTAATACATGAGCTGCTAAATTATCGCCAACATTAATAAAGCTCAACAGTAGATGTTCCGTTTCTATTTGTTCGCTTTTAAACGAGCGAGCCACTAAAAAAGTATGTTTTAATATTTTCTCGGTTTGTTTTACCAATGGAATATCACCTAGCCTGGTATTAGGTTTTCCTTCTTTTTGTATTTGACTTTCAAGGGTTCTTCTTATTTCATCAAGCTGCACTCCATGTGCTTGAATAATACGAATTGCTGTACCTTCGCCATCTCTAATTATTCCAAGTAGCAAGTGTTCAGGGCCAATATAATCATGCCCCATTCTTAGTGCTTCCTCACGGCTGTAGGTAATAACATCCTTTACCCTTGCTGAAAATTTAGCTTCCATATATTTTGATATTTTATATTCTTATATCTTTAAAAAGTAAAGATAAGAAATTGTTTGAACAATTATAGTAATATGTTAATGGAATGTTGAAAAAAGATATACATATATTTCAACAAATATTTGTTAAGAATAATTACTTGTGTTTTTTAGCTTTTTTTGATGTCTTGTTATACATTTTTTAGCTATTTTCGGCACTTATTTATATTTGAACACTAAAATTATTAAAAAAGAAAAATGGCAGACGGAGAAAAAATTATAAAGATTAATATTGAAGAAGAAATGAAAACAGCCTACATAGATTATTCTATGTCGGTTATAGTTTCGAGAGCCCTTCCTGATGTAAGAGATGGAATGAAGCCGGTGCATCGTAGAGTTTTATTTGGAATGTACGAGTTAGGAGTGTTATCCAATCGTCCGTATAAAAAATCTGCCAGAATTGTTGGAGAGGTTTTAGGTAAATATCACCCGCATGGCGACTTATCGGTATATGATACTATGGTACGTATGGCACAAGATTGGAGTTTGAGATATCCACTGGTGGACGGACAAGGTAATTTTGGTTCGGTTGATGGAGATAGTCCGGCTGCAATGCGTTATACTGAAGCACGTCTTAAAAAGATTGCCGAAGAAATGTTGGCCGACATTGATAAGGAAACCGTAGATATGCGCCTGAACTTTGACGATTCTTTGGAAGAGCCTACGGTGTTGCCTGCAAAAATACCCAATTTGTTGCTAAATGGAGCCAGTGGTATTGCCGTTGGTATGGCTACTAATATGCCTCCTCACAATATTTCGGAAGTAATTGACGGTATTGCCGCTTATATTGATAATAAAGATATTACTATTGATGAATTGATGCAATATATAAAAGCCCCCGACTTTCCTACCGGAGGTATTATATTTGGGTATGAAGGTGTAAAAGAGGCTTTTCATACAGGACGCGGACGTGTTGTTATTAGAGCTAAAGCCGATATTGAAGTAGATGCAAATGGAAAAGAAAAGATTGTAGTTTCAGAAATTCCTTTTATGATTAATAAGGCTGAAATGATTAAAAAAACAGCCGATTTAATTAATGATAAAAAAATTGAAGGCATATCGGATATACGTGATGAGAGCGACAGAGACGGTATGCGTATAGTTTATGAAATTAAAAGAGATGCCATTACTAATGTAGTTCTCAATAAACTTTTCAAATATACCGAACTGCAAACTTCATTTAGTGTCAATAATATTGCCTTGGTTAAAGGACGTCCTATGCTGCTGAATCTTAAAGAAATGATTCAGAACTATGTTGAACACCGTCATGATGTAGTAATTAGGCGTGCCACTTTTGAGTTAGCTCAAGCCGAAAAAAGAGCACATATATTAGAAGGCCTTCTTATTGCTCAGGATAATATTGATGAGGTTATTTCTATTATCAGAAATGCACCTTCGCCAAATGAGGCGCAAGAACAGTTAATGAGCAAATTTGGCTTAACAGAAATTCAGTCAAAAGCTATCTTGGATATGCGTTTAAGAGCTTTAACCGGTCTCGAACGCGATAAACTGAAAGCAGAATATGATGAATTGATGAAAACAATCAGCCATTTGAAAAACTTATTATCTGACGAAAGCATGCGTATGAACTTAATAAAAACAGAGCTGTTGGAGATGAAGGAAAAGTATGGCGATGACCGTAAAAGTGAAATAGTGTATGCTGCCGATGACTTTAGAATGGAAGATATGATTGCTGATGAGGATGTAGTGATTACTATCTCCAGATTAGGTTACATTAAACGCACTTTATTAGCAGAATATAAAACACAAAACCGTGGTGGAACAGGTGCTAAAGGCAGCACTACACGAGATAGCGATTTTCTGGAACACATGTTTGTGGCTTCTACCCATAACTATATGTTGTTCTTTACCGAGCAAGGAAAATGTTATTGGCTCAGAGCATTTGAGATTCCTGAAGGAAATAAGGCATCTAAAGGAAGAGCCATCCAAAATATGATAAACATTGCACCTGACGATAAAGTGAAGGCATATATCAATGTTAAAGATCTTACTGATGTTGACTACATTAATAATAACTTCATTATTATGTGTACCAAAAATGGTATTATCAAAAAAACATCCTTAGAGGCTTATTCACGCCCTCGCCAAAATGGAATTAATGCCATTACCGTTCGCGAAGGCGATACCTTGTTAGAAGCACACTTAACCAGTGGAACTGACGAAATATTAATTGCCTCACGTAAAGGTAAATTGGTAAGGTTTAATGAAGAAAAAGTTAGGCCTATGGGGCGCAATGCATCAGGGGTACGAGGAATTAGGTTAGCGGCCGAAAATGATGAGGTAATTGGTATGGTTGCTGCCAAAAATAATCAAACCAATATCCTTGTTGTTTCTGAAAACGGCTATGGAAAACGTTCAGAGATTGAAGAGTATCGTGTAACCAACCGTGGGGCTAAAGGTGTTAAGACTTTAAACATTACCGAAAAAACAGGCGCACTTATTGCTATAAAAGATGTTACCGATAACGATGATATTATGATTATTAATAAATCAGGTTTAACGATTAGAATTCGTGTGTCTGATCTTCGCGTTATGGGACGCGCTACCCAAGGTGTTAGATTAATTAAATTTAGAGGCTCTGACGCCATAGCGGCAGTGGCAAAGGTTGAAACCGATGAAGAAGAAGAGGTAAGTGCTATTGATGGAGAAGAATTAATAGATAACACTCCGATAGATGCTGACGATGATATTGATGATGGAGATGACAATGACAGTGATAATATTGAAGATAACGAATAATTTAAAAACAAAAGCATGAAAAAACAAACAATTATAGCTGCATTAGCTTTAGGGTTAGGACTTAATGTTGCACTTGCCCAGCAAAAAAATGTAGTAAGTGCCATTAATTATTTAGGCTATTATAATAAAGATAAAGATGCTAATGATCTTATTGAGGCTAAAAAGTATATTGATTTAGCAACAGCAGATGCTGAATCAAGCACCAAAGCTAAAACATGGGTAAAAAGAGCTGAAATTTATATGAATATTTACAACTCTAAAGACGCAAAATTAGATAGCTACAAAGAGGGAGCCTTTGAAGAAGCTGTTAAGGCGTACGGAAAAACTAAAGAGTTAGATCCTAAAAATAATTACCCGGAAGCCAAACAAGGGTTAAAAGTAGCTAATATTATTGCCGGTAATAAAGGCGTTGAATTCTTTAAAAGCGGCAACTATGCGGCTGCATTGAGCAATTTTGAAAGTGCTATTAATATTAATAAGGATTATTTTCAAACTGTTGATACTAATGCTATTTATAATGCCGCACTCTCTGCCGAGTTAGCCAAAAATTATGACAAAGCCATTCAGTATTACCAAAATGCAATTGATATTAAATACGGTGGAGTTGATAAAGGGCCTACCTTATATAATCAGTTGGCCAAAATTTATCAAGCACAGGGTAATAATGCCGAATATACTAAAACTATAAAAAAAGGAAGAGAAGTTTACCCGAACGATAAAGATTTGATTATTACAGAACTTAATGACTACATTACTGCCGGTAAATACAAAGAAGCAATTACCAACCTTGAATTAGCTATTGCCAAAGAACCTAACAATGAAATTTTTCCTTATAATATTGGAGTAATATATGATAATTTGGCAAACCCGGCCGACCCCAAAAATGCACCCTCAGAGAAAGAAGCTGATGAGTATTTTGCCAAAGCCGAAGCTGCCTATAAGCGTGCTTTAGAGGTAAACCCCGATTATTTTGATGCACTTTATAATTTAGGGGCTTTGTACTTTAATAAAGCTGTGAAACAAAGTGAAATTGTAAACAATATTAAAGATAATAATAAATATAAAATTGAAAGTGCAAAGGTGGATGAAATATTCAAGAAAAGTTTACCATTTCTTGAAAAAGGGGAGCAAATCAGGACTAATGATGTAGCTACATACAAAACACTATTAAACACCTTAAATAAACTTTATTTGATGACCGATCAGGTAGATAAAGCTATGCAAATAAAAACCCGTTTAGCAAAAGGGCCCAATGGGATTCAAATGGGCGATGAATTAGCTTCTGTTGAAGAAAAGCTAGGAAAACCACTTAAAAACACCCCAACTAAAGGCAAGTATTATGTAAGCGAAACTCTTGATTATCCTGAGTATATTCTTTATATGGATGGTGGACAACTTACCAAGTGGGTAAAAAAATAAGAACTCATTTTTTAGTATCAGCAACAATATAATAATTTTAATAGTTATATTGTTGCTGATTTCTTTTTATAATATGAATAGAATAATATATAACATTAATAATCCTTTTTATTATTGGGCTATAGCAGTTGTTGTACTGCTAAGCTCGTGTAAAAAAGAGAACCCAAGCAATGTTATCAATGGTAGCAATAATATAGTTTACGAAACCGGCTACATGAACAACTATAAGTTCCGTCCCTTAGCTATTGGAAACACGCATGTTGTTGTGTATGATTTTGATATATATTCTGATATTTTGGGACAAGTGGCAAAAACTGCCTTAGGCGGAAAAACTAACGGGAAAGCCGACTGGATTAAAAGTATTGAAATTAAAAACTTGCAACTTAAGGATGAATTGCAAGTGTCAATAAGTGGTTCGGATCTTAATTTTGCAAGCGATTTATTAAATACACAACTTGTTTACACATATTATCCACCCGATAATAGTGGGAAAAGAATCAAAGTGCTGGCTTCTTTTATGGGCTATGATTCTTTTTATGGTAAAATTAAATTAAGCCCTGTTAGCGAAAATTTAGAAACCTTTTTCTCACTTTTTCCGTACGGAGTACTATCGTTAGAGTTTTCATTTTCTAAGAACTCTTCCGACAATCAATATGCTAACTTAAATTATAGCTTTCCTTTTCATTACGATTATTCGTACACAAACATGGAATCTAAATAATTTGGGTGTTATATAAATTTATTTTTTCCCTTTTTGAGAGCTTTTTTACCTTATTTTTTGTAGTAGTTAAGTACAATACTTGCTTTTTGTTAAAATTGGTATTAGCAGTAATATATTGATTTGAACAATAGAGTGTTAATTACAATATGCTAATATGTTTAATAAACTTAAGAGAGTATCTTATTTTTGATTTTAAAATATTTGGTACCATGGAAACATTAGATAAGGCTGAAGAAGTAAAAGAGAAGAAAGAAAGGAAGAAAAAGAACATTTCTGAACCTAAGGCAGATAAGGCAAACAAACCGGAACAAGCAGGAGTAGAAAATCAACCTAATAATTCTGCTTCTTTAAAAAAGAAAAGAATAAGATTAATAGGTGGTACATTGTTTATATTGTCTTCTCTTTATTTAACGGTTGCGTTAATTTCTTATTTCTTTACTTGGACAACCGATCAGGACAAAGTAACAGATGGGTATTGGGCATTGTTATTCGACAAAAACATTCAGGTTGAAAACTGGCTGGGGAAATTTGGTGCTATTGTTTCGCATTTTTTCATGCACCGAGGATTTGGTATTTCATCACTTTTACTAGCGCCTTTATTACTCGGTATTGGAACTAAGCTGGCTTTTAAGATAAAAATATTGCCATTAGGCCGAACAATAAAACATACTTTTATACTTACCATTTTGTTGTCCTCTGTTTTATCGTTTACGTTTAATCACGTGTTAAGTACAGAGTGGTTTTTCTTAGGAGGGAATTTTGGCTATCAGGTTAACGTATGGCTCATTTCATTTTTTGGGGTTATTGGAACCGCTTTATTGTTGGTGGCATTAACGTCAGGATATATTTATTTGGGCTTTAACTGGACTAATATTTTGCATAAAGACAACACAAATCTGTCAAATATAAATGCTGTAGTTTCAACAGAAACATTGGCTGTTCAAGCAGTAGAGAACACTGAGAATAGCTTAAAACAAAAGAAAAGCGGAAAACCTGACTGGAACAAATTGATTGATGAAGAAGAAGAAAACTTATCGGAAACTATCATTAAAGGTGCCGTAAATACGGTTGAGGTAGCAGATGAAAACACTTACACTGAAAGTAGCCTCAATAATAAAACTATCGAAAATAACAGCATTACCCAAGAGTTTGAAATAAATAATAGCCATAAGGTTATTGATAAAATTCCAGCTAAGGACGAAAATGATGTGGAGTTAATTGTAGAACATCAGAAAAATGATGAACCTGAGTTTGTAGCTCCAAGCTTTTCCGGTGAACCTGATGAAAACGGAATGGTACATGCACAAGGCGATTATGATCCGGGAGCAGATTTATCTTCATACGTATTTCCTGATATAGAATTATTGGAAAAACATGGCAATGACTCAATAACCATTAACAACGAAGAGTTACAAGCCAACAAAGAACGTATTCTTGAAACTTTAAAAAACTACAGTATAGAGATTGAAAAAATTAAAGCCACAATTGGCCCAACAGTTACCCTATACGAGATAGTGCCGGCTCCCGGAATAAGAATATCAAAAATTAAAAACCTTGAGGATGATATTGCTTTAAGTTTATCGGCCTTAGGAATTAGAATTATAGCCCCAATGCCGGGCAAAGGAACTATTGGAATTGAAGTTCCTAATCAAAAACCTGAGGTAGTAAGTATGCGTAGCATCATAGCTTCCGAAAAATTTCAAAATACAAGTTTTGATTTGCCTGTTGCCTTAGGAAAAACAATAACCAACGAAACGTTTATTGCCGATTTGGCCAAAATGCCTCACTTGCTTATGGCAGGTGCCACCGGACAAGGAAAATCAGTAGGACTTAATGCTATTTTGGTTTCTTTATTGTATAAAAAACATCCCTCACAAATTAAGTTTGTTTTGGTTGACCCCAAAAAAGTAGAGTTAACTTTGTTTAACACCATTGAGCGTCACTTCCTTGCCAAATTGCCAAATGCCGAAGAAAGCATTATTACAGATACCAAAAAAGTAATTCATACGCTCAACTCGTTGTGTATTTTAATGGACACTCGATACGAGTTACTTAAAAATGCTATGGTGCGCAACATTAAAGAGTACAATGCCAAGTTCATAAGCCGTAAACTAAATCCACTTGAAGGCCACCATTACATGCCTTATATTGTTTTGGTAATTGATGAGTTTGCTGATTTAATTATGACGGCAGGAAAAGAAGTTGAAATGCCGATTGCTCGTTTGGCACAGTTGGCCCGTGCTATAGGTATTCATTTAATTATAGCCACTCAACGCCCTTCAGTAAACATTATTACAGGAACTATAAAAGCAAATTTCCCTGCACGTATTGCATTTAGAGTATCGGCCAAGATTGACTCACGTACAATTTTGGATGCCGGAGGTGCCGAGCAATTAATAGGTAGAGGAGATATGCTGCTCTCCACCGGAAACGATTTAATACGCATTCAGTGTGCTTTTGTTGATACCCCTGAAGTTGATAAAATAACTGAATTTATTGGTGCTCAAAGAGCCTATCCGCACCCGTATTTATTACCTGAATACGTTGACGAAGGCGAAAGTTCAGAAAAAGAAAATATTGACTTGTCGCAGCGCGACAGTTTCTTTGAGGAAGCTGCTAAAATAATAGTTCAACACCAGCAGGGCTCCACCTCGTTAATACAAAGAAGATTAAAATTAGGGTATAACCGTGCAGGTCGAATTATTGATCAATTAGAGGCTGCCGGAATTATTGGCCCATTTGAAGGAAGCAAGGCCAGACAAGTACTTGTAAAGGACGAACAAAGTTTGGAACAGATTTTGAAGAGCTTAGTTTAAAAAGTTATTTACTTTGTATTTTTATTAATCTAAAAAAAGGATCTTTATGAAAAAAGCACTTTTGTCTTTAATGGCATTAATAATCAGTTTTTCTGTTCATGCTCAAAATGATGCTCGAGCCAAAAAAGTTTTAGATGACTTATCGGCTAAAACAAAAACATATAGCACCATTAATGCCGACTTTACTATTACCATAGAAAATAAGAAAAATAAAACAACTGATACACAAAGTGGGAAATTAGCATTGAAAGGCAGTAAGTATAAATTGGAGGTTAACAATCAGGTTATTATTAGTGACGGAAAAACAAGTTGGACGGTGTTAAAAGATGCATCGGAAGTTCAGGTAAACACTGTTGAAAGCAAAGAAAAAGAAACAGGTTTAAATCCTTCAAATATTTTTACTATTTATGAGAAAGGTTTTAAATACGAGTTTGTAAAAGACGAAAAACAAAAAAATGGAGAAACTTATCAGATTGTAAAGTTATTTCCTGATGAGCCTAAGAAGAAAAATTTTCATACCATTGTTTTAACAGTGAGCAAAGAAAAAATGCAAATAGTTAACATTAAAGTGCTGGGCAAAGATGGTACCGATATGACTTATGCTGTAAAATCGTTTACTGTAAATAATAATTTCCCTGATGCTACTTTTTCTTTTAGCGAAAAGAATTACCCCGGCTATGAGGTTATTGATTTAAGATAAAGTAATTGTTCTATTCTACCCAATAAGGAATAGTGGTTTTAAAGATTTTTAGTCATCAAAATGCGTGTAGTGTTTTTTCTGATTGGTTGTTTTGTGATGTCTTGTGTTGCACAGCAAGAAAGCAAGAAGATTTATGAATCAGAAATTGTTGCAGTTTATAGCCAAACTTTTGCTGGTGGAGTAAAAGGTACACCCCAAGGAATTAAATACAAAATTTTGATGGTAGCTCCGGGAAATAACGAACATTTTAATATTATTGGTTGTTGGATAAATGATGAGTATGCTATTGCTAAACCTTTTAAAGATAAACCCGGAATCAATAAAATTCTATTCAACAAAGGTGATACAGTAACCCTATCGGTAAATTTAACTTTAACCCCCGAGGGCTATAAAGCTACTGCAATTGAAAAACCTATTAGCAAACCCACAGGTTTTAACGATAAAATCTTGGTGCGCTATGAAGTTAATAATAGAGTAAATTATATAGGCTTTAATAAGATTACAGAATTAAGTCCGGAACTACGCCCATGAAGCATTTGAAGAACCTCTGTTCTTGAGTATAAAAGCCAGAATGGAACTTATTAAAGTTCCGAAAACAAATGTTCCAATTACAGACTGAATGGTGTAACTAACTATGCCAAAATATAGTTTGGCATCTTCTACCGCTTTTAAAGCGTCTTTTCCTTCAATTAAAGCTTCTTTTTTGGTTTCTTCCAAAACGGTGTAATACCAGTCGGGATTAATAAAATTATAGAATATGTAAATAACCGGAATTATCAAAATACTATTCATAATGGTTATTCTAAACCCAATTCCAAAACCTTTTTGAAAAGAATATTTTGAAATTCTTCTCATTCTAAATTCTTTTATAGCAAACCATATCCCAAAAGTAGGAATAAGCAACTTTATATTAGTTACTATTTTGTACCATTCAAAATATTCATCTTGTAATCCCGAAACATTCTCAAACGTAAACCATAGGAGGGTAAAAACAGTAATTATAAGAGCATATTTTAATTCTAATCCAAAGGTTTTTGACATTATTTTTTGTTGAAAAATGTTTATATTAAAAATCTAAGGTATAAAAAAATAATGAAATACAAACCTAATTTGAATCTATTTAATTCTACAACGGCTTTCACAAGAAACATCATTTCTCTATGGAAGGTTGTATATTTAATGAATAGTTGACTAGTGAATAAAAAAAGAATCACTCCCAAAGGAGTGATTCTTCAACTATCAAAAAAGTAATATTAACTTAAAACTTTCTTTACTAAATCGGCAGCTTCTTGCAATTGAATGGCAGAGAAAACCTTTAAGCCTGATGCATCAATAATGTTTTTTGCTTCTTCGGCATTAGTACCTTGTAATCTTACAATGATAGGAACATTAATATTTCCCATATTTTGGTAGGCATCTACAATACCTTGTGCAACTCTGTCGCAGCGAACAATACCACCAAAAATATTTACTAATATGGCTTTTACGTTAGGGTCTTTTAGAATAATTCTAAAGGCTTGTTCTACTCTTTGGGCATTGGCAGTACCTCCAACATCTAAAAAGTTAGCAGGCTCACCACCTGAAAGTTTAATAATATCCATAGTTGCCATCGCTAAGCCTGCACCATTTACCATGCAACCAACATTACCATCAAGCTTAACATAGTTTAAATTATGCTCTCCGGCTTCAACTTCTGTAGGGTCTTCTTCTGAAAGGTCGCGCATGGCTTCTAAATCAGGATGACGATACAAAGCATTCTCATCCAAGTTTACTTTAGAGTCAACCGCAATAATACGGTTATCAGAAGTTTTTAAAACAGGATTTATTTCAAACATAGAAGCATCAATAGAGTCGTATGCCTTATATAGGGAAGTTACAAAACGAACCATTTCTTTATGAGCCTTACCTTCCATACCTAAGTTAAAAGCTATTTTTCGCGCCTGAAATGCCTGTAACCCCACCTTAGGGTCAATTTCTTCTTTATGTATAAGGTGTGGCGTTTTGTGTGCTACTTCTTCAATATCCATACCTCCTTCGGTACTGTACATAATAATATTGCGTCCGTTAGCGCGGTTTAAAAGCACACTCATGTATAATTCTTTAGGTTGCGATTCGCCAGGATAATAAACATCCTGAGCAATCAAAACCTTGTTTACTTTCTTTCCGGCCTCACCGGTTTGAATAGTAACCAACACATTTCCCAATATATTAGTTGAAATGGTTTTTACATCATCCAATGATTTAGCTAAGGCTACACCTCTTTGTTCGGTGCCAGCAATTTTACCTTTACCACGTCCTCCGGCATGTATTTGTGATTTAACTACCCACCATCCGGTACCTGTTTGTTTTTGAAGTTCTTTGGCAGCTTCTACAGCTTCTTCGGGGGTATTGGCAACAATACCTTCTTGTATAGCAACTCCAAACGATTTTAATACTTCTTTACCTTGATATTCGTGTATATTCATAATTTTAAATTAAAGTTCAAATGTACTTGATTTTTCAATATCTTCTAAAAGAATAATTAACAAATTCTTAAAAGATTAACTTTTTTCTTCCCAAATTTGGGCTAAATGTATTATAGTATCTACCGCTCGGTGCATATCTTGTACGCTCACCCATTCCAATTTACTGTGGAAAGCGTGTTCGCCTGCAAATATGTTAGGGCAGGGAAGTCCCATAAAAGATAAGCGCGAGCCATCGGTACCTCCCCGAATGCTTGAAAGGTGGGGTTTTAAACCACTACGTTTTACTGCTTCAACAGCGTACTCGGTAATTTTAGGGTGCTTATCCAACACCTCTTTCATATTGCGATATTGTTCCTTGACTTCAAAACTATATCCGGTTCCGGGGTATCGGGCTATTACTTCTTTTACTATATTTTCCAGTTCATCTTCATGTGCTTTTAATTTTGCCTGTTCAAAATCACGAATGATAAAATGAATAGTTGTGGTTTCAATAGCACCGTTAATACTTACCGGGTGTATAAAGCCTTCCTTACCTTCGGTGGTTTCTGGCGAGAGCCTGTTTTTAGGTAAGGCATCAATTATGGCCGAGGCTATTTTTATGGCACTTTGCATTTTATTTTTGGCAAAACCCGGATGAGTGCTTATGCCGTTGATAGTTAATATTACAGCATCGGCACTGAAGGTTTCATTTTCAATATGTCCTGCCGTTTCGCCATCAATAGTATAACCGTATTGGGCACCTAGCTTTTCCAGATCAACATATTTTACGCCTTGCCCTATCTCTTCATCTGGAGTAAATAGTATTTTAATGTCACCATGTTTTATTTCAGGATGATGAATTAATTGGTAAACTGCATCCATTATTTCTGCTACACCTGCTTTGTTGTCAGCGCCTAATAGTGTTGTTCCATCAGCAGTAATTATGTCATTCCCAATTTGGTTAAGTAGTTCAGGATGTTCCGAAGGTTTTAATATCTGTGTGGCATCGGCAGGCAAAATAATATCATGTCCGGTATAATTGTAATGAATAACGGGATTTACATTCTTACCACTACAATCGGGCGAAGTGTCCACATGCGAACAAAAACAAATAACAGGAACATTCTTTTTTGAACTGTTGGAAGGTAAGGTGGCATACACATAACCATATTGATCAAGTTGGGCATCTTTAATACCCATGTCGTGCAGTTCTTTTACCAGAATTTTACTTAAATTCTTTTGTTTTTCAGTAGAAGGAAAAGTATTTGACTCGGGATCTGATTGTGTATCTATTTGCACATAACGCAGAAAGCGTTCTGTAACGGTATATTGGTGGCTCATGTTATTTTAGTTAATAATTATTAGTTTGCTTGTTTCCTGATAAATTCCGTCATTCATATTTATTAAATATATCCCTTCCGATAAGCCTTCTGTACTTAGCTCGTATGGTGTACTGCGGGATTCAATTTTTAAGTTTTTTATCCAGCGGCCTTCAAAATTGTAAAGGTTTAATTCAATAATATTGTTTGAAGCAGAAAAGCTTGAAAAGTCAATTTTTACTTTTCCTTTGGTGGGATTAGGGCTAATTTTAACCCCATCATAAGTTTTATATTTAGAAATTCCGGTATGGGCTATACGCATACCAAAAGTGTATTCGCCTTTTAAAATTGAGTCGAGCTTTACTGTTCCAAATTTATCGTTTGCATTTCCCATAGCTTTGGTATAATACGGGTATTCCGACCAATTTTGTGCGGTAGAACTTCTATACAACAATACCAAACTATCTTCATTAAAGCCCTGTGTAAACAACATATTATCAAGAAATTGATTTTGTGTTGGGGAGGTGCTTCTGCCATCATAAATTACGGTAGCTGTTCCTTTGAACCCTGACGGAAAAATCCCATCAATTAAGAAGTATCGGTTGGGCGATGCCTTATAACCGGTCCATTGTGGAGCAGGGTCGGGTTGAACAAAGTTATGCGTTACTCGTAATAATACAGAATCGCTAAGTTGAGATATATTAAAAGATATTTTTAAATCAGGGTAATTACTAACTCCTGTATTTTTAATAACTTTATATTGCGATACGGAAGCATCACTAATTTTAGCCTCCATATTAAGTGCGATAAATGAAGGATTAAATGGAACTGTAATATTAAATGATGCAGTTTGCCCTGACATTATTACCGTGCTGACAAATTTTTCAAAGGCATTGTTCATAAAAGTAATTTCTAAAGGTACATTGTTAAATAATTGTGGTGCTCCTGTAAGGCGTTGACGAACATATACATTTACATCAAATGTATTGCCCAATGGGCTTACTGAAAATGAATCAATAGAAAAGTGAGCAAAACCCGGATTAAATACCCAATTTTCAAAACAATCATTTAGATTAATACCGCTATAATTAGCAAGCTCATCACGTAAAGTATAGCTTGTTACCGGACTGAAAGCATGATTGCTAAAGTACTGTTTTAAGCCATTAAAGAATAATGAATCACCCAGATATGCTCTGATGGTATGAGCCATATCGGCTCCTTTCATATAAACATGATCGCCATAAGTGTATTCGTGTGGAATACCGGAAACAGGTCGGTAGCCCCCTTCTTTAAGATGCGTAAATTGAAGTATTTGAGCATGATTACTTCTAATAGCATTTTTGTAGGCTTCATAACCGGATAGATTTTCAATAAAAATATAGGATGCAAAGCTTGCCCAACCCTCGTTTAACCACATATCTTCAGCAGTTTTGCAAGTAACCAAATCGCCAAACCAATGATGTGCCAATTCGTGAGCCATCAAATCTGCTTCATACAAAGTACTGCCCGAAGTTACAGCCAAACGTGGGTAAGCAATATTGGTAGCATGTTCCATAGCACCACCGTTAAAAGGAACTAATACATATCCTACTTTATCCCACAGGTATGGGCCAAACTTATTTTCAAAAATATGAAACGCATTTTCAAGATGCACAAAGGAGTTTTTCATATTTGTGGTATCGCTTGGATTGGCTGTTAACTCCACCGGAATAATTCCATTACTACCATTAAAAGTCTGGTGTACAGTAGCATAATTAGATACCGCTACACAAGCCAGATAGCTTGGAATCTCTTGACTTAGTTGCCATTGCCATGTTTTAGTGCTGTCGGGATTAATAGTGCTGTTGGTAAGCAAGCCATTACAAACGGCTTTATGGTTCGATAAGGTAGTAATCTCAAAACTATAGGTTGCACGCTCTACAAAATTATCAAAACAAGGATGCCACACTCGTCCGTAAACATGAGGATTTGCACTGAACCCAACACCTAAGTTGTAAGCGTATCCGCTCGAAAAACTAAAGCCTCCAAAACCACTGGCATCAGTTACAGGTATGCCGTGATAGGCTATTGTCAATAGCAGAGTGTCGCTAATATTATAATTGTTTCCTAAATTGATATGAAGCAAAGTATCGTTATAGCTGTAATTTAATAAATTATTATTCATCACTACGGAATCAATTGTCATCATAAGCAAATCAAAGGTAACCTGATGTATATTATTTACTTTAGGAACTAACTTTATTTGTGAATAACCCGAAATAGGGGAGAGGGTCAAGCTTGTTATCTTTAAATTGACATGATTATGTAAAATGTTTACTGAATCGCTGCGATGGTTATAATCAATATTTAATGAGTCGGCTGTTAGACTTGAATTGGCAGCTTGAACTGACAAAGGGAAAAATAAATAGGCAAATAATAATAAGACAAAAAATCTTTTAATAAACATAAGCGAAATAATTATAAATGATTATATGATTACAAACTACAAAGTTAAGTTTTTTATATAAATATTGATACTATTATACTTGTGGCATTGAATAGCAGTGTATTAACTAATAATTATTGACTTAACCCTTGTAAAATAAAAACAAAAAAAATTAGTTAAAGTTCATAGACTTAGAAATAATAATATTTGTACTTTAAATAAAAGTTGTATCTTTGCCGCCCTGATACCGGAAAAAGAATTAATTTAGGATTTATCGGTATTATTATTTGAAAGATTATTGGTTCTGTAGCTTAATTGGATAGAGCATCTGACTACGGATCAGAAGGTTGGGGGTTCGACTCCCTCCAGGACCACTACCCATAATGAGTAGAGATTTAATAATCTCTACTCAAAAAAAATCCACAATTTCGTAATATATTTCTAGGTTTCTTCGGGCATTATTTCCTGCACACGACCTATTTGCCTGTTATCTAAAACTACCTTTATACCTCTGCTATGGTAAGCAGCACTGGTTAATATCCATTGTACTTTTCCATAAGTTCTCTTGCCGGTTTTTTGATTCTTCTTTAAAACTACTGCCACGGGCAAGCCTATTTTAATATTGGCTCTGTAATGCGCTTGATTACTGTCGTTCTCTTGGTTATATTTCATGATAATAAGAGGTAACAGAATAATTATTATATATCATACCTTATGAAGCCTAGGTTGTGATTACCTGATGACAATTTTGTGTGAAACAAAATTTTGGGCACTGCCAATACCAATAAAATATATTCCTTTAGGCCAGTGATAAGCATCTATACATAAATTTCCGTTAAAGTTAGTGTTAAACATTTGTTTACCTTCAATATTATACACTGCAACTTCTGCACTATTATTTATAGATCCTGAAATATAAATTTTGTTGTTTTCGTTAGTGTAAACCTTAAACCTGTTTTTATTAACATTAACCGTTGAGGTAATAATTGTTGGGTGATTAATTTCAATACTGTCAATGTCAATGTAAAAGTTGTCGCCAAGATTTCCCTGATAAAACGAAAATTTAAAATAGGCTGTTTTACCTGCATAGCTACTATCTAAATCTAAAACTACTTTTACATAGTCAACACTATCGGTATGATTTAAACTACTGATTCGGTATAATTCTGTTTCAGGCTCGGCAACAGGGCCGCTGTAGGGCAAAATACTAACTTTTAATCCACCATCACCCCCTAAGGTATGAGGGGCATTAAAAGCAGCATTTACAACACGATAATAAAAACTAAATTGGGTAGTGGCCACAAGGTCGCCTATGTATGGTGTAAGAATAGAGTCGTAGCTTATATTATCACTAAGATTAATAGACATAGATAATGTACTGTCAATACCTCTGTTTAGATAAATACTTACATCGCTTGGAACTGCTCCAAAGAAATTGCCGTTCAACCAACCCGATTGTCCTTCTACACTTTGAAAAGGCAGAAAAGTATCAAAGTTTTGTGAATATGGATATATAGGGGTAACCCCCGGTTGAGCTTTTATTAAACTATATCCGAATAATAAACTTACAAAAAGAGATAACGTAATTTTCTTTATCATTTTTATTAGTGTTAAATTGTTTTACAAAAATATCAAAAAACAGGAGTAATTGTATATCCCTTTTGTTTTAAAAGGTTTAGCACTCCATTGCTTCCGCCTAAATGAGCCGCGCCCACAGCAATAAATGTTGGTTGTATTTTTATTTGTTTTTCTATTACAGGAATCCAACTTTCGTTTCTGTTGGTTAAAAATATATCCTCAAAGCCCGAAATTTCATTATCGCCACTAACAGTAAGTTGATGCAGTTTTTCTAAATCCTGCGACTTATATACCTCAATCATTTCATTAAAGTTTCTTATACCGGCCTTTCCTTCTACAATAGATTTTACCATTTCTGATACTTGCTTATCAACCGGAATAGTATCTAAAACACGCATCTGTAAAGCAATTTCTTCTAATCCAATTTGATTCATTTTTTTCTTCTTAGCTTTTTTAACGAATGTTTCTTCATAAGATTTACTGCCTTTCAGTTGTTCTTTAAGAAGCACACTTTGCAGATAAATAGGCTTTAGTCGAGAGTATAATTTAATTTTAATTCCTGCCATTTTTATAGTATCAACCATAAAAGATTTAATTATTTTATATTGTTCTGCTGTACAATAATCTTCAAGCGTTTTTCCATCAGGTAATACAGCCGACTTTCCTACATTTTTTTTGGTTTCCTTGTCCATATTCAAATCAACCTCAAGCGCCAGAGTTTTACATTTATTAAAAGCATCTTCAGTACCTTTAGGCATAAAAAAGTCTTTTTTGCCAATTAAATGGATGGTTCCAAAAACATAAGAATCTTGATTTAATCCATTTCCGCTAATTTTCCAGCATAGCGACTTTTGACTTGCATCTTGCGCAAAAACGTTTATGCCGAGGAATAAAAAAAGTAATAAAGGTGATAGTTTTTTGTTTTTCATTATTGTTAAATTATTGATTATTGTGGTTTAGGTTTATGATTTGAAAATTGCATTAAGTAAGCTTTTATAAAAGGGTTTAGATTTCCGTCCATAACTTCTTGCACGTTGCTTGTTTCGTACTCGGTGCGTACATCTTTTACTAATTTGTATGGGTGCATTACATAATTTCTAATTTGCGACCCCCATTCAATCTTCATTTTGGTACCTTCAATAGCAGCCTGTGTTTCCATACGCTTGCGCAACTCAATTTCGTATAATTGCGATTTAAGTAACCTGATGGCATTTTCTTTATTCTGTAACTGCGAGCGGCTTTCCTGATTTTTAATAATAATACCGGTTGGCTTGTGGTGTAATCTTACAGCAGTTTCCACTTTGTTTACATTTTGTCCACCGGCACCACCCGAGCGAAAGGTATCCCACTCGATATCTCCCATGTTTATTTCTATTTCAATAGTGTCATCAATTAATGGGTAGGCGTAAACCGAGGCAAAGGAAGTATGCCTTTTGGCATTGGCATCAAAAGGAGATATTCTAACCAAACGATGCACACCGCTTTCCCCTTTTAAGTTTCCGTATGCAAACTCGCCTAAGATTTGAATGGTTACTGATTTTATTCCGGCTACATCGCCCTCTTGAAAGTCAGTTTCAATAATCTGAAACCCCTCGTTGGTCGCCCACATTTTGTACATACGCAACAACATACTTGCCCAATCGCAGCTTTCGGTTCCTCCGGCACCACTGTTAATGGTAAGTACAGCACTCAATTTATCTTCTTTTGTACTTAGCATATTTTTAAACTCTAGGTCTTCCACAAGCTTCAAAGCCTCGTTATAGCTTAAGTCCATATCCTCCTCAGTGGCCAAACCTTCTTTCAGAAAGTCCATCATAGTGACAACCTCATCGGTTTGCTTAAGACATTTTTCATAAGCACTTGTCCAATTCTTTTTCGATTGAATAATCTTTAGTAATTCTTCAGCTTTTTTTGAGTCTTCCCAGAAATCGGGTGCTAAGGTTTTTTCTTCTTCTTCCTCTATTTCTCTTTTTTTTCTATCTATGTCAAAGATACCTCCTTAAGGCATCAGTTCGCTCTTTTAAATCTTTAATTTGCTCGGTAGTTATCATGGGTACAAATGTAAATAAATTCGTTAATTTTCAAAAAACATAAAATCAGTTTGTTATATTCGTAATTTTAAAACGTATAAAAACTACTAAAATAAAAGTTATGTCATCTTATCCTTATCAAATTAAATCGCTTGATGATTACAACCAACAGTATAAAAGAAGTGTTGAAGCTCCTGAAGAATTTTGGGGAGAGATAGCCTCGCATTTTACCTGGAGAAAAAAGTGGAACAAAATACTGAATTGGGATTTTAGAACACCCCAAATAAAATGGTTTGAAGAGGGGAAACTCAATATTACCGAAAATTGCTTAGACCGCCATTTGGCCGATAAAGCCAATGTTCCGGCTATAGTTTGGGAGCCTAATAATCCTGAAGAGCATCATCGTGTGCTTACCTATAAAGATTTATATTTTAAAGTTTGCCAATTTGCCCACGTTTTAAAAAACAATGGGGTTGAGAAAGGCGATAGGGTATGTATTTATATGGGAATGATTCCGGAATTAGTAATTGCCGTATTGGCTTGCGCGCGAATCGGGGCTATACATACTGTTGTGTTTGGTGGATTTTCAGCCAAATCAATTTCAGACCGACTACATGATACCAGAGCTGAATTTATTATTACTTGTGATGGTGCTTATCGTGGAGCTAAAGAAATTCCTTTAAAGGGGGTTATTGATGATGCTTTGATTGGATGTGATTTTGTGAAAAAAATTATTGTTTGTACCCGAACACATACACCTGTTAGTATGATAAAAGGTCGCGATGTATGGTGGGAAGATGAAATTAAAAAGGTAGAAACTCAGGGTAACGCTGATTTTACGGCAGTTGAAACTGATGCCGAAGACCCGTTGTTTATACTTTACACTTCGGGTTCAACCGGTAAACCCAAAGGGGTGGTGCATACCTGCGCAGGATACATGATATGGACTAATTACACTTTTGTAAATGTATTCCAATATCAACCCGGGCAAATGTATTTTTGTACGGCTGATATAGGTTGGATAACCGGACATAGTTATATTATTTACGGTCCGCTAAGCGCAGGTGCTACAAGTTTAATGTTTGAAGGCATTCCCACCTGGCCTGATGCAGGGCGCTTTTGGGAAATAGTAGAAAAGTATAAAGTAAATATTTTATACACTGCTCCAACCGCAATTAGAAGTTTAATGGCCTATGGTGATATGTATATTGAAGGTAAAGATTTGAGCAGTTTAAAAGTGTTGGGAAGTGTTGGGGAGCCCATTAACGAAGAAGCATGGCATTGGTATAACAGTAAAATTGGCAAAGGAGAAGCCCCAATTGTAGATACTTGGTGGCAGACTGAAACGGGAGGAATATTAATATCTAATTTAGCCGGTATAACCCCTTCAAAGCCTTCATTTGCTACCCTACCTTTACCCGGAGTACAACCTGTATTGATAGATGATAAATTAAATGAGGCTCAGGGAAATGATGTAAAAGGAAACCTATGTATGAAGGCTCCTTGGCCGGGCATGTGCCGTACTATATATGGTGACCATGAAAGATTCAGAACCAATTATTTTTCTACCTATGAAAATTTATATTTCTCCGGAGACGGATGCCTGAGAGATATAGATGGTGATTACCGTATTACGGGGCGTGTTGATGATGTGTTGAATGTTAGCGGACATCGCATAGGAACTGCCGAAATAGAAAATGCTATCAATATGCACGAAGGAGTAATGGAAAGTGCCGTTGTTGGATATCCGCACGATATTAAAGGGCAAGGAATTTATGCTTTTGTTATTTACCAAGGCTCGCACGGAAACAATGAAATGACCAGAAAGGATATTAACGAAACAGTAACTAAAATTATAGGTGCTATAGCCAAGCCCGATAAAATTCAATTTGTAAGTAATTTACCGAAAACACGAAGCGGAAAAATTATGCGTAGAATATTAAGAAAGATTGCCGAAAATGAGATTAATGCATTAGGCGATACCACTACTTTGCTTGACCCTACTGTAGTTGATGAAATTATTAAAGGTAAATTATAATCTCTATTTTGCCTTGAGATGAGACTGTTTTTTTTTATATGGAGTAAACCAATGCTTTTGGGGTATTTAGTATGTTTTTTTTATCCCTTATTGACCATACAGGCACAAACTAACTTAAACAGTTATCGTTTGTTAGTTTCTGCAGTTGAGGCAGATGTAAAAATGATGGAAAAGATGAAACCCGAAGAGGCTGATTCATATAAAAAAGAAATTGATAATTATAATGCGATGATAATAAAGCATATTGAGAAATACTGGAAACCGGAAAGAAGCATACAGTTCGTAAGTGCTGCTGAACTAAAGCAAATTATATTAAAGAAAGAACCACGTACTCTGTATATTTATAATTCAAAATACAGCATTAATTATGCCGACTATCATTCATATAAAACCACCCAAAAACTATATAAAAACAGACATGAGGTTGTTGAAAATTACAACAAAAAACACTTACCCTTAAGAGCTTCAAGTATTGAATTAAAGCGAACCGATTTGCCTGATGATAAAAGTACCGTTGCCTCTGCAGCTTTACCTTCAATAGCTCAGGAAGAATTTGAAATAGTATATGGTATAAAAAGCTTACTGTTGCAAATTGATTATAAAAGTAAAGGAACCACTGAAATTCAATTAATGAAAATGTATATTAAAAATGCTCCTCGATTAAAAGACTTAACTTTAATGATAGATGCAACAGAGCTTGACAGTGAAACCAAAAAAGATATTAAATCTTTTTACAAGTTGCCTTTTGAACTATCTAACAAAAAGGCCATACAAGAAAGTATCATAAATGCAGATAGTAATAAAGCGGTTTTATTGGTGTTGCCTAATGCTGACGGTTCTTTTACCTTTAAAGCCATTGACGCATCAAGCATGGAAGTATTAGGACAATCGGGTTCCATACCACCTTCTGAGTACTACCCCGAACTAAATGACAAAATAAAAGGAAATAATTTGGAAGAAATTACCCATTACTGTAATTAACAGCCATGTTGAAGCACGTTCGCATCGTAATAGGTGTTGTTTTATGGAGTATTTGTTTTTCGGCTCAAGGGCAAAGCACTTTTGAAAATATTGTTATCGGGGCATGTGGTTCATATTCTTCTTTTATGGCTCATAGGCCAAATTTAAAAGGTTACCCCAATGCTCATTTTGGCATGTTTGAAGCTAGTGTAGGCAAGCAGGCTAACGGTACAAAACTATGGCATAGAGATTATCATTTTCCGGAAGCAGGTATAGGGGCTTTTTACAGCAATGTTGGTCATAACAAATACACAGGAGATATGTTTAGTGCTTATGCTTACATTAAATTTCCTTACGTAAGATTTAGTAAATCAGGCTTTAATTTCAGATTAGGATTAGGGCCCGGTTGGGTTGAAAATAAATTTGACAGAACTCATAATTATAAAAACCTGGTAAGCGGGACTCATCTTAATGCTGCTATATTTCTATCAAACAGCTATAATTATCAGATCAATCCCAATCACAAAATTTCTATTGGATTAAATCTGGTTCATTTCTCTAATGGTGCTTTTCGTTTACCTAATTTAGGCGTAAATCTATTGGGCTTGGGGTTTGCATATCAGTTCCAAAAAAGTCAACATGTTTACTCTTTAACGGACAGCCTAATACCCGTTCATAAAGTATATTATTCCTTAAGCTACAGTGTGGGTTTAAAAGAAGTATATCCGGTTTTGGGCAAACAGTATTTCGTTAGTAATTTATCATTTACAGGACTTTATCGTTATAGTACAAAAGCCGGACTTGGATTATTATTCGATTTCTTTGATGATTCCTCAGTAAATCACCAAATGAAATTTGATAGTGACAGCAGCAACAATCATAAAAGCAATTTACAAGCAGGTGTGGGCGCTGTTTATGAAGTAATGATAGGAAAACTTTCCATTCCCCTTGCAGTTGGCTTTTATGCCTATAATAATTATAAAGAAATACCTTTTATGTATTTAAAAATGGGAATAAGTTATCACTTAACCAAGAATATAAACCTTAACTTTACCCTAAAGTCACATTATGCCAAAGCCGATTTTTTTGCCTACGGACTTGGCTATCGTTTCTAAGCTAGTATTTAGTTTTGCTTTATCTGATATTGATAAAATGTTTATCAATCACAAACAAAAAAGAAATTGTGATGATGGTGTTTGTCTGGGCTATACAGGGTTAATTGATTATCTACTAAAGTGTATGCCTTGTAACCAATGGCCTGTAAATCGTTAAAGCATGAGGTTCTGTTTTCATTATCCCACAATTCAATATATAAAACAGGTTTATGTTGTTTTATGGTGTTTATACCACCCTTTACAACAAATTGCTCAAAATTTTCTACATCCATTTTTATTCCTTCAATTCTTTTTGGACTATTTTTTAAAGGTTCAAAATCATCTATTTTAAAAATGTCAACTTCGGTAATCTCTCCATCATTATTTTCATGAATGCTCTCATGCAAAACATGGCTTAAGCCCTGAAAACGCACTTTATTGCGAATAGGCATTACCATTTTTATTTTTCCATTTTGATTGCCCAATGCCACCTGGTGAACAAAAATATTTTTTAAGCCAAAAAATGAAATAATCTTTTTCAAAGCACTAACATTTTGACTCATGGGTTCAATAGCATGTATGGTAATTCCTTTATGCTTACGTGCTGCAATAGAAGTCATAATGCCTATATTAGCCCCAATGTCAATAAACACACCTTTGGGCGAAAGCATATTGATAAAGTGCAAAAAATGATTTTCGTTCTTATCCCATTTCAAGGTATAAACCTTAAAAACAGAAAATACAAACAAATATCTGTCAAATCCTAAAATACGCTGTAATATATATTTAGCAGTGGTTTTCAACGATTCTATAAAGTAAAATGATATAAGTTTTATTGAATAATAATTGTTTAAAGGCAGGCAAAGGAAAATAAAAATAAGGAAATCAACAACTTAATGTTAAGTAATTGCCCTATTTATAGGTGTAAAGCCTTATTTTATAAAGTAATTTCGCCTTGAAATAAAAATTATCAATATTGAAAATTGTTGTAAATACACGGCTTTTGCAGCATAATAAGCTGGAAGGTATTGGGCGCTTTATGTTTGAAACCCTCAGCCGTATTACATCCAATCATCCGGAGCATCATTTTTATTTTATTTTTGATAGACCCTTTCACGAAAGTTTTATCTTTTCAGATAATGTTACACCTATCATTGCCGGACCTCCGGCACGACACCCATTTTTGTTTGTTTATTGGTTTGAATTTGTTATTTGCGATTTATTAAATCGTTTAAAGGCCGATTTGTTTCTATCATGTGACGGATATTTGTCGCTACGCAGTTCGGTTAAGCAGGTAGCCGTAATACATGATATTAACTTTCATCATTTTCCCAACGATTTGCCTTGGCTGGTGGAGAAATATTATAATTATTATTTTCCACGCTTTGCCCGTAAAGCTAATCGTATTGTTACCGTGTCTGAATTTTCTAAGAACGACATTGCCAAGAGTTATAATATTGAACCGTCCCATATTGATGTAGTGTATAATGGTTGTAGTGCAGGTTTCCGACCTGTTGACACTACAGTTAAGAACAAGGTAATGAATGAGCGCAGTTTGGGAATGCCATATTTTCTTTACGTAGGTTCTATACATCCACGAAAAAATTTACAGCGTTTGTTCAAGGCCTACGATAGTTTTAAAAAGAAAAGCAAGGCTCCGCATAAATTGCTTATTGCCGGGCAAGCCTATTTTTGGAATAGGGAAATGAAAAAGAGTTTAAACGATTGTGAATATAAAGATGAGATTATTTTTTTGGGTAGGGTAGAGGAGAAAGAGCTGCATAAAATAACTGCTTCAGCATTTGCCTTAGTTTATGTTCCGGTATTTGAAGGCTTTGGTATTCCGGTGTTGGAAGCTATGAATTGCGATGTTCCGGTAATTACCTCCAATTTGAGCAGTTTGCCCGAAGTAGCCGGGAATGCTGCTTTGCTGAGCAATCCCCTCGATGAACAGGACATTGCACAAGCCATGATTAACTTATATGAGAATAAAGCCTTGGCTGCTGATATTGTTAAGAAAGGGCAGGAGCAAAGAGAAAAATTCAGTTGGGATAAAACGGCCGAATTGTTATGGAATAGTTGTGATAAAGTTTTAAAAGTATAAAAAATGTTGAGGGTAAGTATGCAAATAAACAAAATAGAAGCCGGGTGTGATGAAGCCGGTAGAGGTTGTTTGGCAGGACCGGTGTTTGCGGCTGCCGTGATTTTACCTGAAAATTTTAAACATGACGAACTTAACGACTCAAAAAAACTAAACGAGAACACACGCTATAAACTTAGAGAAATAATTGAAAAGGAGGCTTTGGCTTATGGAGTTGCAATGATTGACAACCATGAGATAGATAAAATAAATATTTTAAATGCTTCTATTTTAGCCATGCACAAGGCTTTGGATAAATTAAAAACAAAGCCTGAGCATATTGTTATTGATGGCAATCGCTTTAAACAATACAATCAAATAGTGCATACCACGGTGGTAAAAGGCGATAGTAAATATGCCAATATTGCAGCAGCCTCGGTGCTGGCCAAAACATACAGAGACGATTTTATGAATAAAATACATGAAAAGTATCCTCGATATGGTTGGAAACAAAACAAAGGATACCCAACTGTAAAACACCGAAGAGCAATTGCAGAGTACGGAATAACACCATATCACCGCAAAACTTTTAGCTTATTGCCTAAACAAATGGAAATATTTTTTGATACATTAAGTAGTTCAACCACCAACAAAATAAAACTATGCTGAAAAAGATACTAATAACATTTCTGATAGTTCCTGTTGTAGGAGGTGCCATCTACGGTTATTTTTACTTTAAGCAGGTAAAAACACCGCTGACACCGGTTTTAAAAGCTATTCCTGACAATGCTGTTTGCATAACAGAGGCGCACGATTTTAGCGAAACATGGAAAAGCTTCTCGGAAGAAAACTCTATCTGGAAAGAACTGTTGAATATAGAATCATTGCAAAACATCAATAAGAAAGTTAACTTTTTTGATTCTGTTTTTGTGCATGGTCGGGAAGTATTGAAAATTAAAGAAGATACTAAAATATATTTATCAGTTCATGCCGATACCGCTCAGGGGGTTGACTTTCTGTTAGCCTTTAACATACCGCTCACTGCCGAAAGAAGAGCAGTAAATGAAATTATTGAAAAAGCAATTCCGGTAATGTACACTAAAAGCGACACAATGGTGGCAGGTATTGCGGTACACCAATATAAGCTTCGCGATGGCAAGAAGTTTTATTACTATCTTAACAATATGATTTTTGCTTTGAGCTATTCGCCCGATTTAATTGAACAATCGGCAAGAACTCTGGTTTCTGATGTTTCATTAATGCAAAATAATTCTTTTGCTCAGGTATTAAAAACCACCGGAAATCAAAGTAAAGCCAATGTATTTGTGAACTTTAAAAACCTTTCGGGCATTATGCCTCAATATCTGAATGAGGAAAATCGTGACTTTGTAAACATTATGTCAAACTTTGCACAATGGATTTCAATGGACTTGAATTTTAAGAAAGACATTATTGTGCTCAATGGTTTCTCATACAGCAGCGACTCTTTACACGATTTTTTATCTTTATTCAAAAGTCAAAATGCACCTAAGATTGAGTTAACCAATGTGTTACCTACTAATACTGCTTTCTTTACATATACCGGTGTGTCTGATGCTTCAAAGTATATAAAAGAACTAAACAGGTTTAACAATACCGAAGGAAAACAAAAACAAAACCTTAAGGAGTTAGAATCAAAATTTGGGATTGATTTGAATGCCTTTTTCAATAGCTGGGTGGGCAACGAAATGGCCTCAGTTTATACAGAAACTTATGGCGATTATTATGCCCCTGACAAGTTTGCAGTATTTAAAGCTAGGGACATAAATAAAGCCTTAAATGCTTTTAGTGAACTTAACCAAAGTGTACAAGTAAATATAGGTAATTCAGAAAGTGAAAATGAAGATACTGAGGAGTATCGTAATCACAAAATATATCCTTTGCAATTATCATCAATACTACCTATGATTTTTGGAAAGTCTTTCCCTGATTTTGCACAACATTATTATATGGCTTTAAAAGATTATATTATTATTTCTGATAATCAGGCTGCACTACGAAGCCTGTTAAACTTTTACCTGGCCGACCGAACCTTAGCTAAAGATAAAGACTACAAGAAATTTGCCGAGAGTTTATCCGATAACACTAATTTCTTTATATACTCTGCGGTAGCACGCTCACCTCAATTATTGTCAAAGCAAGTGGATAAAAAGTTGTCTAAAGAAATTGAGAAAAATGTTCCTTTGTTCAGAAAGTTTCAGTCATTGGCACTACAATTTAAAGGAAACGGTAATTTGTTCTACAATAACTTATGTTTAAAATATAATCCTGTTTATCGCCCTGAGTTTAACACCTTATGGGATATTGAAAACGATACAACATTTATTACACCTCCATTTTTGATTAAAAACCCGCTTGACTCAAGCGATATGTTTGTGTTGCAAGATGCTAACCTGAAGCTGCACGTTTATGACAAAGATGGCAAACAACTGTGGGAGAAAAGCTTAAACGAAAGAGTGTTGGGTAAAATATATCAAACCAATGTTCAGAATAACGGAAATTATGTTTTGGCATTTGTATCAGAATCATATTTGTATTTGATAGACAATAATGGAAATGATGTAGGTCAATCGCCTACTAAATTACAAGCAAAGGCCACCACCGGACTAGGTTGTATTAATTTACGTAACAATGAAGAGCCTTTATTGTTAGTAGCCTGCGATAATCTGATAATTTATAATTATTCCACTAATGGAAAACTTGATAAGGACTGGTATACCGAACGTTTAAAAGCTGAGCTTAAAGGTGAGTTTATGAGTATTTACAGTGACGGCAGAGAGATGATTTGCTTTGCGGATAAAGAACTAAATTTACGTCTTATTGATAAGAAGGGGAACTGGGTAGTAAGGTTCAAAGAAAAACTACCCGGCTTACATAACAATATGATATATACCGATATTAAGAAAACACTAAGCACATCGAGCATATTTGTGAGCGATGATGAGGGAGTGGTTTATCGCTATAATTTTAAGGGGAAGTTCGATGCCCAACAAATGATGCCTAAGCTTGGAAAGAATTTTTATTTTACCTACTCAGATTTAGACTATGATGGTAATATGGAATACATTTATGCTGATGGGAAGCGTTTAAATGTTTTAAATAAAGACCGCACCGTTAAATTCAACTTTAACTTTAACTCTGATATTTCAGGAATGCCTCAAATTATTTCTTTAAGCGATACCAGCAGATTGTTGGCTGTATCAACACTTAATGAAGGTTTGTTTATAATTAATAGTGAGGGAGAATTAAACCGAGGAACATCATTAGCCGGAGTTACACCAATTACAATAACAGCCATCGAAAAATTGAAATATCATTTTATTGTCACTACGTACGGAAGGCGACTCTTGGCGCATGCCATAGAAGTAGAGAAACCTGAAAAGAAAGTAAACTTACCTTAAAATGAAATTATAATACACTTTCGAAGTTCTAGTTAAAATTTCTATTAATTATTAGATAATGATACTTAAAATGTTTTTGAGTTAAAAATATTTTAATTGTAAATAATTGACTATAATGGTGTTAATCCTAAATTATAGAAAAGAAATAAATGTAAATTAATCATATCAATATATTTTATTACTTTTGCCTTCCTTTTTTTAGGAGGAATTAACTTAAAATGTTGATTAATAAATAATAACAAACAATAAACTATTAATATTTTAAAATGAATCAAGTAATTTATTTAGTTCCGGCCTTAGGAATAATAGGGCTGATAGTTATGGCAGTAAAATCTGCCTGGGTAAGCAAACAAGATGCAGGCGACAAAAACATGCAGGAATTGGCCGGTTATATTGCTCAAGGTGCAATGGCCTTTTTAAAAGCAGAGTGGAAAGTACTTAGTATTTTTGTGCTTATAGCGGCCGTATTATTGGCTTATTCAGGAACTATTAAAGAAGTAAACGGGGTAGAAATTCACTCTAGTTGGATAATTTCTATAGCTTTTATCATAGGTGCTGTATTTTCGGCTACTGCCGGATACATAGGAATGAAAGTTGCTACAAAGGCTAACGTGCGTACCACACAAGCTGCAAGAACCAGCTTAGCGCAAGCATTAAAAGTATCATTTACCGGTGGTACCGTTATGGGTTTAGGAGTAGCCGGTTTAGCAGTATTAGGTTTAGGAAGTTTATTTATTATTTTCCTTAATATTTTTAGCGATTTGGGCGAAAATACCATCAAAACAGCTATTGAAGTATTAACGGGATTTTCTTTAGGAGCCGAATCAATTGCTTTGTTTGCTCGTGTTGGAGGTGGTATTTATACCAAAGCTGCTGATGTAGGGGCAGATTTAGTAGGTAAAGTTGAAGCAGGAATTCCTGAGGATGATGTAAGAAACCCTGCCACCATTGCCGATAACGTAGGTGATAATGTGGGAGATGTTGCCGGTATGGGTGCTGACTTATTCGGGTCTTATGTTGCTACAATATTAGCTACTATGGTTTTGGGTCAGGAAATTTATGTTGATGATAACTTTGGTGGCATGTCACCTATATTATTGCCCATGTTAATTTGCGGGTTAGGAATTGTTTTCTCGATTGTAGGAACATGGTTTGTTAAAGTTAAAGACGAAAAATCAAATGTGCAAGCAGCCTTAAACATAGGAAATTGGTTAGCTATGATTTTAACCGTTATAGCTTCGTATTTTGTGGTTAACTATATGTTGCCTGATGACGAACTTACATTACGCGGAGTTCCATTTACTAAAAATGGTGTATTTATGGCTATTATTATCGGAACTATTGTTGGAGCCATTATGAGTATTGTTACCGAGTATTATACCGCAATGGGTAAGCGCCCTGTTAATTCTATCATTAAAAAATCTGCTACCGGTCATGCTACCAATATCATTGGTGGATTATCGGTAGGTATGGAAAGTACCGTTGTACCAATGATTGTGCTTGCTGCCGGAATTATGGGGTCGTACCATTTCGCTGGCTTATATGGAGTAGCTATAGCTGCTGCAGGAATGATGGCCACTACAGCCATGCAGTTGGCTATTGATGCTTTTGGTCCTATTGCAGATAATGCAGGGGGTATTGCCGAAATGAGTCAATTGCCTCCTGAAGTACGTGAACGTACTGATAATTTAGATGCTGTAGGAAATACTACCGCTGCCACCGGAAAAGGGTTTGCTAGTGCTTCAGCTGCTTTAACTTCATTGGCTTTATTTGCTGCTTTTGTTGGAATTGCCGGTATATCGGCTATTGATATATACAAGGCTCCGGTGTTGGCAGGATTGTTTGTAGGTGCAATGATTCCGTTTATATTCTCTGCATTAGCTATTGAAGCAGTTGGAAAAGCTGCTATGGATATGGTTCAGGAAGTAAGACGTCAGTTTAGAGAAATTCCGGGAATTATGGAATACAAGGCCAAGCCTGAGTATGAGAAATGTGTTGAAATTTCAACCCGTGCTTCCATTCGTGAAATGATGTTACCGGGCGCTATAGCTTTAATTACACCTATTATTATAGGCTTTTTATTTGGTCCTGAAGTATTAGGCGGATTACTAGCCGGTGTTACCGTTTCAGGGGTATTAATGGGTATTTTTCAAAGCAATGCCGGAGGTGCATGGGATAATGCAAAAAAATCTTTTGAAAAAGGGGTAGAAATTAACGGAGAGATTTATTATAAAAAATCTGAACCGCATAAAGCCTCTGTTACCGGAGACACTGTTGGTGATCCTTTTAAAGATACTTCTGGTCCATCTATGAATATATTAATTAAGCTCATGAGTATTGTTTCATTGGTCATTGCTCCGTATATCGCTGTTCCTAATACAGGTGGAACGGTAGGTGGTGCCTGCTGTATGGAAGGTAAAATGGAAATGTCGGGCAAGTGCGATTTGGATAAATGTGCTAAAATGACCCCGGAGGAATGTGCTTCATATTGTGACAAAATGGGATGCTCAGCCGAAGAAAAAGAGGCTTGTATGCATATGTCAAAAAAGCACCATGGCAATTCTTCATGCATGGCCGGCTGTGAGCACAATTGTAGCAATAAAGAGGAGTGCCAAAAAAATTGTGGTGATCAATGTGCTTCAATGCATGCCTCAAATCATACATGTGGCGATAGTTGTGAACATCAGTGCAGCAGCCAAGACGAATGCCAAAAAAACTGTAACGGTAAATGCTCTTCTTAATTCCAAATTATTGGAAAAGTTATTTAAATCGTTAACTCTCTTTTAAAAAAGAAGTAAATAATTAATAAGTTGGTTTCTATTGTTTTACCATTAAAATCAGCTTGTTTTTTTTGTTCTTATCCGTACCAGTACGGATAAGAATATACCCACTGGCAGGTATTTTGTAAAAAAATGTTATTTTGTAATTTTGTGTTAAATTCTAAAATAAAGAAATTATGAAAAAGCCAATTTACCTCTTATTATTAGTATTTATGAGTGGGTTAATGTTCTCTCTTAGTTCATGCGATAGGAATGAAGATGAAGTGCCTGAACCAACTCCAACTCCTACACCTGCTCCCCCTCCGGCACAGGCTACGCCTCCTTCTAATCCAACACCAACTCCAACTGATGCAAATGGGGTTTTAGTGGCTGTAAAATCAATTTCCTCGGTTACAGTGCCTATCGTGGGGCCTCAAAAAATAGAGACTGGTATTCCGGTGGCACTCTTTTTTGATACGCCCAACACTTATTTAGATGCAGGGGTAGTAAGTTGTAATTCAATTAATTTAACCAAGCAAACTAATAATTCGTATGTTTACACCGTTGACGCCACTACACCCACCGGAGTTAGTTACAGCAGTGGTGTGACTTGGTCTGTTGAGGGAAATACTTCTACAGGAGTTCCTGCCATTAACCACTCGCCTTCAAATCCGTTTCCTGTGTTAGACAGCATTGGTGGTAATATTTCAAAGGTAACTAAAGCCAATGGCGTAACTATAGCTGCAACAAATACAATCACAGGAGCCGACTCTGTTATTTTTGGAGTTTACGCTCCTAACGGTGGTGTTGTTCAGGTTACCAAGAGTGGTAATTATAGTTCACATACATTCTCCGCAGCAGATTTAAATGGGCTATCTACAGGGAACGGTTATATTCAAATTGCTGCCTATAGTATAGACGATAAAACGGTAGGAGGAAAGAAATATTACTTCATAAAAGAAGCAGTATTCACTAAAATGGTAGCTATAGAATAACAAAATAACCAAAGTCAACCAACCAAGCCCTAAGGGCAAAAGCGTGTTAGAATAATTCTAATACGCTTTTTTTTCTCCCAATCCAAGCCAAATACTCTATAATTTCTTAAAATATTTGTTAGTTAAATTCACTCGGTTATTATTTGACAAGTTCGTTTTTATACCATATTTTTGCAGTTCATAATTAATAATTTATTTAATCAAATAATAATGGCAATAAAAATCACTGATGAATGTATAAATTGTGGAGCTTGTGAACCAGAATGCCCTAATAATGCAATTTATGAAGGTGGTAACGAATGGCGTTTTTCTGATGGTACTAGTTTGAAGGGAGATATTGTTACACTTAAAGGAAAAGCCTATAATGCCGATGAACCACAGATTCCCGTAGCCATGGATGTTTATTATATTGTAACCGATAAATGCACCGAATGTGTTGGATTTCATGATGAACCTCAATGTGCAGCCGTTTGCCCGGTAGATTGTTGTATTGATGATGAAGACAACCGGGAAACCCAAGAAGAATTGTTAGCCAAAAAGGCTTTTATGCATGTGTAAATTTCGTTAAAGGTTTACGAATTAATGAACTGAGAAAGAACCTTTTTGACCATAACATCTCAAATTATCTTTTGTTTGTTATTTTAAAATAGATGTCAAAGGATTTCTCAATACTTGCCTTTTTGTTATTGCAAGTATTGATTAGATGAGTATATTCTTATCTAATTCACTTGATATGAATACGAATTGTTCGACAGTTGGTTAATGGTGGCGTATCTGCTAGGCTGAGTATTTATTTTGCAGTGGTTCATGTAACACTAAAATTACCATAGTCTTTTTGGGTCTATCCTCACACATATTAGGCTGTGTAGAATAATTACCTTTAATGGTAAAACATTAAGGGTTTCAATAACGATAATAGGAAAACTTAGTGATTAAAATTCTTTTTAGCCTCTTCCCAATATACATCCATTTCAGCTAAAGTCATATTATCAAGCCTTTTTCCCTCCTGACCCGATTTTTGTTCCATATATTGAAATCTTTGAATAAACTTTCGATTAGTTTTTTCCAAGGCATCTTCAGGATTAATACCTACGAAACGAGCGTAATTAATAAGACTAAATAAAATATCACCAAACTCATTTTCTTTTTTATCCAAATCGGCATTGCTCACAACTTCGGTATGAAACTCTTGAAGTTCTTCATTGACTTTATTCCATACTTGCGAGGAGTTTTCCCAATCAAATCCAATGGCTTTAACCTTTTCCTGAATACGCTGCGCTTTTATCATGGCAGGTAGCGATACGGGTACACCTCCCAATACAGATTTATTCCCTTCTTTCATCTTTAACTTTTCCCAGTTCTCTTTAACTTGTTGTTCATTTTCAACCTGTACCAATTCTTCACTATCAGGACTTTTGTATATATGTGGGTGTCTGAAAATAAGTTTTTCGCACAAACTGTTAATCACTGAGGTAATATCAAAGTTATTGGTTTCTGATCCCATTTTTGCATAAAAAACTATATGTAACAAAACATCGCCAACTTCTTTTTTTATTTCGTTCATGTCTTTTTTTACAATAGCATCACTAAGTTCATATACCTCTTCAATAGTTAAATGTCGTAGAGTATCAAAGGTTTGTTTTTTATCCCAAGGACACTTCTCGCGTAAATCGTTCATAATGTTTAACAAACGTTCAAAAGCTTGTAGTTCGGGTTTCATTAAAATATAGTCTATTAAGTTTAATGACACAAACTTAATTAAAATATAGCTAAATAAAACTGATTATTTATTACAAATTATACCCACCATTTTTATACCGGATTTTTGTTGAACAAAAAAAAATATCTTCTGAATATTTATAGTTGCAAGTTCCATTATTTTTGCTTAGATAATTCAATAAATATTAACTCAGACTAGCTTATCTGTAAACATAAGTTATGAATTTGATTATATTCATATTAGTCATTTTTTATATCATGAAATATGAGATTATTAACAGGAACATAGAAGGGCGCACACTTGCAAATTAAATTAATTGTAAGAAAAAATAAAATGAGATTGTTTTTTTTACTATCTTTGCGATAGTTTAAGATTATATTAATTAATTAATTTACCAAAATTAAAAAGAGATGAAAAAAATTTTACTTACTATTTTAATGAGCGCGGCTTTTTATATAGCACAAGCGCAAATTATTGTCAAAGTTTTAGAACCCGCTAATTTGGTGGGAACTTACGCCTTTACCTATGGCGACATTCCTGGTGGATGGGGCAGTCCGGACCTAAACATACCGGCCAATGCAGTTCAAGATACACTTGCTTTTGTGAATGATGGATCTGTAGGTGATTCTTTGGGCTGTAATCCGCTTGTAAACGATAGTTTAATAAGCGGCAAAATTGCTGTAGTTTATCGTGGCAGTTGCGAGTTTGGCGAGAAAGCTTTTAGGGCAATGAATGCAGGTGCTGTTGCGGTAATTATAATTAATAATATAGGGGGCGCTCCGGTAGGCATGGCTCCAGGGACTTACGGTGCTCAGGTAACTATTCCGGTTGTAATGATTTCACAATCAGACGGTGCAGTATTGAGAAGTGAGATAGAAGCCGGCAACGTGGTAGCCTTTATTGGTAGCAAGGCAGGTGTTTTTGCTGACGACCTTGGTTTCTTAAAAGGCGATGTGCAAAGAGCAAGAAGATTCTCAAACATTAGTATGCTTTCGCAAAACGCTTCTGAATTCAACTCTAGAATGGGTTCATGGGTTCGTAACTATGGAAATCAAAATCAAACCGATGCACTTTTAAATGCAACTGTGGTTTTTGGCAGCGATACTATTTATAACCAAACTTCGCTTCCTTTCAGTGTAAATTCAGGTGACTCTGCTTATGTATCCTTACCTACTTTCTCTCAAGCTTCTTATCCTGTTGGGTATTATTCTGTAAAATATACTGTTACTACCTTAAATCCGGATGGTGATAATAGCGATAACTCAGTTAACTCTGATTTTGCAATTAGCGAAAGTGAATACTCTTATGCGGCTACAAACCCCGTTACAGGAAAAGTAATACGCTCTGCGCATTATCGTCCAAGCGATGTAACCGGTGAGTTTCAAAACTGTGTTGCTTTTCAAGATGCTAATGCAGGCAGGTTAAAAACAACAGGTATGAGTTTTGCTGTTACATCAAGCAACGATACAGTACTTAATGATGAGTATATTCAGTTAAGAGCTTATAAGTGGGAAGATGTGTTTACAGACATTAATGATGTTACTTATGATAATTTAGTTTCAGTAGGTGAGATAGACTATAATTTCCCTGGTGATTTCCAAGACTCACTTATTTACTTATCTTTCCCTACTCCTATTCTTTTGGAGAATGATGCAAGATATTTGTTCTGCTTCTCTACCCCAAGTACTATCATGTATCTGGGTTCAAACCAAAGTATTGATTACAACACTGCCCAAGATACTATAGCGCAACCGTCATTTCCACTTTTTGTAGATAACTCTGCCTACCTTAATGGTTTTGGAACAGATATTGTACCTGCTTTATCAGTAAGAATGGAGTCAGCAACCGGAATTAATGAACAAAGCGCTGCCTCAAGAATAGTTCCTTTCCCTAATCCTGCTAATGATATCATTAATATTTCAGTAGGAAATTATACAGGTACTGCACAGTTAGAAGTGTTTGATATTACCGGTAAAATGGTAAAATCAGAAAATGTAACTATTGGCAAAACATCTGTTTTACAATTAAATATTTCTGACATAAACAATGGGGTTTATGTATTTAAACTTACTGCCAATGGTGAAACACCTAAATCGTTTAATGTGGTGATAAGTAAATAAAAAGTTATTCTTTCAACTTTCGGTTAAACCCAAAAGTAGGACATACAAAAAGGGGTGCATTTTAAAAGAATGCACCCCTTTTTAGTGAGTCATAACTTGTTCTCAGTATATAACTACTTCACATAAATAGTAAGCAAATCTTTTGCTTACTATTTATGTACACCGTTAAAGAAATTGCAGTTTTGATAATATTTTTGTTTTCAATAAATGCATTTCTAAATTTGTGTTTAATAAATCTATTAATAATTATTATATAAATAAAACAAAGATGAAGAAAAATCTACTTTTAGCTTTGGGTGTCGGGTTCTGCTTTTCTGCATTTGCACAGGCGCAATACCAACCTATAAAGCAAGATCGAATAGGTCTGAAATTTAATAAAAACGAAGGTGTTAACTTTAATGCAGTTGGTCATCCAAAATCTGTTCCTTCTATTAATAATAAAGGAAATTCAAACAGAGCCGTTACCAAAACTGCATTTACCGGATCAAGAAATGCCTATGGTTTAATTGTTACCGAGTCAACATGTTTATCTGCTAACCAACAAACAAATACTATTTTGTTTACTCACCGCATTAGCGATTTGTTTACCTTACCGAACGACAATAGCGGTTTTATCCAAAACACTTTTTCTTCAAACTATGGTGCAACCTGGGACTCGTTAATTCAAACCAACCACACTACACATTTGTGTCGTTACCCTAGTGGTGTTATTTTTAACCCTGCCGGAAATACTACTCCAGGCAACGCCTTTGCTACTGTTTCAGGTCCTATCACCGAAGGTTCAGGTTGGTTAGGAAATTTCTTTTCTTCGGCTAAATTAGATAGCACTAACATTTACCCATTTTACCAAATGGATAACAATCCTGGAGTTACCAAGCAAGGTTTTGCCCGTATAGGGTACAACGCAACTGATGTAATGACTGTGGTTACCGGTGGTCTATATTTAGACCCTAATGGTACTACTGTAGGTGCACAAGGATATAGGGGAGCTGTATTAAACTACGCCAGACCGGATAGTGCTAATCCAAATGCATTTGTTTGGACTATTGATTCTATTAAACCTAATTTTAAAACTGATAATGCAGGTGACCGTTATGCTTGGACAATGGCTCTTACCGCTTGGAACAAGGCCGGAACCATTGGCTATGTAATGTTTAATGCCATTGACGATTCTGCTTCAGGCCCTATGGCTTCATATACTCCGCTTGTTTACAAAACCACCGATGGTGGAACAAGTTGGAATCAATTACCTCTATTTGATTTCTCCTCTTTGCCTGAAATAGCGCCAACTTTAATCCCCTCTACAGGTGGTGGTGCACAGAAAGCTTTCTTTGCTACCAATAAAGGAATAGATGCGGCAGTGGATGAGAATGGCCAATTACACGTTTTCTCTACTATAGTTAGTGGGTATTCTAACCATCCTGATTCATTAGATTATACTTATGCTTATAATGCAACCTCTCAGGTAAAAACATTCTATATGTTTGACACTTATACTACTGCTAATGGTTGGAATGCTACCTTGGTTGACTCTTTAAATACTGATAATGCTGTAGATTACTCTCCTTTTATTGATGAAAATAGCGCTCCTTTTGAAATTGATGCCAGATTACAGATGAGCCGCTCAGATGATGGTTCTAAATTGTTCTTCTTTTGGTTAGACTCTGAGGCCGATATTAATGAACAAGTTGAAAATAGTAAACCAAATATTTTTGGTAAAGGATATGATGTAACTAATCAAAAATGGACTTATACAAAGAAATTTACTGATGATGATCAAAATTATTTCATGTACGTTTCTGATATTGCCTTACAATCAGGAACAAACTATAAAATACCGGCAACAATTTCTTTGCCTGCCCTTTGGCCAAATGATGTTAATATGATAAACCCAATGAGACATTATTTTGTAAGTGGTATTGAGTTTGATCAAGCTGATTTTGTAAATGTTAAAAACATTGGTAAAGCTGATGCTTTTGAAGTTTCTGCCAATATTCCTAACCCTTTTAGTCAACTAACATCTTTCTATATCAATTTAACCCAATCTTCCAATGTTACTATTGATATTTATAACACCTTGGGTACAAAAGTTGTTTCTTACAATAAAGGAAACCTAACTGCCGGAAAGCATACTATAACTATTGACGGATCTGATTTAGCCTCTGGTTTGTACTTCTACACAGTTAATTCAGGAGGAAAAAGTGTAACCCGTAAAATGATCGTTAAAAAATAATTATGAAATAACTACAAAGCCTGCCTTAAGGTTTTGACGGTTTATAAAAAGCAATGCGGCAGTTCATGTTGAACAGCCGCATTGCTTTTTATATTAACCTTTCTTTAAAGTATTATTTACCAATTTATTACTGAGAACCACTAAAGGTTTAATATCCTTTATTTTAGCTTTACATATATTTTCAAATCAACTACTGAAAAATAATTAATTGTAAGCTGATATTGTTTAGAAGAAAACAATATTTATTTCTCTCATAAACGTTAAATAATTGACTATTACAGACAAATCTTTTTTTTTATTAAATATTTATTTGTCGCTATAATACAAATGTTTATCTTTGATATTGTAAAATTTAAAGAAAAACGCATCAACATGAAAAAAGTATTATTCTTAGCTATTTTTATAGTACTAAAAGTTAATCTTTTGGCACAGCAGATAGTAGTTACATACCCTAACGGTGGTGAAGTACTTGTTGCAAACAGCAATAATTACATTATGTGGACAGATGCCTCATTGCCTCAGGTTAAACTTGAGTATAGCACCAATGGCGGTAGCTCATGGAATTTTATTGACTTTGCTACTTCATTTTCCGGTAATGGGTTTTATACATGGTCAGTTCCCAATATACTTTCAACTAATTGCTTGGTAAGGGTTACCAATTCTGCTAACAACTCTGATTATGATGTAAGCAACAATCCATTTGAAATAAGTGCGCCCTATATAACGCTTTATTATCCCAACACTTTTCAATACTTTGCAGTTGGGGACTCAGAGGAAATTGCATGGAGTGCCCCGGGAGTTGATTTTATTGATATAGAATATTCTATTGACGGAGGTTCTACTTTTATTCCTATTGCTTCCAATGTTGATGCATCTTTGGGACAATACACTTGGGGGCCCATTCCGAACACTCCATCAAGTAACTGCCGGGTAAGACTAAAGCAAAGCAGCAATGCCCTAATTAATGATATGTCAGACTATGATTTTAGTATTGAAAACCCATTTATAACTGTAGACTACCCCGATGGTGGCGAAAGTTTTATTATTAACACAGGCGAATATATAGAGTGGAGTTCTGCAGGGGTGAGTGCTGTAAACATTGAATATTCTACTGATGGTGGAGTTAATTGGGTTTCTTTGGCAACAAATATTTCTACCGTATGGTATTGGTGGGAGCCTATCCCAAATACACCATCTTCAAATTGTAAGGTAAGAGTAACTGATGCAAACAACCCACAGCTAAGTGATGAGTCAGATGGGGAATTTAGCATTGAGGGAGGAAGTATCACATTGTACTCGCCTAGCGGTGGTTCAAGTTATGCTATTGGTACCACTTGTCAAGTATGGTGGGATTCACAGGGGATTTCAGATGTTTTGATTGAATTTTCAAGTGATTCAATGGCAACATGGAGTACAGTTATTAGTAATTATACTACGCCAGATTATTATGATTGGATTGTTCCGAACGTTATTTCAGACAAGTGTTTTATTAAAGTAAGTAATTCAAACGATTTATCAGTATATGGTATAAATGATCAACCATTTTCTATCTCAACCCCAACATTAACATTGCTTTCGCCTAATGGTGGAGAAACTTTACAATCTGGAAATACGTTTTATTTAACTTATGACATATTTGGGATTGATTCGGTTGAAATTGACTATAGTATTGACGGTGGAAATAGTTGGATTAGTATAGGTACTCATGTTTACACCTATGATGGTGTCAATTATTTTTCATGGGTAGTTCCCAATACTCCTTCTAATAATTGTTTGCTGAGGGTTACAGATGAAGCCACCGGCTTAATTACCGATGTGAGTGATTTCCCATTTGCAATTGTGTTTGGCGGATTACCCACTTGTGCAAACGGATTCTTTCCACCTGATGGTATAACATCATACAGCAGAAATCCGATACTTACATGGTATTCACCAATAACCCCCATTCAGGTTGATGCTTATGATTTATATTTTGGGACAAACTCTACGCCTCCTTTATATCAGGATAGTATAGTAAATACATCAATTGCGATTCAGAATTTGCTACCTGCAACAACTTACTATTGGAAAGTGGTTCCTAAGAGTGTTAATGGTGACGCTACAGGTTGTGTAATTAATAGTTTCACTACTTCTGCCGCTAACGAGTATAACATGGATAACCAAACCGAAAATACATGCAGTGGTACATTTTATGATTTCTCAGGCCCTTGGTTAGATTATAGTTCTGAGGAGGATTATACTAAAACATTTTTCCCAACAACAGCCGGACAAGTTTTGAAATTTGATTTCGATATTTTTGAAACAGAACAAAGTTATGATAAGCTTACTATTTATGATGGGGTAGATGTTAATGCCCCCATCATTGGTACATATAGTGGTGTAAACGGACCGGGTGCCGTGGTGGCTACTAATCCTCAGGGGGCTTTAACTTTTTTATGGCATTCTGACTATACATTTAATTTACCGGGTTGGAGTGCAAGCATATCTTGTGTTTCTCCGGGTACTCAGACTATTACATTAATGTCGCCAAACGGTGGTGAAAGTTGGATAGGCAATACTTCTAAAACTATTTCATGGATTGCACAGAATATTACAAACGTTGACTTGCAATACTCTATTGATAGTGGAAATACATGGCTAACAATTGCTACTAATTTGGTCAATACCGGAAGTTATAATTGGCAAGTGCCTTTGCCTGCTTCAACAAATTGTTTTGTTAAAGTTATTTCCTCCAATAATCCTGCTGTTTTCGATGTAAGCAATGCCCGTTTTGAAATTCAATACGTGCCTATATATATTGATTTAATAAGCCCTAATACTGCACAAACCTTCTTAATTGGAACTAACACAACTATTTATTGGCAAAGTATGTTTGTTTCAAGTGTAAATATAGAATATTCAATAGACGCAGGAAATTCTTGGTTAAGTATCATCTCCGGTTTGGCAACCAGTGATGGAAATAATTATTACTCATGGACTATTCCCGCCACCCCAAGTAATTTATGTTTGGTAAGGGTGAGTGATGCTACTAATCCTGCTATAAATGATTTTAGCCAAAGTGCATTTTACATTGTAGAGCCTTACCTTGAAGTATTTTCGCCTAATGGGGGAGAGGTTTTAAATGGG
Source organism: Bacteroidia bacterium (assembly GCA_020845635.1). Lineage (GTDB taxonomy): Bacteria > Bacteroidota > Bacteroidia > UBA4408 > UBA4408 > CAIKXD01. The sequence continues at coordinate 160,013 of JADLFI010000042.1, forward strand.
AACACTTATACTACCATTACCTGGAAAGGTTATTTGAATACCAATGCCGTAAAAATACAATATAGCAATAACAACGGATTTTCATGGAATACCATAGCATCAAATATTTACCACATCAATGGAAATACAAATTACTATTCTTGGTTTGTAAACAATACTAATAGCAATAATTGCAGAGTAAAAGTGAGTCAAGTCTCGGATACCACCGTATTTGATGAAAGCAATAATGTGTTTACCATTAATTCCAGCGTTAGCCAAATAGAAATTATTCAAGCCAATGGGGGGGAAGTGTTAAGTGGCGGACTTAATTATAGTTTTCAATGGAGCTCGAGTTTTGTGTCGGGTAATTTTAAAGTACAACTTTCCACCAATAATGGAAGTTCGTGGATAACATTGGCCAACAACGTGGTTAATTCAGGATATTTTAACTGGCTGGTACCAAATTTTGATAAAGATAGCTGCTTGCTTAAGGTCAGTGATGCACTAGACACAACAATTTTTGATGTAAGTGACGGAATGTTTAGCATTGCACAAACTATCCCTTCAATAACTAACATAACTCCCGGGGGAGGCGAAATTTTAACAGCAGGTAGTTATGTACCTATTACTTGGAATAGCGTATTGGTGCCTTTGGTAGATATTTTATTTTCTAGCGATGGTGGTAATACTTACACTACCATAATTACTAATTTAAATAATATTAATTACTTCCATTGGCTTGTACCAACAGTAGTTTCAACAGATTGCAGGATTAAAGTTAGAGCTGCCGGCAACAGCAATTTGTTTGATGTTAGTCAAGCTAACTTCAGTATCATACAGGGAACTCCATTTATTTCTGTTGTACAACCCAATGGAGGAGAAAGTTTTATACAAAATACCGCAGGAAACATTATCAAATGGAGCGGTTCGGGCATTGGTTCTATTATAAAACTGGAATACTCTGCCGATGGAGGTGTAAGTTGGAATACTATTATCAATTCCTTTGCCTCTGCCAATAACATGTATTATTGGTTTACACCAAATATCATTTCTAGTCAATGCTTGGTTAAGGTTACAAGTGTTTCTAATCCGGCCTTATTTGACATAAGTGATGCTGAATTTAGCATAGGAGCTTCAACACCAACTTTAACTGTTGTTTCTCCTAACGGAGGAGAGTATTTGAATCAGGGATATTGGTTTAACATTACATGGAATCGATATAATGTTCCATTGATTGACCTCAGTTTTAGTGATGATAACGGAACTACATGGAATCCTTTAATTACAGGAGTTAATGCCGATAGTTATTATTGGAATGTCCCTAACATATCTTCAACACAATGTTTAGTAAAAGTAGAAAAAGCCGGTACAGGTACTCCTTTAAACGATATTAGTGATGCTGTGTTTACCATTGGACCTGCATTACCTAACAGTAATACTTTACATATTGACTCCATAGTTTCGATACCTTTTTGTAAGTTAGATACTTTCTATGTCTACTACACAGCTAATGGTACTTACAATGCAGGTAATTCGTTTGATGTTCAGCTATCAGATAGTGTTGGAAATTTTAATAATGCTACTCTTATTGGGCATATATTTTCAACAGCAAATAGCGGTGTAATACCTTGCATAGTGCCTACTACAATTGGAAATGGTATTGGTTACAGAATAAGGATTCAATCAAGCAACTTACCAGCTACTAGTATTGATAATGGCTTCGATATTATAATAAATAGTCCTCAGTTCGACTTTGCGGCAAACCAGCTTATTAAATATTTACCGGACGGAGCTGTAACCTTTTTTGTAATCCCTCCACAAAGTCCTACCGCTACCTACAGTTGGGATTTTGGTGATGGTGCCACATCTACTAGTGCGCAACCAACACATAATTATTCTACCATCGGTAAATTTGATGTAAGTTTAACCATTGAAGATGCCGGTTGTATTGTTTCGGTTGATAAAACCAATTACATAAGAGTAGAACAATTATTTCCAAGCTATTCAATAAATACCAATACTTTGGTAGATATTACTGACGTATCGATGCTTACACCCGATACTGCATTAATGACTTTAAGAGATGGAAGTTGTATTCGATCTTTTGATGGAGGACTTACTTGGACACCACTAGTTACCGGATTAACTGCAGGTGTTGATACTTTACTCTCGTGCGATGTATATCCAAATATATGGAGAGTAGTAGGGTCTAATGGGAAAATATTAGAATCGCAGGATAACGGGCAAAGTTGGATACCTATGAATAGTAATACTACACAAAGAATGTATGGCGTTGCAACTTTTGATAACAACAAAGCTTTTGCTGTTGCCGATTCAGGAGTAATTGTTAATTATGATGGTAATCAATGGACACAACAAAATACCGGAATAACTACACGCTTTTGGGATGTTGCTGTTGATAAATCATCTCCTGCGGGCAATGCCTACGCTGTTGGTGGGGCAGGAGTAATTTTTAAGTATGATGGAACAAACTGGAATCCACAAGTGTCCGGTATCTCGGTTTCTTTATTCGGAACAAGTGTTATAGGAAATGATACGGTTTATGCCGTTGGTGGAGTTAATCAAGGGATTATCTTAAAAACTACTGACGGAGGGCAAAATTGGAACACAGTTTTAAGTGGTGTAGATGTTAGCTTTAGAAGTGTTACCGGAATAGCTGATACGGCCTGGGCCAGTGCTACTGATGGAATTGTTTATGAAACCAGAGATGGAGGGTTAAGCTGGGTAAGGTATAGTACCGGAAATACTCTTAATAATAATGGAATTGCTTTCAAGAAATCAAAAGGATTAGTAGTAGGAACCAATGGACACGGAAGAGCCTTTGGTTTACAAACACCGCCAGATACAACATTGAAAGTAAAACAAAAATTTTATGCGCCTGATCAACTCATCTTATTCCCAAATCCGGCACAACACCTCATTACACTGAAAGGTAAATTTGATAAATCAACCGAAGTTTATTTCTCTATTAAAGACATTGAAGGAAAAGAAGTGATGACTTTACCTAAGCAAATTATTACTAATGGGGTTCTTAACTATAGTTTCAATACCGATAAATTAAGTAATGGTATTTACTTTGTATTTGTTAATGATGGAATTAATTATTTTGTTAAACGATTAGTAATATCGCGTTAGTATAATAGATGAAATATAAGGAAGAACTATAAAGGGTAGATATTTTAATCTACCCTTTATGGTTTATAAAACCTTTGATTCTATTAATCAGAGAAATTATTTCTTTGATTTCAAAAATACTTGTCTTAGGTTTGTAAATATGAATAGGCTATTCATTATATTATTTTTTACCCTGATTATTCCGCAAACTGTTTGTGGGCAGGGCAATAGTTTGTTAAGACAATTTTTGCCAAAAGAATATGGGGGGCTTGACCAAAATTGGAGTATTGTTCAGGATAATGATGGGCTAATATATATCGGGAACAATATGGGATTGCTTATTTATGATGGGGTGAAATGGCAATCTTTAAAAATTAATAAATCAGCCGTTCGGAGTTTAGATAAAAGTAATAACAATGTTATATATTATGGAGCCCAAGGCGATTTTGGATATTTAGTTGCCAATAGTAATGGCACCTTAGGTTTTAAAAGCCTGGTAAATTTACTTCCCGATTCATTGAAACAATTTGGCGATGTTTGGAAAACATATTGCCTTAATAACAAAGTTATTTTTCAGACCTATGATTATTTGTTTGTATATGAAAACCAAAAGTTAAGTGTTATAGAGTCAGAAAATTTATTTCATTTTGGTTATAAAAATGGGAATGAGTTTTTTATTATAGACAGAGGAATTGGATTAAAAAAGCTGGTAGGAAACTCTCTTGAATTATTGAATAGAGGAGATTTTTTTGCCAACCTGAGAATATATGGTTGGATAAATCAAAAGAACTATTCGCTTATTGCAACCAGAGAAAGTGGAATTTTTAAAATAAGTTTAAGTAATGATGGAATTGAAAATATTGAGCGTTTTGAAACAGAAATAGATAAAAATTTAAAGGAGGGCGAAGTTTATTGTGCCAAATTATTAAATAACGGGAATATGGCATTTGGCACCCTTTATCAGGGATTGTTTATTACCGACTCAAATGGTAAATTATTGCAGGTTATTGATAAATTAACCGGATTGAAAAGCGAAATGATAAATGATTTTTATGAGGATTATCAAGAAGGTTTATGGCTGGCTTTAGATATTGGTATAGCACGTGTTGAGGCCAATAGCGGGTTTAAATTTATTAATGAAGTTGATGGTTTGGAAGGAATAGTGACCTCGGTTGTTAATTTTAATGATTATTTATATTGCTCAACTAATAAAGGGCTTTTCAAAATCTCAAAAAATAAAGTACAAAAGGTTGAAAATTTTAATCAAGATATAAGGCAGTTGCTGGTTGTTGGTGAAGACAAATCAGCTTCTCTACTCATCTTAACGGAATCAGGTACCTATAAATTATCACAATCAGGGCAAATTCTCCAATTAAATAAAGAAGATGGTAGGTACATTTTACCTAGTAAATTTTATTCGGGTTATTATTATTTAGGAACTAAATCAGGTCTTTGTGTTCTGAACCTGAATGAAAATCATTTGAAAAAATATGATGAACAGGATATTTTTGAAGTAAGACGGATAGTTGAAGAAAATGATTCTATAATTTGGATAGGCACTGCCTATAATGGCGTTTATAGGATAGCAAATGCAATAAATGGAAAATATAGAACAAAACTTTATTCAACAGATAACGGACTGCCTACAGAGTTATACAATTTACCTTTTGAAGTCAATCAAAAAATTCTTTTTGGAACTTTTAGGGGAATTTATGAATATAATAAATCTTCCGATAGGTTTGAGCTATCAAATAATTTAGCACCAAACAATTATACTCAGAATGACCAAATATACCAAATAATTGAAGGGTACGATAACAACATTTGGTTATTTAGAACAAATGAAGAATTACATGAGTTTATTTTATTCAATACCAAAACCGGAAGCGCTAAATTTCCGTTAAGGCGACTTGCAGAATATGATATTTATCAAACCATTTATGTAGAAAGCAAATCAATAACCTGGTTTGGAGGCACAGACGGATTATTTCGGTATGATGCTTCTATTTCAGATGTGGGGAGTATGAATTTTAAAACAAAAATTAGAGGAGTATATAGTGGAAATGATACGCTTTTTGGAGGATATTTTGAAGGAGATGAAACAAATGAAGAAGTAAGGGCTAAGTTAAATTATAACCTCAATAACATAAATTTTGATTTTGTTGGACTTAGCTTTGATAATGACAAAGAAAATGTTTACAGCTATTACCTTGAAGGGTTTGATAATTCTTGGAGTAATTGGACAAGTGAATCGAAAAAGAGTTACACCAATCTTTATGAAGGTACATACACCTTTCATGTAAAATCAAAAAATATTTATGGAAAAGAAGGAGCTGAGGACGTATATGAATTTGTTATTCTGCCCCCTTGGTATCGTACAGGTTGGGCATATCTCTTATACACAATAGGAATAATATTATTGATTTACTTAATTACACAAATAAGCGTTAGAAGATTAAAGAGAGCAAAAATTAAACTGGAAGCTATTGTAGAAAGCAGAACTGCTGAGGTAGTTGCAGAAAAAGAGGAGGTAGAAAAACAAAAGAAAATTATAGAACTAAAAAACAAAGATATTACCGATAGTATAAACTATGCTCAAAAAATACAGCAAGCCATACTTCCATTACCTGAAGATTTCAGCAAAGTATTTCCTAATTCCTTTATATATTTTCAACCACGAGATATTGTAAGTGGTGATTTTTATTGGTTTTATAAACCAATAAAAAGCGAATTTAATCATGTGTATTTTGCCATGGCCGATTGCACCGGGCACGGAGTACCCGGGGCTTTCATGAGTATGATTGGAAATACTCTTTTAAATGAAATATTAAATGAGAAACAAATTTATAATACTGATGAAATATTAAATCATTTACACAAAGAAGTGCGCGAAGTACTAAAACAAAATATAGCCCAAAACACCACTAATGATGGAATGGATATTGCCTTATGTAGGCTCAATTTAGATACTTTTGAACTTCAATATTCAGGTGCCAACAGGCCATTGTATATTTTTAAACATTTACCCAATCAAATAGAGTTTTTTGATATAAAACCCAATAAGTTTCCTATTGGAGGTTACCAAAATGAAGAAGCCAGAAATTTCAATGCTCATTTAATACAATTAAGCAAAAATGATACTTTCTATATATTTAGTGATGGTTATGCCGACCAGTTTGGCGGTGAGTTAAACAAAAAGTTTATGGTAAGGCGTTTGCAGAAAGAGCTTATGGCAATGCAAACCAAGCCTATGTCAACACAAAGACAATTGGTTGAAAAACTTATTATGGACTGGAAAGGCTCAAGAGAGCAGGTTGATGATATCTTAATGATAGGGGTTAGATTGTAAGGAAGAATATACAATAAATCGGTTTTAAGATTAATGAATAAGCACTATTTATTTCTTCTTTTTTGACCCCTCATAAATATCAAACTTTAAAAATCTACATTCTAACTGTCCGTTGTAAACAATAATCTTTTTTGATGAGTGCAGGCCTATTGACTTTGCTGCATCACGATTAGCAGTAATAATCCAGGCAGTATAACCGTTGTATTTATTCTTCAGTGTATTCCCAATTTGACTATACAGTAATTCAATATTTTCCTTACTGTTTAAACGGCCTCCATAAGGAGGATTCATGACAAGTATTCCGGGCTTGTCCGGAGGGTCTGATTTATTAAAATCAGCTAATTGTGTTTTAATAATACTCGAAAAGCCTGCATAATTAATATTTTCTCTGGCAATAGTTAAGCTTTTTATATTATTATCCTTCCCCAATATATGAAGTTCAACTTTTAAATTCCTCTTTTTGTCAGCTTCTTGTTTAATTTGATTAAAAACGGCTAAATCAAAGTTTTTCCATTTTTCAAAGCCAAAAGAACTACGGTAATATCCCGCAGGCGTATTAGTCCCACTCATGGCAGCCTCAATAAGAAAAGTTCCCGAACCGCACATAAAATCATAAAATGGTTCATGTATTGTCCAGTTGCTAAGTTTAATTAATCCTGCTGCCAGAACCTCGTTTATTGGTGCTTTATTAACACCTTGCCTATAGCCTCTTTGGTGTAATGAACTCCCCGATGAATCTAATAAAACTGTAGCTTTCTCCTTAAAAATATGAACCTGTATCCTTAAATCCGGAGAATCATTATTTACAGAAGGTCTAATGCCTGTTCTGTGTCTGAAATAATCGGCAATGGCATCCTTGGCACGCATTGACACAAACATGGAATTATCAAAAGCTGATTGATTGCAGATACTGTTAATAGCTATGGTATTCTTTTCATTAATTATTTCATCCCAAGGTATATCGTAAATATCTTCGTATAGCGTATTACTATCAGATACTTCAAAGGAAGCTACCTTAATCAATACCTTTAATGCCAAACGACTTTCATAGTTAATTTTATAAACCAAGCCCATATCGGCTTCTCCCGAAATAGCCCTATTGTAAATTTGAATGTTTTTTAAGCCAATTTCTTTCAACTCTTCGGCTAATAATTCTTCAAAACCGTAATGACATGAAACTACGATGGAGAGTGCTCCTGATAAGATATTTTTCACAAAATTAATTACTTGCTATTATCGTTAAGATGAGAATCTATTTCTTTTTGTATGTTCTGACTGGCTTTTTTCATTTCGTCAGTAACGGGTTCTGCACTTTGCTCTATTTCTTTCTTTATTCCGTCAGCAGCATCTCTAAATTCACGCATACCTTTACCTAGGCCACGCGCTAAATTGGGGATATTTTTTGAGCCAAAAAAAAGTAAAACTACCACCAAAATGAGCATCACCTCTGAACCACCCAAATTTAAAAAAAGAAGATTGAGTAAAATCATAAAATATAGTTTTCAACGTACAAAGGTATTATTTACTCTAAGAGTATAGTAATAAATAACTTTAAAGTTTTTAAAAATTATGAATTTGAATTATTTTAGATATGAATTATCCATTTTTTGCCTATTTTAGTCCGCTCAAATAATTACTATTAAATTATGCACATAGCAATTGCCGGAAATATAGGTTCAGGTAAAACTACTTTAACTACTCAACTCTCTAAGCACTATAATTGGCAAGCCCATTTTGAAGATGCTGATGATAATCCATATTTGAATGATTTTTATGAAGATATGCAGCGATGGAGTTTTAATCTCCAGATTTATTTCTTAAACAGCCGCTTTAACCAAATTTTGGAAATTAGAAAAAGCGGTAAAAACGTAATTCAGGATCGCACCATCTATGAAGATGCATTTATTTTTGCACCTAATTTACATAGTATGGGTTTAATGACAACCCGTGATTTTGAAAATTATTTTACCTTGTTCAACCTAATGAACACCTTAGTACAACCACCCGATTTATTAATATATTTAAGAGCATCGGTTCCAACCTTAGTCAACCAAATTCAGAAAAGAGGTCGAGAGTATGAAAATTCCATACGATTAGATTATCTAAAAAGACTGAATGAGCGCTATGAAGCTTGGGTTTCTACCTATAATCATGGTAAACTTTTAATTATTGAAGTTGATAATCTTAACTTTGCCGAGTCTAACGAAGACCTTGGTGTTATAGTGAATAAGATTGATGCTGAAATAAACGGCTTGTTCTAAAAAATTCCAAATCTTAATATTATTACACAAACAATTTTATGAAAAAAATTATTCTTCTTTTTATTACCGCTGTATTTATAGGACAGGTTAATGTACATGCCACACCTGATGAAGGAATGTGGTTGCCTTTATTAATTAAAAGATTGAATGCCGAAGATATGGCCAAGCAAGGATGCAAACTTACCGCAGATGAAATATATCAGGTAAATAATGCGGCCTTAAAAGATGCTATTGTTAGCCTTGGATTTTGTACAGCCGAAATAGTTTCAGTAAATGGTTTGTTATTTACCAACCATCATTGCGCCTATAGTGCTATTCAGGAAAATAGTTCCGTTGAACATAATTATTTAGACAATGGTTTTTGGGCTAAATCTTATTCGGAGGAACTTAGAATTCCCGGACAAACTGCTTCTATTTTAGTAAGAATGGAAGACGTAACAGCCAAGGTTTTAGAAGGAATAAATGATAATTCTAATACTGCAGAAAGAACAAATCAAATAAGTACAGTTACTAAGGAGATTGAAAAAACAGCATCTGAAAATGGGAGGTATAAAGCCTTGGTAAAGGATATGTTTAATGGAAACGGGTATTATTTATTTGTTTATGAGACATTTAATGATGTGCGTTTGGTAGGTGCTCCTCCACAATCTATCGGGAAATTTGGAGGTGATACCGATAATTGGATGTGGCCAAGACATACAGGAGATTTTGCCTTATTAAGAATTTATGCTAATAAGGATAATCAACCTGCCGAGTTTTCGGTAGATAATGTACCGTACAAACCAAAGCATGTTATACCGGTATCACTTAAAGGTTATAAAGAAGATGATTTTGCCATGATTATGGGTTTTCCGGGTCGCACTAACAGATATATCACACCGGCAGCTATGGAAATGCAAATGAAAAATATTAATCCTACGCAGATTAAATTGTTTGGGAAAAAGTTAGAAATATGGAAAAAAGACATGGATGCCGATATTAAAGTAAAAATACAATATGCTGCAAAATATGCAACTTACTCAAATAGCTGGAAATATTACATAGGGCAAACAGAAGGACTGGAAAGATTAAATGTAATTGAAACCCGTCAAAAAGAAGAGGATGCCTATAAAGCATGGGCCAATTCAAACCAACAAACCAAGAAATATGCAACTGTAATAGATGAATATACCCAAGCTATAAACAATTATAAAAATTCAATACAAGAAATACTTTATTTTTCATTTGCCGGGCGAAGTTCAGAAGCTGCCTCAATGATAAATGTTTTGGAGGCTGTGAAAAGTGAAGTATCAAAACAACCTATTGATCCCAAATTGCTTGATAATGCCATGAAAGCGGCTACAGAGAGAGGAAAAGATTTTTATAAGGACTACAACACAGCTACTGATTTTAATGTAATGAGAGAGTTACTTGTTACTTATATTAACGATATACCCGCCATTCAACTACCACCCGCTATTGCCAAAATTGCCGGAATGAAAGGAAAAACTACCCATGAGAAAGTTGAAAAATGGCTGACCAAACTATTTGACAAAAGTATTTTTACCTCAGAAGAAAAGTATAATAACTGGCTAAAAAAGCCTGATGCAAAGTCTTTTGATAAAGACCCTTTAGTGGTGTTTAATAACGATATTCTTAATTTTTTTAGAACTAATTTGTTGGTAAAACAACAAAAGTATATGAGTGAATCTGAAAATTATAAACGTTTATATTTAGAGGGATTAATGGAATATAAGAAAAATCATAAATTTTATCCTGATGCTAATAGCACCGAACGTTTAACCTACGGAACTATTAAGTCATACAATCCAAAAGATGCCGTGCATTTTGATTATTATACCACTGCTGAGGGTATTCTTCAGAAATTTAGCAAAGAACCAACCTCTGAATTTTATGTGCCTGAAAAATTAATTGATTTAATTAAAAAGAAAGATTACGGACAATATGCAGAAGAAGGGCAACTAAAAGTGGCATTTTTAACTAACAATGATATTACCGGAGGTAATTCAGGAAGTCCTGTTATGAACAATAAAGGCGAGTTAATTGGAATAGCTTTTGATGGCAATTGGGAGGCAATGACAGGCGATTTGGTGTTTGATTCAGAATTAAAACGCACTATTTGTGTGGATATTAGATACGTACTTTTTATCATGGATAAATTTGCGGGAGCTAGTAATTTAATTAGCGAAATGCAATTAATCAAATAATAATTACCAAATATTTTATTGAATTAATATTTAGGTTAAGTTTGTATTTTAACCTGTAAATTGTTGCGCCATGTCAATTTCAAGAAAAGTAATTTTCTTTTTTAATGTTATGGCCATAGCCGTATTGCTTTTGTGCTTTATTAGTCCGTATGTTAGTCCCGGAAAATTTTGGCCTTTATCTTTTTTTGGGTTAATATATCCACTCATTTTTACTATTAATTTAATTTTTGTTTTTTATTGGTTATTACGTAAAAGCCCTATAGCACTCTTGTCAGGTCTGTTATTGGCGTATTCGCTCTTTCATTATACTGTTATTTTCAAATTCAGATGGAATGACGAAATAGTTGATAACTCGAAAAATTCAATAAAAGTAATGAGCTTTAATGTACGTTTGTTCGACTTGTACAATTGGAGCAAAAACAAAGAAACCCGTGAAAAAATATTTGAATTGATTGAAAAGGAAAAGCCTGATATATTAGCTATTCAGGAGTTTTATGCCGATGATGTAAATGATTTTATTAATATAAATACATTAAAACAAAGATTTAATCTACCCTACGAAGATTATGAGTTTACCCTATCGCTCAGAAATATACACCATTGGGGAATAGCCACCTTTAGCAAATTCAAAATTGTGGGTTCAGGGCATGTTAACTTTAGGTTAAAAAGCAATAATATATGTATTTATAGCGATTTGCTTATAGGTAAAGATACCGTAAGAGTATATAATATGCACCTTCAAAGTATTCATTTGGGTAAAGAAGATTATGTTTTCTTAAAAGCACTTGGTTCCGAAAAAGCTGATGTTGATGAATATCAGGGAACAAGGCGCATAGCCGGACGTTTAAAAAGAGCTTTTATTAAAAGAGCCGAACAGGTTGATAGCGTTGCCAAAAGTATTCAAGACTCACCATATGCCAAAATTGTTTGTGGCGATTTTAACGATACACCTATTTCATATACTTACCGCTCTCTAACCCGAAACCTTAAAGATGCTTTTGTTACCGCAGGAAAAGGGTTAGGAGGCACCTATAATGAGTTTTATCCGGGGTATAGGATAGATTACATATTGTATGATAATAAATTCAATGCCCACAACTTTGTTACTCACCAAGAGAAACTTTCAGACCACAACGCTATAAGTTGTATTTTTACCTTAAATAAGTAGAGCCATAAGTAATTTTAAACCACCCCGATTTGATGTTTCTTTTTTGAAAACCACCTAATCAATTTTTGGTATTGAAAGAATACATACAAATTTTTCTGCTTCCTACAAACGGCTACAGTCCCTCTTTTATAGTTTATTTAACCCTCTTTTGGTAATAACTGCATGTAAAATGAATATTTTTACACAAATTTTTTTTTATAAATATTTGCAAGACAAACATTTACATAAAAATACTATGAGATGTTAAAAAAGCAACTCAATTATTTGTCAACTATTTGTATATTCGCAGCCCTAAATTGATAAATAAAAAAATTAGAAATGAGCCTACTTAAAGATATCCGTAACCGTTCCGGATTACTTGTAACCATTATTGCAATTGCATTGTTGATTTTTATTTTGGAAAGCGCCCTTGAATCAAGAAGAGGCTTATCGGTTTCCGATCAAAGTAAAGTTGCGGTAATAAACGGTAAAGATGTTAGTATTATTGAGTTTCAAGATAAATTAGATCAAGCAGAAACTAATCAAAAGTCGCAATCGCCTAACGGAACCATTGATGAAAATATGCGCGATAATCTTCGTCAACAGGTATGGAATCAAATTTTGATAGAATATATTGTAAAACCTAGATACAGTCAATTGGGATTAGGAGTTTCTACTGATGAATTATATGACATGGTTCAAGGCAAAGATCCGCATCCGCAAATTAAACAAGCCTTTAGCGACCCTAATACTAAAGAGTTTAAGCCTGAAAACGTAGTTAATTTCCTGAAAAACATGGAAAAGGACGAAACGGGCGATACAAAGCACCGTTGGATTGTTTTTGAACAAGCCATGAAAGAAGAAAGGGTTTCACAAAAGTACACTGCAATGGTTAAAAAAGGTATTTATATAACCACTGCCGAGGCCAAAAGAAATTATGCAGGAACTACACAAACAGCTAACTTCAGATTTGTAGCAAAGCGTTATTCAGATATTCAAGACAGTACTATCACTGTTTCTGAAGATGAGATTAAAAAATATTATAACGAAAATAAGAACAAGTATAAGCAGACCGAAACTGTTCGTGGATTTGATTATGTAGAATTTAATGTTGTTCCTTCTAACGATGACCGCCAAGCTGCCTTAGAAAGTATGGAAAAATTAAAACCTGAATTTATTAAGGCAGAGGTTGATTCTGATTTTGTTAATCAAAACTCTGACAACAGATATGTAGCAAAATATATTGACCGTGGTGCAGGATTTATTTATTTTGATAGCCTATTACGTTCTCCAATAGGAACAGTAGTTGGTCCTTATGTAGAAGGTACCGTATTTAAAATATCAAAACTCTCCGGTACTGCCATGATGCCTGATTCGGTTAAAGCACGTCATATATTAATTAGCATTGAAAATGGCAATGTGGCAAAGGCAAAAGAAAAAGCCGATAGCTTAAAAAACGCAATAAAAGGGGGTAAAAAGTTTGAGGATTTAGCCATGGAGTTTTCAAAAGACCCAGGTTCGGCAGCCAAAGGCGGAGATTTGGGATGGTTTAAAGAAGGAATGATGGTTAAACCTTTTAATGATGCTTGTTTTCATGGTAAAATTGGCGATTTACAAGTGGTTGAAAGTCAATTCGGGGTACATTTAATAGAAGTTACCGCCAAAGGGGTTGAGACCAAAAAATTATTGTTATCTACGGTTGATCATAACTTAATGCCAAGCTCTGCCACATATCAGTATTATTATGGTAAAGCCAATGAGTTTGCAGGAAAAAACAACCAAAAAGCTACTTTTGAAAGTACTGTTAAAGAACAAGGTTTAAACAAAAGAAGTGCCGACAATATTAGAGAAACAGATAAAAACTTTAATGGAATTGAAAATGCACGTGAAGTGGTAAGATGGGCTTACGGGGCAAAAAAGGATGAAGTGTCGCAAGTGTTTCAGATAGGTGACCGTTATATTATTGCTATGCTTACCAAAATTAAGGAGAAAGGAATTTTACCTTTAGAGGAAGTTCATGAATCTGTTGAAAACGAAGCTAAGAAGCAAAAGAAAGCCGAAAAATATATTGCCGAGTTTGAAAGTAATTTAAAAGGCGCTACCTCTATTGACCAAGTAGCGCAAAAAATGAACTTACAGGTAGAAGAGAGTGGACCACAAACTTTTATAACCGGTATGCTAAACGGATATGGTAGAGAAGCAGCGATTATTGGCGATGTATTTGGTTCAAAAGTAAAAACATTGAGCAAAGCAAGTAAAGGAGAGAATGCAGTATTTATATATGAAGTATCTGAACTTTCAGAACTGCAACCTTCTGCCGATAATTATAAATCAAATAGAGAGAAAGTTGGAAATAGCCTTAGACAACGAGTTGATTATGAAATTTTTGACGCTTTGAAAAATAAAGCAGATATCGAAGATAGAAGAGCCATATTTTTCTAATTAATAATATTTAATTAGTTAAAAGGATAGAATTTTCTATCCTTTTTTTATTTATAAAAAAATAATTAACTACCTTAGCCTACCTATAACTTTATAAAGTTAAAAGTTAAGTAACCAATTGTATTAATTTATTCCAAACAAAAAGAAACATCTGTTTGATATGAAAAAAAGATGGAGTTTACAAGAAGATGTTGATAGGAGTGTAATAGGACTACTTAGCCTGCAGTTAGGTGTAAAACCCTTGCTGAGCCGTATTCTTTATTTACGTGGCATAAAAAATTGGGATGACGCCAAAAATTTCTTTAGACCCGAACTATCTAAATTACATGACCCATTCTTGATGAGTGGAATGGATTTGGCCATTACACGCATTGAGGCAGCTATAAAAAATAATGAAAAAATTTTGGTTTATGGCGACTATGATGTTGATGGTACTACTGCAGTAGCTTTAGTTTACTCATTCTTTAAAACATTCTATGAAAATCTTGATTTTTATATCCCAGATAGATATAGTGAAGGATATGGAATATCGTTTCAAGGAATAGATTATGCCCATAAAAATGATTTTAAATTAATTATAGCCCTAGATTGTGGTATAAAATCAACCGACAAAATTGATTATGCCAATGAAAAAGGAATTGATTTCATAATTTGCGACCATCATTTGCCCGGAAACAGATTGCCTAACGCGGTAGCTGTTTTAGACCCTAAAATTGAACACTGTAAGTATCCTTTCAAAGAACTTTCAGGCTGTGGAATTGGATACAAATTAATACAAGCCTATTCTAAACGAAATAACTTACCCGAATCAGACTTAGAGCAATATTTAGATTTGGTGGCCGTAAGCATAGCTTCAGATATTGTACCGATAGTTGATGAGAACAGAATCTTAGCCTACTACGGTTTACAGGTACTTAACAATAGAAAGAGAAAAGGATTTGATGCTATTTTAACCCTAGCCGGATTTAATAAAAAACTAAGCATTACCGATATTGTCTTTACAATTGCTCCGCGAATTAATGCTGCCGGCCGTATTGCCAGTGGAAGAACAGCCGTTGAACTACTTATATCAGATACCCCCGAGGAGGCCTTAAATTCTAGCGAAGAAATTAATATTTCTAACGCTGAGCGTAGAACACTTGACCAGAATACCACCAAACAGGCATTAAGCATGTTGGAAGAGCTTGATGACAATGCCAATAAAAAAAGCACTGTATTGTACAATCCCGAATGGCATAAAGGTGTTGTGGGTATTGTGGCTTCACGCTTAACCGACAAATACTATAGACCAACAGTAATACTTACTTCATCAAATGGAATGGCAACAGGTTCGGCACGTTCAGTTAAAGATTTTGATGTTTACAAGGCACTGGAGGCATGTAGTGATTTATTGGAACAATATGGTGGACATAAGTACGCTGCAGGGCTTACTTTAAAAACAGAAAATGTTAATGCATTTATGGCAAAATTTGAAATGGTAGTTTCACAAACTATTGAAACGCGTTTACTGACACCCGAAGTAGAAATTGATGCTGAAGTTAGGTTAGAAGATTTAGATGCTAAATTCCTGCGTATTTTAAAGCAGTTGGCACCGTTTGGTCCGGGAAACATGATGCCTGTTTTTTTGGTTAGAGGGGTAAAAGATAAAGGTTTTGCGAGGCTTGTTGGAAATAATCATTTAAAATTAGATATTTATCAGGATGACTATAAACAATCGTTTCCGGCTATAGCCTTTAATGCCGGAGATAAATACGAAAAACTGCTTGAAAACTCAAGCTTTGACATTTGCTTTACGGTAGAAGAAAATGAATTTAATGGAAATGTTTCCTTGCAATTAAATATAAAAGATATTAAATTTGAATACCAAAAAACATATTGTCCAAAAGCATTTTTAGATAAGAATAGTTAAACCAAAACTATAACACTATGGAAGATGAAGCTTTATTAAAAAAATTTCAGGAGAAGATTGATAGCGGGATAAAAATTGAACCTAAAGATTGGATGCCTGAAGCTTATAGAAAACAACTCATACGTATGATTAGTCAACATGCACATTCCGAAATTGTTGGAATGTTGCCTGAAGGTAATTGGGTTACTCGAGCACCTAGCCTAAAACGTAAAGCGGTTTTATTGGCCAAGATTCAAGATGAAGCAGGGCATGGTTTGTACTTATATAGTGCTGCCGAAACCCTAGGCATTGATAGAACCGAAATGCTTCAACAACTACTTAGTGGTAAAGCAAAATACTCTAGTATTTTTAACTATCCTTCGTTAACCTGGGCCGATATGGGCGCAATAGGTTGGTTAGTTGATGGTGCAGCTATTATGAATCAAACGATGTTAGCCAAAGGGTCTTATGGCCCGTACTCACGTGCTATGGTTAGAATATGTAAAGAAGAAAGTTTTCATAATCGTCAAGGTTACGAAATTATGCATACATTAGCCAATGGTACACCTGAGCAAAGAGCAATGGCACAAGATGCACTTAACCGTTGGTGGTGGTCGGCAATTATGATGCTTGGCCCTTCTGACTCGCAATCACCAAACTCGGAACAACTGATGAAATGGAAAATTAAATTAGAGTCAAATGACCAGATAAGACAACGATTTATTGACCGTACTGTTCCACAAGCTGAGTTTTTGGGATTGCAAATTCCTGATAAAGACTTAAAGTTTAATGAAAAAACAGGTCATTATGAGCATGGCGAAATTAACTGGAAAGAGTTTTTTGATGTAATTGCAGGTAATGGTCCTTGCAATAAGAAAAGAATGATTGACCGTATTAATGCCGATAAAAACGGTGCTTGGGTTAGAGCTGCTGCAAACGCATATGCTGCTAAAAAAGCTATGGCAACGGCATAGACAAGAAACTGCTTGAGGAGTTTACTCTACGTTATTATATTATTTCTGCTACAGTAAAGGTTGAACCTCCAACAAAGATTAAATCATTTGTTAAGGCTTGTTTTTTAGCTGCATTTAATGCTTTACGCACACTTCCATACACTTTACCTCTAAGGTTAAAAATATTAGCCTCTTGAGCTAGTGTATCGGCCTGCATTCCGCGCGGAATGTTTGCCTTGCAAAAATAATATTCGGCATTTTTAGGGAGCATACTTAATATTTTGGTAACATCTTTGTCGTTAACCATCCCCAATACAAAGTGTAATTTCTGATACGATAAGCTATTAATTTGTTTGAGAACGAAAGAAATTCCGGCCTCATTATGCCCCGTATCGGCAATAATCAATGGCTTTTTATGGATTACCTGCCAACGTCCGTATAATCCTGTATTATCTACCACCTTTTCAATTCCGGCTTTAATATCCTTCTTGCGTATATTAAATTTTGCTTTTTGCAACAATTTCACGGTTTGCAGCACTGTCAATATATTTTCTTGCTGATAAATTCCTTTTAATTGCGGACAAACTTTTTTGAAAACTAAAGTATTCCCTTCATATACGGCAAATGCAGAATCTTGCTTATTAATAGATTTCAGACAAAAATTCTGGTCGGAAAAAAATATTGGGGCGCTACACACCTTGGCTTTATCAATAAAAATTGAGCTTACTTCGGGCTGACTTTTGCCAATTACTACCGGGGTATTATTTTTTATAATGCCTGCTTTTTCGCCAGCTATTGAAACTAAATCGTTTCCTAACAAAGTTACATGGTCTTTACTGATATTCGTAATAACACTTACTAGAGGTTGAATAATGTTTGTGCTGTCGAGCCTACCACCGAGTCCGGTTTCAATAATTGCAATATCAACTTTCTTTTCTTTAAAATATTGAAAGGCCATACCTACTGTCATTTCAAAAAATGAAGGTTTAATAATTTCGAAATCTTTTTGATATTGACTTATGAATTCAGTTACGTATTTTTTAGAAACCTTCTTTCCGTTAATTTTAATTCTTTCTCTAAAATCTTTTAAATGAGGTGAAGTATATAAGCCTGTTTTATAACCAGCCTGTTGCAAAATTGAGGCTATGCTGTGGCTTACAGAACCTTTACCATTAGTTCCTGCAATATGAATACTTTTAAATGACCAATGTGGATGATTTAATAGTCGGTCAATAGCAAAAGTATTATCTAAGTTGTTTTTATATGCAGCACTTCCTACTCGATGAAACATCGGCAAATGATTATACATATAGCCTAATGCATCTTGATAAGATAAGGGCATAATTATTTTAGAATAAAGTTATAGGTAATGGTACCTTTTTGTTCTTCAGGAGCATCAGAAGAAGAGTTAAATTTGGCTGATAATGCTGCTTTACGAGCTATTTCAAGCAAATTTGGATTAGAGGTAGTTGAACCTTTTACACCGGGTTTAGCATTAATTACATTTCCATTTTTATCTACCGTAATTTCAACTACTACTTTGCCCTCTTCTTGGAAAGCCGCCTTGGGTACCGGAATACTTCTGGCATTTCTATTGGCAAGGGAATATCGCGGACCACCAAGACCATCGCCTCCGGGACCACCACCTGTTCCCGGGCTATTGCCTGTACCGCCTCCGGGACCGTGATACGTAGCTGTTCTGCTGCCATCTTTAGAACCCTGATCACCCGGGGTATTAGTTTTTCCTTCACCTGAAGATGTACTGCCTCCGCTTTGATTTTTTCCTTTATATAAAGCTGCCGGGTTTGCTTTTCGTGGTTCAGGTTTTACTTGCTCGGTATTTGAGTTGTTAAGGTCATCGGTATTATCAGTTTTGGCAACTTCGGGTGCTTCCTCTGTTTGTTGTGTTAATATGGGCTTTACGGAAGGCCTCACCGGAGTTGATATTTTTAAGTGAGCTTCAGAAACTTCTTCGGCTGTGGCGGTATTGTTACTGGAGTTAATGACATAATCTTCGGGTTGAATGTCGCCCATTCCATCATCTGAAGTACCAAAGTTAACTTCAATACCATTGCCTCCCGTATCAGGAAATGGAGGGATGGGAGTTTTAAAGATGATAAGAATAAAGAGTACAAACAACAATACGTGAAACAATATTGTTCCGCCTAAAGCTATATATCTATCTGTTTCTGTTTGTTGTTTAGCCATTATAAATTGATTTTTGAATTTAATAACAGCACCTTTATTTAGGGGCTTGAGTAGCCATAATCATTTTTACTTTTAGTTTATTGCCAATAGCCAAAACATCTACTAAATCTTGAACTGAGAGTCCGTTATCAATGCGTAAAACAACGGTAGGTTCATTAACACCGGCAACGCTTTGAGTTAATTTAGGTTCAATTTGGTCAAAAGTTATTTTTTCTCCATTCAAAGAAAACTGCTTATCGAGCGACATTTCTAGAGTAAATTGCTGTTTGTTTACCGATTGAGATGAGCTGGCCTTCGGGAGCATTAATTTTATTACGCTTGGATTTACCAAGGTAGATACAATTAAAAAGAACAGCATCAGAAAAAACATAATATCACTCATGCTGGAAGCACCTACCTCTGCTTCAAATCTTTTTCTGTTTCGTCTAAGGTTCATGATTTTGCATCTTGTAACATGTCAATAAATTCTATTGAGCTTGCCTCAATTTTGTAAATATTCCTATCAATCATTAAGTTTAAATAGTGGTAGCTCACAAAGGCAAACACACCCACAACTAATCCGGCAGCACTCGTTATCATTTTTTCGTACAAGCCACCCGAAATTAAACCTATACTGATATTATCGGCTAAAGAAATATTGTAAAAAATTTTTATTACCCCTGATATGGTTCCTATAAACCCAAACATTGGAGCAATACCGGCTATTATACCTAATATGCTGAGGTTTTTTTCCATTTTGGCTACTTCAAGTTTTCCAATACCTTCCATAGCTGTTTCAATTTCTTTGATAGGCTTTCCTATACGGCTTATACCTTTATCAATTACGTTAGAAATAGCAGATGGGTTACTTTTGCATATAGAACTGGCACCTTCTAAATTCCCCTTTTTAATTTGTTCGAACACATTTTCTAAAAGCGTACTGTTATACTTTCCCGATTTTTTTATATTTAAATATTTCTCGATAAGAACATAAATACTCACCAAAGACAATATTCCAATCGGAATCATAATATAACCACCCTTTAATAATAAATCAAAAAGTGATAGGGTGTCCTCTTTAGGAGCTTCCTGAGCCACTGTTGGGATAGCTGCACCCGTGGCTGTTTCTGTTATTTGCAAAATCAGTGTTAACAACATATTAGATTCTTGTTTTTTTATGCTAAATTAATTTTAACTATCTGCCTTAATTGGGGGTGTTTTTTATAATTATAAACAAATTGTTGTTAGTTGCAAATTTTGTCAATTATTCATTCATCCTATTTTTCTACCGATGTGGTATAATCAAATGAATGTTTAGTAATAAAAAGTACAACAGGCTCTTTGTTACATCTTATATAAAACTATTAAATTGCGCCAAGTAGAAGTGTATGTATAATAGGCTGAATTTGGTTAAGCATTTTACTATTATAACCACTTACGTTATTTTTTTTTGAAGGTTTTTCGGTTAACACTTTTTGATATAGTTGTGCAATGATTGTAAAGGTTTGCAAATGGATGAAATTGATTTAATGTTTTTGAAAGCAATCAAATACAATGATACTTATGTTACAGTTATTTTCACTAGGTTAGTCATAACTTTGCACTTTAAATCAACGTTTGAAATAGTCCTAATTATAATTACTTTTGTAGCATATATAATAAACAATTATGAGAAAAATTACCTTACTATGTTTTGTTTGGGTTACGGCATTTAATAATCTTCATGCACAACAAATAGAAATCAATAAAATTAAGAGTCATATAACTTTTCTGGCTTCTGACGAGTTAAAAGGAAGGGGTACCGGTACCGAAGATGAGCTTAAGGCAGCCAATTACATAGCCGAACAATTTAAAGATATAAAACTAATTCCTAAAGGCGAAAAGGGCACTTATTTGCAAAAGTATGAGTTTACAGAGCCTGCCAACCCGCATGCTACGGTTGATACTAACGGACGTAAGAGAGAACTCACAAACGTTATTGGCTATTTAGATAATAAGGCAGCATACACCATTATTATTGGCGCTCACTACGACCACTTAGGTTTAGGTCATGACGGAAACTCTTTAGATGCTAATCCTAAAGATAAAATACATAACGGTGCTGATGATAATGCCAGTGGAACTGCCGGAGTTATTGAACTGGCACGTTATTATGCCAACAATAATATTAAAGAAGCTTATAACTTTTTGTTTATTTGCTTTTCGGGTGAGGAGTTAGG
This sequence comes from Bacteroidia bacterium, assembly GCA_020845635.1. Lineage (GTDB taxonomy): Bacteria > Bacteroidota > Bacteroidia > UBA4408 > UBA4408 > CAIKXD01. The sequence goes on from JADLFI010000042.1 coordinate 181,780, forward strand.
ATTGTTTGGGTCAAAGAAGTATTGTGAAAATCCCGCAATGCCGCTTACCGATGTTAATATGATGATTAACATGGATATGGTAGGGCGTTTGGAACCGCAAAGTAAAAAGTTAATGGTTTATGGGGTGGGTACTGCACCTGAGTTTGTAGATATTATATCTTCTATAAAAACGGATATGAACGTAATGACTGATAGTTCGGGAGTTGGCCCAAGTGATCATACCTCTTTTTACTTAAAAGATATTCCGGTATTACATTTCTTTACCGGGCAACACTCCGATTATCATAAGCCAGGTGACGATACCGAGAAAATTAATTTTGAAGGAGAGGAAGAAGTATTGCAATTTATTATTAGCATTATATCGCAAGTTGAAAAGTTACCAAAATTAAAGTTTCTTAAAACCAGAAGCAGTAAGAGCGATACCCCTGCCTTTAAAGTAACCTTAGGGATTATGCCCGACTATATGTTTGGCGGAGTGGGCGTTCATGTAGATGGTGTTACTGATGGTAAACCCGCTCATAAGGCTGGATTAAAGCAAGGCGATGTAATTGTAAAACTTGGAGAATATACGATTAAGGATATGCAAAGTTACATGGAAGCTCTTTCAAAATTTAAGAAAGGCGACACCACAACAGTACAGGTTTTACGCGGTAATGATTTAGTTGAAGGCAAAATTACATTTTAATCCCTCAAAAAATTTAAGAATGTATTTATTCCTTTTATAGAATTATTAATTCTATGTCATTTTTCTTAGTTTATTTTTTTATAGACAATAATTTAGTATAAATATATTTATATAATTAGTTATTTTAGCCGATTATTAAGCAAAGGGGATGAAATTTTTCAGATATATCTATTTTTTGTTTTTTCTTATAAGTATAAGCCATAGTTCCCGGGCACAATTTTACTACGGAACACAAATGGATTTCGGAAAAAACAGAATACAATTTTCACCCTACAAATGGGAGTACTTTAGATTTGAAAAATTTGATACTTATTTTTACAAGAATGGTCGCGAACTGGCGGCTTATATTTCAGAATCGGTAGAGAAAAATTTGAAAGATATTGAAGAGTTTTACGATTTTCAGTTAGAGTCGCGTATACAGATAGTTGTTTATAATAAACTGAGTGACTTTAGAACAAGCAATTTAGGCTTAAGCACCGACCCTGTTTTTAATTTAGGAGGAAGCAATAAATTAGCCGGTTCAAAAATTCTTATTTATAACAATGGCAACCATTTCGATTTGGAAAGGCAAATAAGAATGGGACTTGCTGAGGTTTTATTTAATCAAATGTTTTATGGTGGCGATTGGAAAGATGTGGTTAGAAACTCAGCTCTTATCAGTTTTCCGGAGTGGTACACTCAGGGCTTGTTTGCCTACATAGCTTCAAAATGGGATGAAGAAACTGATGTTATTGTAAAAGAAGGCATACTTTCTAATAAGTTTAAAAACCTGAACAGATTAAATGGTAAAAGTGCCCGTTATGCGGGTCATGCCGTATGGAAGTACATTGCTGACTCTTACGGTTCGGGGGTAATTCCTAATATCATATACATGGCCAAAGTAAGCCATAACCTCGAAAACGGATTTGGTTTTGTTTTAGGACAAACTCTTAAATCAATAGATAGAGATTGGAAACAGTATTACAAAAATAAATACAAATCACCTCCCGGAATTGACCCAATTCCATTTTATCATGATGAGGTAATTAAAAAGACTTTTAAGAAAAGAGAATACAGCCAGTTTAAAATTAGTCCCGATGGTAAATACGCAGCCTACGCAACAAATGAAATGGGGCAAATGAAAGTGTTTATTTACAACTTGGAAACCAAAAAACAGAAAAGAATATTTAAAGCAGAAAAAAAACTTGAACGCATTAATGATTATACCTATCCGGTATTAGCTTGGCATCCATCATCACAACTACTAAGTTTTGTGTATGAAAAAAAAGGAGAGGTTAATTTAAATTATTACAATGTTGAAAGCAAAAAGATAGAGAAAAGACCTCCACTCTATAATTTTGAGAAAATACTGGATTACAGCTATGCCAGCGATGGTAAAACTCTTGTAATGAGTGCTGTTCAGAAAGGACAAACAGATATTTTTGTTTATAACCTTACCTCAAATTTTACCGAACAGATTACCAAAGACTTGTATGATGATTTAACACCACGCTTTATAAATGGCGATAGGCAAATCATATTTGCATCAAATAGAGTAGATGACACTTTGCGAATAGATGGGAAAACCATGTACCAGAAATTAGGAACTAAGAATGATTTGTTTTTATATAATTATAAGAATAAATCCAACATACTACGAAGAGTGACTAATACGCCTGATATTAATGAAAGTAGCCCTTACCCTTTTGGGAATAACAATATTACTTATTTGGGCGAAAAAAACTACACTAATCAGCGCTTTGTAGCCCGTTTTGATAGTGCTATTAGTTATATTGACACAACAGAACACTATCGTTATTTTGCAATAAGCAAGCAGGCGGGCTTAAACAGCAGAAGTATTTTAATGCAAGATGTAAACCCAAAAAATAATGTTACCTCTGAGCTGTATTTATATAATGGCAGATATAAATTATTAAGTACTACTTTAAAGCCATTTGATGAAGTAAGCAATATTGAAAGTAAAACAGATACCGATAATGTAGAGGGGAATAACGCTCAGCAAAAAGATAGCAAAAAAGCCTCACAGCAAGGCATTAAAGTAGGGCAAGCCGTGAAAATTCCTAATAATACTTTACAACCTAATTTAAAAAACCCTAATTCTATAGATATTAGTAATTACATTTTTGAGAATGAGAAAAGAGACACCATGAGGTACTCTTCCAAAAAGCTTCCTGATACATTAAGTATTACCACCGTACCGGCCAATGTAGGAAACATGGGAATTACTCAGCCTCCGTTTGTGATTCCTAAACAAAGAAATTATTTACGTACCTATAGCATTGATCAAATGGTTACACAGTTTGATAATTCGTTTTTAAGTAACGGATACCAACGTTTTACAGGTAGCGAGGTTTTATATAATCCGGGATTAAACGGACTTTTTAAGGTGGGTGCCAGCGATGTTTTTGAAGATTACAGGATTACCGGTGGCTTTAAATTAGGATTTGATTTAAAAAGTAATGAATTCTTTTTAAGTACCGAAAACAGAGTGAAGCGATTGGATAAGCAATGGCTTTTTTATCGCCAAAGTTTACCGGTTACTGATGTTTTTGGTTCTCCAAAGCAATTATCGCATCAAATAAGATATAGTATAAGATATCCGTTTAACGAAGTGGCATCAGTACGTGCATCATTTACAGGGCGTGCAGACAAAAGCACCTATCTGTCAACCGACCTGACCAATATGCAAAAATCATCTACCTTTGAGTTTTGGGGCATTGGTAAATTAGAGTATATTTACGATGATACCCGTAGTGGTGGAGTTAATATATTGTATGGAACACGCTATAAAATATTTACCGAGTATTATAATCGAATTGATGAATCAAGTAAGAATATTGCCATTATAGGGCTTGATATTAGGAACTATCAGAAAATATACAGAAATTTAATATGGGCTAACCGTTTAGCAGCCAGCACAAATACTGGCTCGCAACGCCTAGTGTATTATTTGGGAAGCGTGGATAATTGGATTAACTTTAGTTCTGTACCTACTTTTAATCGCAACTTGCCGGTGGCTCTCAATCAAAATTATGCGTACCAAACTTTAGCCTCAAATTTGAGAGGCTTTTCGCAAAATGTACGAAATGGAAACAGTTTTGTTGTTTTAAACTCAGAAATACGATGGCCAATATTTTCTTTTTTGTTTGATCGACCTCTCAAAAATGAATTTGTCAATACTTTTCAGTTAATTGCATTTGGAGACATTGGTACCGCCTGGACAGGAAAAAATCCTTATGACGCTAGTAATACATTTAATATTCAAACCATTAATCAATACCCAATAACAATTACCATTCAAAACGAACAAGAGCCATTAGTAGGCGGTTATGGATGGGGTATGCGCAGCAAAATATTAGGCTATTTTGTTCGGGCCGACTGGGCTTGGGGAATTGATGACGGAGAAGTTAAACCGCGAATTTTTTATTTATCTTTATCACTCGATTTTTAATGACAATTCAACAAATTTCACTCTTATTATTAATAGGTATATGTGCAGGTTTTCTTAGTGGTATGGTTGGCATAGGTGGCGGTATTGTAATCGTTCCTATGCTGGTTTACCTGCTGGGTTTTGAACAACATACAGCACAAGGTACTACTTTATTTATGTTTTTGTTTCCTATTGGAATATTAGGTGTATTGAACTATTATAACAAAGGATTTGTTGATATGAAGGCAGCTGCATTTATATGTATAACCTTTATTTTAGGAAGTTATTTGGGCTCGAAATTAGCATTAAGTATTGATAAAACAGCTATAACCAGAGTGTTTGGATTTATCTTTTTATTAATATCATTAAAAATGATTTTTACGAAATGATTCCCGACATCAATAATGAATTACTAAAACTTTCTGCTGAATTTTTTAAAGAAACTATAAGTAATCGCCATTATTTGCATCAGCATCCCGAATTATCTTTTCAGGAATTTAATACTGCTTTGTATGTTGAGCAGAAACTCAAAAATATAGGATTAACGGAGGTTCACCGCCTTAGTAATACCGGAGTTGTGGCTTTACTGAAAGCCGATAAAAATGTACAAGGTAAAGTTGTTGCCCTGCGTGCCGACTTAGATGCTTTACCAATTATAGAAACTAATGATATTCCCTATAAATCATTAAATAAAGGTGTAATGCATGCCTGTGGGCACGATGTACACACTGCTGTTTTATTGACAGTAGCTAAAATTTTATTTAAGTTAAAAGATAAAATTGAAGGAAATATAAAATTTATTTTTCAACCTGGAGAGGAGCTTTTACCGGGTGGGGCTTCATTGATGATTGATGAAGGGGTATTAAAGAACCCTGAAGTAGATTGTTTGATTGCACAACATGTTACTCCTGATATTCCTGCCGGAAAGATTGGTTTTAGACCAGGGTTATTTATGGCATCAACCGATGAAATATATATTAAAGTGAAAGGGAAAGGTGGTCATGCAGCCATGCCCCACACATATAATAATCCTTTGTTACTGTCCTCGGCTATTATCACTGAGTTACATAAAATTTTTATGATTGAAAAACAAGGAAATACTCACGAAATACCTACGGTATTGGCCTTTGGGAAAATAATAGGAGAGGGTGCAACCAATGTTATACCTAACGAAGTTAATATGGCCGGTACTTTCAGGACTTTAAATGAAGAGTGGAGAAAGCGTTGTCATCAAACCATTAAAGAAACCGTAAAAAACTTATCACAACTTTATGGCGGCATTTGCGATATAGAAATAAAATACGGATACCCTTGTTTGGTAAATGATGAAACACTAACCGAAGCATGCATTAAAACAGCTCGTAATATTTTAGGAAATGATAATATTTTATCATTAGACTATAGAATGACTGCCGAAGACTTTGCTTTTTATAGTCACCATAAACCGGTATGTTTTTACCGCTTAGGAACCGGAAACAAATTGAAAAATACTTGTAACGGTGTTCATACCTCTGTATTTAATATTGATGAAGATGTATTAGAGTATGCTCCGGCTATAATGGCAGCAATGGCTATCAATGAACTCTCATAACTTTTTGTACTATCTATATTTATTATAGTCAGTATTTCTATCCTTTAAGATATACATTAAAATGTGGATAAAAATTATTTTGGTATAGATTTAGTTTACTAAGTAAATATAAATTTGTAGAATAGAGGACTAAATAAACAATCTGAAAAATACAGTTTACATATTAATAATCATATTCTTTGCGTCCATATTGTGGTCGTGCAGGCCTACTCGTTTTGTGCCGGAGGGAAAGTATTTATTGGATAATATGGCCATAAAAACCAAGGATCTTAATTTAGATAAAGATGAAATGTTGGCCATTGTGAAACAAAAACCTAATCGAAAAATTTTAGGCATAATAAGATTTCATTTAGGAGTATATAACTTTGCGCATAAAGATACAACAAAAAGATTCAGACAATGGCTGGAGCGCACTGTAGGAGAGCCTCCATTAATTTTAGACGCCACCTTAACTCAACGAACAGCTTATCAATTACAACTGTATATGAATAAGAATGGGTATTTTAAAGCTGAAGTAAAAGACACTACTTATTACCATCAAAAAAAAGCTTCTGTTTACTATAAAATTATTGCCGGTAAGCCATACACAATTAACAAAATTACCTATGATATTTATGATACTTTATTAAAGCCAAATATTATTAACGATACCTTATCCAGAATAATAAAACCAGGCCAAATTTATTCAGAAAAAAATCTTCAGGCCGAACGGGAAAGAATAACAGCCTATTTGCGCAATAAAGGATATTACCAATTTGTGAACGAGTATATTTATTTTGAGGCCGACAGTGCTTTGAAATCACATAAAATAAATATTCAATTAACAATTACCGACCGCTTTTTTGCCGAACCCGTAATTTCTGACACAACTTTTGTTGACCCGCATAAAACCTTTGTAATAGAGAATATATATATATACCCTGAGTTTTCGTTACAAAAAGATGAGCAGGTTTTTAAAGATACTTTAAAGATAAACGACCATACTTTTTTTTGTTATAACAACGAATTAAAGTATAAGCCTTCGGTAATACTTAAGCCTCTGCTGTTTTACCCCAATATGCTTTTCTCGCAAGATGATATGAACAATAGCTATAAGCGATATAACAGCTTAAAAACATTTAAAACCAGCTCTATTGATTTTGATTTTACCCGTGAAGACAGGTTGAATGGATATTTAGATGCTTACATTAAACTTATACCACGTAAAAAACAAACCTACTCAATTGCTACGGAAGGCACCAATAGCTCAGGTAATTTGGGAGTTTCGGGTACTTTATTGTATCAAAACAGAAATATTTTTGGAGGTGCCGAAATTTTTGAAACCAAGCTAAAGGGTGGGGTAGAAGTTCAACAATTGGTAGTTGATGCAAATTCACAAACAGGAAACTTAAATCCTTTAAAAACATTTAACACGATTGAGATTGGCCCCGAATTTTCATTGTCAACACCGCGTTCTATTTTTCCTATCTTTCCTAAAAGTACCTTGCCACGGAGTATATTTACCACTTCCTTGCATTATCAAAGACGACCTGATTACAACAGAATTATTGTTAGTTCATCTTACAGCATAAACGTTAAAATCAATAGTTTCTTTCAGTTTTATTGGACTCCTATAGATATTAATTATTTATGGATTAACAAGAGTGCCGCGTTTCAGGCCAACTTGGATAGAATTAATGATATATTGATTAAGCAGAGTTATTACAACCTGCTTATTTCTTCAATTGGACTTAAGAATAGTATTGTTTATAGTAATCAGGAGTTACGGGCACGTAGAAATCATACCTACATCAGATATAGTTTTGAGCCAAGTGGAAACTTAATAAGTACTTTTTACAAATTGACAGGTAAGCAAAAATCGGTTTTTTTGAATGATAATAAAGATACCGTAACAGCCTACCGAGTATTTGGTTTGGCATATTCGCAGTTTATTAGAAACGAGTTAGATGTTCGGAAATATTTTGATTTTGGACTTAAACGTAAACTTGTACTTAGAGCGGTTGTTGGGGTAGGAGTACCTTATGGAAACTCAAAAGCATTACCCTTTGTACGAAGTTTCTTTGCCGGTGGAACCACCGATATACGGGCTTGGGTAGCACGAACCTTAGGGCCTGGAAACTTTGTGCATAGCAACGATAACTCGTTTGAGCAAATAGGAGATATTAAGTTAGTGGGCAATATTGAATACCGATATAATGTATTTAAGGCATTGAATGCGGCTGTTTTTGTTGATATAGGAAATATTTGGATGATAAGACCTGACAGTGAGACTGACCGCCCCGGAGGACAATTTCAGTTTAATGAATTTTATAAGCAGTTTGCCTATGGTTCAGGTATGGGTTTTAGATATGATTTTAGTTTCTTTATTATTCGTTTAGACTTAGCTATACCTATCATAGACCCCGGGATTTCAACGAGCAATAAATTGTATGTAAAGTATTTAAAACTAAAAGATATAAGGCCTAATATTGGAATTAACTATCCTTTTTAATATTTTTCATATTCAATGGAAAAGAAAAGCTTTGTTGTAAACCTTATTTATTTTCTACTTATACCTTTTATTGTTTGTTTAACATTAAGTGTTTCGTATGTTGTGTTAGATCCATTTAAAGTAGTAAAAACATATCCTTACTTTTATGAAAAAAGGTTTAATGGCGGAGTGGCGCTGCATAAAGACTATGTAAGCACTATGACCTATCTGCATAATAAAAAGGAGCATAAATACGATTCTTTTATTTTCGGTAATTCGCGCTCAATGTTCTTTCATATTGATGATTGGAAAGATTATATTGGGAAGGATACTCACTGCTACCACTTTGATGCCTCTGGCGAAAATTTAGTTGGAGTGTTGAAAAAGCTGGAGTTTGTGGTAAGTCATGGCGATAGTATAAAAAATATTTTACTCCCCATAGATTATTTTACTATTGTTCCTGAGAATAGAGATAACAGGCTTTTATCTGTTTTGTCGCCTGTGTTAATAGATAATGCCAATTGGTGGAGTTTTCATAGAATTTTTATTGGTGCTTTTGTTAGTCCTGATTTTTTGAGAACCTATATTGATTTTAGGTTGAGTCATAAAATTAAGCCATATATGCAAAAGAAGTATATTGACAAATACCCGTTTAATTATGACCATATAAGTAATGAAATGCGTTACGATGATTTTGAGAAAGAAATTAAACAAAACACTTTTTATACTAATGAACGCATGAAGGTTTTTTATAAGCGACCCGACACTGTTGTAACAAGCCCTGTATGTATATTTGATAACGAGAAGGAAATATTAAGTAAAATTAATTCTATAGTAAAAAGTAATCATACCAATATCAAAATTTTGATTAACCCACTGTATGATCAAAAAAAAATTAACCCTGTGGATTTAGCCTGGCTAAAGAATGAATTTGGGGAATGCAATGTTTATGATTTTTCAGGAGTAAATGCATTAACAGAAGATTATAGAAATTACTATGAAAATTCGCATTTCAGACCCTTTGTGGCAAGTAATATGATGAGAATAGTTTATGAATCAAACGGGCAAAACTGTAAATGATTTTGTAGTACTGAAGATGTGTTAATCCTTATATTTATTGTAAAAAGGAGCATAGCTGATGCCTAACATAAAGCAAAATCCTTTGTTACGGAAACGGCTGGTATTGAACACCAGGCTTTGTAAGGTTCGAAACTCGGTGTATAAATAGCTTATGTTGAAGTTAGCTCCGAGCCTATCATTAAACCAATAACAATAATATAAGTTATAGTACAAGCTACCTCTATTATTACTGCTCAACAGGGTATAATTAAATAATGTAGGCATGGCTCTTACCGAAACCTGATGCCCGGGAAGTAATGATGAAATGAGTGTTGCGGCAACGGGAATGCCAAATGAGGCTCCACCTAAATCAATTTGTAATCCTATTTCATGGTTGTAATTAATACGATACTGCAGGCAAGCGTATAAATTGCCCGTAAGTATGGCCGAACTATTAATTACTAAAGTATCAATATTCTCTTCAATATCAGAAAAGGTAAAGGCCAGCCAATTGTTGCTGTTTTTGATAACCGGTGTAGCAGCAGTTTTAAATAATTTTTGTGAAATATAAGCCAATGAGGCATGAAGCCCTATACCGTATTGTACACGTCTTTTTGGCTTTATATCATGAAGTTTAATAAAGGAAGAATTGATCCCATATCTACCCGTATTATATAAGCCTTGAATATTCCACACTTTGTTGTGTGTGTTAATGTAATTTATTTTTGGTCTTCCTATATATTCAATTTGAGCCTGTACTTGAAACGAAAAAAGCAATAAAATACCTGTGCACAGTGTAGCTGATAGATTTTTACAATTTGCTTTCATAAGGCAAATGTAGTTGATTATTAGAAAACTATTTATTGAAAGCGGATATTAATTTTTTAAGTTGAATCTCCATAGTAATACTTTGAAACAAAAAAATCCGATAGTATAAAACTATCGGATTAAAAAAACATTGATTAATATATTATTTGGCGTAGCTTACAGCCCTTGTTTCACGTATAACTGTAATTTTTATTTGTCCGGGGTAGGTCATTTCAGTTTGAATTTTCTGTGAAATATCAAATGAAAGCTTTTCTGCATCTTTATCTGAAATTTTCTCACTTTCAACTAAAATTCTTAATTCTCTACCGGCTTGAATAGCGTATGTTTTCATTACTCCCGGATAGGAAAGTGCTAAAGCCTCCAAATCTTTTAGTCGCTTAATGTACGATTCAGCAATTTCTCTTCTAGCGCCAGGACGTGCACCGCTTATAGCATCACAAACTTGAACAATAGGAGAGATTAAACTGGTCATTTCAATTTCATCGTGATGGGCACCAATGGCATTACAAACTTCAATATTCTCTTTGTATTTTTCTGCCAGTTTCATACCTAAAATAGCGTGTGGTAATTCCGGCTCATCGTCAGGCACTTTTCCTATATCATGTAGCAATCCGGCACGTTTGGCAAGCTTCACATTTAACCCTAACTCGGCTGCCATTGTTGCACAAAGGTTGGCAACCTCGCGTGAGTGTTGTAACAGATTTTGACCGTATGAAGAACGATATTTCATGCGACCAACCATTCTTATTAATTCAGGGTGCAATCCGTGAATACCAAGGTCAATGGTAGTGCGTTTTCCGGTTTCTACAATTTCATCTTCAATTTGTTTTTTTACTTTTTCAACCACTTCTTCAATACGTGCCGGATGGATTCGACCATCGGTAACTAATTGGTGAAGTGCTAAACGTGCTATCTCACGTCTTACAGGGTCAAAGCCACTTAAAATAATAGCTTCGGGGGTATCGTCAACAATAATTTCTATACCGGTTGCAGCTTCTAAGGCCCTAATGTTTCGACCTTCTCGACCAATAATACGACCTTTTATTTCGTCATTTTCAATATTGAAAACAGTAACTGAGTTTTCTATAGCATGCTCAGTGGCCACACGTTGTATAGTTTGAATGATTATTTTTTTTGCTTCTTTATTGGCAGTCATTTTAGCCTCATCCATAGTGTCTTTAATATGTGACAATGCGGCTGTTTTGGCTTCATTTTTTAAAGCCTCTACCAATTGTGCTTTGGCTTCTTCGGCTTTCAATCCCGATATGGCTTCTAATTGTTCCAGCTGTTTTTTATGACCTTTCTCAATTTCTTGCTGTTTTTTATTTAAGCTTTCAGATTGTATGCTTAAAGTGCTTTTTAAATGTTCTAATTCTTTATGTTTTCTTTGGTTTTCCTCAATCTTGGCATTTAGAGACTGTTCTTTTTGTTTTATTCTGTTTTCCCCAACCTGTATGGCTTGGTTTTTTTCATTCACTAATTTTTCGTGCTCTGCTTTAAGTTGAAGAAATTTTTCCTTGGCTTGTAAAATTTTATCCTTTTTTATGACCTCGCCTTCAGCTTCGGCATCTTTAATAATTTGAGAACTTTTTGCTTCTATTCCCTTTTTTAATACCGTTGTTGCTAAAAAATATCCGGCTGCCGCACCTACTACTAAACCTATTATTATATATATTATAAAATCCATTGTTGAGCTGTTATTATTATTTGTTATTAATTAATTTTATTAGTTTAATTTATTATTGTTTTTAATTTTATTAAAGCGTAAAAATAAAAAACCCACATACTGTTCTATATAAAGGTTTATATAAACCCCAAAAGTTACGATAGGGTTGCCAAAATATTTCGAGCGTCACCTGTTTATCAGAGATAAAACACCGAAGTGTTGGAGCCTGGCTCTATATACTTTACAGCTTTCCCAAATTTTTTAATTGTTGAGTTTAAAAAACGTACAATACGAACAGCATGCGGGTATGCTATTTCACGAAAATATTTATTCGTGATATTTATGAAAACCGTAATCTTACGGATTTTCATATAATAATTTTCAAAGAACTACTTTTGTTAGATAATCTGTAATATATTGCTCTGTATCATTAATTTGATGTGCTATTTCATTAAAATTGCTTATGTCAACATTTTTGTTTAATATTTCATTGGCTAAATTAATTAAGCACATCGCTAATAAATCTTGTTTATCTTTTACCGAAAAATTCCTTTCATACAATGCAATCTTTGAGTTTATCATTTCTTCAGCCTCCTTAAATTTGTCAATATCTCCTTCTTTTACCTTTAAGGGATAGTTTCTTCCAGCAATATTCAAATTTACGGTAAGGTTACTCATTATTTCTATTTTTCATTCCTCGGTATTATACTGTTTCTACATTCTTTTTACTAATACTTAACAATGTTATACATTTATCAATATCCCGCAACATTTCATCTATTTCATCAGCACTTAGGTGATATTTGGTGTTTTCAATTCCCAAAACATCCTCATTAGTGCTTTTGAACCTCTCACTCTTTTCATTCTCAAGAACCTCTATTTGTTTTTGTTGTTCAATAATTTGTTGATGAAGACTTTCTACCAGAGCCTGCAACTTTACATTATCTTCCAACGCTTTATTATGCATCAAAATAAGTTTTTCAATTTTTGATTGTAAACTGGTTACAACTAACTTTATATCTTTTTGCACTTTTAAACTTTGGTTCGTTATTTGCAAATTTACTTTTATTACTTAAAGCTACCAAATTTTAATTCAATTTTTGTTGATATTTTAACTTAAGGGTTGAATTTTTTAATAATTAATAAATAGAAATTTGTAGTCATGATGGGAAGAACACTTTTATTTTGCTTATTGTTTTCATTAATACGCTGTAATTTATATGCACAAAACGAAAACCTAGTGCAATCGGGATATTTTATAAATCCTTTAGACATTCCATTGCGCTTGTCAGGTAACTTTGGAGAACTTAGAAGCAATCACTTTCACTCAGGACTTGATTTTAAAACTAATGGTAAAGAGGGTTATTCGGTTAAAGCTATTGCCGATGGTTATATATCGCGAATTAAGGTTTCGGCATACGGTTATGGTAATGCTTTATATATAACCCATGATAATGGATATGTGTCAGTTTATGGGCATTTACAAAAATTTGATACTGTTTTTACAAAATATGTACGTTTGAAACAGTATGAGCTTAAAAGCTTTGAAGTAGATTTATTTCCCAAAAAGAATGAGTTAAAGGTAAAGCAAGGCCAAATAATTGCTTTGTCCGGGAATACCGGGGGCAGTGCCGGACCACATTTACATTTTGAGGTGCGCGATGGAAAAACTGAAGAAATTATTAATCCTTTTCAATTCGGATATAAGGTTGATGATACAGATGCCCCAAGTATTGATGGAATTGCTGCGTATCCTTTAGACAGTAGTTCAACCATTAACGGGAAAAAAGCGGTTCAATATTTTGGAGTGAAAAAGGGAGTGAAAAACCAATACACATTAACTTCTGTACCTGAAATAAGTGGTAGGGTGGGTTGGAGCATAATGAGCTTTGATACCGAAACTGATAATACCAATAAAAACGGAACTAACAGTTATACTCTTCAAATGGATAGCTTGCTTTTGTTTTCTTACCGTATTGATAGATTTGCTTTTGATAAAACCAGGTATGTTAATGCTCATATTGATTATTCAAAATATCAGAAAAGTAATGTAAAATATCAACGCTGCTATGTGTTGCCAGGTAATAAGTTTAATGCCTACCAAAATACCCCAATTGAACAATTGCCTGTTGTTAATGATACTTTAATGCATTATATTAAAATAGAAGCCTTTGATTATTTTAAAAACAAAAGCAGTTTGGAGTTTAAGATAAAAGGTAATAAATACCTTCCGGGGAAAGAAAAACCAGTAACCGATAATTATTTTTACTATAATAAAACCAATAGTTTTAAAGCAGATGGCATTGAAATCAGCCTTCCTTTAAACTGTCTTTATGACAATATTAATTTTTATTACTCCAAGAAAAACATAAAGGGAAATTTTTATGCCGATGTTTATCAGATTCACAATGATGAAACCCCTGTTCATAACCCTTATACAATAAGTATTAAACCTTTTCCTGAAGCCTTAAAGTATAAAGATAAATTGGTAGTAGTAAGCATTGATAAGGATAATAAAACAACATCGGAAGGTGGCGAATTCAATAATGGATTTGTTACCGCCAAGGTGAAAAAATTTGGTGTTTTTACACTTTTAATTGATACTGTTTCGCCTAACGCCCGTATTGTTAATTTTGACAAGTCCACACATTCATTCAAAAACAATTTAATCGTGGTTAAGATTTCTGATAACCTTTCAGGAATAAAATCCTACAGCGGTAATATTGATGGAGTATGGGTTTTAATGCAACATGATGGTAAGGCAAAGACTTTAACTTACGAGTTTGATGATAAACTTAAAAAGACAAAAGGCGAACACACCTTTAGTTTAGTTCTTACCGATAATAAAGGAAATTCTATAAGAATAGATAACAAGTTTATTTATTAGGAGTAAACAACTATTCTTGCTTTTCTTGCTTCTTGTTCATTTCCTTATCCTTTTTATTTTTTGAATCATTTTCTTTACAAACTTTGCAAAGTCTTTTGTTTTGATCTTCTGCTTCGCCTTTTGTTACTTCTTTAACTTGATAATTACATTTTTCAAGTTCTTTACATAGCTCTTCTAAATGATAATATTGTGATTTTGGGTCAGTACATATATATACATTTTTCTTTGCCGAGAAGGTAAAACTAACAAAAGAAAAAGCTAATAAAAGCAGAGCGGTTCTCATAATATTTATTTTTGAGGCTAATTTAATAAAAATTCAAATGTATTTTAATAGTTTTACCGAATGAATGGGGTTTTTATTTCGGCCTATGCTGCACCGGTAAGTTATTACGCGGCACTTTTAAAGTGCCCTAAGATATTTATTGATATTTACGAGCATTTTATTAAACAAACCATTCGTAACCGATGTGTTATTGCCGCAGCCAATGGTAAATTGGTTTTAACTATACCTTTAGTGCATCGAAGAAACAACATGCCCACACATGAGGTAAGCATTAGTTATGGAAATAACTGGCAAAGGCATCATTTAAAATCATTAGAATCTGCCTATAGGTCATCACCTTTTTTTGATTATTATTATGATGATTTAGTGGAGATTTATAAACAACAACCTGAAAAATTATTTCAATGGAATAATATATTGAATGAGCAATTTATTCAGTGGATTGGCATAAATACAGAAAAATATTATACAACTACATACCAAAAAGTGTATGAGGGAATGAATGATTATAGAGGATTAAACTTTGAATTTTATCATAAATTACCCTATAACCAGGTTTTTGAGGATAGGTTTGGTTTTATTTCGGATTTGTCTATTTATGATTTGTTGTTTAATTGTGGAAATGACTCTATATTGTATTTAATGAACAAATAAGATAACCTACTTTATTATACAGTATGGAGCAATGGTAATACCAAATCTACAAACCATGTAGAGAGGAAAAAAATTAAATTATATTTTATTCCTGGTCGGTGTTTTTGGGCTTCCCAATTGATTCAAATATAGAAGTAACAAGCGACAAAATAATTCCAAATAAAAATGCCCACCAAAAATTATTTACATGAAATCCATCAACAATATAAGTAGCAAAAAGAATTATAAAAGCATTTATAAAGATAAGGAACAAACCTAAGGTGAAGATAGTTATAGGTATAGTTAATATAATCATAAGAGGTTTTACTATGGCATTTAAAAAAGCGAGAGTAGCCGCCAATACTAATGCAGTCCAAGGACTATCAATGGAAACACCCGGCAAAATGGAGGCAGTTACAACTATAGCCAAGGTAGAAATTACCAATTTAAAAATAAAGTTCATATTTGTATAAATTATAATTCAAATATACATTTTAGAAATTTAAATTAAATGATTATGAAAAAAATATTCTTAATTCTGATAGGCCTTAGCATTTGTACAAGTGCCTTGCGTGCCGATGAAGGAATGTGGTTGCCTTTGTTGCTTAAAAGTGTAAATGAAGCAGATATGCAAGCAAAAGGATGTAAACTTAGTGCCGAAGAAATTTTTAGTATAAACAAAACAAGTTTAAAAGATGCTATAGTTTTGTTTGGAGGAGGGTGTACCGGGGAGATTATTTCAGATCAAGGATTGTTACTAACAAATCATCATTGTGGATATGGTCAAATACAAAAATTATCTACCCTCGAAAATGATTATGTAAGAAATGGTTATTGGGCAATGAACAAAGAACAAGAGTTAATATGTAAAGGTTTGTCAGTTACTTTTATACTAAGTATGAAAGATGTTACCGAACAAATACTATCCGGAATAAATTCTGATTTTACTGAAGAGCAAAGAGAAGCACAAATAAAAAGCAACACTTCAAAATTACTGGAAGGTAAGCCTCAAGGGCCGCATTATAATACTATTGTACGTGCTTTTTATTACGGAAATCAATATTATATGTTCACGACCGAAACATTTACAGATATACGTTTTGTAGGTGCTCCTCCTGAAAGTATTGGCAAGTTTGGCAGCGATACCGACAATTGGATGTGGCCACGGCATACAGGCGATTTTTCACTTTTTAGAATATATGCCAATGCTGAAAATAAACCGGCAGATTATGATTCAAACAATAAACCATTTAAACCAAGGTACTATTTCCCAATTTCCTTGAAAGAATTGAATGAAGGGGAATTTACTATGGTTTATGGTTTTCCCGGAAGAACAAATGAGTATTTACCTTCACATACAATTAAGATGATTAAGGATGTATCTAATCCTGTGAAAATAAAACTGAGAGAAAAAAGAATAGAAGTAATGGATGAGTTTATGTTGAAAAACGATACCTTAAAACTTAAATATACTGCCAAACAAAGTTCAGTAGCTAATGCCTATAAGAAATGGCAAGGTGAGCAGCGCGGAATTGATCGGTTAAATGTACTTAATGTTAAACAAGCAGAAGAGAATGAATTTTTGAAAAGAGCAATTACCAAGAACTATCCGGAGGCCAAAACAATACTCATTAACTACGAATTACTTCATGATAAATATAATAAATTATACCTACAGAGAGATTACTACAATGAAGCACTAAGAGGGATTGAATTGATAAATGTGGCCATTTTAATAGAAAAGAAAATGAAAAGTTTGGATGGACTAAAAGATAATAAACAGGCTATTGCTAAAGAACAGGAGAGCATTAAGGAAATACTGAGAAACTTTTATAAAGACTATGATAAAAGAGTTGATAGACTCGTATTTGAAAGGCTTATGAAAATTTATTATGATGATATGAATGACAAAATTCCTTCAAACCTATTTGAGGAATTAGTAAAGAATTATGACAAAGATGTTGCTAAATGGAGTATGAAGGTATATGAAAAAACGATATTAAATAACCCTGAAAAATTATATAAATTGATTGAAGAACTACCGGGTAAAAATAGAACATTACAAAATGATCCTATATTTAAAATTAGTTCACGATTTGGGACGTATTTTAATAGTCTTAACGATCAATTAATAAAAATGGACGCGGAGATGCAAGCTCTAAATAGAAACTATATGTACTATCAAATGAAATTGAATACAGAGAAGAAGTTTTACCCTGATGCCAATAGTACATTACGTGTAGCTTATGGAAAGGTAGAAGGTTATAAGCCTATTGACGGAGTGGTGTACAAATACTATTCTACACTTGAAGGGGTAATGGAAAAAGAAGATAAAAACAATCCGGAGTTTTTTGTTGACCCAAAACTCAAACAGTTATTTCAACAAAAAGATTATGGACGATATGCCGACAAAGAAGGGAAAATGCGCATTGCTTTTATTGCCAGCAATCATACTACAGGAGGTAATTCGGGGAGTCCGGTTTTAAATGCTAATGGAGAACTGATAGGAACTAATTTCGATCGCAACTGGGAAGGAACCGTGAGCGATATTAAATATGATGTTTCTATTGTTAGAAATATATGCGTGGATATTCATTATACATTATTTATTATAGAAAAATTTGCAGGAGCCAAACATTTAATTGATGAAATGAAAATTATTGAATAGACGTAAAAGAGCCGTATTTGTTGTAAATAATGACTTATACCAACCTTGTACTTAATATTTTTGTGAGCAATAATGAAAAATTATTGCTCACTTTTGTTTGTTATTGATAACAATGAATTAATATTTTGTTTCATTTTTCTATTGATAAATAAACAATTTTAATAATGCAATCTTGATATTTAATTATTTTACCTGATGCTCTGCATCCCTTTGTTTATAGGGTGTTTGTAGTGTTGTGTTAATTATATTATGAGAAAATATTATTGAAAAATTAATTTTCGAATCATAAATAAAATGTAAAGTAGTTGGTAACTAACATGTTTCTGTTAATAAAATAATGACTGATTTTTTTTGAGATAATAAACAATTGTTTTTCTTTGTGTCAAATAATTAATGGATTAATTAAAAACAAAAAAACATGGCAACAAAACCATCAGCAAAAAAAGCCGCTCCTAAAAAAGCCGCTGCAAAAAAAGCCGCTCCTAAAAAAGCCGCTGCAAAAAAAGCCGCTCCTAAAAAAGCTGCTGCAAAAAAAGCCGCTCCTAAAAAAGCTGCTGCAAAAAAAGCCGCTCCTAAAAAAGCTGCTGCAAAAAA
>JADLFI010000043.1 GCA_020845635.1 Bacteroidia bacterium
AAAATCTTCAGCTCGAAAAACAAAAACTCTTACAACACATTTCAATATCTGAAGAAGGAATTTGTTTTATCTCTGCTGCACATCAGGTAGAATTTCACAATGGATTATTCATGCATCATCTCAACCAAATTACAGATACAACACAAAATAACCCTGCTGTAATTTTACATGATGAAATATTTACTTCTTTACATCAATTTTTATCCTCTCCTCAGGAAAATTATTTCGAAACCCAAATAAAAAAACAAGGAAAGATATTTTCCTTGCGAGCATCTGTTTTTGATGACAAGAGTTTTGAAATTATCCTTACCGACATCACCCAACACGAAAAAACAAAACAGCTTAAACAGGAGATGACAGGCAACATTGCCCACGAATTGCGTACACCTATCACAAGTATCAGAGCTTACTTAGAAACCATTTTAGAACAATCATTGCCTGAGGATAAGAAACAGCACTTTATTACACAGGCATACCAACAAACACTCACGCTTTCTGAAATGATAAAAGACATGAGCCTGCTTGCTAAAATGGAAGAAGCTCCAAATACTTTTGCTTTGGAAGCCGTAAAACTGATACCCTTACTGGAGCAGTTGAAAACAGAAGTAAGTGAATCTTTGCAGCAAAAAAATATTCAATGGCAATGGCAGCTACCCGACAACATTACAATTCTGGGCAATGCAAGTTTGCTGAATTCCATTTTCAGAAACCTGATTGAAAACTCCATACGCTATGCAGGAGAAAATATCAAGATCAACTTATCTGTTTTTAATGAAGACCCTGAATTTTATTATTTTTCTTTTTACGATACAGGCACAGGCATACCAAACGAAGCACAACTGAATCGTTTGTTCGAACGCTTTTATCGCATTCAGGAAGGCAGAACAAGAGACACCGGTGGCAGCGGTCTTGGATTATCCATTGTAAAAAATGCCATACAATTCCACAAAGGAACCATCACCGCCAAAAACAGAACAACCGGTGGGCTGGAATTTATATTTACGTTGCATAAATAAGATTATTGATATCTTTCACACTAATGAGAGAAAAATAGAAAACAAATGAACATCATCATTGAAACATACCTTTAAAAGAAAGGGGCATCTATACAAAAAGCCAAAAACAATATATTATAGCAATCATGAAAAAGGTAAAGAATAACCGCTAGTTAAGATTCAACTATTCAGCCGAGTATAACGTTCAGGACTCAATATTTAGGACAAGATACTGCTTAAAAGTGCAACAAAGAACCTGATTTCAATTTTTCAATTCTGCAAGGAAATTACATGCTTTTAAAGGCTGATATAAGATTTGGCAAGAACATTTTTGTTTGAAAAATTATCCAACCAAAGTGTTAAAATTTAAAATAAATGAGTAGTTTAGTGACGAAAAAAACAAGAGAAAAAGCAATTAAACAGCACCGAAGTAAACAATGAAACTAACTACCAAACTAACTCACTTCAAACAACATAAAATATATTAAAATATGAAAGTATTAAAATTAGTATTTCTCTTTGCAAGTATCATTTCTGTCGGTCAAACTCTATATGCTCAAGAAGACGACATTAATAGTGCAGAAAACAAAATCTACAGTAATTTTGACTTTATTGCCGGAACTAAAACAATTTTTTATGATGACTTCACTACCGATTTAAGCAATTGGAAAATTATTGAATTTGACCAGTCGGAAGAAGTAGAGCCTCCTCAAATTAAGAAAATTTCAGGAGAAAATGGGAATTGGTTTAAAACGCCAAGAAGAGGTGTTTTCTACCCTATTAATTTAAAGGAGCTTCCTGAAAAATTTACTATTGAATTTGATATGTGGGCAGATGTAGGAAAAATGAGTGAGATGGAAAGCGGACTAATTCTTTCCATAGTTGGGAACAAAGTAATTAAAAACGAGTACAGTACAGCCTTTGATGAAAATCCGCAAGTTCAAATAGATATCCATCCTTCAGAGGAGCTTTTATATTGTCAAGCCACCAAGGAAAATTTTGATGGTGAAAGAGTTTTAGATAGAAGAGACATAAAGAAAGGGTGGAAAGTCGGGAAATCTCATCGTATCTCAATTTCAAGAGATGGTTCGCATGTTAAAGTTTACGTGGGTGAAAAGAAATTCATTGATTTGTCAAATGCCTTACCGGTTAAAACTAATTATACCTTGGTTTTAGCAACAAATATGTGGGGTGATGGAATATATTTCTCAAACTTTAAGATTTCCAGGTTTGAGCCTGCAGTTACAAAAATAGACGACAAAAATAAGTTTGTCACTAACGCAATTTATTTCAACTACAACTCTACTGTTATTAAACCGGAGTCGTGGCCGGCCTTAAAGCAAGCAGCAGAAGTTATAAAATTAACTGATGGCAAAGTAGTTATTATTGGGCATACCGATAGTGATGGAAACGATGCTGATAATTTGACTTTATCAATAAAGCGAGCAGAATCCGTGAAAACATTTTTAATAAAGAATTTTCAGCTTGATGGAGCTAAATTGATGACTGACGGCAAAGGTGAATCACAACCTGTAGAAAGCAACAAAACCGCAGAAGGTAGAGCAAACAATAGAAGAGTAGAATTTGTAAAGATGTAAAAATTAAGACAATTCACCCCAAAAGGCTGGGATAAATGGGAGTTCAATTTTACATTCCATGCGAACGACCGCTAAATGACGTGGTGAAATGCTTTTGGCAATCAATAAGGGAAAACACTAATTTCAGGCAAGAGATTATTATCCCCAAAGGGGTTGTTGAGATGGTTTTCAATTTTTTACCGGAAACAACTTTCCATGGCTTGCTTTACAACAAGAAGTACCTTATGCCAAAATGCTTTATACAAGGGTATCATAACAGTAAAATTGAATTAAACTTACCTGAGAAACAGTCTCTGTTTGGTATAGTATTACAAACAACAGCTACAAAACAAATCCTTCATGTACCGGCCGGTAGGCTGGCAAGACAATGTATTGATTTAACACTTATAGATAATACATTTTGTTCCTTATGGCATCAGTTAGCTGAGAAAAAAATGTTTCAGGACAGGATAACAATTTTTTCAGATTGGCTAACAAAACGAATAACTTGCCTGACCGCGCGTGAGCAAATTTTAAATAATTTGTTTTCATTAAACACAAAAAATAATTTTTCTATTTCCAACCTGTCCGAATGGTTGTGCTATTCTCCAAGACATCTTTCCAGGGTATTTTATGAACAAACCGGAATGAATACCGAACAAACTCTACTTTATTTAAAATATTTGAAATCGTTGCAACTTATACATTATTCTGATTTATCATTAACGCAAATTGCATACGTATGTGGATTTTCAGACCAATCGCATTTTATAAAAACTTTCAAATTGTTTACTAGCCTGACTCCAAAAGAATATCAACATCATAAAAGTAACCTTATAGGACATTATTTCAAACATGTCCGTTAAATACAATTCAAATAAATAAACCAAGGGTATTTTTGACAAAAAAATATCTGAAATGAATAGTAAAAATACATTCTATGCTTTAACCTGCATTTCGTATTGTTTAATAATTGGTGCAGGTATAAACGAGCACATTGCGTTATGGCCTGTAGCTTTTTCAGAACCACCACAATCGCTCATTATGTTTCAGGGAAATTATGCCCTTAATCCGGCTTTATTCTGGAGTTTGATTCACCCTGTTACAATTATTCTGTTTCTTATTACATTAGTGCTGAATTGGAAAACAGAAAGAAGAAAGTATATCCTTATTCCTATGGTTACTTACATGATTTTAATAGGAATTACTTTCATATATTTTGTTCCTGAGCTTAAGAGTATAATTGGAACTCCTTATTCAGAAACCGTTGACTTAGACCTCCAGCAAAGGGGTAGTTTATGGATAAAACTGAGCTTAGCCCGATTAACCTTTATTGCAATAACTTCTTTTATATTGTTGCTGGGTTTAACTAAATCTGAAAAGATATAAACGTATTATTTCTTTGGCATTAAAGGCTCTTTTAATATATATTTCATGCTTCTATGATTGTGGGAAAAGTAACTTTCCAAGTGAAAAATGATATTATAATAGGAAACAAAAACTCTTGGTTATCACTTCAACAGACCTGATTAAAGGCTGCAATCTAGTTTTAATTTGAAGAGACAAAAAATGTAGTGTTAGGCTCTACTCTGATAAAAGCAAGTATTGCATGAGGCACTTGAATAGTCAACTTTGCACAAATCAACACACTCACTGTGCTCTCTCAACCAAATTCCTATTACCATAGAAAAATATTATCTCATCAGGCTAGTTAAAAGAAAACTGCTTGGAACTATGTCCTAGCATGAAGCCTAAATTAAATTTACTCCGTTTACAATTAAGCTACTAAATTTATTTATAAATTTGAGTAAGAGAATGTAAAAAAAATTCAAGTTGCCATTAGGCAGTAATATTATACAAAATAAAATATTCAATATGCTTATGATATATTTATAAACCCGCAACTATGAAGAAACTTATCCTTTATATTTCCATCTTTTTGTTTTCAATTAAAGCAAGTGCTCAATTTGGAAACCCAACAGTTATTGACAGCAGCTTCACTGCCCAAATTAGAAACATCGTTGCAGTTGATATTGATAATGACGGTTTGAAGGACATTGTAGTATCATACCATGCCGATTCTATAAAATGGTATAGAAATTTGGGAAGTAATACCTTTTCTACTCCTGTATTCCTAACAACAACTATTGCAAAACCATTTTATATAGATATAGGCGATGTAGATGGAGACTCAAAAATGGACTTGTTAGTGGCCAATAAAAATAGTAATAACTCCCAAGTTGTACTGATTAACAACAACGGTTTAACTCCAACTGTTATAGATAGTGGATTAGCGGTTGCTACGTACCGAGCCTATTTTGCAGATTTTGACAATGATGGCGATCAGGATATTGTGGCAAACAGCGACTTAATGATTACCCTTTATCTCAACAACGGTTCGGGTGTTTTTGGCAGTAGGATTGTACTGCTTGACGATGCCGAATTTTACAACATGACCGTTGCCGATTTCAACGGAGACAACTATCCTGACATTGGTTTGTGTTCATCGGATGGTTCGCAAGTGTTTCTAAACGACACTATGGGTGGTTTATCAAGTCCCAACACATCGAATATTAATCTTTGTTTATTTGTTACCCATACCGACATTGATAATGATGGGCAAATGGATATTATTTTTCCGAGTAGTTCCTCCAACTATTATGATATTTATAGAAATACAGGTGGAGGAACATTTACTTTAAATCAGTCCGCAATCTTTAATGTGGCAAACATTCAGAATCCACCTTTTGCCGTAGCAAATATGAATGCAGATGCTTTCACTGATGCTGTATATTCAAGTATAAATAACAATAGAGCTTTATATTGGCAAGCAAACGATGGAACCGGTACCTTTCAAAACCAACAACTGATTAACAACAACGAGCTATTTGATGTTATTTACTTGGCAGATATGGATAATGATAGCGATATTGATATTCTTTGGTATGGGTTTAATTTTAATCTTAGCACAAAAAAATTGGGCATCATCGAGAATACTTCCATCACCATAGGAATTAATAATAATCTACATACAAATGCTATAAAAATATACCCTAATCCCAGTTCAACTTTTTTAAATATTGAATCTCAAGATGAAATAACCATGGTTGAATTATATTCATCCATGGGAGATAAAATGGCTACCTTCAACACTGCTCAAATGGATATTTCCAAGTTTGCAAATGGTATTAATATATTAAAAATAACAACAACTAAGGGTGAAATATTTATCACAAAATTTATAAAAAATTAGGTATAACAATCGGCCAGACTCTCAGAATATAAACCAAACACTCATCTTATAAAACCCTGTATTGAATAAAGTTTTGGCTTTGATTAACCGAGTTGCATTGGTTTCAAAACCTTGCATGCTAATCATTTTGCCAATTTTGTAAGGTGTGCAGAGAGCTACCATAAGAATTAGCTTTGTGTGGCTTGTGGTATCATTGTACTGTATCTCTTTTTTGCCAACTCATAATATATTTTTTTGATGAGTCTGCTTATACAAGGTATTTTTGTATTTTTGTTCGGATTGAGGCTAACAAGGTTTAGTTTACCACGGTAATATTTGAACATTTGTTAGCTTTGCAGGATAAATTTTTTTGATATATGAAAAAAATATTAGTGGCCAACCGTGGCGAAATAGCCCTTAGAGTAATGAGAAGTTGTAAAGAGATGGGCATTAAAACTGTAGCAGTTTATAGCGAGGCCGACCGTAACTCGCCTCATGTAAAGTATGCCGATGAGGCGATTTGTATTGGTCCTCCCGCATCGGCACAAAGCTATCTTGATGGGAAAAAAATAATTGAAGTTTGTCGGCAACTTAAGGTTGACGGTATTCATCCGGGCTATGGTTTCCTATCAGAAAATGCAGCTTTTGCCAATATGGTTAAAGAGGCAGGTATTACTTTTATCGGTCCTTCAGCGCAATCAATGGAGGTAATGGGCGATAAACTTAGCGCCAAGGCTGCTGCAAAAAAATATAATATTCCAATGGTTCCGGGTACCGATGGGGCTATTGATAACATAGAAGAAGCTAAAAATACAGCCATTAAGGTGGGTTTTCCTATATTAATTAAAGCTTCGGCAGGCGGAGGTGGTAAAGGTATGCGTATAGTTGAAAAATTAGACGATTTTGAGGAGCAAATGAAATTAGCGGTAAGCGAGGCTAAATCAGCATTTGGCAATGGAGCAGTGTTTATTGAGCGTTATGTTGCCGGCCCGCGTCATATTGAAATTCAGGTTTTAGGTGATACCCATGGCAATATTGTTTATTTGTTTGAGCGTGAATGTTCTGTACAAAGAAGACATCAAAAGGTGGTGGAGGAGGCTCCTTCATCGGTATTAACTCCCGAAATACGCAAAGAAATGGGTATGTGTGCAGTAAATGTAGCTAAGGCCTGTAACTATGTAGGTGCTGGTACGGTTGAGTTTTTGTTGGATGAAAATAAGAATTTTTATTTTTTGGAAATGAATACCCGTTTGCAAGTTGAACATCCGGTAACTGAGCAAATAACAGGGGTTGATTTGGTTAAAGAACAAATAAAAATAGCACGTGGCGAAAAGTTAAGCTTTACCCAAAACGACCTGCAAATAAAAGGACACAGCATTGAAATAAGAGTATATGCCGAAGACCCTAACAATAATTTTTTACCTGATATTGGCTTGCTAAATACTTATAAAACACCACAAGGGCTAGGGGTTCGTGTTGATGATGGTTTTGAGGAAGGAATGCAGATTCCTATTTACTACGACCCTATGATTGCCAAGTTGATTACTTTTGGTAAAGATAGAGAAGAAGCCCGACAAAGAATGATTAGAGCTATTGAAGATTATACTATTACCGGAGTACAAACCACCCTACCCTTTTGCAAATTTGTAATGGAGCACGAAGCTTTTATTTCCGGTAATTTTGACACTCATTTTGTAAAACGTTATTTTAATCCTGAGAAAGCAAAAGAAGAACTAACAGAAACCGAGCAAGAAATAGCATTAATAGCGGCTGCCATTGCTTACGAGGAAAGTAAATCTAATTCCCAGGTTTCAACTAATGCCTCTCCTGCAAACGCAACAACCTCTAACTGGACAAAGAAGCGTAAAGTTTATTAGTATAAACAAGATAAACTCTTTAGAATAAAATATCAGTTGTAGCAGCCGGTGGTTCAAATATCAATAATTATAGTAAACTACAATGTAATGCACTTTATGGAGCAGTGTTTGCTTTCGGTTAAGAAAGCACTAGCTCACGTATCGGGCGAGGTAATTATAGTTGACAATAACTCGGTAGATGGCTCGATAGGTATGATTAAAGCTAAATTCCCTGAGTATCACTTAATTGAGAATAAAGTAAATACCGGTTTTTCGTATGCCAATAATCAGGGTTTAAAAATTGCACAAGGTAAATATTGCCTCTTACTGAACCCCGACACAGTTGTTGAAGAAGACACTTTTAAGAAAGTCATTGAATTTATGGACAAACACCCCAATGCCGGAGGTTTAGGGGTGAAAATGATTGATGGGAAAGGAAACTTTTTACCCGAATCAAAACGTGGGTTGCCAACTCCTATGGTGGCTTTCTATAAGATATTCGGATTATCATGGTTGTTCCCTAAAAGCAAAACATTTGGCAAGTATCATTTAGGTTATTTAAATAAAGATGAAACACATGAAGTAGAAATACTTTCCGGGGCATTCATGCTAATGCGTAAAAGTGTGTTGGACAAAATTGGTTTGCTTGACGAAGATTTTTTTATGTATGGCGAGGATATTGATTTAAGCTATCGTATTATTAAGGCAGGATATAAAAATTATTACTTTCCCAATACAAGCATTATCCACTACAAAGGTGAAAGTACTAAGAAAAGTAGCGTAAACTATGTTTTTGTTTTTTACCGTGCTATGGTCATTTTTGCACATAAGCATTTCAATAATAACAATGCGCGCTTGTTTTCCCTCTTAATCAATTTGGCTATATACATTAGGGCAGGTGCAGCTATTGTATGGCGATTAATTAAGAAATTGCTGATACCGGCCATTGAAGCCATACTCATTTACGGGGCTATGTTTTTATTGGTTTCGTACTGGGAAAAAAACGTAAAATACGTGCAAGGAGGTAATTATCCCGAGCAGCTTATCAATATGGTTGTTCCAATATACATTATGATATGGTTAAGCGCACTTTGGCTGTCGGGGGCATA
This sequence comes from Bacteroidia bacterium, assembly GCA_020845635.1. GTDB lineage: Bacteria > Bacteroidota > Bacteroidia > UBA4408 > UBA4408 > CAIKXD01. The sequence continues at coordinate 8,770 of JADLFI010000043.1, forward strand.
CGATAGGCCTGTAAAGCTTATTAGGTTACTTAAAGGATATGGCATAGGAACAGCTTTTATTTTAATTGTTTATGCTCTTATCCCCGAAGATTTCAGATTTTCGCGGGCCATAATTTTGTTAGGGGCAGGTTTAGCTTTTGTTATAAGCGCAGCTATACGTATTATATTGCATCTTTTAAAGTCAAACAGCTTTGTATTAGGCGATGTTCAGAAAAGAAATTTTTTAATTATTGGAAACTACCAAGAATCGAAACGGGTAGCTGAATTACTTGAGAAAACTAATGTGGTTGCCAGCTCTATTTCTTTTTTAAGTGTGGCTGATGATTGGCAAAAATACAATAACCATTTTGTAGCACAAATAACTCAACTTGAGGAAACCATTATTATACATAAGATTGACGAAATCATTTTTTGTGCTAAAGATATTAGCTCTCAAAAAATAATTGAATTGATGAGCAGTTTGGTACAAACAGATGTTGACTTTAAGATAGCTCCTCCTGAAAGTTTATTTTTGGTGGGAAGCAATAGTATTGATAGTGCTGGCGATTTGTATGTAATTGATATAAACTCTATTGCCAAGCCTGAAAATAAAAGAAAGAAAAGAATTTTTGATGTTTTCATGTCATTGTTAATGATACCTTTATTTCCTTTGCTATTGGTTGTGGTAAAGCAAAGATGGGGTTTCATTAAAAATGTATTTTCTGTGCTATTGGGGTTCAAGTCATGGGTTGGATACCAATCGCATGTATCAACAGGAAAAGCACTACCTGTTATAAAAAAAGGTGTATTAACCCCTTATGATATTGTAAAAGAAAAACATGATCATGATAACATTAACAAAATAAACCTCTTATACAGCAAAGATTATAAAGTTTGGTCCGACTTAAAAATTGTGCTAAACTCTTTATCGAAATTAGGTAATCAATAAGTAATTTATTTACAAGTTTTGTGTATTAGGTACAACCTGCGTTTCACTGTTTTGCCCGGCATTGTTATTGTTTACGGTATTTTCCGTTAAAACATGGTCGGTAGTATGGTTACTTTTTTCCTCATCTATTAAATGATGATGTTTTGGGAAAGGTCTTTTACCTACAAGACGCTCAATATCGCTTTCAAAAATTACTTCTTTCTTTAATAGCTCCTGAGCCACCAGTTCTAATTCATTTGATTTTTCGGTAAGCAAATCTTTTGTTTTTTGATAGGCATTTTCAATAATTTTCTTTACTTCTTCATCAATAGCTTGTGCGGTGCTTTCTGAATATGGCTTGGTAAAACCATACTCTGACTGTTGTGGGTCATAAAACGAAACATTACCTATCCGTTTATTCATACCGTAAATAGTTACCATGCTGTAGGCCATTTTGGTAATTCTTTCCAAATCGCTTAATGCACCGGTAGATATTTTTCCAAAAATAAGTTCTTCGGCAACACGGCCACCCAAAGCCATACACATAGAGTCGGTTAATTGCTCGGTGGTGTATAAAAATTGCTCTTTGGGTAAATATTGGGCGTAGCCTAAAGCAGCAATACCACGTGGCACAATACTTACTTTAACTAAAGGGTCGCTATGTTCTAAAAACCATCCTGCAATGGCGTGTCCTGCTTCGTGGTAAGCCACTATTCTTTTTTCTTCTTGTGATATAAGTTTGTTCTTCTTCTCCAAGCCTCCAATAACACGGTCAACAGCATCTTGAAAGTCTTGCATCTCTACCTGCGATTTATTTTTACGTGCAGCTATAAGTGCTGCCTCGTTACAAACATTGGCAATTTCGGCACCGGCAAAACCCGGTGTTTGCTCCGATAATTTTTTTAGATTTACATCAGCGGCAAGCTTTAATGGTTTTAAATGTACTTTAAATATAGCTTCACGTCCGTTAATATCCGGTTTGTCAATGCTTATTTGTCGGTCAAAACGCCCGGGGCGCAACAAAGCCGAGTCGAGCACATCGGGACGGTTGGTAGCAGCAAGGATAATAACACCACTATTGGTTCCAAAGCCATCCATTTCAACCAACAAACTGTTTAAGGTATTTTCACGCTCATCATTACCTCCGGTAAAAGAACCCTTTCCACGACTTCTACCCACAGCATCAATTTCATCTATAAATATAATTGATGGAGCCTTACTTTTTGCTTGATTAAATAAATCGCGAACACGCGCTGCACCTACTCCCACAAACATTTCAACAAAGTCGGAACCCGAAAGCGAAAAGAACGGAACTCCCGCTTCTCCGGCTACAGCCTTGGCCAACAAAGTTTTTCCTGTTCCAGGAGGTCCCACCAGTAAAGCACCTTTAGGAATTTTTCCTCCCAGCTTGGTAAACTTACTTGGGTTTTTCAAAAACTCTACAATTTCCATTACTTCTTCTTTGGCTTCCTCTAACCCGGCTACATCCTGAAAAGTAATTTTTACTTTATTGTCCTGGTCAAACAAGGCTGCTCTGGATTTTCCTATGTTGAATATTTGCCCTCCTGGGCCTCCTCCCGAACTCATGCGCTTCATAATAAAAATCCACAAGGCTATCATAATAATTGGAAACAAAATCCAACTTAATATGTCGCCTCCCCAGTTTTTACGGGTTTCATATACCACATTTACCCTATCTGCCGGGAGAATATCATGTTGTGCTTCGCTTAATTTTTTTTCGAAAGAGTCAATTGAACCTATATTGAAATAATAATGAGGGCCATAATTTTTACCATTTCCAATAGAACGTTGTGTTACATCTTTATACTCCGGTTTGTTTAAACTCGATGGTTTTATATATACTTCACATATTTCTTTATTGACAACAATTAATTTATCAACATCGCCACTTTTCAGCATAGTATTTTCAAACTTTCTGAAATCAATTTCTCGCGAGCTTGCATTAAAATCAACAAAGTTTAATCCTAAAACTATAACAACAATAACTACATAAATCCAATAAAAATTAAAACCGTTTTTAGGCAGTTGTGGTTTTTTTGGAAGTTTATTTTTTATTGAATTCTTATCTTTATCCGACATATATTATTAAAATAAATAGCTTTTTATTATACAGTTTCAATCAAATTGCATACCATAAACACATTAGGTGTTATAATACTGACACTTAGTCGTTATACCATTTTAGCTTGGCATCGGCCCAAAGTTTTTCTAATTGATAATAATCGCGCGCTTCGGGTTGAAAAACATGTAACACTACATTTACATAATCTAACAAAATCCATATAGCATTTTCATAACCCTCGGTATGCCAAGGATACTCATCTAATGCTTTTTTTACTTCTTTCTCAACAGAGTCGGCTATTGCCGAAACCTGACTGTTTGAATCTCCGGTAGCTATTATCATTATTTCGGTTACCGCATTGGGTAACTTACGCATATCCATTAAAACAATATTCTTTCCTTTCTTTTCCTGAATTCCATGAATAATAATTTCTGCTAATTTGGCAGCATTGTCTTGCTCTTTTTTCTTTTTTGTCATTTACCTCTTCTTGTAAAAAAACAAAAATAGGCATTTTCTCTAAATACTTGGCAAAAAATATCTCAAATAAACATCTTGTACTTTTTTATACTTCAATAACTTTAATTTTAATTTTTTTGTGATTTCAGAGGTCGTTTCAGCAACTTAAAATGAAATGAATAGTTTTTTTATTGATTTTGGAATTATATATTTGACGGCACTGTAAAATCAATTGCTTATGAATAAGAAACATCCTAAAGCTTTACCTTACCTGTTTTTATCTGAAATGTGGGAACGTTTTGGTTTTTATTTAATGCTTGGTCTCTTCTTTTTGTATATGACTGATACCCAAAGTGGAGGTTTGGCTATGGACAAGAAACAGGCTAGCGATATTTTCGGAACCTTTATAGCTTTGGTTTATTTAACCCCTTTTGTGGGAGGCTTATTGGCCGATAGAGTGTTGGGCTATAGAACTTCTATTACCATTGGCGGGATTTTAATGGGTATAGGTTACTGTGGTTTGGCTATTGAGGGAACTACCCCGTTTTATATTTCATTGCTACTCATTTGTATAGGCAATGGTTTCTTTAAACCCAATATTTCAACCATCCTCGGAAATGTATATAATGCCCCTGAATATAAGCATTTAAAAGATTCGGGATATAATATATTTTATATGGGAATAAATATAGGAGCCTTTGTTTGTAACTTCTTTGGCGCCTATTTACGTAACACTTTTAGTTGGGGAGCTGCTTTTACTGCAGCCGGTATTGGTATGTTTATTGGGGTTATTGTTTTTTGGCTAGGGAATAAACATTTTAAGCATGCTGATGTAATAAAACCCACTCAGCCCGAAGATATGCCTGTTTCAAAAATTTTGAGCATTACTATTTTACCTATGCTTGTAGCAGGATATATTGGTTGGATAATTCCGGGAAATATTTTTGGGAGTGATAGTACAGATGCGTTTATTTTGGGAGCAATTCCTGTGGCCGGATATTATATAAATATATTGCTGCGGAGCAATGCCACCGACCGAAAGCCTATTGGCGCTTTATTGGCAGTGTTTGGCGTGGCTATTATTTTTTGGGCTATATTTAAACAAAACGGAACAGCACTTACTACCTGGGCAGAAAGCTATTCAGACCGCGAAATACCTGGCGCATTAGTTGCCCCGGCTACTACCTTGGGCGTGGTGCAAGAAATAAAATATCAAAAAGATTCTGTTCCGCTTATTGATCACCAATTTAAAGTGGCACGTGATGCTAACGATAAAATTATTAAAACATGGGACTACCCTTCATATTTTAAAAATATACCCGAAAGCAAATTACCGCAAGACGGACAAACCGTAAAACTTGTATCAACCGAGTTGGCGCAAAGTATAAATCCTTTTTGGGTTATTGTTCTTACTCCTTTAGTGGTGGGCTTTTTTGCTTTCCTTAAAAAAAGAAATAAAGAACCAAGTACCCCTTGGAAAATATTTTTTGGATTATTTATTACGGCTTTATCTACCTTGGTAATGATTGGTGCCTCTTACGCTTGTCATAATGGTTTGGAAAAAAGTAGCCTTTTATGGTTAGTTGGGGCTTACGGTGTAATTACAGTGGGCGAGTTGTTTTTAAGCCCAATGGCCTTATCATTGGTGTCAAAATTGGCTCCTCCGCGACTTACCGCCTTGTTGATGGGTGGATGGTTTTTATCTACTTCAATTGGAAACAAACTTAGTGGTGTACTGGCAAGTATGTGGGATGGATATGAGCATAAAGCCAATTTCTTTTGGGTAAATTTTACCTTGGCCTCCATTACTGCTTTTATTATTTTACTGATGATTAAATGGCTTAACAGAACAATAAAAGAACATAACCCCAATTAGCTTTTTATATTTATTTATTTAAAACCTTTAAAACATGAAGTTGATTGATGGAAAAAAAGTTTCGGAAGAAATCTACAACGATTTAAAAATTAAAGTTGAACAACTAAAGCAGCAAGGACAAAAAGTGCCGCATTTAGCAGCGGTGTTGGTAGGTAACAATCCGGCCAGTCAAACGTATGTTAATGCCAAGGTTAAAACCTGCCACGAAGTGGGTTATGGCTCAACATTAATAAAGCTTGACGAAAATATTACCGAGGAGGATTTGTTGAAAGAAATTTACGATTTGAATAATAATCCGGAAATAGATGGTTTTATAGTACAACTACCATTGCCAAAGCATATCAACGAGAATAAAGTTATAGAAGCCATTAGGCCAAGCAAAGATGTTGATGGTTTTCATCCTGTCAATTTGGGGCGTATGATGCTTAATCAACCGGCATTTATTCCGGCTACACCTATGGGTATTATGAAACTTTTGGAAGCCGCAAAAATTGAAACACAAGGAAAGCATTGCGTAGTTATTGGCCGAAGCCATATTGTAGGCTCGCCAATGAGTATATTAATGGCTAAAAACAGTTACCCGGGTAATTGCACGGTTACCTTATGCCACAGCAAAACAAAAAATATTGAAGAATTTACTAAACAAGCCGATATTATTATTTTAGCCATAGGCAAACCATATTTTCTGAAAAAGGAAATGATTAAAGAAGGTGTAGTGGTTATAGATGTGGGAATTAATCGTGTTACCTCTACAACTACTAAAAGCGGGTTTAAATTAGCGGGCGATGCCGATTTTGATGATATTGTTTCTAAATGCAGCCATATAACCCCGGTTCCGGGTGGTGTAGGCCCTATGACTATAGCCAGTTTAATGTACAATACTTTATTGGCAAGCCAAAAAAATATTTATAAATAGTATTTACGGAGTTAATATAAAAGCCTAATTTCTTTCGGTATTATTTTTTTAATATCTATTTTTGCAACTTAAATATTTTAAGTATGTAATTATGAAAAGTTGGTTAAGTGTTTCTCCCGATTCAGATTTTAGTATATATAATTTTCCTTTTGGTGTTTATTGTATAGCCAACCAAGAACCTGCTTTGGCAAGTATATTGGGCAATCAAATTATTGATTTGGCGGCTATGAATAAATTAGGCTATTTCAAGGAACTAAACATTTCGCAGTCGGTTTTTGAAAATAAATATTTGAATGATTTTATTGCCTTAGGAAAAGAAAAAACAAATAAAGTTCGTAATACATTAATAGAAATTTTTAGCAATAACAATGCTGAACTGGCCCTGAACGAAAAAAACAAAAGCCTGATTTTAAAAGACTACTCCACCGTAACTATGCTAATGCCTGTAAAAGTAGGGAACTATACCGATTTTTACAGCAGTATTCAACATGCTACCAATGTAGGCACTATGTTCAGAGATCCTAAAAATGCCCTATTACCCAATTATCGCCATATTCCTATTGGATATCATGGGCGTGCCTCTTCTATAACTGTTTCGGGAACTGATTTTCATCGTCCTAAAGGTCAAATAAAACCACCCGATAGTGAACAACCTTATATGGGACCAACCCAACAATTGGATTTTGAGTTGGAAATTGCATTTATTACAGGTAAGTCAACCACTTTAGGCCAAAGCATAACTACCCAACAGGCCAATGATTATATTTTTGGTTTAGTTTTGTTTAACGATTGGAGTGCGCGCGATTTTCAATCATGGGAGTATGTACCGCTTGGTCCATTTTTGGCAAAAAACTTTTGCAGCTCGGTTTCGCCCTGGGTGGTAACACTCGAGGCTTTGGAACAGTTTCGCGTAGCCTCAGAGAAACAAGTGCCTGAAGTGCTCCCCTATTTACAATGCCCCGGCAACAATAATTACGATATTAATTTGGAAGTTTTTATTCGCGATGAGAAAGGAACAGAAATGCAGGTTTCATCGTCAAACTTCAAATATATGTACTGGAGTATGAAACAGCAATTGGCACATCATACCGTAAACGGCTGTAATATTGAGGTGGGCGATATGTACGCCTCAGGTACCATAAGCGGTAGCCAGCCTCATGAGTATGGCTCTATGCTTGAAATTACATGGCGTGGCACCAAACCTTTGCAAATGCCCGATGGTTCTACACGTAAGTTTATTAACGATAACGATACCGTAATAATGAAAGGATATGCCCTTAAAGATAATGTTCGTGTTGGTTTTGGAAAGGTAATGACCAAGGTTTTGCCGGCCATTTAATTTTTGATTTATGATAGTTGATATTTTTATACCCTGCTATATTGACCAATTAAAACCCGAAACCGGATTTAATATGGTTAAGATACTGAGTAAAGTAGGTTGTGGTGTTAATTATAATGAAGAGCAAACCTGTTGCGGAATGCCTGCTTTTCATCAGGGTAACTGGACAGACAGCAAAGAAATAGGAGAAAAGTTTATTCATGATTTTATGAATGATCGTTACATTATAAGTCCTTCTGCTGATTGTACCGGATTTATAAAAAATCAATACAACGAAATGTTTCATAACTCAGTATTACACAATGAGTACAAAGGCATTCAAAAAAAAATATACGAAATTTCAGATTTCTTAATAAACGTTTTAAAAATAACCGATTTGGGAGCTACCTTACAAGGCAATGCCGTGTATATGCCCACCTGTACGGCTATTCGTAATTATGGACTTGGTGACGAACCTTTACAATTATTAAAAAAAGTAAGAGGCTTAAATATTAAGGAATTGATAAATGCCGAAACCTGCTGCGGTTACGGAGGCCAGTTTAGTTTTAACTACGAATGTATTTCATCAGTTATGTCGCAGCAAAAAATTGATGATATTATTAAATCGGGTGCCGATTATGTAATTTCTACTGATTACTCATGCCTAATGCACCTTGATGGATATATTAAAAAGCAAGGACTTTCCCTTACTGTGATGCACCTTGTTGATGTGCTGTCAGCCGGGTGGGAATTATAAAACATTACTTTTATCATATTAGTAAAAAAATGGTGTCATACCATTCAATTTTCAGACTGCGTATTTTAAATAATTATGATAATATTTAATAAAATTTTTGGGTTTGAGAAGAATTTAGTATAATTGTTAGTATTTATGAGTTGGCAGCAAGCGTAGAGAACGACTCGACACAGCAGACATTGACCGAGTGAAAACGGAAAAAAGAGAAACAAATTTTGACAAGTGGACAACGACATACAGACCATATTGAAAACGGACAACGAGTAAGCCGACACTCATTGCCGACCCTTTGTTTTTTATTTTTTTCCCACCCGCATTTTTTAAAAACAAATAAGCGAAGCGATTCACGAGCACCGCTAAAAAACAAATTAAATAAGCGAGTAATTTTAAGCCACCTCACAAGTGGCACATTTGGCTTTGCCCGACACACAAGCCGACCCTTCGCAAATGCGCAGCATTGCCAATGGATATTTATTTTGAAAAATGCATTGGCGAACTTTGTTTCACGAACACCAATTAAAAATCATTACATCGTGAGTAAAACCATAAGAGCCACTTTTTTGCCTACGCATCGACAGAAATATATGTTTTGGTAAACTATATTTTGACAATTAACAGATGAATAAAAAGACACTTTCAGAAAGAGATATTTGCACCAAGTTTATCACGCCTGCATTAGAAAAATCAGGCTGGGATATGCAATTGCAAATTTTGGAAGAAGTATCTTTTACAGATGGTAAAATTTACGCTAGAGGAAAAATCACAGCAAGAGGAAAAAGAAAACGAGCCGACTATATTCTGTATTACAAACCGAATATTCCCATTGCCATCATTGAAGCAAAGGACAACAACCATTCGGTAAGAGCAGGAATACAACAAGGTTTGGATTATGCTCAAATACTCGATATTCCTTGTGTGTTCAGTAGCAATGGAGATGGATTTCTTTTTCACGACAGAACAGCATCTGATGAAAATATAGAAACTGAAATAAGTTTGGAAGACTTTCCAACTCCCGAACAACTGTGGGAGAAATACAAAAAATATAAAGGCATTGAAACTCCCGAAGCGGAAAGAATCGTTTCGCAAGACTATTATTTTGACGGAACTAACCGCAAACCGAGATACTACCAACAAATTGCAGTAAACAGAACAGTTGAAGCTATTGCCAACGGACAGAACAGAATTTTGCTTGTGATGGCAACTGGAACAGGAAAAACCTATACCGCTTTTCAAATCATTCACCGACTTTGGAAAAGCGGAGCAAAAAAACGCATTCTGTTTTTAGCCGACCGAAACGCTTTGATTGACCAAACACGCAGAGGCGACTTCAAACACTTTAAGGATAAAATGACGGTAGTCAAACACCGACAAATTGATAAGAGCTTTGAAATTTACTTGGCATTGTATCAAGGACTCTCTGGAACAGACGAAGCTGCTAATGTTTACAAACAATTTTCAAGAGATTTCTTCGACCTGATTGTAATTGACGAGTGCCACAGAGGAAGTGCAAAAGAAGATAGCAGTTGGAGAGAAATCTTAACTTATTTCAAAAATGCTACGCATA
>JADLFI010000044.1 GCA_020845635.1 Bacteroidia bacterium
CTAACGGGCCATATTTTGTAAGTGTTGAATTTGATGCTGCCGGTGGAAGTAACTATGTTGCTATGGGAACATCAGAGCTTTTATCTGTTCCTTATGCCTTGTATGCTGCCAATGCCCCTGCGGGTTCTCCAGGACCGCAAGGACCACAAGGGCCACAGGGCCCTGCCGGTAATGATGGAGCACCGGGAGCACAAGGACCGCAAGGGCCTGCGGGTAACGATGGAGCGCCTGGACCGCAAGGACCACAAGGACCTGCGGGTAACGATGGAGCACCGGGAGCTCAAGGACCGCAAGGGCCTCAGGGACCACAAGGACCTGCCGGTAACGATGGAGCACCGGGAGCTCAAGGACCGCAAGGGCCTCAGGGACCTCAAGGACCTGCCGGACCACAAGGACCTCAAGGACCTCAGGGACCTCAAGGACCTGCCGGACCGGGAGCAGGAACTCTTGACCAAGCTTACGATTTTGGAGGTTCGGGTTTAGGAAGAAACATTACTGCTGATGCAGGAGCTGTTGAAATTACCTCTCCTACTGCCAATGATAAAGCCTTAGTGATTAATACTAATGGTAGCAGTGCTATTGGTGTTGATGTTAATTTGAACAATGGCGGTGCGGGTGTAAGATCCAGAAGTACTTTAGCTTCTAATACTTTTCCTTCTGTTCAGGCCGAAACAAATAGTTCAAGCAACCAAACTGCTGCTGTTGTAGCCCATACTACAGGAGCTGCATACGCCTTAGCCGGACAAGCCGCTACACCAACAACAGCAACTGCTGCTATTTTAGGTATCAATCAAAATACTACTGCAGGTACTTCAGGTATTTCGGGTAACGGTTATGATGGTTTATCAGGTCAAACTGTTCAAACTGACGGAGCCGGGGTTTACGGAATAAACAATGCTTCAACAGGAGATCCTAACAATGATGCCGTTGGTATATTAGGGGAAACACAAGGTTTCGTAGGAGTTGGAGGATATAGTGCCACCGGATATGGTATTGCTTCATATTCTGATATTATTGCTTTAGGTAATCTTGATGCTTTAGGAACCAAAAACTTTACCATAGATCATCCTGCCGACCCTGCCAATAAATATTTGCGCCATGCTGCTGTTGAATCAAATGAAGTATTAAATATTTATCGTGGCAATGTAATATGTGATGCCAACGGTAAGGCAAGCATAACTTTACCTTCTTATTTTTCATCAGTTAATACCGATTTTTCATACATCCTAACTCCAATAGGCGCTGCCGCTCCTGAGTTACATGTAAATTCAGAGGTAAACAACGGAGTATTTACTATTGCCGGTGGAAAACCAAACATGAAAGTATCTTGGCAAATTACTGCTCAAAGAAATGATGTTTATATGCAACAACACCCATTCCAACCTGAGCAATTAAAGCCTGCCAATAAACAAGGCACCTACTTATACCCTGAAGGTTACGGGCAAGGTGAAGATAAGTCCTTATTAAAAAGACCTAAGCGCGACAAAGTAACATATCCACAAGAAATTAAGTTAAACAATAACTAATTGTTTTCTTTCCAAAAGAAAGGGGGATTTTCGTATGAAAATCCCCCTTTCTTTTTTGGGAAAACTACTCTCTATATCCAAGTATGAAAAGCCGAATACAAGTTATAAATATAAAATATATAAATTGTTCATATTAAATGCACTCTATGTTCAGAAAGTCCATGTTAGCAAACGAGATTGCCTTTAAGCTGCTATTTTGAGGGGATAATAAAAAGATAAAGTTTTCTACAAAGTATTCATGCTCGTAAATCAATCTTAATCATAAGCTTGTTTATGTATCTTAAAGAAACTCTAAAAAGTATCTAATAGAATAGAACGACTCAAAGTAAAAACACCATATACAAAGGGCATCAACTCATTTGTTCAATAGAAATTTCAACTCAAACATTCAGTTTTATAAATAATAAATTATAAACTGCTCAAAATGGTTTACACTCAACAAAACAAATAAAATTTTACATTTTTTACCTAAAAAGATAAAAAATATATTGGACAAGTTTGTCCGATTTAAATTAATACATTTATCTTTGCCAAAATTTAATATCTCCAAAGAATATTGAAAAGTATTAAAACCATAACCTTAAGCATGTAAGAATCTATAAAAAACAATACATTTGTCGTAAATAATGACACCTAAGAAGTGCCGGTTAATTGTTTAATTTTATAGTATTTAATACAAACAACAAAATAATCAATATTATGGAAACAAAAAAGATCAATAAAATGCGGACTCTCACTGAGCCATACAAAATTAAAGTAGTAGAGCCCCTGCGTGTAACCACCGAAGAGTATAGAATTAAGGCTATGGAAGATGCCGGTTATAACCCATTTTTGTTAAAGGCCGAAGACGTGTTTATTGACCTTCTTACCGATAGCGGTACAGGCTCTATGAGCGATAGGCAGTGGAGTGGAATAATGATGGGTGACGAAAGTTATGCCGGAGCCAGAAGTTGGCTTAAGCTCGAAAAAGTAGTGAAAGAGCTTAGTGGAATGCCTTATGTATTGCCCACCCATCAGGGGCGTGCAGCCGAAAGAATATTGTACTCATTAATTGGAGGCAAGGGTAAAGTATTTATCAGCAATACACATTTTGATACTACAAGAGCCAATATAGAATTTACCGGCTCTACAGCTATTGATATTGTTTGTACCGAAGGACAAGATAACAATAGCAATTATCCATTTAAAGGAGATATAGATATAAAAAAGTTGGAAGAGTTGATTGCACATTATGGTAAAGAGGCCATAGCAGCGGTTATTATGACTGTTACCAACAACTCATCAGGTGGACAGCCGGTTAGCATGCAAAACATAAAAGCCGTTCGGAAAATTTGTAATGACCACCATATTATGATGGTAATTGACGGTTGCAGGGTAGCCGAGAATAGCTATTTTATACATCTTCGTGAGAAAGGTTACGAAAACAAAACATATAAAGAAATTGCACAAGAAACCCTATCTATAGCCGATGCTTTTGTAATGAGTGCCAAGAAAGATGGAATGGTAAATATGGGAGGATTGCTTACTGTTAAAGATGAAGCCCTATCTGTGAAATGTAAAAATATGCTGATTATGTCTGAGGGCTTTACTACCTACGGAGGGTTGTCAGGACGTGATATGGAGGCATTAGCTATTGGATTAGAAGAGGTTTTTGATGCTGATTATTTGCATCACCGTATCAACAGTACCGGTTACTTGGGCGAAAAACTCAAATCTAAAGGAATACCTGTTATTTGGCCTATAGGAGGACATGCGGTGTATATTGACGCCAAAGAATTATATAAAAATATTCCGGTACATGAATATCCGGGACAAGCCTTGGTGTGCGACTTATACATTAAGGGCGGTATAAGAACTGTTGAAGTAGGAAGTGTTATGTTTGGAAAATATGATGAGAAAGGCAACCTGATTCCTGCCGCCAAAGAGCTGGTTCGATTGGCCATACCACGCAGGGTTTACACACAAAGTCATATGGATTACATATTAGATATTTTTGATGATATTATAGAAATGAAGAACCGAAACAGAGGATATAAAATAACCTATGAACCTCAGTTTTTAAGGCATTTTACAGCACATTTTAAACCATTATAAAACTAAAAAAAATAACTATGGCAAGGAAAATCATAAAAAGATCATGGGCAGAACCATACAGAATGAAAATGGTAGAACTGCTAAAAATGACAACGCGCGAACAGCGAAACAAAGCAATTAAAGAAGCTGGTTACAATACCTTTTTGTTGCATGCCGAAGATGTATATATTGATTTACTAACCGATAGTGGTACCAATGCCATGAGCGACCGTCAGTGGAGTGCATTTATGACCGGTGACGAAGCCTATGCCGGAAGCAAAAGTTATTATATTTTAGAAGATACCATAAAAAAATATTATGGTTACAAATACGTAGTTCCCACTCACCAGGGGCGTGCAGCCGAAAATATTTTATCGAAAATTTTGATTAAAAAAGGCGATATAGTTCCCGGCAATATGTATTTTACTACTACTCGCCTTCATCAGGAGCTTGCCGGTGGTACTTTTCAAGATATTATTATTGATGAAGCACATGACCCATACAATGAACATCCGTTTAAAGGAAATGTTGATTTAGCTAAACTTGAGAAATTGGTAAAGAAATATGGGGCCAAAAGAATTCCTTATGTATGTATTGCCACCAATGTAAATATGGCCGGAGGACAACCTATAAGCATGGCTAATTTAAAAGAGTTAAGAGCATATACAAAGAAACATGGCATTCGGATTATACACGATATGACGCGTGTTGCCGAAAATGCTTTCTTTATACAACAACGTGAAAAAGGATATGCAAATAAAAGTGTTCGCCAAATTGTAAAAGAAATATGCTCACTTACCGATGGGGCAACCATGAGCGCTAAAAAAGATGCTTTGGTTAACATAGGAGGTTTTATGGCTATTAACGATTGGGATATTTTTGAAGAAGCCCGAAACTTAGTAGTAGTTTTTGAAGGATTGCATACGTATGGCGGATTAGCCGGAAGAGATATGGAAGCCATAGCCGTTGGAATTGTTGAAAGTTTAGATGATAACCACCAAAAAGCACGTGTTGGACAGGTTGAATATTTGGGCAAAAAAATGATTGAATATGATGTACCAATTGTAAAACCAATTGGTGGTCATGGAATTTTTGTTGATGCTAAGGCCTTCTTACCACATTTAACACAAGACCAGTTTCCGGCACAGACATTAGCTGCTGAAATTTATGTTGACTCGGGAGTTAGAACAATGGAGCGCGGCATAGTATCGGCAGGTCGTAAACCTAATGGTGAAAATTATTATCCTAAGTTAGAGTTGGTAAGATTTACCTTGCCACGAAGAGTTTATACACAAGCCCACATGGATGTTATTGCTGAGTCGGCTGCTGCTGTATATGACAGAAGAAAATCAATTAAAGGATTAAAAATAGTTTACGAACCTAAGTATTTGCGTTTCTTCCAGGCCCGTTTCGAAAAACTTAAATAATACTAATGATTAGACCTCAGCTAATTTCTCCTAAGAGTATTGTTGTAATTGGGGCATCTGAAAACACCTCGAAGCCCGGTGGCAAGGTATTGCAAAATCTTATAAAGGGAAAATTCAAGGGGCCTATCTATGCTGTCAACAACAAGGTTGTAAATATTAAAGGGGTTATATATCTTTCGGATGTTGCTGAACTCAAAGAAGCTGATTTAGCAATTATTGCTATACCGGCAGGACAATGTATTGATTTGGTAAAACAATTAATATCTAAGGGAACCAAGGCCTTTATAATATTTTCGGCAGGCTTCTCGGAAGCTAATGAAAGTGGAAAAAACTTAGAGAAAGAGTTGGTAGATATTATTCAGAAAGCAAACGCAACTTTGATTGGTCCTAATTGTGTTGGTGTAATAAACGAATGTTATAAAGGGGTTTTTACCACGCCTGTTCCTCACTACGACAAATTTGGTTGTGAGTTAATTTCAAGTTCAGGAGCTACTGCCGTATTCATTATGGAATCGGCTATGCCTACGGGCTTGCGGTTTTCAAACATTTACTCTATTGGGAACGCTGCACAAACCGGAGTAGAAGAAATTTTAGAATACATGGATTTAACTTTTGATCCCGAAAACAGTTCAAAGGTAAAGTTGTTATATCTTGAGCATATAAAAAATCCATTTAAGTTTTTAAAACATGCCACCTCATTACGTAATAAAGGATGCCGTATAGCAGCCATTAAATCAGGATATTCAGAGGCCGGAGGTCGTGCTGCATCATCGCATACGGGTGCTTTAGCAACGTCTGACATAGCTATCAGAGCCTTGTTTAAAAAATGTGGAATTGTGTATTGCAGTAGTCGTAACGAATTGATAGCCGTTGCCAGTGTTTTTCAATCAAAAAAATTAGAAGGAAAAAATATAGCTATTATTACCCATGCCGGAGGCTCGGCAGTAATGCTTACAGACTCACTTACCACTAATGGTATGCAAGTACCACAATTTAATGCTGATGATACACAAGAGCTTTTAGGCAAACTTAACCCGGGCTCATCAGTAGCCAATCCTATTGATTTTTTAGCTACGGGTACTGCCCGTCAGTTGGGCGAAATCATAGATTTTTGTGAAAATTACAATGCTGTTGACGGCATGGTTGTAGTTTTTGGCAGCCCCGGACTGTTTAATGTAAAAGATGTTTATGAAGTGCTTGATAACAAAATGAGTACTTGCCGTAAGCCTATATTTCCGGTATTGCCCTCATTGATTAATGCCGAAAAAGAAATCAAACAATTCTTATCAAAAGGCAGGGTAAATTTTCCTGATGAAATAAATTTAGGGAAAGCTCTTGCACGCACCTATCGTACCGAGAATATATTCTTTGAGAAACCTTTGTTGCCTACTATGGATATTGTTGCCATACGTGCCATTATTAATGCTGCTTCCAATGGTTTTTTAAAGCCCCAAGGGTGTAAAGAATTGTTAGATGCTGCCGGTATTAACATTGCCCAACAATATGAAATTACAGAAATTGAAAGTATTAAAGAAGCCAAAAAAACACTTGACTTTCCATGGGTCATGAAAGTAACCGGCCCGGTTCATAAAACAGAGGTAGGTGGTGTGGTATTAAATATTATTAACGAGAAGAAAGCTCAGGATGTATTTTTACAATTAATGAAAATACCTGATGCCAAAGCAGTGCTGGTGCAGGAAATGCTCAGTGGAACAGAGCTATACTGCGGTGCGGTAAAACAAGGTAATTTTGGACATGTGGTTCTATGCGGTTTGGGAGGAATTTTTTTAGAACTGCTGAATGATACCTCCTCGGCTTTAGCCCCTATGTCGCAAACAGAGGTTGATTATATGATTGAGTCATTAAAAGGCTATCTATTGTTTGAAGGTTACAGAAATAAGAAAGGTTTAGATAAACAAAAGTTTGCTGATATTATTTTGCGTGTTGGTGCTTTGGTTCACATTGCGCCTGAGATTGTAGAAATTGACTTGAATCCTATTATTGCCAATGATAAACATTTGTCTGCAGTTGATGTAAGAATAAGAATTGAAAAGTTAACAGAATCTTAACCCCAAATACCTAAGGCCATGTTTTCAAAAGCTTGCGAATATAGTATAAGAGCATGTATAGTCATTGCCCAAAATTCTTTACATGACAAAAGGGTAAGTTTGAAAGAAATTGCCGATGCCATTGACTCGCCCGAAGCCTTTACTGCCAAGCTTTTACAGAAACTTGTGAGACACAAAATTATTTTCTCAACTCAAGGTCCGCAAGGTGGATTTCAAATAAAAAACAGTAAGCTCAAGAAAATAACGCTCGAAAAAATTATTAAGGCTATTGATGGAGAAGAGAAGTATGATACTTGTGTTTTAGGGCTAACCAATTGTTCGGAAGAAAACCCCTGCCCTGCTCATAAAAAATACAAATCCATAAAAAAAGAATTAAAAAATATGCTTAGAACCACCTCGGTACTTGAAATGGTTGAAGATATTGAAAAAGGCAAAGCCTTTTTAAAAAGCAAGTGCGAATAAGTATTTCTTATGGCTCTCTTAAAAGTTTATGTCAATTTAAAAGTGCCAACTTTATATTTTACTATGTGAGGTAAAATACAAAAAAGCTCTGAAGGTTGTTTTTTTCAACAGGAAGAAACAAACTTTACCATTTGGCTTCGGTGTCCCACTCCTTTAAAGGTCTAAATATATAGACCTCATCAGCTTGCTCCGGGTAAAATTCCATAGCCACCGATTGAATTTCGCTATATAAAACCTTTTCTTCAAACCTTATATGTTGCTCAAGCATTTCTTCAATATGATACAATACACGTAAATCTTTACGTGGTTGCTCAAAAAGCCGCCTTAACTTTTTATGTTGCAAAACAGCCTTCTTTACCAACTCATTATCATTGCCCAGTATAGGAAACAATAACTGTTCCTCGCTTTCGAAATGATCGCTTAAATAACTACTCCAGAACCAATTTACTTCTTCAATAATCTTTTCAATCTTTATACCTTGCTTCAGCCCTTGATGAATTTTCCATGTAAGCAGCTTTCCATAGTGATGCTCTTTCGTAAACGAATGTATGGATGAATGAATATTCAAATTTTTATTTTCCATAAACATTCCTAATTAAGAGGGTTAGTCTTAACCTAAAATATTAAATATAGTTTATACAGCCTGTTGTAAGGCTTGTTTTTCTAACTCAATAGCTTTGGGAAAAAGAATATTATTTTCCAAATGGATATGAAGATTTAAATCTTCTTCAAACTCATTAAGCAATGCAAATGTTATTCTATAGGTGTTACAAGCATCGGCCGGAGGTGTATAATTATTACTTAGCTCTGCAATTTTTCTGAACCTTTCGCCCTCTTGGTCATGCTCTTTAAACATAGTTTCAATAGGATTATTAACCGTTCCAAAATGTGGTGGGTTCAATACTCTGCCACTATGTTTTGACTCTGCCATTTTGCGAATAAAAGGAAACAATATCAGTTCCTCCTTTTTCATGTGTTTGGCAAGCTCGCCAGCCGATTCTAAAAATAATTGCTCAATTTGGGCAAGCTCAGGATGGTTAGCACCATGCACCTTAACTATTTTATTTAAATAAGGTTTAATTTCCGAAATTTTTGATTCGGTGTAACGATGATGTTTTTTCTCCACATAATCGGCTAATAAATCTAAAGGGCAACTTGTATAGTCAACATTTGAACCTTGACCATTTGCTGAAATAGTGTCATTAAGTTTACCAATTATTTCAGATGCATTAATATTTTTATCCAAACAGGCATCTTTAATACTTCTGTTTCCATTGCAGCAAAAATCAATATTATACTGTTTAAATACCGAGGCAGCACGGTAATCCTTAGCAACTACCTCTCCTATTATACTATTTACTGAAATTTCCATAATATATAATTTTAGAGTGATTAAATTTTTTGGGCAACAATAACAATTGCATTCATGTGGTTTTTATACTTTTTAAACACATTGCGCATTTCCAACACACGTTTCTTGGCTTTAGGATTTCTGATAATATTCCAGCCAATTTTCAATGCCCCTATCAAGCCTTCATCATCAATAACTCGGGCAGTTTCGAGCAGGCACATACCGTTTAACTCCACCTTAACTACTTTAAACCCTTGGTTTTCCAATAATGTTACCCATTCTGTTTGGGTTAATGGACGTGCATTCACTTTAATAGACAAGGCTAATTCTTTTTGAATTTTAGCTTTGGTTTCTTCCTCTATATTGTTTGGTGTAAGACCAAGCTCATGAATGGCATACAAGCCTCCTTTCTTTAATATCCGGTGTGCTTCTTTAATTATTTCAGACTTTCGATGGTCTGCGTGCATGGTTAACATAGCCTCGCCCCAAACTTTGTCTTTACTGTTTTCGGGAAGTTGGGTTTCGGCAGCATTGGCCAACATAAAGTTACAGATTTTTTGGTTAAACTTTACTCTTAAATTAGCTATGGCATCTTTATCGGCATCAATACCAATATAAGAATGTGGTTTGTTTTTTAAGGCCATATTTGCAGTAAAGCCCAATCCAGGAGCAAATTCCACCACATCATCTTTTTCGCCTATATTTAACAAGTCAACCAATTTACAGGTTAATTCTTTGCCACCGGGTCTTAAAACTTTTTTACCCATACGGGCTAAAATCCAGTGTCCTTGCGCTTTTTCAAAATCTTCTATATACATTTTATATTTTTTTAATTATTTAGAATCATTCTACATAATGCAAATGTATAAACATTTTTTCATTAAGGATAAAAATATCCGAATTTTTATTAATTTAACTTATTAACTTGTTAAAATAACTTTGATTTGTAATAAAAATATAGAGAAATATAAAAGAAAATGAATAAGCTATTGTATCAATTTTTCACCGAGGATCATCACAGAGTAGAAGGCTTTTTGAATAAAGCTACAGCAATTCCCGGGCAAATTGATGAGAATTATTATCATCAGTTTAGAGTAGGCTTGTTAAAACATATAAAGATGGAAGAGAAGATATTGTTTCCGGCAGCTCAAAAAGCCAATAACAATGAGCCTATTCCATTAGCTGCCAAGTTGCGTTTAGACCATGGCGCGTTAACTGCCTTAATGGTTGTTCCACCAACTGACGATTTGATAAAAGTTATCAGATATGTTCTGGAAAAGCATGATTTATTGGAGGAAGAGGCCGGTGGTATGTATGATTTATGCGAGGGTTTAACCCAACATCAAACCCATGAGATATTAGAAGAACTGAATAAGGCTACTGAGGTACCGGTACAGGCGCATAACAAAGCCGATTATGTACTTGATGTAGCCAAGCGTACACTACAAAGAGCCGGCTTTGATTACGATCAAATCTTACAGCAACTAAAACAAAAGTAAAAGAAAATTGTAATTTATTTACTACTAAATAATGGGTACTATTGGGGTAATATTAATTCTGTAAAGTTCGGCAAATTATATTCGGCAAAGCTTGTCAGAAGTTATGCAACCCCACTTTTCAGGGCAGATATAAACATGAAACTCAGTTATAGAGTGTTCTATATGTTTAACACCCCAATCTTCCCAAAAAAAATTATTTCATTTCGTCAGCACTTGGGCCGTAAATTCCCGGTACAGGAATATCCAATAACCGTAAATATACACTCAACTGTGCACGGTGATGATAGGTATGGTTTAACGCCATTAAACGAATGAAAGAATATTTTGGTAATTCTAAAATTACATGATCGCCTTTGCGTAAAGCCCATTTCTTTTTCAAATCATGGTTGTCATCTTTTTAAGAGCTTCTACTGACTTTTCCAAACCTTCATTATTTACTTTCAGTAAATCGTTGGTGTTGTTGATTTGAGGATGTTTGAAAGTACCTGCTGCAAAATCAAGGAAATCGGTGCTTGCAATTAATCCGGGCCATTCGGCAAGACCGGCAACGTGCGTGGCTAGATCTTTCATGCTCATTGATTTTTGATGGGGTTTCCAGTCAAATTTATCAACCGGGATTCTTTCAAGAATTTTAGCGGTACTTGCGGCTTCATACCTCATTTCATCAATCATTTTTTCAATTTCGGACATAGCTGAATATGTGTTTAAGTTTATAAAAGTTTTGAGGAGTAAAATTAAATAATAATTATTACTTCAGGTAAATATATAAAACTTATAATGTTAAATTGCAAAGGTGGCTTTAACGAACTTGAAGGGTTTAAACCGGAATCTTAAATTGAAATTTTTTCCACAACTAAAAAAATTACCTTTGCAGGATAAAAAGTATTTGTTTCTGCTGCAAAAGTGATTATTGTTTATGTTTGAAATTATATTACGTTTATGCTTGTATCGGTAATTATTCCCTGTTATAATGTTCAAGATTATATTACTGATAGTGTTGATTCAGTATTTAACCAAAGTTATAAGGATATAGAAGTAATTTGTATAGATAACAATTCAAAAGATAATACCGGTAAAATATTAGCTGAATTACAAATAAAATATCCATCATTAATTATAGACAAAGAATTGAAAGCCGGTGCTCCGGCAGCGCGTAACAAAGGGCTTAAATTGGCCAAAGGTGAGTGGATTCAATTTCTGGATGCTGATGATTTGATAATGCCCGAAAAGATAAATCATCAAATCAGTTTATGTAAGTCGCAACCAAATTTATCACTCATTGCGGGATTATATTATAACCGAGGGGTAAACAGTAATACCGATATTATTAATTCCAAGCTTAATCCCAATAAATATACCGCTGCCTTTATTAATCAATGCGGAATTACTTCTTCTAATTTATGGAAGAGAGAAGATATTGAAAAGGTTGGAGGCTGGAATGAAGATTTAAAATCATCGCAGGAAGCCGAGCTAATGTTTAGATTGGTCTTAAGGCAAAAAGAATTTATATTTGACAATATCCCTTATACTGTAATTCGTGAACGGGAAAGTGGACAAATATCGCAACGTAATCCCAATGAAAAATGGTATCAATATATTGATGTAAGACTTAAATATTTAAAAGAATTAAAAATGCAACTGCCTCATGCTTATCAAGAAAATAAGGTTGTATTTTATAATTCATTGCTTATTTCAGTGATGATTTTGGCCAAACATAATAAGACAAAAGCTATAGAAATATTTAACCATGAAATAAGACCCAACTTAACATTTTCTGTTTCAAACTGGCGAAGCGCAATAATAAAGCTATTGGGATTAAATTTTTATTTATTGCTAAAGAAGTAAAAGAATAAATATTTAATATGCAACTAAAGTTGTACTATCAAATTACAGTTACTTTATAGCCGGCTTTTTGAAATGTTGCTGCGACCTAACACTTCTAACTCATTACAAACATATTTTGAAAAAAAATGCTATTTAATTTGCTTAAATTTAAAATAAATACGTAGTTTAGTGAGGAAAATTAACCATTAAGGAGTTAATAGACGGATTGGCGGTAGTAGAAACCCATTGGCGACAAAATTGAAAGGTCGAAGAAAATTTAAACCGACAGCTTTATTACCGAACCCAGTCGCAAATTTTGGCACATTTCCATTTTTCCAATCGCAACAGGCTACCCAGTATAAAAGTAAAATAGCCTAAATTTACCTACCAAACACCAATCCCAAAGTTTTTATTTTTTTCATAGACTAATAGGAACTAACGTTAAAGTTAAGTATTTTTAACACTAAACATTTTACAAATTAATAATTTTTTATGCTCATCCTTTTTCATGCCAGTTGCCATTAACTACTGCTACTGTTAATCTATCGAACATTGCCCCACCAAAATACCTTCGATTAAGCTTGTAACAAAATTCATCAAGGTACAATTGTAAATACTTTCCTTTTATTTTATGATAAATTCCAAGTAAAGTTCTTTTCGCATTGCTAATTGCAATATGCAC
>JADLFI010000045.1 GCA_020845635.1 Bacteroidia bacterium
AATGTTTGCATTAATTTTTAATGCTGCTAATGCCCAGACCTATTGGGAATTGAGGGGCAATGCAGCAACAACAGGTGATTGGCTTGGTACAAGCAACTATCAACCTTTAATTTTTAAAACAGATAATTCATCAATAAAGCCATATAAATTTATTATCAACCCTAAATCAAATTAACATGAAAAACTACCTCCTTATTTTATGTTTATTTTTTACTGTATTTATTGCAAAAGCACAAGTTAATTTAGTGCCTAATCCAAGTTTTGAGGATACTTTAGTAACATTTCCTTCATATACTTTCCAAATTAAAAGAGCTAAATATTGGCAGAGGTCGGGCTATGGTACACCAGATTATTTTCACCGTTTATCACCTATAAATAGCAACGTTTCAATACCTAACAATTTATTTGGTAATCAAAATACAGCAAATCCTGATTGTGAGGCGTATGTTGGAATAATTCCATATTTGTCGTTTGGCGGTGTAAGAGAATTTATTTCAGCCAAATTGATCAACCAATTAGTTATAGGCACAAAGTATTTTGTTTCATTTAAAGTATCTCTAGCTGACACTGTTACCCTAGCAACAAACAAATTAGGTATACTTTTTACAACTTGGAATTATACTGATACAACACTAATGTATCCTATCGGGAATTTTTCACATATTGTAAGTGATAGTATAATTTCTGATAAAAATAATTGGGTTCAAGTTAATGGATCATTTATTGCAGATTCTTCATACAGTTATTTAACAATTGGTAATTTTTACAACCAGTCAAACGTTGATACCAGTCATTTAACTACATCAATTGCAACATCTGGTTCTTATTATTATATTGATGATGTTTGTGTATCTATTGACTCTTTATTTTGTAACAATTACTCACAAAATTGTACAATAACAAATTTAAATAACAGTTCAGTTGAGAAATTTGAATTCTATCCTAATCCATTTTCTAATTCAATTAAATTATTTTTAAATAATTTGAGTCTAAAAAAAATTACAGTTTTTGACATCATAGGGAAGCCAATAATTCGTGAAGAATTCAGTGAAAACGAATTTACTTTATATACGGAAAATTTAACACCTGGTGTTTATATTCTTCGAATTTTTGATACCAAAACATTCAATGAGTCGAATCATATTGTTTTAAAAACCAATTAACCCCAAAATCCAATGAAAAACAAAACAACATTTCTTTTTTCAATATTAGTTATACTAGTATTAAAAGTTTCAGCTCAAGAAGATACTATTCAGTGGCATTCTACAGATGATAGTACAAATTACACTTTCAGAAAGGTGGGGATAGGCTTAAATAATCCTACAGTTCCTTTACATGTAAAAGGTCAAATAACAACTGATAGTTTAAGAGTTTTTGGAAGAATTCATGTCGGACCAAGCTCTTTGTGGTTGGGTGGAAACCCAGGTAGTGGCTCTGACGATATTACATCAACCAACGGCTTAATTTCTTTTGGCGGAGAACCTTCTGTAACTACCTTCGATAATATTCAAGTTACGATTGGAACACAAGTTGGGCAACAAAAATTACACATTAGCGATGGTAGTTCAAATGCAGTAAGAATGCAATATACCAACAGTGGCACAGGCACTACCTCAAGCGATGGTTTTCAAATTGGTATTTTAGGAGGCGGGAGCAACGGTCATGCAATCTTTAACCAGCAAGAGAATTTACCTATGTTGTTTAATACGAATGCTACTGAACGAATGCGCATTTTAGGAAATGGTAATGTTGGTATTAATAATGCAAGCCCTGCCAATAAGTTAGAAATTACACATGGCACAAGTGGTAACATATAGGGATTAAACGAAGCTCTGCTTTGATTTAATCCCGTGTTGAATAAAGCTTCCGGAGCTCGATTAAACGGCTTTAGATGTTTATCAGTTTTTATTTGTATTTTTATTTCAAAAAAATTAACAGCTTGTTTTAATTACTACGAGTTTTTTACAGGCTGCCGTTATGGCAAGCGTATTTTAGCGACACCTAATCTTGATAATTAAGAGCCATTTCGACTTCATTTTTTCTTATAAGTGACCAATGTTGAAAAATAAGAGTTGTATAATAATCTTATTTTTTGTAATTTTGCACTATTAAAACCTATTAAAATGGCTTTATTACCATATTCCGAAGAACAGGTTCTTGACCGACTAAGATTTGAAAATCCTTGGTGGGTGACTGGAGCAGTAGAAGAGTATTACACCTCCATGCAAAGGAGATTGTATTTTGACTTGTTTATGCCTCTTGTAACAGAGACCGGTGTTAGAAGAGCAGTTGTTCTAATGGGACCACGAAGAGTTGGTAAAACTGTAATGATGTATCATGCTGTTCAAAATCTGCTTGAGAATGAAATTGACCCTTTGAAAGTTGCTTTCATTTCAATTGAAACGCCTATTTACAACAATATCAGCTTAGAGCAACTTTTTAGTTTCTGCCGAAAGGCAACAAAACAGGAAAGTCTCAAAGGTTGGTATATCTTCTTTGATGAGATACAATATTTAAAAGATTGGGAAGTGCATCTTAAGTCTTTAGTTGACAGTTATCCTCATACTCGCTTCGTAGTTTCGGGTTCTGCTGCTGCTGCATTAAGACTTAAAAGTAATGAGAGTGGAGCAGGACGCTTCACAGATTTCATGCTGCCTCCGTTGACCTTTAATGAGTTTCTTCATTTGAAACAATTAAACAGACTCATCACAGAGACAAATTTAGACTGGCAAGGCAGTTTGACAAAATTTTACAGTACCAATAATATCAACGAACTTAATAAGCATTTTTTGGACTATATCAATTATGGTGGTTACCCGGAAGTAATTTTTTCTGAAAAAATTCAGAGTAATCCCGGACGATATATTAGAAGCGATATTATTGACAAAGTATTATTGAGAGATTTGCCAAGTCTTTATGGAATAAGAGACGTGCAAGAGCTTAATTCGTTATTTACTGCTATTGCATATAATAGCGCAGGAGAAGTAAGTCTTGAAGAATTAAGTAAAAACTCAGGAGTTCAAAAGAATACCATAAAACGCTACATTGAGTATTTAGAAGCTGCATTTTTAATTAAGGTGGTTCATAAAATATCCAACAAACCCAAACAGTTTCAAAGAGCAACACAATTCAAGATTTATCTGACTAATCCTTCATTGCGAAGTGCCTTGTTTTCTCCATTACAACCAACAGACCCTTTTATCGGCAATATGGTTGAGACGGCAATTTATGCTCAATGGCTTCACAGAGATTGGTTTACTCCTTACTATGCAAGATGGCAGAAGGGAGAGGTAGATATGGTTAAACTAGATGACAAAAACTTCAAACCTCAATGGGCTGTGGAAATAAAGTGGAGCAATCAGTTTTATGAAAAACCCGGAGACCTGAAGCCCTTATTACAATTTTTAAAGGACAATAACTTGCAAACTGCATTAGTCACAACCATTGACAAAGAAGGAACTAAAGATATAGACAATTTAAAATTAAAATATATTCCTGCATCAGTTTATGCTTATTCAGTCGGTAAGAACACAATTTTACAAAAACAAAAACGCAACTCGTGACAACAGACACCAGCCGGTAACATATAGGGTTTAAACAAATCTCTGTCTGATTTAACCCTGTGCCTGACTGCCTTTGGCAGGTTGAATAAAGCTTCCGGAGCTCAGTTGCAAGTAAAATATATTATGGGGTTTTAAAAAATTAGTTGTGCTATAAAACAATAAACAAGTGTACTTTTTAGTACCCTTTGAGGGGTGTTTTATGGAGTTTGTGTTGTGGTTATGTTCGTTTTTTTCTTGTTTCTTATCTTGTTTTCTTTGTTTTTAGTTTTATTTTTGATTGGCCTCAAAAAAAGGGAAGCTTACTGTCCGTCTGAATCAATATAGGCTAACAGATTATTATAACAATAGGCATACCTATTAAAATTTTGTGTATTACTCGGATTTTGCACATAATTATCAGGCGAGAGCATCATCCCTACTACAGGGTCATACAACCTTGCATTCATATTTACTAAGCCAAACTCATTTAGCATTTCATGCCCTGTGCAACCACGGTAAAGTCATGCCGGCAAATTGGTATTACTTGAGCTTAAGCCAAGTAATCCATTATCTACTTCAAGAGTATTAGACAAAATATAGCTATAATCTTGTGTATTTCTTCTTCTTCCCTAAGGATCAAAATTTTGGCACTAGTGATTCCGATTGGATTCGAACCAATGACCTACTGCTTAGAAGGCAGTTGCTCTATCCAGCTGAGCTACGGAACCAATATTTGTAAAACTAAAAACGATTTACAAACCGTAATTCGTAAATCGTTAATTTGTAATTGTCGGGGCGGCAAGATTCGAACTTGCGACCTCCTGGTCCCAAACCAGGCGCGATGACCGGACTACGCTACGCCCCGAAAAAATTCATTCTCAAAAGAACCACCTCATAAATCAGTGCGGTGAGGGCGGGATTCGAACCCGCGGTACAGTTACCCGTACGACAGTTTAGCAAACTGTTCCTTTCGGCCTCTCAGGCACCTCACCCTAACCCTACTTCTGTTTAAAAAGGTGTGCAAATGTAGAAACAAAATTCTCAATGACAAAATTATTTTAATTTTTATTTCGTTAAAGTCTTTGTTACATCATATTTCAAGCAGGGGTTATTCTCTCCATAACAAGTCGTACTAACTTTGATTATCAAATCATTAATATCCTGATTAAGTTCCACAAATTTATAACAATCGGCCCAAAATTGCCGTAGGCAATCTTCCCCCAAATATTCAAAATCTTTGGTTGATTGGTAATTTTCCAACTGTAATGGTTTTGTTTGAAAACTTTGAATAATACAGTAGTTTCCTTGCTTTAGTCGCAAATTAAAATTACCTTGCTCATCTACTTTAATGACATCTATTACCGGGTTTTTGGCACTATTAGAATTTCCTTTCTTAATAAAAAAGTATTTATCTAAACAAGGTTTAGGATCGCTCTCCCCTATTTTCTGTTTTTCTTCATTACAAATATCTTCTACAATTTCAATACGGCCACTCAAAGTATATGTTGGAATTACCGGGGCTGCTTTGCTTTTTTTTTGATGTTTGCTTACCTTTTTCTTTACCGGTTTTTTTTTGCTTTGTTGAGCATAAATATTCTCACATACAAAAAAACTTAATATAAATAAAACAATGAAACTTCCTTTAAAATGAATAAACATATTTATTAAACAAACTTACTGATTTGATAATCGTACAAAACTAATGGTATTAGCTGTGAAATAGAAGAACACAGTGCTCTTTTATCCTTAAAAAAACTAAAATCCTCTCCTACTTTCTCTCAATTAAACAAATAATTTTAATTCATTCCTCTTGAATGAACTATGAGTAGGTTACAAGGCATGTCGGCCAAAACATACTCAATGTCGTGAGTAAAAATTCTATCAAAAATTCCTAAATGGGTATCGGGCGAGTTAAATACCAAAAGATCATAATGGTTCTGTCTGGAAAAGTTGCTAATGGCAT
This sequence comes from Bacteroidia bacterium, assembly GCA_020845635.1. Lineage (GTDB taxonomy): Bacteria > Bacteroidota > Bacteroidia > UBA4408 > UBA4408 > CAIKXD01. The sequence goes on from JADLFI010000045.1 coordinate 5,506, forward strand.
ATCCGGGTTTCCCTTTTACTGCAACTAAATCAACATTTACACCATTCTTCTCAACCGAGCCTACCATATTGTTAAGTTTAGAAAAATCTTCAACCTCCATTTCTTTTTTTATTTTACTCACACTTTCTTGACTTTCGCCTATAGGCAAATTTAAAATAGGTACATTTATCTCTTGTACAAAAGTAATATTCGGAATTTTCTCTAAAGCTGCAATATATAAAGTGGTGTTAAGTGTATGTATAGTTTTAGGGTTATTAGCTCCATTCACCACAATCTTACGCATCTTTTTTGGATTAATGGAAGGATTAGTTAGCATTAGAACCGAACATTTTGCTCTTCTACCAATAGACCGAGCTATTGAACCAACGTAATATTTATACAAGTTTTCTTTTTCAAGTGCGCCCAGTATTAATAAGTCAACTATATATAATTTGCATAATTTAAGTATGGTATCTACTGGCTCCCCATCCATCCAAATAATTCTATAATTAATGCGAGCCAACCCAATCTTTTCAATCAGTTTTTCTAAATGCTCTTCCTTTTCTTGTGTTTTGTTGCCAACATGGATAATAATTAGCTGACTATTAAAAACCTTAACCATCCTTTTAGTTTCAGTCAAAATAGCTTCTAAACGTGGCGAAAAAGCAATAGCCACAGCTATTGTTTCAAACGGAAAGGGTGCACGATTTTTTAGTTTTGCATAATCTGGCTCCATCATAAACTATAATAATGTTATTTAATTCAAACCTAGTAAAAATAAAAAGAATTACTGATATAAAAAAGAAAAATAACAACTTATTGCTTTGACTTTTTTAACTGATTAAATAACTTGTTTTAAAAAATAGCTATGCAAATACCTTACCCAATTTTATTTATGGTACAAATCAAAATCCATTCTGGCTGTTGCGGCTTGAGCTTGAGACCCTATTTTCCCACGAACAAATTTTAAATATCCAACCATTCCTATCATTGCAGCATTATCTGTACAATACTCAAAAGGTGGAATATAAACTTTGCAGTTATGCTTTTTGCCAAGTAAATTAACTTGCTTTCTTAGTTCACTGTTAGCAGCAACACCACCAGCCAATCCAATATGTTTGACCTGGTATTGAAGGATTGCTTTTTCAAGTTTGTTAAGCAAAATATTAATTATGGTAAATTGTATTGAAGCGCAAATATCTTCTATATTCTTTTCTACAAAGTCAGGCTGCATTTGAACCTCTCGATTTATAAAGTTAAGTATTGCTGTTTTTAACCCGCTAAAGCTATAATCATAATTAGCTATTTGTGGTTTTGGAAATTTATATTTGTGGGGGTTTCCATGTTGTGCATACTTATCAATTAAAGGACCGCCAGGGTATGGCAAACCCAACAATTTTGCCGATTTATCAAATGCCTCACCGGCAGCATCATCAAGTGTTTCGCCCAAAATTTCAAAATCAAAATAATCATTTAATAATACAATTTGTGTGTGGCCACCCGAAACGGTTAAACATAAAAAAGGAAACTGTGGAATACTTGATTCCGACTCAATAAAATGGGCTAAAATGTGGGCTTGCATATGATGCACATTAACTAAAGGCTTGTTCAATGCCAAAGCCAAGCCTTTGGCAAAAGACGAGCCCACCAAAAGCGAACCTAACAAGCCAGGGCCTTGCGTGTAGGCTATGGCAGTAATCTCTTGTAATTCAACCTGCGCTAAAGACAAGGCTTCATTTACCACCGGAACAATATTTTGCTGATGTGCCCGGGAGGCTAGTTCGGGGACAACACCTCCATATTTTTCATGAATTTGTTGAGTGGCAACAATATTGGCAAGAATTTTGCCATCTTTTATAATAGCAGCGGCTGTATCATCACATGATGATTCAATAGCTAATATAATAATAGAGTCGTTTTTCATAATATTTAATTACAAAGGTGCAACATTTATTTAATTTAAACAGTTACTACAACTTATTTGTTTGATGAATATAACTATTTTTGGAACCTGGGAATACTAAAATGAGGAAAGCAGGAAAAATAACTCTAATTGTTATAAGCAGTATATTTATATTGCTCTTGGGTTCGTACTTGCTTCTTAGAAGTTCTTATGTGCAAACGTATTTGGTAAGTAAAGTAACCAATTATTTGTCAAAAAAATTAAATACAGTTGCCCGTATAGAAGGTGTTGATATAGACTTTTTTTCAAAAGTTGTGTTAGAAGGTGTATATGTAGAAGATTTGCATCATGACACATTGCTATATGCCAAAAAACTTAGCATAGGTATAAGAGAAATTGCCATTGATAATAACCTTATCAGATTTACAAGAGTGTCGTTAGAAAATACACGTTTTAATTTGGTTCAATACAAAAACGAAAAAGAATTAAATCTGCAATTTATAATTGATGCCTTTGATGATGGCAAAAAAACTAAAAAGGAAAATACTCCACCATTTACAATTAAAGCTAATAACTTGGTGCTTAAAAATGTTGATTTTTCATACCATTATCAAAATGACACAAGCAGTTTTAAGGGGGTAAATTTTGACCATATTCATTTAAAAAATATCAATGGAGACTTAAAAAACATTAAGATTATTGATGATTCCATTTCTACTTATATTAATGCATTGAGTTTTAAAGACCACAGTGGCTTTGAAATTAAGAAATTAAATACAGACTTTGTCATTTCACCCAAAGTACTAATATGCTACGACTTAAATTTAATGACCAATGAAAGTAACATTAAAGGTCAATTAAAATTTGAAACCACATCATGGGATGATTATAATGATTTTGAAGAGAAGGTGCTAATGAGTGGGCATTTCTTTAACTCCAAGCTTAATTTTGGAGATATAGCCTATTTTACAGAGGAGCTGGAGGGAATTAATAAATTTATTGAATTTAATGGCAATATAAAAGGTACGGTAGCTAATCTAAAAGGTAACAACATGGACATTAGATTTGGAAAAAGCTCGCATTTAGTAGGAAATATAAAAATGAGCGGATTACCGGACATTGAAACTACATTTATACAACTCAAATTAAAAGAGTTTACTACAAATACTCAGGATTTAGAAGGTATTCCTATTCCACCTTTTACTTCAAACAAACACATAGAGTTACCTCAAAATTTTAATAAATTGGGAACTATAAAATTTAAAGGTGATTTCACCGGGTTTCAAAGTGATTTTACAGCATACGGCAATATTGAAACAGATTTAGGTGCAATATCAATGGATATTGAATTGAAGCAAGAAGAAAATTCACCTCCAAAATACAATGGGAACTTAAAATCGAACAATTTTAATTTAGGCCATTTCTATGGAATAGATGATGTGCTAACCCATATTACCTTAGATGTTGACATAGAGGGACAAGGTCTAGATCAGGACAATGTAAATGCAACTGTAAAAGGAAAAATAAATGAACTCATCTGCTTTAACTATCCATATAAAAACCTTAATGTTGAGGGTGATTTCTCTAAAAATATTTTTAGCGGTAAGTTTGATGTAAATGATGACAACCTTAATCTCAAATACTCGGGCGAGATTGATTTTACAAATAGGTTGCCTGCCTTCAATTTTAATACCAATATTGGGTTTGCAAATTTAAGTAAGCTTAATATTATTAAAAGTAACCAAAACAGGTGGCTAAGTACCAATGCCGACTTTAATTTTATTGGAGATAATATTGACAATATAATTGGAACTATTGAGCTAAAGAATACAGTTTACAAGGACTCTGCCAATACAGTTAAATTAAACAAGGTTGAACTAAACTCTTTAAAGATAGGTAATCTAAGAGATTTAATCGTTAAATCAGATGCACTTGATGCAAGAATTTCCGGTAACTTTAGTTTGCTTGACTTGGAAGATGACTTTTATGAGTTAATATCGCAGTACATTCCATCGGCTGGTTTTAAAAAATCTAAGAAAAGCAAACAGCAGGACTTTAGTTTTGAGTTTACCACAAAAAAATCTGAATCAGTTTCAAAAGCTTTACTACATGACATTATTGTTAAGCCCAACTCTAAAGTAACCGGTATATTTAACAATATTGAGAATATCTATAACCTGTCTGTCAATTTGCCCGAAATAATGTTGTACGACAAATTGGTAAGTAATTTACAATTAGTAAGCAACAATAATAATATAGAGGTATTTGGCTTGAATCTTAAATGCGATTATGTAGCTATTACCGATAGTGGAAAAATTGAGAACATAACACTTAAATCTACTGCTCAACGAGACTCATTAAACTTTATTTTTAATTTCTTCAATCCCGGAAAGATAAGAAATGAAGCAAATATGGAGGGTGTATTTTTATTCCATCCGCAAAGTAAAATTGACTTGGCACTACGTAATTCAAATATAACTATTGAAGATTCTGTATGGGCATTTAATCCAAATAGTAAAGTACAATTTGACTCATCATCTATAAGCTTTCATGATTTTAGTTTAAAACACAACAAACAAGTTTTATCTATTTTTAGCACTGTAACAGATTATGGAAAAAATCAAATAAATATTAATCTTCAGGAATTTATTCTTTCAAATATTAACCCTTTCATCAAATCATCAGATATTCAATTACAAGGAATATTAAATGGCAATGCATCATTTTCTGACTTTGATAAGAATCTCATATTTACAACCTCACTCGGATTTAAGGATTTTATCTTTAATGATGAGAGTTTGGGTGATGGTAATATTATTTCTTTATGGAATAGTCAAAAAGAATCCATATCGCTCAATGGCAACTTTATGCGTGGAATACTACCTACAATAGGTTTTACAGGATTTTATTATCCTAATAAAAAAGAAAATAATCTTGATATTGAATTACAATTAAAAAAGACACCTTTAAAGCTATTTGAAAGCTTTATGACCGGAGTAATGAGTGAATTTAAAGGGTATGCAAGTGGTGATTTATTTCTTCAAGGTTCTTTGAAAAAGCCTATATTGACAGGAGATGTAGATATTTTGCGTGGAGGTTTTAAGGTTGATTACTTAAATACCAATTATACTTTTAATGGCAAAGTTAGCTTTGTAGAAAACAACATTATTTTTAATCATATTATATTATTTGATCAGTTTGGAAAGGAAGCCAAATTAACAGGAAACATACCTCATGAGTACTTTGGCAATATTGCTTTAAATATAAATATTAGTGTGGATAAGTTTTTTGTATTAAACACTACTGAAGCATTAAATTCATCATACTACGGGAAGGCTTACGCTACCGGAATAATAAAATTTAGAGGTGATTTAAATAGAATTAGTATTGATGTAGATGCAAAAACCGAATCAGGCACCCAGTTTAACATACCGCTGTCAACACCGGAGGAAATAAGTGAAAGTGGGTTTATTCGTTTTGTTTCGGTTGACACCAATCAAGTGGTAACCAAGGAAAAATACAAAGTTGAATTTTCGGGAATACAAATGAACCTAAATCTTGAAGTAACACCTAGTGCAGAAGTACAACTGATATTTGATAAAAAAATTGGGGATGTTATTTCCGGAAATGGAAGTGGAAACATTAATATGACTATTTCGGCTCTAGATGAATTTAAAATGTACGGCAGCTATAATATTACCAAAGGAAACTATTTATTTACCTTAAAGAATGTTATTAATAAAAAATTTAAGATTTCAGAAGGCGGAACTATAAATTGGACGGGTGATCCTTTTGGAGCTGATATTAATTTGGAAGCTGTGTATAAGTTGCGCACTTCTTTAAATGAGGTCTTGCCATCCGATACGAGTAAGAAAAGAGTTCCGGTTGATTGTGTGCTTAAAATGACAGATAAATTAATGAATCCAACTATTAAGTTTGATATTAGATTACCACAGTCTGACGAGAAAATTCAAAATGATGTAAAAGCTGCCATAAATGCCGAGAATGAATCGGAATTGAATAAGCAAATGTTTTCATTACTGATGATGGGAAGCTTTTTCCCGCCAAACGAAGCAATACCTACAGGCAATTTTGGTATTTCTCAAAATACCTCTGAATTATTATCCTCACAAATTAGTAACTGGCTATCACAAAGTAACGAGTATGTTACCTTAGGAGTAAATGTCAGGGCCGGTGATCAAACATCAGCCAGCGAGTACCAAGCCAGTTTAAGTACACAATTGTTTCAGCAAAGGCTTAGTATTGATGGTAATGTAGGGGTTGCCAACAACCCCTCAAGGGTAAGTAATCTTGTAGGTGATATGAGTGTTGAATACAAAGTTACTGCTGATGGAAAATTAAGACTAAGAGCATTTACACAAAGCAACGATTATACCAACTTAACCACTATTGCTCCGTACACTCAAGGTATAGGAATATTTTACCGCGAAGATTTTGATACTTTTAATGAGTTAGTGCGTAATTACAACAACAAACTTGTTTTCTTTAATAAAAGAAAAAACCAGGCTACTGATGCCGAACCTGAAGACTAAGCTACTTTACTTTATTTTCCTTTTACGTAAACTCTGTACTCCCACGGTTTTAATGTAACATTCTCATCAATAACCAAAGTTCCTTTCTTATCAGTAAACAATTCCGTGTATTCCGGTGCAAAAGCATAACGATCAAATTTTACCCTTGCTTCGCTGTTTGATAAATTTACAATTACCACAATTTCATCGTTGCCTTTTTTACGAAAGAATGAATATACCTGATTGGGATTATTGTTTAATATTTTACCAAACGAACCTCCCGACTCGGAATGTAATAAGGCATTACTTCGTTTTTTTAGGGACAATAATCGTGTATAGAAATCAGCATTGCTATAGTTTTTCCACTCCATCGGATCCTTATCAAAGAACTTTAATCTCTTATCTAAACCTGCCTCCTGTCCGCTATACAAAAGGGGCATTCCTTTTAGGGTGGCACACAATACATAAAATGATTTTGCACCCTCGCCAAACAATTCTTTTTCTGTTCCGTTCCATGAATTTTCATCATGATTAGTTGTAAAGTACATTCTAACAGCCTTTGGCGAGTATGTAACTCGGTCTTCGGCCAAATAATCATCTATAACCCTTGCCGGATATTCGCCTGTGGCTATCTTTTTAGTTAGGTTAAAATATTTCCAGGTATAGGTCATGTTAAAGGCAGTATGTAACTCAGGTTTCTCCCCTTCGGCCAACATAAACAGGTTGGGGTTAACGGCTCTTAATTCCTTTGCAGCCTCTACCCAAAAATCCAAAGGCACCATCTCAGCCACATCACATCTAAAACCATCTATTTTTGTGTTAACCAGCCAAAATTTCATGGCTTCGGTCATGGCTTTTCGTAATTCTTTATTATCGTAATTTAAGTCTATAACATCTGTCCAATCGCTCACCGGAGCAACAAACTTACCTTCTGCATCCTTGGTATAAAATTCAGGATGCGTTTCTGTCCACTTATTATCTGGTGAAGTGTGATTTGCAACCCAATCAATAATTACATGCATACCTAATGAATGAGCATAATCAACTAAATGTTTAAAATCTTCCATAGTTCCAAACTCTTCGTTTACGGCCAAGTAATCTTTTACTGCATAGTAACTACCCAATGTGCCTTTACGAGATTTTTCTCCTATAGGATGTATAGGCATAAACCACAAAATATCAACTCCCATTGACTTTAAACGTGGTAATTCCTTTTCAAAGTTTTTAAAATTTGAATTGGCAGAGTACTGTCTGAGATTTACTTCGTATATTGAACTATTAATACTCCAAATAGGTTGATTAACAATAAGATTATCTACCATTTCTTGACCTCTTTCAATGCTTTTTTCAACACTCTTCTGCATCTTATCTTTTTGTGCCATTGCTGCTAAGGTGCTTAATAATATAAGAGTAACAGAAAGTAGAGATTTCGTTTTTAATACCTGTTTCATAAGTAAAATAATAATCAATTAAATGTTTGACAAATATAATTAACCTTTATGTTAACCCCAAAGGCTTGCATGGTTAATTAACGAATTGATTAAAGCATATATTGTTTGATGAGGGTTTTACTTTATAGCCGCTTGCTTGTACAGCGGGACAGTAGAACATGGTTCGCCATACATGATGCTTTTAACAACCGGCTTAAGCAATGATGCAATATGTTGATAAGCATTAACGCCAATTTTTTTATGACTACAACCCTTAATAACTACCTTGGCGTTGGCAAATTGATTCAGCTCAATTTTATTTAATTCTTCAATCAATAATATTTCCTCCAGCATACTTTTATCACCTACAAAAACTTGTTTGGCGCATGGTGTTAATTTAATACTGATAAGCATATAAGCCCATGCAGGAATTATTGCCTCAACACTACAAAATACGGCAACGTATTTATCCTGAAACTCTTTTTCGTCAATCTGTAAAACAAAATTTCGGAATATTTTTTCACGCAAAATATAGGCCACATTTCCCGAGTTATCAATTGGCATTGATGATAGAAATGGTTTAATATCTAATGATATTATTTCGGTTTGTGGTAAATAATTCTCCAAATTAATTTCCACTAATCCGCTTTGGGCTACTTTATTAATAATTTCATCCATGGCCTAGCTCCTACATAAAGCCTAACTCTAACTGTGCAACTTCACTCATCATATCTCGCTCCCAAGGTGGCTCAAAAGTTAATTCTACTTTTGAAGTTGAAACACCTTCAACACTGCCCAGTTTTTCTTCGGTTTCTGCCGGTAATGTTTCGGCAACAGGACAGTTGGGCGATGTTAATGTCATTCGCACTAAAAGATTGTTTTCGCTATCAATTCTTATTTCATAAATCAATCCCAACTCCCAAATATCAACAGGTATTTCCGGGTCATAAATAGTTTTTAATACATCTATTACTCGTTGGGTTAACTCTATGTTATCTGAAATGATTGTTGCTGGCATTTGATATAAAATTATTTCGTTTCACTTGAACCTTTGCTAAGATAAGCCAAAGCATCTAATTTAATTTGTTTTATTAAGCTGGTCAATCCATTGGCACGTGTAGGACTTAAATGTTCTTTCAGTCCAATGGCGTCAATAAAATTCAAAGGGGCATTTACAATTTCTTCAGGCCTATGATTATTCAACACACGTATAACCAAGGCCGCCATTCCTTTGGTAATAATAGCATCGCTATCGGCTCTTATGCTCATTAAAGTGCCATCAAAATATGTTTTTAACCACATTTTACTCTGGCAACCTTTAATCAATAAGTTATCGTGTTTTTCGGCATCTGAGAGTAAAGGTAATGATTTCCCCAAATCAATAATATACTCATATCTTGATTCCCAATCATCTCCAAAAATATTAAACTCATCTATTATTTCTTTCTCATTCTCTTCTATGCTCATAACTCATTCATTTAGCTTAACATTTTAATAGCTTTTTTTAAAGCTGTCACAAAAGTATCAATTTCCTCAAAGGTATTGTAAAATGCCAATGATGCTCTTATGGTACCGGGTATCTTATAATAATCCATCAGTGGCTGGGTGCAATGATGTCCGGTACGCACAGCTACTCCATATTTATCTAATATCATACCAACATCATAAGGGTGCAAACCTTTAACAATAAATGAAACAACAGCAGCCTTGTGTTCTGATTGCCCAATTATTTCTACTTCTTCCATTTGATGTAATTGACTTTGAGCATAATTCAACAATTCATTCTCATACTTCTCAATTTGCTCAAAACCTATTTGATTAATATAATTGATGGCTGTAGCCAGGCCAATACCTCCGGCAATATGTGGGGTTCCGGCTTCAAATTTTAAAGGTGCAGGAGCATAAGTAACCCCCTCAAAACTTACAGTTTGAATAATACCCCCACCACTTTGATATGGTGGCATTTCATTTAGCCATTTTTCTTTAGCATATAAAACTCCTACACCTGTGGGACCAAACATTTTATGAGCACTAAAACAATAAAAATCAGCATCCAAATCCTGTACATCAACCTTTAAATGTGGCACTGCCTGCGCCCCATCAATCAATACCGGAACATTCCTCAGGTGTGCGTTATGAATAATTTCTTTAATAGGATTAATCGTGCCCAAAGTATTTGAAACATGCGTTATGGCAACAAGTTTGGTTCTATCAGTAATTAATTTGGTAAAATCCTCAACCTTAATTTCTCCTGCTTTATTTATTGGCACTACCTTCAAACTAGCGCCTCTGTCTTCGCATAGCTGCATCCACGGAAGTATGTTTGAGTGATGCTCCATAGCCGATATCATAACTTCATCTCCGGCTTTTACAAATCTTTTTCCGAACGAATAGGCCACAAGATTTATCGAATCGGTTGTTCCTTTAGTGAAAACTATTTCGTGAGAAAAAGCAGCATTAACAAAATGTTGTACAGTTACTCTTGCTTGCTCATAAGCCTCAGTAATTTGGCGGCTCAAGGTGTGAACTCCTCTATGAATATTGGAGTTTTTATTCGTATAATACTCTTGTATGGAATTAATTACAACCTTTGGCTTATGGGCTGTAGCTCCATTATCAAAATAAATAAGATTGTGTTTGTTTACTTTCTGTTCTAGTGTCGGAAAGTCTTTACGTATATCTATTGGATTAAAAATTGCCATACTGCACTATATACAACCTTCTTAGTTCAGGCTATTCTCTATTAGTTCTTCCAGATAATGACGATAAGGTTCAATTTTTACGGTATTGATAACATCAAGAGCAAAAGCGTACATCAATAGCTTTCTGGCTGAGTCTTCTGATAATCCGCGGGCACGAAGATAAAATAAAGCATTTGTATCAATTTGTCCTGTTGATGAACCATGTGAGCATTTTACATCATCAGCATAAATTTCTAATTGTGGTTTGGTGTTCATACTTGCATCGTCACTCAGCAACATACTTTTTGAAGATTGGTAAGCATTGGTTTTCTGAGCATCTTTACGTACATATATTTTTCCGTTAAACACACCTGAACTTTTATCTGATAAGATTCCTTTATACAACTGATTACTCTCGCAATGCGGGTTTTGGTGATCTACCAAAGTATGATTATCCAAATGCTGTTGACCTTTCAAAACAAACAATCCGTTTAAATGCGATTCGCAATTAATACCATTCATCAATATATTCAAATTATTTCGCCCCCATTTTCCTCCTAGCGAAACAGTGTTGGTATCAAATAAACTTTGTTTATCCTGAACTGCATGAGTAGTATTTATATGTATTGCGTTTTCATTTTCGTTTTGCAACTTATAATAATTAACGATTCCTTGCTCCTTGACAAAAATCTCTGCTAAGGAGTTTAATATATATTGGTTGCTGTTGGTTTGAGAATAAAAATCTTCAATAATATCAATAGAGCATAGTGTTTCGGCAATTATTAAATGGTGGGTCTGAAAAAAATGATTGTCGGTTCCGGTGCTAATGTTATGAATAAATAAGGGTTTATCTAATTTTGCCCTATCTTTTAAATAAACAAACAAACCCTTAGAAGCTAAGGCAATGTTTAGTTGTGCAAAAGCATCATTAAACTTAGCCACAGAGCTTCCGTAATATTGATTAAATATTTTATCATATTTCTCGGCAGCAGTTTTAAGATCACAAACTTCAACCTTGTTGTTTTCAATCTTATCTGACTCGGTAGAAATTAATTCTCCGTTGGCCAAAAAAATATGATAAGCATCAATATTTTTTTGCTTGTATTTATTAAAATCAACCTTGCTAATATCGTCATCAGCATGAGCCAAGTTTATTCCTTCCTTAAATAATTTAGAGGTATCAGAATATTTATACTCTTCATTTGACCTCAACGGAAAACCCAATTTGGTAAATTGCTCAATAGCTTTTCTCCTTATTTCTTGAACATTATTCCCACCGGGTAATTGACTCAGCCTTTCGGTAAAAACCTCAGAAATAAGTTGAACATTATTTATTGTTGATATTGTATTCATTATACTAATTCTTGATTTAAATAACTTGCTCCTCTTCTTTCTTAATCCAGTCGTATCCTTTTTCTTCCAACTCAAGCGCTAGTTCTTTTGGTCCCGACTTAACAATTTGACCATTATACATTACGTGAACAAAATCAGGAACAATATAATCTAACAAGCGTTGGTAGTGTGTAATAACTACAAATGAACGGTTTTTATCTCTCAACTTATTTACACCATTGGCCACTATACGCAAGGCATCAATATCTAATCCACTGTCGGTTTCGTCAAGTATAGCTAAACTAGGCTCTAACATAGCCATCTGAAAAATTTCATTGCGTTTCTTTTCCCCACCACTAAAACCTTCATTCACGCTTCGGTTGGCCAGGCTGCCTTGTAGCTCAACCAGAGCTTGTTTTTCTTTAACCATTTTCAAAAAATCTTTAGCTTCAATTGGAGGTAAGCCTTTGTAGGCGCGTATTTCAGATAAACATGTTTTTAAGAAATTAATATTACTTACCCCGGGAATTTCAACAGGATATTGAAAAGCTAGAAACAATCCCTCTCTGGCTCTGTCCTCGGGCGACATATCCAACAAATCTTTTCCATTAAATGTAACTGAACCATCAGTTACTGTATAATCTTCTTTTCCGGCAAGAACATTAGCTAAGGTGCTTTTACCTGAGCCATTGGGTCCCATAATGGCATGCACTTCTCCGGGTTTTACGTTGAGGTTAAACCCTTTTAAAATTTCTTTATCTCCAATGCCTGCTTTTAAATTATTTATTGATATCATTTTTATTGCTTTTTTAAAATATAAACTATATGAATTTCACATCTAAATACAGATGCTATAATTATCCCACACTGCCCTCTAAACTAACCGCTAATAACTTTTGTGCTTCAACCGCAAATTCCATGGGTAATTTATTAAGTACCTCTTTGCAATAGCCATTAACAATAAGAGCTACTGCTTTCTCGGTGTCTAACCCCCTTTGTTTGCAATAAAATAATTGATCTTCGCCAATCTTAGAGGTAGTGGCCTCGTGCTCAACAATAGCCGACTTATCTTTTATCTCAATATATGGAAAGGTGTGAGCTCCACATTTATCACCCATCAACAAACTGTCGCACTGCGAAAAGTTACGGGCATTTTTAGCTCCTTTTCCTATTCTAACCAAACCACGATAGCTATTATTACTAAATCCGGCCGAAATTCCTTTTGAGACTATTGTGCTACGAGTATTACTACCTAAATGAATCATTTTAGTCCCTGTATCGGCTTGTTGGTAATTGTTGGTAACTGCTACCGAGTAAAACTCGCCAACTGAGTTATTGCCTTTTAAAATAACCGAGGGATACTTCCAGGTTATTGCTGAGCCTGTTTCCACCTGCGTCCATGATAATTTTGAGTTATCGCCAAAACAAATGCCACGCTTGGTAACAAAGTTATATACACCACCTTTCCCATCCTTATCGCCAGGATACCAGTTTTGTACTGTGCTATATTTTATTTCGGCATTTTCATGAACTATAATTTCTACCACTGCGGCATGCAACTGATTTTCATCGCGCGAAGGGGCCGTACATCCTTCCAAATAACTGGCGTATCCGCCTTCATCTGCAATAATTAAGGTTCGTTCAAACTGCCCTGTTCCTGAAGTATTAATCCTAAAATAGGTACTTAATTCCATTGGGCATCTTACCCCTTTCGGAATATAACAAAATGAACCATCGGTAAATACTGCCGAGTTTAAAGCAGCATAATAATTATCAGTATATGGTACAACCGAGCCCATGTATTTCTTTACCAATTCAGGATGTTCATGAACTGCTTCACTGAATGAACAGAAAATAATTCCTTTTTCGGCAAGTACCTCCTTAAAAGTGGTTTTTACCGAAACGCTATCAATTACCGCATCAACAGCAATGGTAGATTCAACCCCACTTAATCTTTTTTGTTCTTCAAGTGAAATACCCAACTTCTCAAAAGTCTTCAACAACTCCGGATCTACCTCATCTAAACTGTTTAGTTTCTTTTTGGGCTTAGGTGCAGCATAATAAATGATATCCTGAAAATCAATTTTAGGATAATTCAAATGCGCCCAATGCTTTGGTTCTTCCATAGTTTGCCACTTTCTAAAAGCCTGCAACCTAAATTCAAGCATCCAATCGGGTTCGTTCTTTTTTTGGGAAATAAATCTGATTATATCTTCTGATAGGCCTTTAGGGGCGGTTTCCATTTCTATATTGGAGGTAAAACCATATTTATATTCGCTACTGGTTATCTCCTCTAAAATATCTGACATGATTAAAATTGCTATTACTTATGAAAAATATATTTATACTGCAAAGCTCTCTCCACAGCCACAGGTACGCGATGCATTTGGATTAACAAACACAAAACCTTTTCCGTTTAAACCTCCCGAATAATCAAGCTCTGTACCTACTAAATATAAAAAACTTTTTTTGTCAACTACTATTTTTATACCCTTATCTTCAAATTGCATATCTCCTTCGTTCAGTTTATTATCAAACTCTAACTTGTACGATAATCCCGAACAACCACCGCCTTCTACTCCTACTCTGATAAATGAATCTGCGGGTCTTTTTTCTTCTTTAATTAAAAATAAAGCGCGCTCCTTGGCATTTTCTGATACTGTAATCATTACAAATCATTAATTTTCTGTTTTTTAGATATACTTTGCTATTTAGAATCAATCTAAATTTAGTGCAAATCTACCATAAAAAAGGTATTGGTGCAAATAATTTTAACATATTAATCTTAAAAATTATGAAACTGATTTTAAACTCTCAATAAACCAGATAATTATGCATAATACCTATTATTGTACAGGTAATTATTTAACATTTATATCTATCAAATTCAATAATTTTGACCAACCTAAAAAGAAAAAACTATGAACTATTGGTTAATTAAATCTGAACCTTATAAATACAGTTGGGAAAACTTTGAAGCAGACAAAAAAACAATATGGGATGGTGTTCGTAACTATGCGGCCAGAAACAATTTGAAAGCCATGAAAAAAAATGATCTGGCGTTTTTTTATCACAGCAATGAAGGGATGGAAATAGTAGGTATTGCAAAGGTTGTAAAAGAATTTTACAAAGATCCTACCAGTAAGGACGACACATGGGTATGCGTTGAGTTTGCCCCCTATAAAAAATTAAAACGACCGGTAAGCTTAGCCGAAATAAAAGCCGATGAAATATTACAAAATATGGATTTGGTTAGGTTGTCACGTTTATCGGTGGGTTCGGTTAAACCTTTTGAATTTGACCGTATATTAGCGCTTTCCGAACTAAAATAGCTGTTTTATATATTTATGTTAAAAAATAGAGAGCTATTAGCTCAAATATTAACTTCGCATCTTTTTACTAAATAATCAATATGTCAAAAATAAGTTTCTTAAAGGTTATTGCTTTATTCTTATTGAGTTTTGTAACAGTACAATCAAGTACTGCTCAAAACGGTAATATCAGAGGTTTTGTTTATGATTTTGAAAGTGGCGAACCCGTTATTTTCACTTCTGTTATCCTTAAAGGAACTTCATACGGGGCACAAACAGACGTTAACGGGTATTTTTCCATTTCCAAATTAAAGCCCGATAACTATGTTATCCAAATTACCATGCTGGGACATGACACCTTGCTTGAAAGTGTAACCCTTAAAGCAAACGAAATATTGACCAAAAAGCTTTACTTAAAAAAATCAACGGTTAATCTAAAGGTTATTGAAATATCGGCCGAGAAAAAAGAACAAACTACCGAGGTTCGTACTTCTGTTACCAAAATTACACCGCAGGATATGAAAAGAATACCATCTGTAGGTGGCGAGCCGGATATAGCCCAATATATGCAGGTGCTTCCAGGGGTAGTTTTTACAGGCGACCAAGGGGGGCAATTATATATTCGTGGTGGTGCCCCTGTGCAAAATAAAGTATTACTTGATGGTATGATTATTTATAACCCTTTTCATTCCATTGGTTTATTCTCTGTATTTGATGCTGATTATATAAGAAATGCCGATGTTTATACAGGTGGCTTTGGGGCACAATACGGGGGTCGTATCTCTTCCATTATGGATATTACCACCCGTGATGGAAACAAAAAAAGATTGTCGGGCAAGATTGGAGCAACTACTTTTGGTTCGAAAATTTTACTCGAAGGTCCTATTAAGAAAGCTAAAGATGAACATAGCAGCACTTCTTCTTTCATATTATCCTACAAAAATTCATACCTAAAACAAAGCTCAAAACTATTTTACAACTATATTGACTCTGCAGGATTGCCCTTTAATTTCAATGACTTTTATGGTAAAATTTCTTTAAACTCGCCTAACGGTAGTAAAGTAAATATTTTTGGCTTTAATTTTAATGACCAGGTAAACTATAACAATATTACTAATATAAATTGGGTTTCAAGTGGTGTTGGCTCTAACTTTATTGTTATTCCGGGTGGATCACCTGTTTTGATTGAAGGTAATTTTGCTTATTCCAACTACAACGTTTCAATGGATGAAGGAAACAGTTTACCTAACACCAGCAGAATTAACGGTTTTAACTTTGGTTTAAACTTTACCTATTTTATTCAAAAAAATGAAATTAATTATGGGCTGGATATTCTTGGTTTTAAAACTGATTTCGAATATTATAGTTCACGATTTAAAATAACTCAAGAAGAAAACACCTCTGAGCTTGCCGGATATCTTAAATATAAACACATACTCGGAAAATTAATTTTAGACCCTAGTTTAAGATTGCATTATTATGCCACATTACAAGAGGTTTCACCGGAACCTCGTATTGGAATTAAATATAACCTAACGGATAATTTTAGATTAAAAGCCTCAGCAGGACGGTACTCCCAAAATTTAATTGCTGCAAATTCTGATCGTGATGTAGTTAATCTTTTTTACGGTTTCTTATCAGGGCCTGATAATTTACCAAAAAGCTTTGTTGACCGTAATGGAAAGGTAAAAGAAATAAACAGTAAACTACAATTAGCCAATCATTATATTGCAGGTTTTGAAATAGATATTACAAATAATATATCATTAAATGTTGAAGCCTACAATAAACAATATACCCAATTGAGTAATCTAAATCGTAATAAAATTTTTGACGATGTAGCTGATAATTTTAATAAACCCGATACTCTAAAAAAAGATTTTATAATTGAAAATGGCTTTGCCCGCGGACTTGATTTTCTGGTGAAATATGATTACAAAAGGTTATACATTTGGGCAGTGTATTCTATAGGTTATGTTAGACGTTGGGATGGACAGCAAGAGTATATTCCGCATTTTGACAGACGACATAATATAAACCTTGTTGCCTCTTATATCTTTGGGAAAGGGCTAAATTGGTCAGTTGATGCGCGTTGGAACTTTGGTTCTGGATTTCCATTTACCCAAACTCAGGGATTTTACGAGTTACTTGATTTCCAAGGAAATCTAAATGCTGATTACACCACCGCTAATGGTAATATGGGTATTCTGTATGGCCAACTAAATTCAAAACGACTTCCTACTTTTCATAGATTAGATATTAGCGTAAAGCGTAAATTCCCGATTGGCGAAAATGCTATGTTTGAAGCCCATGGTGGTATTACCAATGTCTATAATAGAAACAATGTATTTTATTTTAATCGAATAACTAACAAAGTTGTTCACCAACTTCCGTTTATGCCTTCTGTAGGTTTAAATCTAAGTTTCTAAAACTATACGTAAGAAATATTTTATGATTTAGTAAGTTTTTAATATTTTTATACCATAATTTAATGATGAATAAAACTCTTACTATATTATTTTCATTTCTGCTTCTCATCTCTCGTGGCTTTGCCGCTAACGACAATATTCCTACAGGCTCACGAAGTGCGGGTATGGCACATGCTTCAATTGCTATAAATGATGTTTGGGCTATTCAACACAATCAGGCTGCTCTTGGAAATATAAACAATATGGAAGCAGCTGTATTTAGCCAATTAATTTACCCCAACAGTAGTGTAATGATGAATGCAGTGGCAGTGGCCAGCCCATTTAAATATGGGGTTTTAGGAGCAACTTTCAATCGTATGGGATACAAAAATTTATATAATGAAAGTAAATACGGAATAGCCTATGCGCGTCAATTTGGAAAAACTGTATCTG
Source organism: Bacteroidia bacterium (assembly GCA_020845635.1). Lineage (GTDB taxonomy): Bacteria > Bacteroidota > Bacteroidia > UBA4408 > UBA4408 > CAIKXD01. The sequence continues at coordinate 23,535 of JADLFI010000045.1, forward strand.
CAGGTATGCAATTTAATTACCTAACAACACATATTGGCGATAACAACTATGGTTCCAGAGGTACTGTGGCTATTGAAGCGGGCATATTAGTTGAAGTTATAAAGAATTTAAAACTGGGCGCACATATTTATAACCCTACCCGCTCACGAACTGCACAATATAACAATGAGCGTGTTCCAACAATTCTTAAAGTAGGTCTTCAATATACATTTTCCGATAAAGTTTTTTCAACTATCGAAGTTGAAAAGAATATCAGCAACAAGCCTGTTTTTAAATTAGGAGTAGAATACCATATCGCAAAAGAAATATATTTAAGAGGTGGGTTATCTACTAATCCCTCACTAAATTCAGCAGGCTTTGGTATTGAGCTGAAAAAATTTAATATTGACTTTGCTGCTGCTTTTCATCCTCAATTAGGAGTTAGTCCTCAAATAGGATTGAGATATAGTTTTCTTGACCAACAAAAAGAAAAATAATATTTATTTTAACCTCTCGGTAAGCAATTTAATCTCAATAGCAGGTGAAATTCTTTCATAAATAATATTATAAACGGCTCTGCATATTGGCATATTAATTTCATATCTTTTATTCATCTCGATTAAACATTTTACAGCATAATACCCCTCAGCTATCATATTCATTTCAAACTGAGCCGATTTTACCGAATACCCCTTTCCCAGCATATTTCCAAAAACTCTGTTCCGGCTAAATTGCGAGTATGAAGTAACCAATAAATCGCCCAAATATGCCGAGTGTTTAATATCTCTTTTCATAGGATTGATGACTTGTACAATATGCTCCATCTCTTGTATTACATTGGCTACTAATACTGCCTGAAAATTGTCGCCATAACCTAACCCATGACAAATACCGCTGGCTATGGCATAAATATTTTTTAATACAGCTGCGTATTCAACTCCAATAATATCTTCCGATATACTACATTTTATATAGCGACATGATAGTAAGTTAGAAACCAGCACAGCATTCTCAAGGTTACTACAGGCAATAGTTAAATAAGATAACTTTTCTAATGCTACTTCTTCGGCATGACAAGGACCGCTAATTGCTAAAATATTATTATAAGATACAAAAAACTTACTATTCAAATACTCCCCTATTACTTGATTGTATTCAGGAACTATGCCCTTTACTGCACTCACAAATACTTTGTCTTTGAAAAATTCAGGCTTAACTCTTGACAATGTTTCATCAATAAATGCCGAGGGTATGGCTAATATAATAATATCTGCCTGATTAAATATTTCATTGATAGATGAATTTAGTTCTACCTTACTCAGATCAATCTCAACAGCACTTAAATAATTGGGGTTATGGCTATATTTATTAATAAACTCAACCACTTCATTGTTTCTTATCCACCACAAAATTTGATTACTATTGTTCGAAAGCATTTTCACAATAGCAGTTGCCCAGCTTCCGCCACCAATAACAGCTATTCTTTGTTGTCTATCCATAATCAATATAAAAGCATAAAGTTAACTCATATTTTTCTTATTTAAAATATGTATTTCAAAAATGCCTTCTAAATTTGCATCTGATTTAGCACTTATAATTGAAAAATTTTATACTTCAAAACAAACTCATTTTTATTTGTATTATACTTTTAAGTATTTGGTACATTGATGTATGGGAAAATGCAAACACTTGCTCAAGAGTTCTACCAATAGCTGCTTACCTTGAACAAGAAAATTTTGTTTTAGATAATTACAAAGATAAAACTATTGACATCAGCTATATCAATAACCATTATTATATGGATAAGGCTCCTCTGCCTACATTAATTGTTTTACCTTTTGCAATATTAGCAAAACATTTAAATATTATTCAACAACAAGATAATAGCTTCTATTCTACTAGCCTATATTTATTAGGCGATATCATTTGTGGGGTAATTCCTTTTCTTCTTATTATTTTCTATGTTATACAATCATTAGTTAAACACAACAAAGAAAAATATATTCTTATGGGGGTTTCCTCAGTTTTTGGCTCTTTTCTATTTGTGTACTCCGGAACTTTCTTTGCTCATACTTTATCTGCTGCCTTAATTTTGTCTGCATATTTACAATACAAAAAAGAAAACTTTTCAGCTACAGGTTTACTATTAGGTGCTGCTTTCCTTAGTGAATATACTACTATTTGGTTTCTAATATCGTGGGTGCTGATTCTATTTTTCAAACAAAAATCTTTCCATAAAGTCTCTAAACTTTTGTTCGGCTTTTTACCGGCTCTCTTGTTTATTTTTTGGTATAACTTCCATTTTACCGGAAACCCATTTACCATGTTATACTTGTATGTTGCCGATAATTTTGAAACCATTCATAAGTCAACTTATGGATTAAGTTTTCCAAAATTAAAGTCTTTATTCGGATTATTATTTTCTAACAACAGAGGTCTTCTTTTATACGCTCCTGTATTACTGTATGGATTATTTTTGGTTTCGGTAGAAAATAATAATTCAAAATTAAAACACTATGCAAAATACTTTATCCACCCCGTCATCCTTCCATTTGTACTAATTCTATTATTTATCTCGTCACATACAGCTTGGGAAGGTGGCTGGAGCTACGGCCCCAGACATTTATACTCTCCTGCTGTTTTACTATTATTTGCAACCATTAGTCATAAAAACTTTGGTTCTTTTAATTATATATTCTGGTTATTCGCTACTTATGGGCTTGTTTGCGCCTTCCTAGCAAAACTTACCGTACTGTATTCAATTCCTGAACTAAATGAAAACATCTTACCATATTTAATTTCAAAGCTTAAAGATGGATATAACACAGGGAATGTATATTCACTATATACACAAAAATCAGCATTAACTGGCTTCTTCCTTTTTATATACCTATATTTACTTTTGACCTTGCTATGTATTAAGAAAAACTGTTTATTGAGCAATAGTAAATCTTAAGCTAATACCGCTATTGGTATTAGAAGTTGGGAAGGAAGTACTGATTAAAGGATTAGTTATGATTCTGTCGTAAAAAACTCTAAGATTCAGTTTGTCATTAATAACATAATCAGCCGAAACTTTAATAGAAACAACATTCTGTCCCGCTGTGGGTTGAGTAATGTTTTCCACCACTTTTCTAATTAATGTTTGATTCTTTCGGAATGAAACATCTGCTCTTAGGTTCAAATCACTCTTAATTTTAAACTTAAATTTCTTGGCAAATGGTGGAACCACATTTTTAAACTTATAACCTACTCCGGTTACAATCTCATTAGTACGCAGTTCTGTTAACTGTGCATTTGTCAAACTTAAAGATAAATTTCTTTCTCGCTTCAACTCTACCTTAGTAATTAAACTACTCGACCATGTCATATCTATAAGCAAGAATGGTGAAAACTGTTCTGAAATAGTTACAACCTGTATCTCCTTTTGAGGTCTGAAATTATTATTTAAATCACGTCTTCCGGTAAAACCATTCCCAATCGAATCTTTATAAAATTGGTTTGTTGTAAATGAACCAACATTATAGGTCGATCGATACGCATGGCTCAAAGTAAATGATTTAAAATGTTTCTTTATCTTTTCTATTTTGGTCAACCCATTATAGGTAATTCTCCAATTCGGTAAAGGTATAGCAGGAAACGAACTTATTCCGGTTGAGTTTAGACTCTTACCCGTATATGCTGATATAAATGCCGGAATTAATACATCTTGCGATGTTGGGCCATAACCATTATAATATCCTCCACTATCAATACCCTCAGAATAATTACCTGGCTGTGTTCCCAATGTTTGCGAAACATCTTTCAATTTATTTCTCATATCTTCAAAGGTTTGAGAAAAATAGGTTTGCTTTTCAACAGGTGTAAATGCTGTTTTCCAAGTAATTATTGAAACACTGTAATTACCCGTTTCCATAGGGCTTTGGGTAATAAATCCATAATCATCAGCTTGCGGATCGGTTGGGCTATAACGATAAATACCCGATTTGTTTAATGAGGAGGATTTTGTTGCATTTAGTTCAACTTTAAAATCCTTTGCAGGCTCTAAATTTACTCTAGCTGAGAAATTTTTACTTTCTGAATTACTAAAACTTGTATTTAAATTTTCATTTTGGGTAATCCATCCATTATTACGCGCTGTGGCTAAAAATCCCGGATCTTGTTTTCCAAAAACATATGGTAAACCCGGAGCCGTTCTAAATCCATCTGAGTTATCTGCCATTCCTAAATATTTTACAACCGGTAAAAAACCGGGCAATGAACTACCTTGGGTTTCAGTATAAGAAACAGAACCCGTTCTAATAGTCATGGCTAAACGTGCTAATGCTTCTAAAAACTTATTATCCTTATTGGTTGTGTCTTTCTTTTCTTTATTGTTCTTATCCTTCGACTGATTATCTTTCGCTTTCCCTTTTTCATCCTTTGTGGCAGGCTTTGCTTTAGGTTGATTTTTTCTTCCACTTAGCACTTGTTTAAAATACGGAATATTATTATACAAGCTAGTCATATTAATATTTCCGTTCAATTGTTTGTTGTTGGAATTCGATATAGTATTTCCTAAGTTAAATTCTAATGGCGATGGAGGTGCAGCAATCCAATCATAGTTACCTGAATACTTGGCGGTGGCAGTTAGCCAATTCATGAACGGCAATTTGTTTATTGGAATATTCCAATTTAAGTTGGCCGTTTGATGATAATTAGTTATTCTTCCTAAATTTTTTAAATTGGTTAATAACGAATCTCGAATAACTCTTATAGTATCAGCATCGTTTGGACCATTAAAATCTTTCCAACGTTTTCCTTGAACTTCATCAATTCGTGCATTGGTTGTTGCCGTAAAATCAAATGTTATTGATTTACTTAAATCATATTTAAAATCATAATTTCGAATATTTGTAAATGATTTATTATAATTCCTATTTATAATGATATCAGAATTAGGGACAGTGTTCCTTGCTTTACTAACATTGTACATCCTGTCATAATCGCTCCTCACTCCGATACGCGATGGAAGCAAATTAAAATTAAAATCGGAGATAATCTTAAAAATATCTTTCTTTAAAAATTTAATTTTCGAAAAAGGTTTATAATTCTTTGGGTTATTATTAAAGTTATAAGCAATGCCCCCACGATAATTTATTGTACTATCTGTCTCTATTAAATAACTGCTCCTAAATATTTCACTATAAGCATAATTGAATGATAAATTCTCAAAATCATAAATATGGTTTTTTGTCTTTCCTTTGCTCTTGTTCTTTTTTACATTGGTAAAATTTAAACTTTTTCTTTTGGTATAATCTCTACTAATATTTATAATAGAATCCCTTCTTGCTTGGTCAGCACTATAAATTTTACGATAATCTTTCATGGTTACATCCGGGTCTAATGGATTCCATTGAGGATTTACAAAGGCTTCTGATAAACCAACATACATTGGTAACGATATGTTATATTTTTCCGGAAAAAATTTTTGTAGCTTCACCGTTGATGAAACTTCGTATGATAAGGAGTTATCCATACTTCTTTCCATAATCTTTTGTTCAACTCCTCCAAAACCCTGAGTTCTAATATTTCCGGCTGCGCTTACATCTGCAAAATCAGCAAGTTTAGCTTGCATACGTGCTGTGGCTGCTACTCCTCCTTTTTCATCAAAATCCGTCAAACGTAATTCATTAACCCACATCTCAGCACATTTTGGTGCACCATCATCAGAGTCAGAAGGAGTTTGCTTTTTAGGATTCCTAATCCCTATCATGATATTTTTTACGGCAGACAAATTAGGATTCCCAACTACAGTTATATAACGATCAGGATAAGAACTTGTACTATCTCTTACTGTATATGGTTTACTGATATCATAATTTAAAAAATTCCTTCTTAACTTAACACTTGTCAAATTACCAAACACAATTTCTAAATCATTTTCCGAAGGCCAAATTGAAGAAGGATCATTATTCCCCCATGCACTTGGAATTATTGGCATTTCGTACTCATAATAATTTTGATCATAGTCAGTACCTATACGCATAAAGAAACGTAAGTCTTCCTTTTTTAGTGCTGTTTCCTCATTCCTAGCCTCCAAATGCACAAACATTTTCAGCCTTTTATACCTTCTCACATCAATTGATAAATTCTTATATGCAGCCTTACTATACCCATCTTGTAAATTACAAACTTTAAGAACTAGCGATTGCTCGTTAAGTTGACGTAAATTTGTTGTACTTTGATCTATTACCCTTTGTATTCCCGGAGGTACAACATAGTTTATAGGAATCCTGTTCCCATTCTCTTCAATATTCACAGCCGAAACCTCAAATTCAGTCTGACTTTGATCGTCTTGTTGAATATATTCTCCGGGTTTTCTTAAATCATAGGTGTATTTCCTCCAGTCACCTCTAATCAAATCAAGTCGTCCTAATCTGCAAACTACAGGTTTATCAAACCCCTTCAAATATATTCGCATAAAACGAATTGACCTAAAATCAGCTATACCTCCTACAATTTTTTCAGGATTTCTAAGTGGAATCTTAAATTGATACCATTTTATAGATCGTGTTCCATTTCGCGTTTGTACATTAGTACTTAACACATCGGTAATATAATTCTGACCAACTTGCATACTTGTTGGGTCAATCCTAACTTTATATTGAAAATATGCCTCATTAGTGGTAAGATTATTATCTCGGTTAATATCTTCAACATTAGGTAAAGTTGTTGAAGTAATAGGATAGCCATCCGGCTGCTCTACCGAAGAGTTCCCTTCCGTTCCTCTAAAATCTTTATACCTTTCCAAAATAGGAGTCTTCTCCGTGTCAAAAGTACTACTTCTAAAATATTTAAAATCATCTCCAGAGGGATCCATTATGGCGTTCGATATTGCTGGAGCATTGGGGTTAATAGTTGAAAATTTAGTAATAACCTTCCCAATATAAGCCGTATCAAAGAAAGTCCTTTCATTTTCATTCCCTAATCCGTCCAAACCAACATCCTGATACTTTCTCGACTCGGGAGTATTATCAAAAGCATTAACAACTTGCTGAACCACCGGTATAATACCAAATCGTGTAGTATCATATAAGTTAGGATCTTGAATTGTTGCACTCACAGGCAAACCATTCTCAAACGATTTCCTTGAGTCTTTCAAAATATCCTCGCTAATATCGCCAATATTTATATACATTGCTCCTGTAGAATTAGGGTCGTGGTTGTCTTCATTAAACGGATCCATCATCCAGAATTGTATGTATTCAATATTTGTAGTTTCAAAGTCAGTGTTATCAATCTTCCTCATCATCCCACCCCATCTGGTACTTGGCGACTCAAGCTTTCCGTCAATCCTTAATCCGGCTGAAAAACTGTTGGCATCAACATCATAATTATAAGGGCCTCTTTCATCAGGATAAAAAGCCAAATCTAAAACAGGTAAATTTGTTATTTGAGGGTTCTGTGGCGATCTGTTCGGGAAAATCTCAGTTTCTAATACCTCGCGTGTAAAATGATTACTCTGAGCTACAACATCATTTCTTATATGATCGGGAGTAAGGCTATTATTTCTGTAAAATAAAGGATCTACTACATACCATGAAAACTTTGCTCGATTCATTCCGGTACGTAAGTCATTATTTAATGCAGCTTCCGGAAATAAGTCAGGTTGCCCCTGCGGTACGCTCGCCAAGCTCCAATTCTGAACTGTCTTTATATCAATTAAAGCTTGACTGCCCTCAAAATCGTCAATATAGGCATTTCCTTCTTTTGTAACGGCCCTATTATGCCCGGGAATTAAATGGGCAAATTCTCCTTGTAACGAAATTGTAGATTTCTCCTTAGTATCAATAAAAGGAATCTTATCTACTAATCGTGTCAATAAAGGAACTTCTGTTCTATAATTTGCATCTAATCCCCAAATAGTATTATTTATCGGTTCATCGCCCATATTCACTTTTTGAGTTAATGGGCGTTCACTTAAATTAATTATTGTTCCTCCAATCGTTAAATCATTATTTACCTTATGATCAACATGCATTCCCATCATTCTTCTTCTCTGAATATTAAACAAGCTTTGGCTCTCCAATTGAACTTTTATAGGTTGGTTAGAAGCCAATACACCTTGGTTAATAATCTTCAAACGTCCTAAGGAATAATCCACTGTATAATCAACATTCTCTTGAAGCACTGCACCGCCTGCAGTTACAGTTACCGAACCTTGAGGAATATTTGTTGCATTTAAAGCTATATCAGAGCCCGAAGCAGATGAATATTGCCCTTTAATCTTAAATCTATTTTTTGATGGAACTTGTTGTGCAGCAGTTTTTGTAGAATCGTATAATTCCTGAAAAACATATTTATTGGCAATTGCCTGTTCATTAGGTGCAAATTGGCTTCTTAAATAACTCCCAAAAGGTTCTATAACAGGAAAATAAACTCTTCCGTTAGATTTATTAATGGTTACGCCTTCTATAAAATCAAAATATCCATCAGGAATTCTTTCCTGTTGATTATTAATTTTATCCATACCCAAAACCTGAATCAATACTTTTTTATTAATACTTCCCTCAGGTATATAATTTAAATCAACGCCTCTCTGTAAATTAGCATGATAAATATCTAATTTAAAATCTTTAACATCAATATTATAACCTCCAATAGAATATACATTCTTCATCATCAAATCCCAAATAGGAAGTTTAACTCTAACATTAGAAGGTTTTAATAATTTTACAAACAAAGCACGTGGCGCATTTACACCATCAGTAGAAAACTCACCTACCTGATAGGTAGTTGTACCTACTGTGTATTGAAATGCAACTGCCAATACCTCACCATTGTTTAATGATTGATTTAAAGAAATAAAACCCAATCGCGAATTAAAGGAATACTCTGTAGGTTGCAGTCTTTTTGCGTTCTCTAGTATCTCATAGTCGCGCCCTGCTGAAAAAGCAGGATTTAAACCTACATTATAAACTGACAAAATATTGGGTGCTTGATAAATACTTCTTATACTATCGAATGCTCCGGGCGAAGTTAATTTCGTATATAAATTATTTGATCCTTGATTTGAAGGATAAGGCCCCGAACTAACGCCTACCGGGTCACTGATAAATTGTGACGCGTACCAAGTCTTATTCTGATTTAAAGGATTATTAGGATCGTTCGTTCTTCTCGATTCTCCTAGGTCTGCCAAAGCTATTATATTTCTTGTATTATCAACCGCACCGCTAATATTCGTAATCCAAACCTCTATTTTGGTAATATTAATATTTGACGATATTATTGGCAAATTAGCCATAGATGAATCATATTGATCTCGAAAATATTGAGAAATAAAAAAATGACGATTGGCTTCATAGTTATCACCATTCACTTCAAATTGTTGAATCTGTGCACCTCCTTGTACATTAACTTCTTGTTTCTTTCCTCGTTGTTCTGAAAAAACAGTTGTTACGTTTGTCTTCCCAAATTTCATTTGTGCCTTCAATCCAAACAAACTCTGGCTTCCGGTAATTAAGGAACCCGTTAAAGGAAGATTAACATTCCCGGCCTCTAACTTCTGAATTATTTCATCTTCATAACCTGTGTACTCCAACTTCATTTGATTCTCAAAATCAAAGGTAGCCTCTGTATTATAATTTGTGGTTACTTTGAGCTTATCTCCTATTTTTCCCAGCAAATTAATTTGTATTTTTTGATCAAATTGAAAGGTGCTAATTTTTCTATAATTCTCAGCAATTGCAGGGTTTTGTGTTCGAGATGTATTCACTCCAAAAATAAGTTCAGCAGCTCCTTGAGGTCGAATATCTACAGTGTTTCCTCCAAAAATTCTGTCAAACATTTCGTTGTTTATCATAATCTTCGGAATCAAACCTTTACTGGCATTCACCTTTTCTGCTTCGTGTCTTTGCTTCCAATACCCGGAAATTTGCTTTTCCATATCATAATCCAAGTATTCCTTAAATGTCATATAAGAAGGATTACGATAATTTAGTTTTCCTATTTTCTGGTCAAACTCATAATTACCGGTTTTATAATCATACTCAATATTTGTTTTTAAGTTCGATGGGTCTCCTAACTGCATGGTTTGGCTAGGATCAATATCCGTTGGATCATAATTATTATCGGTACCGGGAAATCTAATCTTTCCTTTCGAACCTGTATCTTCAGGGGCAACTAATGACTCTTCATATATAGTTGAAAAAAGACTAGGTCTTACAATAGAAGCTGAACTCAGAAATACTATCAGAACAAAAGTAACTGACGAAAAAAACAAAACTATATTTGAGTTATTGTTAAATCTCACAAATTAATCTTACTAAAGCGATTTTAATGAATTCTTAATAATATCCTCTACTGAAGCATTATTTCCTAATTGTGATATAGACTTATCAACGACCTTCTCAGCTACATTCTTGACAAACCCGAGCATCACAAGAGCACTTAACGCTTCTTCTTTAGTTTTATTGTTAGATAATGTACTAAAATTAGGGTGTAAATCAGTTTTTCCAAACTTTCCTCGTAAATCAACAATAATACGCTGTGCAGTCTTTTCGCCAATCCCTTTTACACTCTTTAAAGCCGCAACGTTCTCATTAATTATATGCTGAGTTAATTCGAGTGGATCATATGTAGATAAAAACATACGTGCGGCCCCTGGTCCCACCCCAGAAACAGAAATAAGCTGGGTAAAAATATTTCTTTCACTTTCATCAATAAAACCAAAAGCAGTTTGAGAGAAATCATTTTGGTTAGTAGAGATATGAGTTAACAACTTAACCTTTTCATTGCTCTTAGGCAATTTTGAATATGTATTCAGTGAAATATTCAAGAAAAATCCTAATCCATTACAATCAATCACTATATGAGTGGGCGATTTTTCAACTAATAATCCTTCAATATGATTAAGCATATTATAAAAACTTAAATAATCAAATATAAATAAACGAAAAGACATAAATAAAAAAACCAATCCCATTTCTAGGATTGGTTTAAAATTGGCAACGACATACTCTCCCACATGTAACTGCAGTACCATCTGCGCTGATGAGCTTAACTTCTCTGTTCGGAATGGGAAGAGGTGGACCTCATCGCTATAGTCACCTAAATCATTTAAGTAATATATGACAAATAAAGAAAGAAAATAAAAAATAACTATCTTATAAAGCTTACGGGTAATTAGTATTACTCAGCTTTGACATTACTATCTTTACACTTGTAACCTATCAACGTCATCGTCTATAACGACCCTTAAAAGAAGTCTTATCTTGAGATGAGTTTCGCACTTAGATGCTTTCAGCGCTTATCTCATCTGAACATAGCTACTCTGCACTGCACCTGGCGGCACAACAGATACACCAGAGGTTCATCCGACTCGGTCCTCTCGTACTAGAGTCAGGTTCTCTCAAACTTCTAACGCCCACAACAGATAGGGACCGAACTGTCTCACGACGTTCTGAACCCAGCTCGCGTGCCACTTTAATAGGCGAACAGCCTAACC
>JADLFI010000046.1 GCA_020845635.1 Bacteroidia bacterium
AAGAAAAACGGAGTTTTTCGTAGGAGTTTTGCAAAACGGCCTGTTGGGCGAAGCCCAGCGGGACGTGCAGCGTCCGCTACGTTGGGTCGAAAGCCCGCTAGGGTTTCGACCCAACGTTTTGCAGCTATAAGAAGTTGGCGATTTCGAAGCACAAAACTGTCAACCTGTACGAAAGTTTGATTGAAAAACTGAACTTCATTTAACCACTGAACCGCCAATTTCTTATAGGTGCGGTTAGGTGCTGGTTTTCTTTCATTATCTAACCAAATAAGTATAGTTTACTGTTGTCGGTTTACTCTTATAGTAAGCAACTGCAATATCCTTAATTGCATTTATTCTTTGCTTTTGCAGAGAAACATTATCATTATATACTTTCATTTGAAATTCCCACTGCTTTTTTTCTTCTTGATCTACTTTAGTTGCAGCATTTTCAACCAGTGTTTGAGATTCTTTAAAGCAAGGAGTTGACGGGTCAATTTGGCTTAATATGTTCAATGCATCATTGTAATTATTAGCTGCAAGTTGTGTTTTTGCGTCTTGTAATTGAACTACACATTTTTGATTTTGATAAGCCTTGTAAGCTTCTATTGATTTTTCTTGAACCTTATTGTAACAACTTACTTCTTCCGGAACAGTCATTAATAAGCCTAATGCTTGCTCAAAATCTTGCATTTTTACTAGACTTTCAGATTTTGCAATAATATCACCACATTTTGATTCGTAATAAGCAATGATTTTACTTTTACCTGTTTCAATAAACGCTTTAAAATCATTATCATTTGTAGGAATTTTTGAAATAGCATTGGTTATAGCGATTGACTTAGTTTTGCCACTTCCTTTTAGTTGTTTACTAATTGTTGAAAATAAAATATTGTTATCAACTTGCTTTATAAACAAACTTAGCTCACAAGTTACGACTGTTATGTTTTCCATACCGCCTTCAACAACATTTGTTTCGTATAGAGCGAATTTTGGATAAATCACAAAATTGTTATTATAGCCACTGGCTGCTAAACCTGTACTTGAAACAATTTGTGTGATTTTTGTTTCCATTTTAGAAAGCTGTGAGATATCTAAACCGTCAACATTTTCAGGCATTATCACAGATAATGCAATTTTACCTACTTCTTGCGAGGATTGAGCCATGACATTTGAAAATGCGAGGATAGCAACGATTATTATGAGATTCTTTTTCATTTTCTTTTTATTTGATAGTTATAAATATAGTGTTGCCTTTCACGTCTTTGCCTGGTTGTAGGCCTAATCCTTTAATAAATTTCCATAATTCAAGTGCAAATTTATTTGGATTGTAATTATTACCAGATGCTTGATCTTTCAGTGGAATTTTGACATCATCAAAAATCATTTTCAGGTCTGAAGTACCTTGAATATGATAATTATTTTTGAATGCGTTTTTCTCCATCCACATTTCTAGTTGATCGGATAGTGGCAAACCATCTGATCCAATTTCAGATGACATATTATATTGAGAACTTGCATCAAAACTTATTTCAACAATCACTGATTTTCCATTATTTACAATTTCTGTAAATTTTATTTGCATTACATTTAAGAAATCTTCCGCAACACTTTCAACCGCTTTACTTGCTAATTTCCCAATGTCATCAGTAAAAAACTTACCACTCTCTCCAATTTTGTTAGAAAGTGAATTTCCTGTGGATGCTTCATATCCAGTTAGAATCAGTGTGACTGATGTGCCAGATTGACCTTTTTGAACATTAACTTCTGCTTGTACATAAATGTCAGCACCAGACATTTGAATGATTTGTGTTTTTATGTCTGTCTGATTATCCGAAGTGAACGTATTATTATCTTTTGCTGCTTTCAATTTTGCAACAAAATCGACAGTTGTAAACCCTCTGGAGTCAAAAGACTCTTTGATTTTTGTAATTGCAATTCGTTTGTTTACATCAGCCTCTAAAATAGTTCTTATGTCTTCCCCTTCTTTTGTATATGGAATTACCATAATTTTAGGCTGAACAGTTTGAACTTGCCCGCCACTATTAGTTGCGGCATTTTGAGAAAATACTGAAACTCCCCCAAAATTTAGCAGTAAAAGAAGCATTATTATTATTATTTTATTCTTTTTCATAATGTTTAATTTTAGTATCCAAATTTTCTTATTAATTGATTTTGTTCCAAATCTTTTCGCAATGAATTATAATTTATTTTTACATCAACAGTGATTTTTTTAGTCCCTTTCATTTTTATTAGATTAGAACTTTCAGTTGATGACATCATAAATGTTTTATAATTCCCTTGTTCAAAGAATTTTTTAAAATAGTCGCTGTGTTTAGATTTAGCATCATTCTCGTTTTCTATTAAAGGTACATTTAACTCTGTCCCGGGCAACCCCTTAAATAAAAGAACTTTAAATGCATTTATTTGTGCATCTGACACGGCTTCAGTTTGGTTTTTACCATAACCTGTGCTTTTTAGAGCAATTGTACCTTGTGCTTCCTTATACAAGAAATTTACTTCACCTGAATAAGGTTGTAATTTAGGACTGCAGCTTTGCAGTCCTAAAATTACGATTATACTTAAAATTGATTTTAGTTTGTTTTTCATTTGGTTTAGTCTTTAGTGATTACTAATAGTTTAGCTTTGGCTTCAAATTTTGCATTTATTTCAATGCCACCTGAACTAACTGAACATGTTGAAAAATTCTCGTCTTCAACTTTAGTAATTTTAAGTTCGCCAATATCTTTTTTACGTTCTAATTTTTTCCCATTTACCTCGATAATTGATACTTCTACAACTTTAAGTTTTTGCCCCTTTTGTAAATTAAAGGCAGTACCACCTGCAATCATTATTTTAGTTGCATTTCCCTTGGAGTCCTTCTCTTGAATTTCTACTATAGGAAAAGTTGCAGGAAAATTTTTATTTACAAAATCGTCAACTTTTTCTTCAATGCCTTTAATTGCTTTTGTAATTGCAGCCTCAGGTGTTGAAGGACCAACTCCCATCATACCACCGAATGCACTACCTCCTTTAGGTTCAATTGTTTCAGAGGTAACAACTTGACCTGTTGCCACATCAATAACTTTCAGTTGAATAGATAGTTTTGCTTTATAAGACACTGTAACCTTACCTGTTGTTGCATCTGGAGCAGTTTCCATTCTCTCAGCCTGTGCTGATATTACATGACCAGAAATTAAAAAATTAGCACCTAAAGAAACACCTTGTGCAATAACACTACCATCAATAAAATCTTCTGATTTCTGTAGATCTTTTTCTTTTTTAAGAGCATCCATTTTAGAACGGTCAACAATGTTAAATCTTTTAGTTTTCACAAAAGCATTTATAACTGTTTCTTGGATAGAATTAACATCTTGCGAACTAGCTGCTCCTTGAACAAAAGAAAAAGGCATAATACCGACCCCTGTTTTTTCTTGTGCTGATGCAAAAAAATTAAGCCCTGCAATTAGGGCGATAGAAAGAATGATTTTTTTCATGATAATTTGCGTAGTCGCCACTTTATTTTAAATAATTCCGTTTATTAGAGTGGGTTCTGGTCTCCACTTTTTTATTTTACTTTTCTTGTCACATTGGGTGGTCAGCCCTTTGGCTCTCGCAGACCGTCTTGGTTTTTAAACTTGCACCTAAC
>JADLFI010000047.1 GCA_020845635.1 Bacteroidia bacterium
AATTTCAAAATCAAGTAATACTTTACCTTCAATTTGTGCAGTTAATCTATCGCCTATTTTCACAGGTCCAATGCCGGAGGGGGTTCCGGTAAATATTAAATCGCCTGTTTTAAGAGTAATGTATTTTGATACGTAGGCAATTATTTGTGCAATAGAAAAAATCATATCCTTTGTGTTGCCGTTCTGTACTGTTATTCCATTCACATCAAGTCTAAAATTAATATTCTCTTGCTTTTGTTTATCTGATAAAATCAAAAAGTTTCCTATAGGTGCACTGTTGTCAAATGCTTTTGCTTGCTCCCAAGGTAAACTTTTTGCCTTACACATATTTTGTATATCACGAGCAGTAAAGTCAATACCTACAGTTATTTCATTATAATATTTATGCGCAAATTCTGACAATATATTTTTTCCGTTCCTATTTATTTTAATTACTAACTCACATTCATAATGTATTTCTTTTGAAAAAGAAGGGTAATAAAAATCTTCGTTATTTTTTAATAGAGCCGTTTCAGGCTTCATGAAAAATATGGGACTTTCGGGAATCTCATTTTTTAACTCCTTAGCATGCTCTGAATAATTGCGTCCAATACAAATTATTTTCATTCTTTAAGTTTACTTTTATTAATTATTAATAATGCCCATCATGATGTTTTACTGCAGATTTACACAAAACATATACTTCGTTATGCTAATCTTTACGTGCATTTGATTTAACCTTTTTGTAAAGAATAAGTTTGTCGTAAAATACTCCTATAGGCTGATGATACACCAAAATACTGAAGTCGTTTTCGGTTTCAAATCTATTGCCCTCGGTTAATGTTTCATCAGGAACTTTGTCTTTAGCACCCATTACTACATACTCATAATTGTAAAACCCTTGTTTTAAAAATAAAGTAGCTGTATAACCTTTAAATACAGGATCGTATTGCATTCTAAATTCGGGCTTACATTTCCAGTCGCTTAATGCACCAAAAATATATACATCACCTTCCATAATTGGTGTACTGCTCATTAAATAAAAATGCACATAGCAATAATCTGCGTCAGTATTGGGATTATCACCATAGGTTGTTCGGATAATAAATTTTCCATTGATATCTTTTTCGTAGGCATATCGTTTAAATGCTCTTTTGTCATCATTGTTTAAATATATATGTGTAAAGTGCGAACTGTCTATTCTAATTTTATTGATTCGAATATCAGGGTTTACCAAACTCTGAGTATTAAAATATCTAAATTCTTTTCCTCCGTTAAAAGTATTTTCTCCATCATAATTATAGTCAAGCTCGGTGTCCATAATAAAAACAGGCTTTAGCCCCTCTACTTGAGTATCAAAGCGGTCATTTTGCATTAATACTACTTTCAAATCATTCATGGGGTCTTGAATTTTGTAGTATCCGGCAGATATTTTAAAATCTACTTCTTGTTTCATGAAACGCGATTCATTTAAGGTTGCAGCATGAATATTAAGTGCTGCATCAACCAACTCTTCATACACCATAAATCGTCTGGTTATAGCTAATTTATCTTCATCGCCATCTAAAAATATTTTTAAAAGATAGTTTCCACTTTTTGTAATTTTCATATCACGATTTGGAAGCAAGATTTGATAATGTGTATAGGCTTGATATGTATTAAACGAACGATTTATATCATCAATTTGTCCTTGATTAAAACCCTCAACATATTCGGAGAACGATATATCGGTAGGTTGCCACGAAGCATCACAATGAACAACTGTATAGTTATAGGTTTTATAATCATTGTCAAAATCATCAAATCCAAAACTAAGTTGTTCATCACTGTTTAGTCTTATTGCCGGAAAACCAGTTTCCCAACCATTAAAATAAAATAATACTGTTTTAATATTGGGTGTGTAAACTTTGTCATCATAAACCAAAACGGAGCTTACATAATCATCTTTATAAGCTTGACTTACCTGACTTAGAGAAAGAAATAATAAGAAAATAGCGATTTTAATTTTTTGCATTGTTATTGTTTTTTTCTACAGATTTAAGATGCAGAAGATTAATAGAGTTTCCTTTTAAGCCTTTAATATTTTTATGATAAAAGAATATGGCATCATCATAATATAGAGGAACTACCGGAGCGTTATCAATAATAATTTTTTCCATTTCGCTAAAATTATGTTGTAACTCGGCTTCGGTTAACATGGCTAAATTTTTTTCATAAAGCGTATCAAATTTATCATTTTTAAAGTGGGTATAATTGGGTCCGTTGGGGCTAAAATTTTTACTGTAGAATACCGACATATAGTTTTCTTTATCAGCATAATCAGCCACCCACGATTTTCTAAAAAATTCTGATTTACCATTAGCAATCAGCTCACTGTTTACGGCAGGTAGCAATACCTCTACTTTTATCTTAATCCCATAGTGTGAGAGTTCGTTTTGTATAAATTCACAAACATCTAAATAGACTGATGTAGTTATCAGCTTAATTTCCGGAAGACCTATTCCATTCGGGAAACCGGCTTCTACCAATAGCTGTTTAGTTTTTTCGGGGGCATAATCGTATCCTGTCAAATATGAATCGAAATATGGCATACCGCGAGGAACAAAGCCATTTATAGCAGGTGTTCCAATATTATTACGCAAATACATAATCATTTTATTACGGTCAAACCCATAGTTAATAGCTTTACGTATCTTTGTTTGTACTTCAGTTGGCAATATGCCTATTCCTTCCTTACTGTCAAGATAAAATCCTAAATAATCTGTTTTTAAGAAGGGGACTTTCGAAAAGTTTAAAAGTTGTTTGTATTTATTCTGCAAATTTCCGTTTCGGGTTAAAAGCTCATCTTTATAACTTGCATCTATGCCCGACATAAAATCATAATTACCTTTAATAAACTCAAGGAAGGCTGTTTGTCTATCTTTTAAGAATGTAATATTTATAGCGTCTAAAAACGGAAGTCGCTTTCCATTAGAATATTCAAAATAGTTGGGATTCTTTAGCAAAACCATTTTTTCGCCTTCGGCCCAATATTTAAAAATATAAGGCCCTGTACCTACAGGATTATGACGAAAATTTTTATGATAAAATGAAGCTACTTCATGTGGAACTACACTACAATAAGGCATACTTAACAAATTAAGAAAAGGACGGTAGCTTTTACTTAGGCGAATACTCAAGGTGCTGTCATTAAGTGCATCAATTAAAGAATGATTGTTTTGTTGAGCCACAGCACTAAGCACCCATGCACCCGGAGAAGCTACTGATTTATTGAGCAGGCGATTGAAACTATAAACAAAGTCGGCTGCAAC
Organism: Bacteroidia bacterium; assembly: GCA_020845635.1. Taxonomy (GTDB): domain Bacteria; phylum Bacteroidota; class Bacteroidia; order UBA4408; family UBA4408; genus CAIKXD01. Next base: position 3,291 of record JADLFI010000047.1, read on the forward strand.
AACCTTACGCCCTTGCCCATTTTTGAATAAAGTGTGCGGATGAAAATATACATCATTGCGCAAATGAAAAATATATTGCAGACCATCGTTACTTATTTCCCAACTGCGTGCTATACAAGGTACTACGGCAAGTGTGTCATTTAACTGCACCAAACCGTTGAAAATTTGATTTACCGCCCAAATGTTTTCGGTACGATTGCTGAAAGCCGGATCTAAAGAGGTTATTCCGGCTGCTTCATTATATTTAAAAACAGTTTTGTGATTATTATTTTCTGTAGGTTGACAGGCATGCAAAGCAAACATCAGCAGTGCAATTAAAGCATATTTATAAGTAGAACCTAACATAAATTTAATTTATAAACAACCAGTTAATACCTAATTTAAACGTTAACCCGGGCATAGCATAATACGGGGTAAAGAAATATGGTGCTGATAATATACTGCTTAGTTGCTCAACTGTTGCAAAGGCTTGTACTGCTTTTATCTTAAAATTCAAAAACAAATTAATTAAAGGTAAACCCGAAGTGCTGAAGGTGTTCTGATAAAAATACATATTGCTTGCAGCCATGTAGCTATATGGTTTATAGCTATTGAGCCAATACACATCAGCACCAAACTGATACCATAATTTACCTTTAAATATTCTATGATTGACATACATAGATGTTTTAGTATAAAATTCAGGTAATGCTAAATAATTCATGGTGCTATTTTCAAACTGCAATAGTACTTCGGGGGCAATTCTTAAAATTCCTATATTAAATTTTTTGTTATACTTTAACTGCCATAAATTTATAGTTTGACTTAGTTGTTGAGGCAATGCTTGGTTATTGAGCAACACATAATTTTTAATACTGTTGTATTGCAAAAAAATATTTCCGGCAAGTGTATGATTCAATTCAACATTGGCAATCATGTTGGTAATGGGTTGGAATGAATGATCCCAAATAAAATTATTGGAATAATAAAAGTTATAAATCTGCTGTGGTAATATTTTATTTCCACCTATGCTGAATTGCCATTTTATCGGCTCATTTTGATGTGAGGTAATACTTGCTAAAGCTTGATAGTTTCCTTGATTGAAACCGCTAAAAAAATATTTTCCTTGTGTGCTTAAACTAATATTCCGAAAGTTTTTACTTAAAAGAAGTCCTGTATAGGCCGATAAAAAATTTCGTTTCTTTTGATTTACATTAATATCTAAATTTTCAATTCCTCCTGTAACTTCATAGCCCAAATAATCATTAACAGCCTTGTTCCCTACAGTGTTTATTAATTGTATTTCTACTTTTGTATGTTGGTCTTTCAGTTTATCCTTAAAATCTTGTGTGGTAAAATAAAAGTTATGGTAATAGGTGCTATCTTCCATACGGTCTTCATAGTTTCTAAAATATTCTCTGTATCTTCCGTATATTACCAGCTTGTTTAAAGCAGCACTTTTCTGATTGAAATTTCTTAATTCGGCATGGTTTAATTTATGGTCAAGGCCTATGATTTGCTTGGTATAAACATCGGAACCATATAACATTTGTTTGGCATAATGTAAATGAACAGGTATGAGCGCCTTGTCATTCAGCATTTCATATTTAAAACTATTAGATGAGTCGGGAACCAGTCCGCCATTAAGAAGAGTCGTTAAGCGATTATATGAATAGCTAAAAAAACTGCGATAATTACCTTTTGATGAAATATAGGAATTGAAGGCTTGAAAGCTTATGGTGTTGGCCTGCTGTTTTTGATAAAAACCCTCGGTGCGCAGTGCGTTTATTTTAAAACCGATATTGATTTCAGGGTTTATTTGTTGACTGTGCAGCAAATCAATAACCTGTTCTTTCTTGCTGCCAACAACAGCCTTTACCAAAGTTACAGGGTAATAAGTATGTATAAATTCAACCTCAGAGTTGTTATAATATAATCCATCATAATTGGTTTTTGTATATTCTAAGCCATTAGTAAAAAACGGATTGTAAAATAAATTTCGTGCAGGTAAAGTAGCATGCCCGTTAATGGCATAAAAATTATTATTCTTTAAAAGCACATTATACCTCTGTATCTCAAATAATGAACTGTCTAAAAAATGAAACTTGGAAAAATTATCATTAAAAAAATAAGGAATGGAGTCATAGGCTACTTTAGAAGAATCAGTTTTAGCATAACCAATATCAGACCATACAAAAAGGGCAACAAAAAGTATGCTCACTTTCTTGATTAATTTTTTATACCTGTAGCTTGAATTCACAACTTATTAAGTTGCACAAAAATATCAATATTTATCAGGTAAATTATCTAAAAAATATAAATTATTTCTAATGCTTTTGCTCTTTATTTTTTTTATCGGCAGGTTGGTTTGGAGCTACATCAAGTAATTTAAAATAGGTAGCTTTAAAACGTCCGTTTATTACTTCGCCTTGAACTTCGGCTTTACGTACAGCCACACAAAAGCCATTAGGATTATGTGGGTGTCCGTACTCCTGAATATTTAAACCATCAACATAATAAGCATTACCATCATATCTTACAGCAAGGTCACAATCTTTACCATCTAAACCAAAATTACATTCACCGCACGATGCTTCAACGGTCATTAATTTCTTTGCCGGATCGGGGGTTTTCTTCAATTTGTGTGCAACTTGACTATATCCGTTATAGGAGAAAAATATAGAAAAAACTAAAATCAAAAGAGGCTTCATAATAATATTTTTTTTGAGGTTAATTATATATATTGAGTTAAAGAATTGTTTGTAATTCTTAGATTAATACAAAAATACAAAATTATTCCTGCTAATACTATGGCATAATATACTAAGCACCTACTCTTAACCATGAATTGGGGAATTAGGTAGATTAAATCAATAGCATATCTTCTCTTATGTATTTCTTACACTATTAACAAAATATTACCTATATTGTTTCTATCTTCGTGAGAATATAACTTAACACACATGAGAAAATTCTTTCCTTTTTGTTTATTTATTACGGTTCTTTTTTATTCAAATAAGGGCTTTGCTCAAAAGTTGATAGGCCCTGAAAGTCCTTATGGCTATACTACTGACAGTAATTTGCCTGATTGGGCTAAGGAAATGTATAAACCTAATCCCAATATTTTTACAGTAAAAAACTTATATGAGGGCTATTATAAAACACATCAGTTTAAAAAAAATAAGCACACACAGTACTATAAACGATGGTCAAAAGTTGCGCAAAAAATGACTGATGAAAGTGGAATTGTGCAATACCCTAATCGCCAACAAACAGACTTAATCAATAATAGTTACCTACAGTTGCTAAGTACGGCTCGAATGAGTGGTTCAGGCGCAGGGTCTTCCTGGACATGTATAGGACCTTTTGATTTTGATAAAGATGCTAATGGCAGAAGTCATGCGCCTGGCTCTTCGCATGTTTATACTGTTGAAAAAAGTAAGAATGATCCTAACTTTTTGGTTGCAGGAACAGCTAATGCAGGGGTGTATAAAACCACTGATAAAGGCTTGCATTGGATAACACTAACCGAGCAATTATTAATTGGAGAATGTCGCGCTGTTGAAATTCAATTTGACAACAATGATGTTATTTATGCCGGAGGAAATGGCCGTATTTATAAAACTACAGATGGAGGGTCAAACTGGAACGAAACGGGTGGAACTTCATTTAATAATGTGTATCATAATGTTTACAGTATTGTGATGGTGCCCGGTAATTCGCAGAAATTGTTTGCAACTACTAATTATGGTTTGTACAGAACAACCAACGGAGGAAACTCATGGATTCAAGTGGTTTCATGTCCTGGTTCAGGCGAGTATTTTGGAGATATAGAAATTCATCCAACAGACACGAGTGTAGTATATGCTATATATAATTCAAAACTTGTAGGGAATTCCAACAAAATTACAGAATTCTACAAATCAACCAATGGTGGCGACACTTTTACTGCCTTAACCTCATGGCCATCAAATGCTACCACCATCACAGGGAGCAATCATCAAAACAGGGCTGAGATTGCAGTAACACCTGCTCAACCCGATCGTATTTATGCCATACTAACAGGTAAAGCTAACGGAGGTGAGGGGTTATATGGATTTTACAGAAGTGATGATGCCGGCACTACATGGACTCATCATTGCTGCGGAACAGGACCCGGGGGCTATGCCGCTGTGGACAATACCAATGTGATGGGATATGCTACAGACGGAACTGACGATGGTGGGCAGTATTATTATGATTTGGCTATTGATGCCGATAAAACCAATGCCAATAAAGTACATGTTGGTGGTATTATGCAATGGGTAAGTACCGATGGCGGTGACAACTTTACATGTTTGAACAGTTGGGCAGACCCTGGCGGAAGTAAGTATGTACATGCCGACATACATGATATAAGAATTTATGGAAATGAAGTTTGGGTAGCTTGTGATGGAGGTATTTTTCTTTCGGAAAACTCTGGAAACTTAGATTTTAACCGAAGACAGTTTGGTATTGCAGGTACTGATTTTTGGGGCTTTGGAGCAGGTTTTAAAGATGGTAATATTATGTTGGGCGGAACTTATCATAATAGCCATTTATTAAAAAATAATAATGTTTATCTTAATGGTTGGATTTCATATACAGGCTCGGCTGATGGGTTTAGGGGCTTTGTAAATCCGGGTTATAATAAATGGGTATATCATGATTTTGGGAAAGATAAAGTACCTAACAATCGTACTTCTCCATTTATAGGATACCCTTTTGAGAAAGTACCCAATGCCTCATATTACTCCGGTTACTCATGTCCTTTGGTGTGGGATCCAAGATGCTATACTACAGTATATTCAGGAGTTGATGGTACTTTGTGGAAATCAGAGGATGATGGTATTTCATGGACTTCACTAAAAAACTTCGGGACCGGAAAAGTTACCGACTTAGAGGTTGCCTTTGATAACCCACAAAAAATATATGTTGTATATAGTCCTTCATCTGGTGCCAGAATAATTTACAAATCGCTTGATGGTGGTATTAATTGGACTAACATCAGTATTCCTAACTCAGTCTTACCGGTAAATACAACCTCGCAAATTGATATTACTATAGATGTTCATAGCTCAGATAATATATGGGCAGGAATTATTACAGGCAATGCCAGCAGTAATGGATATAAAATATTTAAGTCTGATAACGGAGGAGCATCATGGAATAATCTTACCACTCCTATGCTTGATAATCAAACCATACAGTCAGTAGTATTTCAGCGTGGTACACAAGGCGGAGTGTATTTGGGAACCAATAAAACCGTGTTTTACCGAAATACCCAAATGAACGATTGGGTATTGTATAGCACCAATCTTCCGGCCTTAACTTCATGCTTATCTTTAGTCCCTTGGTACAAAGGTGGGAAGATAAGGAATGCGAGCAACCGCAGTGTTTGGGAAGCATCACTTTATGAAATGGGAGCACCAAAAGCACAGATAACTGTTGATAAGTTGAGTTCCGGCTGTGCCCGCGATACTTTTTATTTTTCAGATTATTCTTCGCAATATCAAAGCGGAGCCACCTGGAACTGGCAGATAACACCAACTCCTGCATATCATACTCCTTTCAATCAAGAACAAGTAAAGGTGGTGTTCGGAAACACCGGAAGCTTTCAGGTAAAACTAGTGGTAAGCGATAGCTTGGGTACTGATTCTATATCTTATAATAACTTTATTACAGTAAGTAATAGTTGTGACTACGATACTATTCCGGGAAATGCTCTTGATTTAAGCGCTCAAGGGCAGTTTGCTTCAGGTACAGAGCCTCTCTACCTCAATTCAAATACTGTAACATTTAGTGCATGGATAAAACGTAATGGGGCACAACCTAACTGGGCAGGGTTACTATTTTTTAGAGGCGGTTCTACTACATGTGGAATTAATTTTAGAGACAATGGTTCGCAATTAGGATACCATTGGAATGATTATTATTGGAATTGGGCAGGTGGCCCGGATGTAAATGACAATGAATGGAATCATGTAGCTTTAGTAGTTACGCCTAACGCAGCCAAGTTATATTTAAATGGGGTTTCTTATGATAACAATAGCAGTCATCCTACCGAAGCTTTTGATACACCATTGAGAGTTGGCAATGACCCTGCATCAAGCGCACGTACTTTTAATGGTTTAATTGATGAGGTGTGTATTTATAACCGAGCTTTATCACAAAACGAAATCAGAGAGCTAATGCACCTTACAAAGAAGCCGCAGGCCGATACGACTTTAGTTACCTATTTGCAGTTTAACGAAAACAACGGATTAGCGTTTGATAAAGTAGGTATTAATCACGTTTCACTGGCCGGAGGTGCAGCACGAACTACTTCAACGGCTCCTGTTGGTGGTGGAGTAAGCGCTCGTTTAGATATTAATACTGCCGGGAACTTTACCTTTGGAAATACAGGTTTAAACCTTGGTTTTGCCAATGGTTCCTTGCCAATGGGCGAAGTTTGTGTAAGCCGTATTAATCAGTTTCCTGATGTCATACCTTCGCATCCTGACAGTACATCAAAAGCCTATTGGATAATTGAAAACTATGGGGCAAACAACAGTTTTGACACTTTAAATACTATAACCTTTAACAACACCGGAACTTGGTTAAACAATTGTAGCCTGAATAAATTATATACCAGAATGCCTAATGCCGATGGTCCTGTATGGGGTACTGCTATTGACCAAGCTGATAACTGTAGCGGCAATGCACAAGGAAATCAAATTATTTTTAGCACCGGAAATAGTGTATATCAATCCGGTCAGTATATTGTTGGGGCGGGGCCTCAGGTTATTACGGCCGACAATTGGTTTGATTTTACTGCAAGGCCATATCAGCAAAATTCTGTTATGCTTAGCTGGACAACAGGTAAGGAAGTTAATGTTTCGCATTTTATAGTTGAAAGAAAAAATGGGAACCATAATTTTATGATTATAGACAGCGTAAAAGCTATTGGAAATTCAGGATTTAGTACCTCATACCAAAGTATTGATAAAAAACCGGAAAGAGGGTTGAATGAATACAGAATAAAAATTGTTTCAACCAATGGTCAGTTTATTTACAGTCCGGTTAGAAATGTTTTGTTCAAATCATTGCCTGAAAAAATTGTGATTTACCCAGTACCTCAAAAGGCAGGTCAAGATATTTTTATAAATTCAAATTATAGAAATTTAAAATATGAATTGATTGACAGCTTTGGAAGAATAGTGAGCAGAGGGGTTTTGGAGAACAATAGTAGTTCTATTTCTACTCAAGGCATTTCAAAGGGAAGCTATAATTTAATTTTCGATATAGAGGGGGTAAAAGTGATGGAGAAAATAATATTAAATTAAAGTCTATTCAATATAAATTAATTATTGTAATTAATAGAAATAAGCTAATAAGTTAGGTAAAATCAATAGAATGAATTATGACTTAAATCATTGATTTTGCCCAACATTTGAACTAACTTAGCTGAAAAATTAAACCCATGAAGAATAAGTTCATAAAAAGTTTAGTACTGGTATCATCAATAATTTTTACTTTATCATCATGCAAAAAAGATGCTATAGATGATAATCCTGCACCATTATTTACCAAGGCCACCCTTAATATCAATGTATTGGCCAACAACAATAAAGTAATATGGGACTCTATAAATTACATAAACGCTTCAGGTAATAAATACAGTTTACGCACTATTAATTTTTATATTTCTGATATTGCAATGAAGCGAAAAGATGGCTTTATACATAAATTGAATAAGGTTTTTTATATTGACCCTGCCAAAAGTGAAAGCTCACAAATAACTATTGATTCGTTGTTGAGAGGCGATTATGAGCAGATAAGTTTTTTGGTGGGACTTAATCCGCAAATAAACATTGATTATGGTTTGGAATCAACTGTAGATAACTTGAACATGGCATGGCCAACTATGATGGGTGGGGGCTACCATTTTATAAAAGTTGAAGGACATTATTTGGATAGTGCCGGTTTGCGAAAAGGATTTGCCATACATTTAGGAAAAAACGAAAACCTTGTAAATATTGAGATTAATAAACTAATGTTACAGCAAAAATCAGAAAATAACTATTCTTTAGATTTTGAAATAAACGAAATATTTGCTAATCCGTATTTGTACGATTTGAATATTGAAAAGACATATACTATGTCTGATTCCTTATCTATGTCTAAAATAAAAACCAATATGCAAGATGCGTTCACCATTAATCAAACTAATTAGTGTAAGCTTTATCTTTTTGGTGATTGTTTTTTTGGGATGCAAGAAAAACAAAGAAGAAGATTTAATTCCTTCTAATCCTCCAACTAACCAAAATAATGAGCTAACACCTTATACGGTTACATATCCGTATTATTTTCCGCCTTTAACTATCCCTGAAAGTAATCCGTTAACTATGGAAGGAATACAACTAGGCCGTAGTTTATATTACGATCCAATATTATCTAATAATGGACAATCATGCTCTTCATGCCATAACTCAAATAGTGCTTTTACAACTTACGACTCAAATGCCTTGGCCCATATCAATTTAGGTTGGAGTACTTATTATTTGTGGAATGGGAGTATTAGCGGAACTCTAGAAGATATTATGCGATTTGAGGTAGAAGATTTTTTTCAAACCGATGTAGCTAAAGTAAATAAGTCTATACTCTATAGAAACCTATTTAAAAAAGTATATAATGTTGACACTATTAAATCTCAAGATATTGCTAATGCTTTAGCACAATTTTTTAGAGTATTAAACTCAACCAACTCCTATTGTGATCAGTTTTTCAAACATACCTACAATTTCAACAGTTCGCAAATGAATGGGTTTGTTATTTTTAATTCTGAGAAAGGTGATTGTTTTCATTGCCACTCTTTAGGCTTGTTTACTGATAATAAATTTCACAATATTGGGATTGACTCCATCTTTAATGGAGTTAATTTGGGTCGTTACAATGTAACCTCAAATCCTAATGACATAGGTTTATTTAAAACTCCTACTTTAAGAAACATTGAGCTAACTGCACCATATATGCACGATGGAAGGTTTAAAACTTTAGAAGAAGTAGTTGAGTTCTATAATTCAGGGGTAAAGTACAGCAGTACCCTTGACCCTATTATGACCAAAAATGACAAGCTAACTAATGGTTTAAATTTAACTACGCAAGAAAAACAAGATTTGGTAGCATTCTTAAAAACACTTACCGATTCTTCGTTTATACACAATCCGTTGTTGCAAAAACCTTGATGCGAGTATTGCCCAGATTAATCAAGTAATATATTTATTGGTGTAACTTTTCTGCTAAGTATTTGGCGGTATAAGAATATTTATTTTTTCCTGACTTGTACCTTTTTTGTGGTAATAATAACCATTGTTTCAATTAATCCATTGAAAATATATATCGAAAAAACCGCACTAATTTGATGAGATTCAAGTCAGGAGCCATAAATTTTTGGAATAAATAATTAAGAAATTTTTTTTGGTTTTTATTTTGGATTTAAAAAACCATTTTTATTTTTTCTTTAAATATTGAAAAACATTGAGTCAAAATTATTGCATTTTTTTTAAAGGAATTTTGTTGTAGTCAATATAGAAGACCTAAACGATTGAGTAAAAATTTGCGTCAATTGTTTTGAACTGAAAAAAAATATTTATTAATTTGATTTTTTATTAAGGTGATAAATAATTTTGTTCTTATGTACACAAAATAGGAATTCTTAAAAATCAAATTAAACATGACCAAACAGTATTTATTTTTCTGGATAATAGTTTTAAGCTTCTTGAGTTTTGATTCAACAGCACAAACTTCGGGCTGTACAGACCCTCAAGCTACAAATTATAATGTATCCGCCTCTATCAATGATGGGTCTTGTGTTTATCCTGCTACTAATTACAATCCTATTTTTCTTGATAGTTTACCAAGTGAAATCCAAGAAACTTCAGGTTTATTATACTTCAATGGAAGTTTATGGACTATCAATGATAGTGGAAATGAACCCATTTTATATCAGATAGATACTACAACACATTTAATCACAAGACGCATTTTTATTGACAATGCCATCAATATAGATTGGGAAGCTTTATCTCAAAGTGATAATGATATTTTCATTGGTGATATTGGGAATAATAATGGAAGCCGTACAGATTTGAAGATATTAAAAATTAGTAAGTCGGATATATTGAGTCAGGATACAGTTGCTGCAAGTTTTATCCATTTTTCTTATCCGGATCAGACGGACTTTACACCTGCATCTAACAATACACGTTACGATTGTGAAGCATTCTTTTATGCCAATGATTCTTTGTATCTTTTTACCAAAGATTGGGTTCAATTTACTTCTACTTTGTATGTGATTCCTAATGTTGCAGGTACACACAATGCTTTGCTATTAGGTACTTACAATTTGGATGGATTGGTTACAGATGCTTCTTTCAATGACTCCACCAAGAGTGTTGTTTTGATAGGTTATAAACAGCATCAGTACTAATCTTTAATGCTTTTATTTGTCTTCTATTTGATTTTCCTAATCATGATTTTTTATCTGGAAACAAAAGAAAGTTGAATATTAGCAGTGTGTTGCTGAGAGGACAAACTGAAGGTATAACTTGGACTTCAGCATATAAAGGTTATTTTTCTGGAGAAGCGATAAGTTCATCTACTTTTGGTATCAACAATCCTGCGAAGCTTCATGCGTTCAATTTGCAAGGCTATATTCCTTTTTTACCCACTGCAATGCCGTTAGGGAAAATTTCTTCTTTTGAGGTTTATCCCAATCCAGCTCAGAATATTTTATTTATAACTGGTGAAATAAAGAATAATCTGCCCTATTGGATTTCAGATGTAGAGGGAAATTGTGTACTTCAAGGAAATCTCAACAGTAATTACATAAATATAGAAGACTTACCTGCTGGACAATATTTTTTGAACTTGAATAATACAACACAAGTGCAATTTGTAAAATTGAAACAATGATGTATTACTAATTCTTTTTTGGGAAAGTTCCCCAATATTTGGCTGCCATTCTTTCTACATTTTGTTCTAAAGGCGTATAGTAACAGTTAGGAAATTGTTCTAAGAATTTTGCTGTATTGTAAGCATAATGTGCGTGAGTTATTTGTGCAGTTTCTTTTGTAATTAAAGCAACTTTTTTACTGAATTTTTCTTTGATATATGCTATTCGTCAAATAATTTCACTCATCCATTTTGTAGCTCTATGTGGCGAATCTGGCACGGATAAGGCTTTTGCCATAGCATTAAAAATCTTTTCATAACTAAAATTTCCAGCACTGATGATGAATCATTCTTAGTAATATTTGACTGCATCAATAAAAACATAGCTTTCACATCTACAAAGCTTTCTGTCCTTGGGTGTACCACTTCAATCCATTAGATACTGTAGTCATCAACTTCCCAGAACTTTGATGTCATTTGTCCTCACCTAAAATATTACCAGGATTGACAATTGCTCCTTTTAATCCTTCTGCAACCATCTATCCATTGAACGAAGTTTAGACGCAGGTTCATAAATCCTTATTGCCACTAAATATTTAAGAATTTGAGGAGTTTTATCTAAGCCAATGATACCCAACATTTTTAACATGTGTTGGTAATAAAAACGGCATTTCACCCCAATAAATTGACAATGACTTAAATGTAACAATTGATTGGGTTTATCCTCAGAAAATAAAGAAGGCTGCTTGCTAAATTCGTTTATCCATTCCTGTGCCATAGTTATTAACTCTTCCGACTCCTGTTCCGTATGCACAGAACCAATGTGTTGCAAAACCTTCCTTTTGTTATCATGGTATTGGACTACTTGAACAGCTATGGCTTTCGATGCTTTTTTTAACAATCTAATTTTCATACAAAAAGCCCCTTAGTGCGGTAAAAACAACCTTTTTTGTAATTAACTTATTGAAAATAAAAACTAAAAAAAACGCACTAAATCAAGAGGGTATAAGTCAGGAGTATTGCCTAGATTAATCAAGTAATATATTTATTGTTGTAACTTTTCTGCTAAGTATTTGGCGGTATAAGAATATTTATTTTTTATTAAGTCTTCGGGAGTGCCTGCAAAAACTATATTTCCGCCCTCTTCACCACCTTCGGGTCCCATATCTATAATCCAATCGGCACATTTTATTATTTCCAAATTATGTTCAATTACTATTAATGAATGACCTTGATCTATTAGGGCATTAAAGGCACGTAAAAGTTTTTTGATGTCATGAAAATGCAATCCGGTAGTTGGCTCATCAAAAATAAACAGTGTTCTTTTTTCGTGTTCTCCTTTAATTAAGAAAGAAGCCAGTTTAATCCTTTGCGACTCGCCACCGCTAAGTGTACTGCTGGGCTGACCTAACTTAACATAGCCTAAACCTACCTCGCTCAAAGCCTGTAAACGGTTAATAATTTTTCTTTCTATATTTCCTTGATTGTTCTCATAAAAAAATTCAATAGCATCATCAATAGTCATATCCAGAAGTTCATGAATATTTTTGTTATTATAAGTAATATCCAATACTTCCTGTTTAAATCTTTTGCCATGACAGCTTTCACAAACCAACTCCACGTCAGCCATAAATTGCATTTCAATCTTAACTGTCCCTTCTCCTAAACACATTTCGCATCGTCCGCCATCTACATTAAACGAGAACATTGATGGTTTGTATTTTCGACTTTGAGCTAAAGGTTGTTGGGCATATAATAAACGTATCTCATCATAAGCCTTTACATAGGTTGCAGGGTTGCTTCTTGATGATTTTCCAATAGGGTTTTGGTCAATCATTTCAATGGCTTCAATATGCTTAATTTGACCTTCAATTTTATCAAAGGTGCCGGTTTGTTCTATATAACCTTCATACATTTTTTTTAAAGCAGGATACAATATTTTTTTTACTAAAGATGTTTTACCGCTTCCACTAACACCGGTTACAGCCGTGAAAATATTTAAAGGGAAGGCAATATTTATTCCTTTCAAGTTATTCTCTCTGGCTCCCTTTATCAAAATTGACTCTTTCCACTTTCTACGATATTTAGGCACCTCAATAATTTCTTCTTTATTTAAATATTGTGCTGTTAAACTATTTTTCTCGTGAACCAATTTTGCCCAATCGCCTTGAAAAACTAATTGACCACCATGCGAGCCAGAAAAAGGCCCTATATCAATTATTTCATCAGCCTGACGCATAATTTCTTCATCATGCTCTACAACAATTACAGTATTTCCGGCTTTTTTTAAGCCTTTTAATACTCCAATTAAACGTTCGGTATCACGGCTATGAAGCCCAATGCTGGGTTCATCTAAAATATACATACTTCCCACTAAGCTGCTGCCTAAAGAGCCGGCCAAATTAATACGTTGCGATTCGCCACCACTTAAGGTGTTACTCATACGGTTTAAAGTAAGATACCCTAAGCCTACATCTGACAAATAACCTAGTCTGTTTTTTATTTCAATCAATAACCTTTTACTTACTTCTTCATCATGTTTATCTAATGGCAAATTCTTAAATACTTTTAAAGCTTCATCTACACTTAGCAAAACTATATCGCATATTGAATGACCGGCTATTTTTACATATTGGGCATCTTTACGCAATCGCGATCCATGACACTCATGACATATTGTTTTTCCACGATAGCGTGAAAGCAGAACTCTATATTGTATTTTAAACGATTGCTCTTCAAGAATTTTAAAAAACTCATATATTCCCGTTAATCCTTTAGCACCATTCCACAACAAATCTTTTTGTTTCTTAGTGAGTTCGTAATAAGGGCGGTGGATAGGAAATTCATGCTTCTCGGCCTTTCTAATAAAGTCTTCTTTATACTCCTTCATGGTTTCGCCACGCCAACACAAAACAGCACCTTCATACAAAGACAAACTTTTATCGGGTACAACCAAATCGGGGTCAATACCCACGGTTGAACCAAAACCATCGCAAACTTTACAAGCACCTAATGGATTATTAAAACTAAAGAAATGCACATTAGGTTCTTCAAATTTAATACCATCCAACTCAAACTTATTACTGAATACTTTTTCTTCCTTGTTGCTCTTTCCAGAACTATCTGCATCAGATCTATCAATATTCAGATAACATTCGCCATCTGCCTCGTAAAAGGCAGTTTGCACACTATCAGCCCAACGGTTCAAGTCATCTTCTTCTATTTGATGGTTAATTACAATTCTGTCAACAACAATATAAATGGTTTCATCCTTCTTAGTCTTATTGCTGATTTTTATTTTTTGGCTAATAAGATCTGTTATTTTGTATAGCTCGTTATTGTATATTATTCGTGAGAAACCTTGCTGCAACAATAAATCCAAAACTTTTTCCGGACTAATATTGGGCAATATTTTTTTTGGAGCAAGAATTAATACTTTTGTGTCAACAGCCAAAGTCTTCATATAATCAACCACATCAGAAACGGTATGGCGTTTAACTTCATTTCCCGAAACAGGTGAGTAAGTTTTCCCAATTCGAGCAAACAACAATTTCAGATAGTCATAAATTTCGGTAGTTGTACCTACTGTTGAGCGCGGGTTACGCGAGTTTACTTTTTGTTCAATCGCAATAGCAGGACTTATTCCTTTAATATAGTCCACATCGGGCTTATTAATTCTGCCTAAGAATTGCCGAGCGTATGATGATAAGCTCTCTACATATCTTCTTTGCCCTTCGGCATATAAAGTATCGAAGGCTAATGAAGATTTACCGCTCCCGCTTAAACCTGTAATAACCGACAGTTTATTACGTGGAATGGCAACATTTATATTTTTTAAATTATGTATGCGGGCCCCTTTTATCAGAATATACGTTTTAGGGCTCAATTGTTCAAAATTATCCGTATCTTTCATAGCAATAAAAACATGTAAAGTTAAGTTTATTTTTGATTGTATTTTTGTAAAATGAGTCCCACTTTAATTTTTTGAGGGTATTATTCTCCCTTTTTGTGATACTCTTAAATTTAGGTGCGGTTGCTCATATTTTCTCCATAATGAAACAAGACTTGTTATTATTCACTAAAAAAAGTTAATAAGTCTATTTTGCATCTTGAAATAATGGAACAAAATAAAGTATCTTTCGGTTTAATAGAATAAATTGATAGGACATAAAATGAATACGCTATTTAAAATATCTCTAATTTTATTGACGGCTTTCATTATGTATGGTGCTAGTTCTCGCTATGGCAGTACAACACCATCTTCCGAGAGATCTGAGACCCATAATAGAAATTTAGCCATAGCCAAATTTTCAGATAATTTTGTTTTCTGCCACGAGTTACAAACTGAAGGTTTAGACACTATTTCGCGTACTATATTTTGGAGAAAGTTAATGAGAACTTCAAAAGATACTTTTGTTTTTTATTCATCGCCCGAAAAGAATATTCTTGGAATTATTGACGCCAATACTTATAATCAGTATAACGAACAACAAAAAGAGAACTTTTTAGATAGCCTCCGGAAAATAAACTTTTTGGATTGTGAAAAACGTGTAATGTATGCTATGGGGCGTAATCATTTTTATAGTGTAGAAAATGTTATTACGGACATTATAAAAAGTAATAAAATTTTTAAGAATAGAGGAGTTGATCCATTTTATGCACAAGCTATATTGTTGATAGAAAGTCCGGGAAAGTTAATGAAATCGAGCGTTGGAGCTTATGGGCCTTTTCAACTAATGAAGAGTGTAGGATTAAAATATGGGTTGGTAATTAATAAAAAGGTTGATGAAAGGAAAGATTTGGAAAAAAGTGCTATTGCCGCTTCCAAACTAATTTCAAGTATTTGCATTCCATATACTAATAAAATGCTTGAAGAATATAATATTTCGAGATGCGAAACGGATTTGTGGTATCGTTTGTTAGTGTTACATGTTTACCATGCCGGAGCCGGGAATGTTGCAAAAGCCTTAAAAGTATTACAACCTCAGGTGGGCAATATGGAAATGATAAAACAATTATGGCATATCAATGCAGGTGGTTTCAGAAATGCCTCACAAAACTATTCACAAGTTGCCATAGCTTCTTTATTTGAATTGCAAGATTATTTGATTAGAAATATTGATACCGACTTTTATTAGTGATGGAATAAGCCCTAATATTATAGGTTGACGTAGGTTAAAGCATTTTTAAGAATTTACACCCTTTGAATTAAAATCATTCTTTGCCATGGTTAACCGAAGAATCTTTTTCCTTTTTTCTTGGGTGGAATTTTTTTCGATAGGGATTCTTCTTATTTCCCGTCTTTGCCTTATTCTCTTTCTTTATGTTCCATTCCGGGGCCTGACCAATAAATGCAGGTAGTTCAAGTTTAGGAACTGTATTTCCAATCAGGGTCTCAATTTTACTGAATCTGAACATATCATTCGGATTAATAAGTGTAAGGGCTTCGCCCGTTGTACTTGCGCGAGCCGTACGCCCCACACGATGAACATAATCTTCAGCATCAAATGGTACATCGTAATTTATTACCATATTAATTTCTTTAATGTCAATACCTCGGCTTAACACATCAGTAGCAACTAATATTCTTATTTTTTTTGATTTGAAATTTTGTAGTACCTCTTCACGATTCTCCTGACTAAGGTTTGAGGAAATACCTTTTACTCTGTTTTCAAATTTTGCAATTGATTTTGTAATTTCACTAACCTTTTGTTTGGCAGAAGTGAAAATAATAATACTCTCATAGTTGAGCCTTTGCTCTATGATATGTTGGAGTAAAATATTTTTCTGAGAATCATGAACTAAATAGGCATTCTGTGTAACCCCTTCAGCAGGTTTGCTGAGCGATAATATAATTTCTTCGGGTTGATTTAATAGCTTTGAGGCCAAAAGTCTTATACTGCCAGGCATAGTAGCACTAAATAAAAGTGTTTGCCTTGTTTTTGGCAGGTATGAAATAATTTGTTGTATGTCATCATTGAAGCCCATATCTAACATTCGGTCTGCCTCATCTAAAATGAGGTGTTGAATATGTTTAAAATTGACATAGCCTAATTGCAAATGAGATAATAGTTTACCGGGGGTTGCTACAATTATATCAACACCTTTTATCAATGCCTCTTTTTGCTTGTCCCAGTCGTTGCCGCTTCCACCACCATATACTGCTATAGAGCTTACCGAAACAAAATAGGAAAGCCCCTGAATTTGCTGATCAATTTGGAGAGCCAATTCGCGCGTGGGTACAATTATTAAAGTGTTTGAATGGTTATTTGTTTTGTGAGCAAGTTTATTTAAGATAGGGAGTACAAAAGCTACTGTTTTTCCGGTGCCTGTTTGTGCACAGGCTATTAAATCTTTCCCTTCTAAAATAAATGGGATGGCTTTTTCCTGAATAGGTGTAAGACTTTGATACCCCATATAGTCAATAGCTTCGAGTAATGAAGGGTGAAGATTCAAATCAGAAAATTTCATATTAATAGGTTATATTATTTTCGGTGCTTAGCTGTTATTGTTTAATGAATTATTTTTGTACGAGGCTCTTTGTAAACGGTCATTGATTGCAGGACCTAAACCCATTTCAGGAAATTTTTCGGTTAAAATAATATCAACAGTACTTTGATCTAAAGTACGCATAGCGGCAAACAAGTTTTGTGCAGCCTCATTCAAATTCCCTTGTGGCGAAAGAACTTTACAATGATGTGGATTTATTTCGGAATAATGGTCTTTAAAGCTGATTACCCCAATTTGCTGTGTTGCATATTTCTTTATGTTTTCCTTAATATTTCCAATAATCATTGTTTTGTGTGGGGCATAATGCAAACTCAACATCCCGGGAGCATTAGGGTTTTCATTCTTTTGAATATTCAAATTTACTTTTCCTATTACTCCTTCAATTTCTTCAATGCTAATACCTCCAAGCCTAAAAACAGAGGCTTGATTATTATGCATACCTACAATAGTTGATTCGATCCCAACCGAACACTTACCACCATCAAGAATATACGGAATTTTTCCTTGTAACTGTTGATAAACGTGGGCTGCAGTAGTTGGGCTTACATAGCTGAAAGGATTGGCACTTGGTGCTGCCAAAGGAAAGTTTATTTGTTGAAGTAGGCTTAATGTTAATGCTTGGTTAGGTATTCTAATACCTACGTTTGGTAATCCCGCTGTAACTACCTCAGGAATAATATTTTTTTTAGGGAGTAAAATAGTTAAAGCACCAGGCCAAAATTTTTGAGCTAATAATAATAGCTGTGGAGGTATATCTAATACCAGTTCATTCAGTTGTTGAATTGAATGAATATGTACAATCAGCGGATCAAAGAATGGTCTATTCTTGGCTTCAAATATTTTAGTAACCGCCATTGCATCAAGTGCATTAGCAGCCAACCCATATACTGTTTCGGTGGGTATAGCCACTAGCTCTGATTGTTTCAATAAATCAGCAGATAATTGAATATCGTTCCCTATACTTGTTTCCACTGTATGTTTGCTAACTAAAATTGTATTTTGTTTCTTATTCTTTATTAAACTTGTCAATAATAAAGCCTGTCAGGCAGTTTGTTCAATAGCACTGATTGCTGACAAAGATAAGTAAATTAATGCTATGCTTTTATGGTATATTTTTTTGAGTCAATATATTGTGATAATGGCATATCGGGAATCTTAAAACTCTATACGATATCCACCATATGGAAATAATCCGAATTGATATTCAGTTTTTACTTTTCCCAATTTAGGATCATAATATTCACGTAAAATATTTTTAGTATTCATTAAATTTTCAACACTTATAAAAAAGCTCTGGGCTATTTTTTTCTGATTTATTTTGTAAGCAATTTTAGCATCTAAACGATGATATATTTTATATTGCTTATCAAATGCCATATCATCATAATAAACCACTTTTTGTGCTTGTTGTGAAGCAATAATGTTAACCGGTGTATAACGATTACCCCCGGCAATAGTTGCTTTAAAATCAAACGACAGTTTGTGTTTACCTTCTTGCAAGGGCAACTCATAACCGCCCAATAAATTGCCTACATAGTTTCCGCTAAAAGCAGTATGATGCCAAATCATATTACTTCCACGAAAGTAGGAGTCAAATAACGAACCCGTAAATAGCAAATAATAATTATTGCTGAATATTTTTTCAAGGGTTAACTCTATACCATAATTCTTACCTAAGCCTTTGTTAACAAGTGTATCAATAATTGCTAGGCCGGCTATATCATTACCTTGGTTAAGCATACTAAAATAGTCGGGATGCCCTCGATTGACGGGAACTTTAGATAATAATTGCAAATAGCTTTCTAATTTTAATCTGAAATTCCGGCTTATAAAATTATCATAGCTCATTACAAAGTGATTGCTCTGTGTAAAACCCATATTCAAATTGTTTTGCACATAGCTGTTACTCTTAGGAATATATGTTTCGTTAAAATAATTTATTAAAGGTTGTATTTGGTTATGTAGCCCATAAGCAATGTTGAGCGATTGATTTTCTTTAAATTGCCATTTTATACCCGAGCGTGGTTCTATGGCATAATTGTTATTTAAGAATAGTTGTTGAAAATGTATTCCGTTGTTGAGTATTAAGCGATCGGAAAATTTATATTGCCAACTAACTGATGATTGCAATAAATTGGTATTTCTTTTTGCCTTCATTAAATCAATAAAAATTCTATAATCATTACTATAAAATTTAGTTTTATAATCAATACTAAGAATAGTGTATGTGGTCAGGAAACGAATAAGGTTCTTATTGTTAATCTTTGAGTTAATCAAGTACTGTGCGTGATGTTGATAGTCGCTCGAACGACTGTTATAAGTATTAAATTTATCACGATTATCAGATAATGTATCAACCGTAATTTTAAAAATGGCATAAGTAGAACTAAGTGTAAGCTTACCAAACGTTTTGGCATTGTAATAATGCGTGTTGCTGATTCCCGCAGCACTCATCCCCGAACCATATACTAAGTTGGTTCCTGTTTCGGTGTACGACCAATCGCCTTGTTTTCTTTTATCATCATTAATGATGATATCCGATAAACCTCCAATACCCCAAAAATTAAATACTCCAATTTTTTCTGTCGGTAAGTTTATTTTCCATGATATATCTTGGTATCTGGGGCTTCCCGACACTCCGAAACTGATACCCATAGCTGTAAATGCATCTAAGGTTGAATATCGGTAGTTAATTAAATAACTTCCATTATAACCTTTATTAAAAGGACCTTCGGCACCAAGTTCAATTCCATTTACCCCTATTTGACCTGTAAATTCACGCTTTTCATTATTGCCGTTTCGCAGCTTCAAATCAAATACTGCTGCATTTTTTGTTCCGTAATCAGCCGGCCATGCCCCTGTATAGAAGTCGGAGTTGGCTAATAAATTATTATTAAGAATACTAACAGGGCCTCCTGTAGCGCCCTGTGCCGAAAAATGATTTGGACTAGGTATATCAATACCTTCAAGTCGCCAGAGCACACCTATGGGAGAATTTCCTCTAACGATAATATCATTTCGGGAATCGTTTCCACTTGAAACACCTGCCGTAGTTGAAGCCATACGGCTAGGATCTCCTCGGCTTCCGGCATAACGGTTTGTTTCTTCGCTATTAAAATTTCTGACACTTAAAGTGGCCATTTCATTATTCGGTAAATTTTTTTGTTGTGTAGCGGTAATTTCTACGGCTGCTGTTTCATACACTTTTTCGGTAAGTTCAATATTCAGCACTACTTCTTTGCCTGAGGTAATTTCAATATTTCCTATGGTATTATTATTGTATCCTAATAGGCTGAATCTTATTTCATGACGGCCAACAGGAACTCCGCTAATTTTAAATCTCCCTTTGCTTTCGGTAATATCTGCTAATTGCGGATATTTTGAAATAACAACGGTTACTCCCTCAAGAGCTTGCTTACTCTCGGCATCAATAACAGTACCTCGCACTGTTTGAGTCAAGGTTTGTGACTTTAAATAATTGCTTGAACCCAATAATATAACTGCTAAAATGAGATATTTAATTCGTATCATGTTTATATCAAGCCTCTTGCCGCAAATATCTGAAAAGCTTTTCTTAAAAATATATAAAACACTTAACACATAGGTACTTGTGTTATATGTTTGTATTAGAAATATTGGTATGAATAGTATATTGCGTGTATCGGTTGTTGAATATTTGAATGCCCAGCCTTTAATATATGGTTTGGAAAATCATAGTATTTCAAATAAAATTTATTTGTCAAAAGATATTCCTTCTGAATGTGCTCGAAAGTTATTGAGCAATGAAGTTGATGTTGGGTTGGTTCCTGTGGCAATTATTCCTGCTTTAAAGAGGCATAAAATTATAGGAAATTCTTGTATAGGTGCTATAGGTAAAGTTGCTTCAGTACTATTATGCAGCCAAGTTCCTTTGCACGAAATTAATAAAGTTATTCTTGATTATCATTCACGAACCTCGGTAAAGTTAGTTCAAATATTAAGTAAATATTATTGGAAAATTACACCCGATTTTGTTGATGCAAAAGAGAATTACATTAATGAGATAGAAGACACAACTGCCGGAGTAATTATAGGCAATCGTACTTTTCATCTTAATAATAATTATAGGTTCATATACGATTTGTCAGAAGCTTGGTATAATTTTACAAAACTTCCTTTTGTATTTGCTGCATGGCTCGGCAATAATGATATCTCTTTAGAGCTTGAACACGAGTTTAATGAGGCTATTAATTATGGATTGCAGCATATTGATGAGGTTATTCAGCAACAACAAAAAATATTTCCTAACTACAATGTTGATTATTATTTAAAGCATAATATTCAATTTCATTTAGACAGTGCTATGCAGAATGGATTAGAGTTGTTTTTATCCTATATAAAATAGGACTTTCCACAAAAGATTTTATAAGTCAAATTTATTGTATATCCAAACCTTGTCTTTTCACTTCCTATAAGAATAGAACAGGTGTTCAAACTCATTTTAGAACAATAAAAAAAGGAGTAACAGTAATGTTACCCCTTTTCAAAATAGGAATGTAATATTTAGTTTACATTAATTTTCTTTTCCAGTTCTTCAATGTAGGTTTTAAACTTTTTATCGGTATCCATTAAATTGTTTACGGTTCTGCAGGCATGCAGTACCGTAGCATGATCTTTACCTCCACAGTGCATACCTATATTGGCTAACGATGATTTAGTAAGATTTTTACTAAAATACATTGCTATTTGACGTGCTTGTACTACCTCGCGTTTACGGGTTTTTGATTTCATTAATTCAATAGGTAAATCAAAATAATCTGAAACTACTTTTTGTATAAAGTCTATTGACACTTCGCGTGTAGTGTTCTTAACAAACTTGTCAATCATGTTCTTTGCCAAATCAAGAGTAATGGCTTTTTTATTAAGTGTTGATTGAGCAAGTAATGAAGTTAAGGCTCCTTCCAGTTCTCTGATGTTATTGGTAATACTATAAGCTAAATACTCAATAACGTCTTTTGGAATTTCTATTCCATCAATGTATAATTTTTTCTCAAGGATAGCAATTCGTGTTTCTAAGTCAGGCGCTTGCAAATCGGCAGCCAATCCCCATTTAAAGCGACTAAGTAAGCGTGGTTCAATACCAATTAGTTCAACCGGAGGTTTATCAGAAGTTAATACTAATTGTTTTCCTGATTGGTGTAAATGATTGAAAATATGGAAAAATACATCTTGTGTTTTTTCTTTACCTGAGAAGAACTGAATATCATCAATAATCAAAACATCAATCATTTGATAAAAATGAATAAAATCGTTTTGGTCATTATTTCTTACGGAGTCTATGTATTGGGTCATAAATCTATCAGCTCCTACGTAAAGCACTGTTTTATTTGGAAACTGATGTTTTACCTGAATGCCTATGGCTTGAGCCAAATGTGATTTACCTGTACCAACTCCACCATATATTAAAAGTGGATTGAAGGCTGTGCCACCGGGTTTATTAGCTACTGCAAATCCTGCTGAGCGAGCTAAGCGATTACAATCGCCTTCAATAAAATTTTCAAATGAGTAAGTAGGATTAAGTTGAGATTCAACATTTACTTTCTTTAGACCCGGAATTACAAATGGGTTTCTAATAGCATTGGTGCTAATATCTAGAGGCATTGCAATAGATGAATTAGCTAATGGCTTTTTGCTGTTGGTAGGAAATTTAACGGAGTATGATTTTGATGGATTAGTACTATTTTCCATAATAATAGAGTATTCTAATCTACCATCATTACCTAATTCATTTTTTAATGTTTTTCGTAGTAAAGTAATATAATGTTCTTCTAGCCATTCATAAAAAAACTGACTTGGCACTTGTATGGTTAAAACTTTATTTTGAAGTTTAATAGGTTTAATTGGTTCAAACCATGTTTTAAAACTTTGTGGGCTTATATTATCTTTAATAATACGTAAGCAATTTTCCCATACCTGTTCATGTCCTTTTTCTCCTGTAGATACGTTTTCGTTTGATTGTTGTTGTGATTTTGGTGCTTTCAATTTTTAAAATATTTTATATGTTGTGTTGATATATGTCAAATGTTGTGGACTACAAAAATGTTTATAAAAAAGTAGAAAAAAAAATTTTTTCAGACTTGTTTTTTTGAAAACTTTTACTCCGCTTTTTTTTTGAAGATGTAACTCTCTAAATATAAGTATAAATACTCTAAAAATGAGGATTTCCACTATTTTAATAGGAGAAAAATAAAAAAAATAAATGTTTATTTTTTTTTAGGCAATATCAAAAATTTTTGTAAGAGAATGTGCCGAACCTTCAATTCTTTTTTTACCTGTATTTTTATCAAAGTATAAATCTATTCTTCCAAGTTTAATTCCTGCCCAACCTACTTGAGCAACACAAGTTTCTTTTCCATCTCTGTTTTTGGTTATTACAGGCTTATCTAAAAAGGTATGTGTATGGCCTCCTATTATTAGGTCTATATATCTTGATTGTTTAGCAAATTCAATATCTGAAATTTTTCTTTCATTATATTTAAAACCTAAGTGTGATAAACAAATAATTACGTCACAATTTTTTTCTTTCTTTAAATGAATTGCTGTCTCGGCTGCTTTCACCATTGGGTCAAGATATTTTGTTTCGCCATAATTCTTTTTTTCTACTAAGCCATCTAATTCAATACCTAAACCAAATACCCCAATTTTTACATCACTCTTATTAAATATTTTATAAGGATTTGTTTTTCCTTCCATAATGGTGCCACGAAAGTCATAGTTGGCACACAAAAATGGGAAGTTAGCAAATTCTAATTTATTCACTATTCCTTCTAACCCATTATCAAAATCATGATTACCCAATGTGCTGGCATCATACCCCATTTGGCTCATAATTTTTAATTCCAACTCTCCGCCATATTTATTAAAGTAATAGGTGCCCTGATAAATATCTCCGGCATCTAATAACAATACATCTTTCTCCTCACTTCTTATTTTTTGGATAAGTGCTGCTCTTCGTGCGGCACCTCCAAGCCCCGGGTATTTGGGATCATTGTCGGGAAATGGTTCAATGTGGCTGTGTACATCATTAGTATGTAATATAGTAATTTTATTGGCGCGTGGTTTGGCAAAAGTATCTACTTTACTTAGACCTATAATTGATATAGTGCCATATATAGAATTTCTAAGAAATTCTCTTCTATTATTAAATATTTTTAATTCTTCCATCTTTTTTAGGATTTAAAGTATTACCTTTTTTATTTTCATAGCGCATGTAATTTACTATGGCATCACGTAATTTTATGTTTAATGTTTGTTTGGCTATGGGGTTTGAAAAAAAACGCATTTTATCACCTCCATTGGCTAAGTAGTCAGAAGTAGCAACCCTGTAATTTTTAGAAATATCAAAAGCATGGCCATTTATGATAATATTTTCCGGGTTTTCATCTTTAATTTCAAGAGTAGCACCGGCTAAGGGAACTCCTTTGGCATGAGCTATGTATTTAAAAAGGTTTAATGTTTTTTCCCCACTCAATGTCAGTACTACTATCTCATTTTCGAAAGGCATTAATTCAAAAATTTTTCCTAAGGTTATATTACCTTCCGGAAGCGAGGTTCTTAAACCTCCGTTATTAAGCATACAGAAATCAGCAGGTGTATCGTTACTTTGTTGAAGTATTTTATTACTTTCTGCTAAGGTTATGTCTGATATTAAGTTTCCCAATGAACTCTCCGGTTGTCCTTTTGTTGCCTCTGCATTGCTCTTAATCAGTACTTCATTCATTTCATTATCCAATACTTTTTTGTAAGGCTCTATAAGTGCGTTTATTTTTTCATCCTCGGGCGACTTATTGTTTAGTTGTATGGTTGATGGTTGTATATGACTTACCTGTAATTTATTACTACATGCATTTAAAAGTAGTAGAAGTGTTATAGCAATTAAATTAATTCTTTTCAAGGTGATTTTATATTTATATTTTGATTATAAAATTAGTAATTCAAATAAACGATAATAATAAATAAATAAAAATTAACATTAAATTTTTTATGACAGTCATGTTTATACTCATACCATATAATTTAATGGCCTTTTTTGTATGTTAAGCATTTTGTGTTGTTTAGATTGAATTAATATTACTGCTTTAAGTTTAACACATTATTATAAGGTTACACAACAATAACGTATAGCTAATTTATACTAAATCTCTTTTTGTGGGGATAACCTATTTGTAAATAATATTGGCCATTAAATAAATACTCATTAGTATGATTGTTGGAATATTTTTTACCAATGTTAAACTAATAAATTTACATTTACATGATTAATTGAAATACTTTAATTGTTAGATTATGTTTGAAAGCGAAACTTATGTTAGAGTTAGATATGCCGAAACCGACAGGATGGGTTATGTTTATTATGGCAATTACTCGGAGTATTACGAAGTTGGCCGTGTTGAAGCACTCAGACAATTGGGAATGAGCTATCGAGAAATGGAAGACTCAGGTATTATGCTTCCTGTTTTAAGTTTTAGTATTAAATATTATAAGCCGGCTTATTATGATGATTTATTAAGAGTAAAAACCATCATTGCTGAACTACCCAAAACACGAATAAAATTTATATATCAAATATATAATGCCAATAATGTATTGCTTAATGAAGGCGAAACAACACTTGTTTTTGTAAAAATTCAAACCGGAAAACCTTGCATGGCTCCCGAGGCTTTTTTACAAAAACTTAACCCATTTTTTAAATAATAATAAATCATTGTGATATGAAACAAAAATTACTTTTATTTCTTTCATTATTGTTTTCTAACTATCAGCTAAATGCTCAAAACAAAACACAAACCTACGCCTGGGATAATGAGAAATATCCACGAGAGAGACTCATTGATATGGACAGGATGATTGTTGATGTTTCTTTTAACCCGCAGGAGGGTATAGTTTTCGGGCAGGTTTCGCATTACTTTAAACCTTTGAGAGAAAGAATAGACTCTGTATTTTTTGATGCACCAGGCATTACCATTAAATCTGTTTTTGTAAATGGAAATCCTACAGATTTTAAAACTAATAATGAGGGGGTTAGTATTTATCCCACAAAACCGCTTGTGTGGGATACTTATGATAGTATAAGAATAGTTTATCAGGCACAACCTAAAAAAGGAATTTATTTTATAGGGTGGAACGATAAAAATAATATAAGCCGTAAACAAATATGGACACAAGGGCAAGGTGTTGACAATCGCTATTGGATACCTATGTGGGATGATGTAAATGATAAAATGCTTACCGAAACTGTTGTACGCATTGATAAAAAGTATAATGTGCTAAGTAACGGAACAAAGGTTAGAGAATTTTTGAACAAAGATGGCACTAAAACATGGCATTACAGAATGAACAGGCCACATGCCGGATACCTAATTATGCTTGGAATTGGCGAGTATAAAATAAAAGAAACTAAAAGTAAATCGGGAGTGCCTATCAGATTATATTATTATCCTGATCAGGAAGACCGTGTTGATTATACCTACAAACATACGGTTGACATCATGAATTTTTTTGAGGAAGAAATTGGAGTGCCTTTCCCTTGGGAATCGTATTCGCAAATACCGGTTCAGGATTTTATGTACGGAGCTATGGAAAATACCACTGCAACCCTGTTTGGCGATTTCTTTTGTGCTGATAAGCGTAGTTACAGAGATCGTAACTATGTTGGTGTTGATGCACACGAAATGGCGCACCAGTGGTTTGGCGATATGGTTACAGCTCGTTGTGAGCCACATCATTGGCTACAAGAAAGCTTTGCCACGCATTATAATATGATGGCCGAAGGAGTAATTTTTGGAACAGATCATTTTGATTGGGCACGCAGAAATGCTCAAAACTCTGCTTTAGAAGCCGATAGTAAGGACTTATATCCCGTGGCCTCCAGCAAAGCCGGAAGTGCAAGGTATTATCCTAAAGGAGCTATTGTTTTAAATATGTTGAAATACGTAGTTGGTACAAAAACCTTTAATAGAGCTATTAAATATTATTTATTAAAACATGCGTATAAAAATGTTGATTCTAATGATTTGTTGGTAGCCTTTGAGGAGGCTACGGGATACTCATTAGGATGGTTTTGGGAAGAATGGTTGTACAAAGCAGGCGAACCTGAATATAAAGTTAATTTCTTTAATGCGGTAAACAATGCAAAACAGGCCGAACATCATTTTATAGTTGAACAAACACAAGATATAAATGATTATACCGGATTGTTTAAGATGCCTGTTGTGTTTGAGATATATTACACTGATGGCACCAAACAAAGTAAAACAATTTGGATTGAAAACACGATACACGATGTTGTTATTCCGAACTCTGATAACAAAATAGTTGATTATGTTTTGTTTGACCCAAATGCAGAAATAGCCAAAAAAATATATTTTCACAAAAGCAATGAAATGCTCTTGAGTCAGGCTACAAAGGCTCGAAACATGATTGACCGATATGATGCATGGGTACAACTTAGAGCTGCAGATATAAGTTTAAAAAGAAATGCGCTGATTGAAAGTTTTAATAAAGAAAAACATTATAGCATTAGAACCGAAATACTAAATCAGCTTTTGTATGATTCATCTTTGGAGAGTAAGAAAATTGTTAAGTCTGTTTTTTATTGTGATGATACTGATTTGAAGAAAGGCTTAATACAAAGTATGGCAATTATTCCTATAGAGTTTAAACCCGATTATGAGAAACTTTTGCAAGACAGTTCTTATGATATCATTGCCCTATCGCTCGAGAAATTATGCACACAATTTGCTGACCATGCTTCTGAGTATTTAGAAAAAACTAAAGGAATAATTGGAGTAAGAAATCGCAATGTTGAATTAAAATGGCTGGAAATGAATTTAAGCCTTAAGGGTAATCAGCAAATGTTCAATACTTTGGTTGCTTATACAAGTAATTCTTATGAGTTTCAAACCCGAATAGCAGCTATGAATGTATTGAAGAAATTTAATTACTTTGATGTGAATTTGATGGACAATTGCTTTGATGCAATATTTAATCCAAATACCCGCTTGTCAGGGCCGGCAGGTGATATACTAAGGTATTATAGGGCACAATTTAATTTTCGGGATTTGATAAACAATAAAATTGCGGAGTTGCGAAATAATCCCTATCAGGATGAAATAATAAACAAACACTTCAAATAATTGCTGTGCTTTTATGGAAGATCATTTGAAAAAAAACTCTCGCTGGTTGATTATAGTAGCAGCATTAGGGTACTTTGTAGATATTTATGATTTGGTATTATTCAGTGTTGAAAGAATAGATAGTCTTAAAGAAATATTAGGAACTCAGGCAAGTGCTGAAGAGTTAAAAAACACCGGAATACAATTATTAAATTGGCAAATGGGAGGAATGTTGGTCGGAGGCCTGATATGGGGTATTATTGGAGATAAAAAAGGAAGACTATCGGTTTTATTCGGTTCTATATTATTATACTCACTTGCTAATATTGCCAATGGTTTTGTGCAAACAGTTAATCAGTATGCTTTATTGCGCTTTATTTCAGGCTTAGGCTTAGCCGGTGAACTTGGTGCCGGTATTACTTTAGTAAGTGAAACTATGAGTAAAGAACGTAGGGGTATTGGCACTATGATAGTGGCAACAGTGGGAGTGTTTGGAGCTGTAGTGGCCGGAATCATGGGTGATTTAATTGTCAATTGGCGCTACTCTTTCTTCTTGGGTGGTTCAATGGGGATATTGCTTCTTATCCTTCGTATAGGTGTTTACGAGTCGGGGATGTTCGATAAAATTAAAAATAAGAATATTCAAAGAGGCAACTTTTTTATTTTATTAAAGTCAAAGAATAACCTTGTTAAGTACTTTGGAATTATTGCCATAGCCGTACCGGTATGGTATGTAATGAGTATTTTAGTTACTTTTTCGCCCGAAATGGTAAGAGCCAAAGGCGTTACTTCTTTTGTTCCCGACCCCGGAAAAGCAATCATGTTTGCTTATATAGGAATTACTTTTGGAGATTTTTTAAGTGGTGCTTTAAGTCAAATAATGAGAAGTAGAAAAAAAGTATTGGCTATATTTATTTCTGTTACAGCAATAGGCATAGTTATGTATTTTACTATAGCCATGCGTTCTGAGTTTATGTTCTACTCCGTAGTTACTTTTATAGGATTAGCCACCGGCTATTGGGCAGTATTTATGAGCACTGCTGCAGAACTTTTTGGAACCAATATTAGAGCTACCGTAACCACTACTGCTCCTAACTTTGTTCGTGGGGCTGTAGTTTTTCTAACTCTGGGATTTAGATATTTTGAAGGTTTTACCGGTACAATTTCTTCCGCTATAATTATTGGAATTATTACCTTTGTATTAGCTTTTATAGCTTTATACAAAATAGAAGAAACATTTAATAAAGATTTGAATTATGTCGAGCAGTAAAAGAACCTTAATAATTGGTGCCAGTGAAAATCCTGAGCGTTACGCCAATAAAGCATATCACAGCCTTAAAAATCATGGTCACCCAATATTAATGATTGGTAACAAAGAAGGTGCTATTGATGGAAATAAAATTGTTAAGGGAACACCCGAATTTAGCGATGTTGACACCATTACCCTCTATCTGAATCCCAAAAACCAAGAAAGTTACTACAACTACATTTTGTCGCTTAACCCTAAAAGAATAATTTTTAATCCGGGAACTGAAAATAACGAGTTGGAGAGCCTTGCCAATCAGAAAGGTATTGAAACTATTCAGGCTTGTACTCTGGTTTTGCTGGCAACCGGACAATATTAATTATTAAAAACAATGTGCTTGTTAACAGAGCAGTCTATACCTCCATTCACGGGCAAGCACATCTTTAGGCAAATACCTGTCTGCACCTCATTCTAAAACTATTCCTCAACCTACTGCCTGAAATACCTTATCTTCTGAGGTATCTTGTAAAAAATCATTCAAATTTTATGACATCATTAAATATAAAAAATGGAGTGTCAATAATTGGAATATATTCATTATACATTAATTCACTTACTATTCTGTTTAACGTATTGGACAAAACCACCCAATTAATTGGGTTTAATTTCTTTGCTGAAATGCACTAAAGCAAAGAATCATTAAACAAAAATTCATATTTCATACCAATATATACTGAATAAGGATCAACAAACTCATTCTCAATATTAAAGTCTTATTTATTAATCCTTATTTAAAGCCCGATTAAAGATATTTCATGAGTTGGATTAAATATTTTTGAAAAATCAAAAATACTTTATACATTTGATTAAAAATAAATCATTTTTATTGATTATAAAAACATCATACTATGTATTTCAGCAGTAATTTTAAATTTTTACGCAAACGTAAAAGTCGTTCACAAGAAGCAGCGGCCATAGGTTTAGGCATTAAGCGAAGCTCCATCAATAACTACGAAAATGGGTATGCTTTACCCGGGATTGACATGTTACCCGCAATTTCAAAATATTTCGGTATAAGTATTGATTCATTAATCAATGAAGATTTATCAAACATGTCGGAAATGAAACTTCGCGAGTTAGAATTAGGCTTTAGTTCTTATATAAGTGGGTCGAAATTGCGCATACTTGCCACCACGGTTGATTCAAAGAACAACGAAAATATTGAATTGGTTCCGCATAAAGCACGTGCAGGATATACGGCAGGCTACAATGATCCGGAGTTTATTAGCGCCTTGCCTACTTTTCAGCTACCTTTTTTAAGTAAGGAGCGTAAGTACCGTACTTTTCAGATAAGTGGCGATAGTATGTTGCCTATCCCCGATAAATCGTTTGTTACTGCTCAATATGTTGATAACTGGAATGAGATTAAAGACGGGAGAGCTTATATATTGCTTACCCAAGATGATGGTATAGTGTTCAAAGTTGTGTATAATCATATTAAAGACAAGAAAAAATTATTACTTAAATCACTCAACTTTGTATATGAACCTTATGAAGTAAATATTGGCGATATTAAAGAGGTGTGGGAATTCATTAATTACATAAGCACCCAGGTTCCCGAACCTTTACAGCCTAATGATGAGGTAAATAAAAGTGTAACATTGATTCAGGAAGAGATGAAGAAAATTGCTCAAGTTTTGCAGAGAAAGCCTCAAACGCTGCTAAAAAGAAAACCATTTGTGAGGTAACAATTTACCATTAAATCTTATATAAAGTCTAGGCTAAGTTTTACTTTTAATTTTTGAGCATTAAATAGTAATTAAAAAACTACCTTTGCAATCTTAAAAGATATTTGGGATGAAAAAATTATTTACCGTAAGAAATATCATCATTACTTTAAGTGTCTTGTTATTTCTGTTTATTGCAGCACAAAAAGCAGGCATTATCAGTAACGACCACAAAACCAAAGTTATTACCGATACGGTTGCTACACGCAATATTACTGAAACTGTTTCGGGCAGCGGAAAAATTCAACCCGTAACTCAAGTAAAAATAAGTTCAGATGTGTCGGGAGAAATTACAGAAATGTTGGTAAAGGAGGGAGATATGGTTCATAAAGGCGATTTGCTGTGCCGCATAAAGCAAGATATTTATTTATCAAACCTTGAGAGAATGGAAGCCACCGTTAACTCGTCAAAGGCCGGAAGTGCACAAAGCAAAGCCCGTTTGGCACAAAGTAAAGCTCAATTAATTAATTCAGAGAATTTATACAAACGCAATCAAAAGTTGTTTGACTCAGGCGTACTTTCACAGCAGGATTTTGATGCGGCTAAAGCTCAATACGAAACCGCAAAGGCAGAAGTAGAAGCAGCTCATGAAGCTTTAGAAGCCGCTAATTATAATATCAGTAATGCTGAAGCCGGATTACGCGAAGCTCAAAATAATCTTTCACGAACTTCCATATATTCACCTGTAGATGGTAAGGTCTCAAAACTGAATGTTGAAAAAGGTGAACGTGTGGTAGGAACAGCCCAAATGACAGGAACAGAAATTATGACCATTGCCAACCTTAACGAAATGGAAGTACGAGTTGATATTAATGAAAATGATATTATTTATATAAAAATTAATGATACCGCGCATATTGAGGTGGATGCCTATTTTGATAAGAAATTTAAAGGAATTGTTACAGAAATTTCTAACTCGGCCAATATTACCGGAATGAATACCGACCAGGTAACCAATTTTACTGTTAATATCAGAATTTTACAAGAATCGTACAAACACCTGATTCCTCCAAATATGCCCGATTATTCGCCTTTTCGCCCGGGTATGTCGGCTTCGGTTGATATAGAAACAAATCGTGTAAGTAAGGTACTTTCTATTCCTGTTGAGGCTGTTACTACACGTAACGATACTACGGCATACGGTTCAACCAAGAGTAAGCGTAAAGCACTTAGTGAAAACAAAAAGCAAAACAAAGAAAACAGCAAATCTGAAAAAGAACAAGAGTACGTGTTTGTATTTAATAATGACAAAGCTGTTTTAAAGCCTGTAACCACAGGTATTCAGGATAATAATTATATTGAAATAAAGCAGGGTTTAAGTTTAGGGGAGGAGGTTATTATAGGCCCTTATAAATCAGTATCGAAATTACTCAAAAACAAAACCCCTGTTAAGAAGGTAAGTAAAGATGAGCTTTTTGAAAATGAAGATTCAGAATAATTATGGCTTATATTTTACAAATAGAAACATCGGGAACAGTATGCTCTGCTGCGCTTAGCCATAATGGTAAATTACTGCAGTTAAAAGAAGAAAATAAAGGATATACTCATGCCGAGCATCTTACTTTGTTTATTGATGAAGTAATGAAGCTGTCGCAAATTAGCTATGCTGAAATTGATGCTGTGGCCGTTAGTATGGGACCGGGCTCTTATACGGGACTGCGTATAGGTGCTGCCACCGCTAAAGGTTTATGCTTTGGATTAAAAATCCCTCTGATTGGAATTAATACACTAAAGGCCTTAAGCTACCGAGCAAAACAGATATATAGTGATAATTTACTATTTAGTCCTATGATTGATGCGCGCAGATTAGAAGTTTACACCGCTTTGTTTGATAGCTCATTAAACACACTTGAGTCAACCCATGCACTTATTCTTAAGGATGATTCTTTTAAAGAGATACTGATAAATAGCAAGGTGTTGTTTTTTGGCGATGGTGCTTTAAAGTTTGAGAAACTTAACAACTCTTCAAACGCTGTATTTGACCATGAAATAAAACCAAGTGCTTCTTACTTATGTATGCTTGCCTATGAAAAATTTATACATCATGAGTTTGAAAATATTGTAAATTTTGAACCATTTTATTTAAAAGAATTTTTTCAAGCTTCTTCCGTAAAGTAATTTCTTTTAAATATTTCTCCAAGAGCTTTATCACTCCGAATAATTTCGGTATGCAGAAAACGATTAGCTCTACACCAAGTACTCGTGATAATAGACACTAGCAAACCCGACTTCTTATAAGAATTATTGGAAAGTGAAACAGGCAAATCTCTCAACCTTAAATCTGCTCCCTAAAGCCAATTTTGTCTGGCATTTGCTCATCAATTATCTATTTATTTTTTTGGTATTCGTGAGTGCTGACTTTTCCAATTTATTGCAACAAATCAAGTTTGGCTAATAATTCTTCTAATTCTTTAGTTACTCTTCCCTAAACGATTACTTCTTTTTGAGTTAGCTTATTTTACATACCGATGCCTGTAACTCCTTTGGTCTTTGTTGTAAAGTGCCTTAAAGATAAACTCCTATGTAAAAGCAGTAAGCCAAGTACCATATATAATGTCGAAACTAATTTTACACAACACGTGGTTTCTACGACTTATGAAACCGATTGTTGTGGTTTTAATGTTATAGATGCGGTGGCTTTGCAAAAGAAGAAACTACACATAGGAGTAGGAGTATATTGGAGTTAAAGAGCATGTTGAAATATGTAAAAACTAAAAACGCAGACAGTAAAAACAAGAAATATTTTCTTTTATTGGGTTAAACTCATTTGAACAAAAGCCTCTGTTAGGCGTTCGTTCTTTTTTTCGACAGTTGTTGTTCTTGTCATTTTATGTTGTAAATTTGTAACCATTGTATAAGGTTAAACTACTTGGTTATGAATGAATATTTAACACTCTCTGAAGCCTCTGAACTCATAGGCAAAAGCAAAGAAACTCTAAGACGTTGGGATAGAGAAGGAAAGTTGACTGCGGTTCGTGAACCATTGAGCAACTACCGTGTCTATAAACGAGAACAAGTTGAAACACTGTTTGCGGATTTTGTAAACCACGATGCAGAAGATGTTGTAACCAATTATGTTGAACCACACAATGAATATACTGTCTTGGAATTGTTTGCCGGTGCAGGTGGTTTGGCTGTCGGAATGGAAAAAGCAGGTTTGAAATGTGTGGCATTGAATGAAATTGATAAATGGGCTTGTCAAACCTTACGAAAAAACCGTCCAAACTGGAAAGTTTTGGAGGGCGATATTAAAGCGTTTGATTTTACTGAATATCATAATAAAGTTGATGTTGTTACTGGCGGATTTCCTTGTCAAGCGTTCAGTTACGCTGGAAAGAAATTAGGCCTTGCCGATGCAAGAGGAACTTTGTTTTATGAGTTTGCACGAGTTGTCAAGGAAGTAAACCCACTGATTTGTATTGGCGAAAATGTCCGCGGTTTGTTAAGTCACGAAAACGGGAAAACATTGCAAGGAATGATTTCAATTTTAGATGAAATTGGTTACAACGTTGTTCCTGTCCAAGTGCTGAAAGCAATACATTATAGAGTGCCACAAAAAAGAGAACGTTTGATTTTAGTTGGAATTAGAAAAGATATTGATTTGCAATATGAATATCCGAAACCACACAAGAAAATTTATAATTTAAAAGATGCCTTGAAAAAAGGTGAACTGTTTGATACAAATGTTCCAAAGTCAACTGGAGCTAAATATCCTCAAAGCAAAAAAGCTGTATTAGATTTAGTTCCGCAAAAAGGATATTGGCGTGATTTGTCACTTAAAATTCAAAAAGAATTTATGGGTGGAAGTTTTCATTTAGGTGGCGGTAAAACTGGTATTGCAAGGCGTATTGGTTGGGATGAACCTTGTTTGACTTTAACTTGCAGTCCTGCACAAAAACAAACAGAAAGATGTCATCCCGATGAAACTCGTCCGTTTACTGTTCGTGAATATGCTCGAATACAAACCTTTCCTGATGATTGGAAATTTGAGGGTTCAATGGCTCAACAATACAAGCAAATCGGGAATGCGGTTCCCGTTAATTTAGGAACAGAAGTAGGTTATTCTATTGTGAAGTTTTTGAACCAATGCTATAACTTGTCAAAGCCAAGATAGTAGCTGTAATTTTCAAAAGTAATTTGGTCCAAGATGCTTCGTTTGCTTTTCTTAGTTCCTGCTTTTAGTTCCTCCAGGGCAGAATTCTCTGCAATATCTTCGCTTTTTTTAGTCGATTTTAAATAGTCCTTAATAGCAACAGGAAGCACTTTATAAAGTTGAAACATTGCATCTTCTTGTCCTGAAAGTAAAGCGTAAAACTGGTCGCCAGAAATTTTATAAACTCTGCTGTGGCTGTATTCTTTTCCGTTAATGTCACCACTCCATAACTCACAAAAACTACCTTTTGCTAAAATTTGAACCCAATAGCATTTGGCTTTTTTATAGTCGTTTGCGTAACGTGCCAATTTTTGAAACAGTGCTTCAGCAGCACTGCTGTTCATAGTATTGTGCTTGTTCTTGATGTCAGCAAATAATGTATCGTCTTTGGCTTTGATGTTATAACCACTTAAATTGCCCGCTTCAAAACCTTTAATACCACCCAAAATTTGTTCGTGGAAAGTTCCGATTGAATTGTTGATTGATTTGTCAATTTGCCTCAAAATTTCAGATTGAATTAGGCTTTCTTCGTCTATTTCGTTAAACTTAGCATCAAAGTTCAATTTAATGGTGTCAACCTTGTTAGTATAAAAGTTCTTTTTTGTGATATTGTTTTTAGCCTTCAAATATGCTTTATGCAAGTTGCCGATACAGTCTAATAAATGGTCGTCCGAGATGAAGTTTACATATTTATTTTTCATTTGACTCGCCCAAAAAAAATTTACAGGTTAATACTTAAGTCCTACTACAAATCTACATATTAAATTTAATCCTGTAATACGTTTACAGCAGTTTGTTTTTTCTGATAATATTTTCTTGTTTTTAGTTGGTTTAATGAATGATGTACTTGGCTTGGAGTAAGGTTACTGATACTCAAATGAGGTCTGTCGTTATTGTAGAGTTGTATTACACTATCCAATAATTCTTTGGCTTCTTTGATATTATTGACTTGATAAGCATCCAAATACTCTTCTTTGATGATACCGTTTACTCTTTCGGCAATGGCATTTTCTA
>JADLFI010000048.1 GCA_020845635.1 Bacteroidia bacterium
ACGGAGTGGCAGAGTTTAAAAACAACTTAATAATAGGCCCATCAGCCGATGGCGGCAACGGAACAATAACTGCTAATGGCACTGGCGCACAAGCCTATTCTGTGAATGCATCGGCACCTCGTTCAGTTCATTTAATAGTAAATAAAACCTCAGGAGCATTAACCCCTGATGTGGGTACCACTGCCTTAACACTTACCAAGTTTAGTTTGATTAGTGGAGATTTTACTGCTCCAAGTGGTAATTTTAAAATCGGTGGAATGCAAACCACAGCAACAATTTTTAACCATAGCGGAGGAACATTTACTCATAATAATGGAAGAGTAATTTTTGACCCACAAATCTCGCCTTGTGTTGCCGGAACTTATACCATTGATGTTTTACCGGCAACATTATTCTATAATGTAACCATAGATGGAGTTCAGGCTTGCGGAACAGATGCAATTATCAATTCAGCTATTGGAGATGTTATTGTGTCGGAGAACGACTTTGTACATAATGATGGTATATTTAACGGTGCAGCAGAGTTTCAAAGGGACTTTTATGTAAATGCAGGAGCTGATGGCGGAACTGGAACTATTACTGCCACCGGAAATTTTGCTCAAACTTATAATGCAGCACCATCAGTGCCAAGAACAGCTCACTTAAGAGTTAATAAAACCGGCAATACTTTACAAGAAGGAGCCGGAACAACAAGTTTCTCCGTTACTCGCTTTTCTATTTTAGACGGTACTTTTATAGCACCTTCGGCTAGTTTCAATATTGGAGGAAGACAATTGTCTGGAACAATTTTTACCCAAACCGGTGGAAATTTCAATCACAATAATTCAAATGTTGTTTTCGACCCTCAAATGGCGTCATGTACACCTGCCACTTATACAGTTGATGTACTACCAACTACATGGTTTAATAATGTTAACATAAAAGCTACAGGACTTTGCGGAGGAACCCCAAATATTACTACTCCTGTAGGAGACACTATTAATATTTTGATGGACTTAATTCATAATGATGGTTATTTTAATGGGCTTGCCGCTTTTCACAATAATCTTATTGTAAATGCCGGAGCTGATGGCGGTACCGGTAGTTATATTTTTAGTGGTGTAGCAGACCAAACATATAATATTTCTACATTATCAGCTCGTTGTCCTAATGTTAAAGTAAACAAAGGAACAGGAACAGTAACTGCTGATGCTACTACAGACTGGAGAATAAGAGGATTTGAAATAATTCAGGGTAGTTTTGACGCCCCAACCGGAACATTAAATCTTACTCATTATTTTGGCAATTCAGGGGTGTTTAATCATAATAATGCAACTGTGTTATTTGCCGGAAATACTGCTCAAGTAATCTTCGGAACAACGATTACCTCATTCTATAATTTTACATTAAATAATGCTGCAAATTCTTCATTAAACCAGAATGCAATTATTGAGAATAACTTAACCTTTTTGAATGGACGTTTTAATGTTAATGCAAAAAAACTGACTCTAAACGAGAATTGTACTATTACAGGTGCTACTTCAAGTAGATTTATCCAATCTAATGGTTTAGCCTCCGGTCAAGGAGTCGAAAAATTATTCAACTCGGGAACAGCCAACTTTACTTTCCCTATTGGAACATCTTCAAGATATACTCCTGTAAACTATAATATTACAGCTAATTCAGCGCCCGGCTCTATTAGAATACAACCTGTAACAGGGGCACATCCAAATACCACTAACCCGGCCAATAGCCAATTAAATTTCTATTGGAAAGTTTTTGAATCGGGTTTTTCAGGATTAACCGTAACCCATCAGTATAATTATATTCAGGCCGATGTAACCGGGGCTGAAGGGAGCTACGTGGCAGGAAGGTTTCTTGCTCCTACATGGACACCACTTGGTGGTATAGCCGGTACGGTAAACGCTTCATTAAACACTATTACCCTAACGAATGTTAATTATTTAGTGGGAGATTATACTGCCGGAGCTACAACTGAATTTCAAAACACACCTGCTGTTGTTATAGCATCGACCCCTTCAGGTACTATTTGCCAAGGTACTACCGTAAACTTTACTGCCACTCCTACTAATGGAGGTGCTACACCAACCTATCAATGGCAAATAAATGGAGTAAATGTGGGTAGCGGTGGAAATACCTACTCAACCAGCAGCTTGAATGATGGGGATGTTGTAACTTGTTGGTTAACAAGCAGCCTTATGGGTGCATATCCTAATCCGGTGGAAAGTAATGCACTGACTTTCTTAGTTAACCCAAGCGTTACCCCTACAATTTCTGTTAGTGCCAATCCAGGAAGTACTGTTTGTAACGGATCCTCCATAACCTTTACGGCATCAATTACCAATGGAGGTTCAAGCCCTTCTTTCCAATGGAAAAGAAATGGGGTTAACGTAGGAACAAATAGCCCTACTTATACATTAGTTACTCCTGTAACCGGAGATATAATTAGTTGTGTACTTACAAGTAATGCCGATTGCCGAACTTCAAACACAGCCACAAGCTCAGGAATTACTATTACTGTTAACCCGGCTGTTACTGCAACAATTAATATTACCGCTAATCCTCCAGGAGGTATTTGTACAGGAACTTCGGTAACATTTACTGCTGCAACAACAAATGGAGGAGCTACGCCTACCTATCATTGGAAGTTAAATGGCAATAATGTTGGAGCCAATTTGCCAACTTATACGCATCCTTCATTAAGTAATGGTGCTATAATTACCTGCGAATTAGCTTCAAGTATTACTTGTGCCGCCCCGGTTGTGAGTAATGTAATTACTATGACTGTAGGCAATATTTTAGCTCCAAGCATTAGCATTACAGCCGATCCTTCTGATAATGTTTGTTCCGGAACAAGCGTAACATTTAATCCGACACCGGTAAATGGCGGAGCAAGCCCAAGTTATGAATGGTTCTTGAATGGAGTTTCGCAAGGAGTAAGCCCAACTTTTGTTTCAAATACGTTAGTTACAGGAGATTATGTTAATGTTGAAATGACTAGTTCATTGGCATGTGCTGTACCTACTACTGCTAATAGTAATACAATTACAATGACTGTTAACCCAACAGTTTCACCTACTATTAGTATTGCAGGAAATCAAAATAACCTATGTACATCAGGTTATGTTTTTACCAGCTCTATTACAAACGGTGGCGCCACCCCAACATATCAGTGGAAAAGAAATGGTGTTAACGTAGGAACAAATAGCCCTACTTTTACCGCTAACAACCTATTGAATGGTGATGTGATTACTTGTGAAATGGCTTCTAGCTTGATATGCCCTGTTCCGACAATTGCTGTTAGTAACTCCATAGTTATTAATTTGACGGGGGCTGTTACAAATTGGTTAGGACTTACCTCTGATTGGAGTGTAGGCTCACCACTTAATTGGGATAATGGATACCCATCAAGCAACACTACTGCTGTTATTTCTACCGGTACACCATTTAGCCCTGTTATTAATGGCTCGGTTGAATGTTTTAATTTAGTGATTAACACCGGTGCTTCATTGACCGTTAACGGAGTAAATCAGCTAGCGGTTTACGGAAGATTTATTAATGATGGAACATTTAATTCAAACTTTGGTTCTGTTGAATTTTTGAGTTGTTCAGGAAGCACAGCTCAACCACATGAAATAACAACTAATACAGGAGTTAAAACAACTTTCTTTAACCTTGAATTAAATGATGCAGTAGGGTTAAACTTATATTCAGACATAGACCTTGTAGGAACCTTAACGCTTACTAATGGTACCTTTACCAATACAGGGGAAGATGTTGTATTCTTATCTACAGCATCGGGTACTGCTCGTTTAGCTGCTGTACCAACAGGGGCCAATTATGTAGGTAATATTACAATGCAGCGCTTTGCACCCGGACCAATTACCGGTTGGGCTCAATTAGGAACTCCTATTATTGGTTCAACTATAGCTCAATGGCAAGATGATTTTGCTACTTCGGGCTTTTTGGGATCTACAGGATGGGCCGGTGGATTTATTTCTGTATATACTTATGATGAAACAGTTCCCGGATTCTTTGATGCACCTGCTGCTTATGTTCCTGCTACCAATGTTACCAATAACGTACCTGTTGGAAAAGGCTTTTGGGTGTATTTAGGTACTGGTTTTGGTACAACATCTGACATAACCATAGATGTTACCGGTCAACCACACATAGGTGATTTTGATTTTGGAGTTACTTTTACCAATAGCGGATTCCCTGATGATGACGGCTATAGTTTAATTGCTAACCCTTATCCTAGCGCCATAAATTGGGATTCGCCAAATTGGACAAAAACAAATATTAACGATGCTATTTATATGTATCAGGCCGATAATGGTCAATATGCTAGTTATGTTGGTGGGGTAGCTACTAATGGAGGTTCTAAGTATATTGCATCTTCACAAGGTTTCTTTATTCAGGCCAATGCTGCCGCTCCGGTTCTGAGAACTACGGAAGGGGTTAAAACTTCTGCAAATCCGGTGTTGATTAAAGAAGCTGAACCTTTAAATATAATTCGTATTAAAGTTGAAGGAAATGATGTAAACGATGAAACTGTGGTTAGACTTACTAATGAAGCTACAGTTAACTTTGATGGTAGCTTTGATGCTAAAAAGATGGCAAGTGATAAACCTCAGAACCCTACCTTAAGCTCTGTTGTCAATGGCAAAGACTTATCTATTAACAGCTTACCATTTAGCGGTAATGAAATTGTTATTCCAATCAGATTAATTGTTGGAATTGGCGGCATGTATCAGTTTACTTGGACCGGTACAGAAAGTTTTGCAGAAGGAAGCTGTTTTGTTTTGGAGGATTTGGATAAGGGAATAAAAACAGTATTGGAAGA
This sequence comes from Bacteroidia bacterium, assembly GCA_020845635.1. Lineage (GTDB taxonomy): Bacteria > Bacteroidota > Bacteroidia > UBA4408 > UBA4408 > CAIKXD01. The sequence continues at coordinate 4,847 of JADLFI010000048.1, forward strand.
AGGTGGTTCGTATTATTTTAACGCTAATATTGGGTACCGCGAACCTCGTTTCTTATTACATATCAATACCCCGCTACCTTACGAATCTACCAACACCAATTGTAGTAATGCCAACAGTGGTAGTATTACGGTTACAAATGCCGGAAACACCGCAAGTACCGTAAAATTATTAAATTATGACGGTACAGTTAAGGCTGTGGCTCAGGTTAATGGTTCATATACCTTTGATAATCTTGCCGAAGGAACTTATCAATTAAGTTACCCGTCAAGTAGTGTTTGTGGAGATGTTAATCAAACCATAGTAATTGGCTCAGATAAAAACATAAGTGCTCAATTTGAGGTTTCTGCTGAGGATATTACTGTTGATCAGTCTGTAGTATTTACTGCTAAGACCGGAAAAAATTCTAATGTGAAGTGGGATTTTGGTGATGGTACTATTGTTAACGGACAAGTAAAAGTTACACATCAATATAATCAGGCAGGTAATTATACCGTAAGTTTATATAACGAAAATGGTGACTGTAATGAAACCGAAACAATAGCGTTACAAGTAAAAGATAGGGTTACTGCTTCAAATACTATGAATGTAACACAACGCAATGGAAGTTATTATGCCGAGTTTGATTTTAACCAAGAGGCACAAGTTGATATTACCATTATCAACAGCTTAGGTCAAGAAATAGCCGAGACCCAACATTTTACCGGAAAGAAAGGGGTTGTAAAACTCAATCTCGATGGTGTTGCTGAAGGTATTTATTACATAAGCATGAGAAAAGACAATGAATTGTTTACCAAGAAGATTGTTAAATAAATAGTTCGTTTGCTGTTATTTTTAAGGAGGCTGTTTTTTTAAAAACAGCCTCCTTCTTATTTATAGAACTTTAGCAAAATATTACCTAAAAATTTAGTATATTTGAAATCAGTATTTAAGGTATGAATAATTACGATTTACTCATCTCTAAGTTAGATGAGTTTGTTAGAAAGTATTATAAAAATAAACTGATACGAGGTGCAATATATTGCGCCTCTTTACTTCTATTGTCATATCTGTCGGTTACACTTTTGGAATACTTCGGTAATTTTGGTATAGTAGTGCGTACGGTGTTATTTTACGGTTTTATTCTCTCTGCATTTGTAGTTATTGGATTTTGGGTGGTTATTCCTTTAACCAAACTATATAGGTTAGGCAAGATTATCTCACATCAGCAGGCTGCTATTATCATTGGTCAACACTTTAATCATATTAACGATAAATTAACCAATGTACTGCAATTAAAAGAAAATGCAGCAAACAATAATCAAGGTTCATCACAATTAATTGAAGCAGCCATTAATCAAAAAATATCGGAGCTTAAACCTATTCCTTTCAGTTCGGCTATTGATTTAAAGCAGAATAAGAAATATTTAAAATATGCTTTAACTCCATTGCTTATTATTTTAGCCTTAATGATTGCCTCGCCTAAGGTTCTTACCGAAAGTACCAAGCGTATTGTGGCACATGAAACTTATTTTGAAAAACAAAGCCCTTTTACTTTTAATATTGAGAATGATAATTTAAAAGCTATTGAACAACAAGATTTTGAATTAAAAGTTAAAGTTACAGGCACTGAAATTCCTGATGTGGCCTATATTGTCATCAATAATAACCAATATAGACTTGATAAAAGCGACAAATTACATTTTAGTTATTTATTTAAAAACATCCCTAAATCCATCACATTTAAACTATTTGCCGATGGTTTCTATAGCAAAGAATATACATTAGAAGCTTTACCTAATCCTTCTTTGTTGAGTTTTAATGTACATTTGGATTATCCCGGGTATTTGCAAAAAAAGAGTGAAGAACTACAGAATACAGGTGATTTAATAATACCGGCCGGAACAAAGGTAACTTGGAGTTTTTATACCAAAAACACCGAAGAATTGGGATTGAAATTTAAGGAGCAAATAGTACCGGTAAAAAAGGTAGGCGAAAATAATTTCAGGTATTCTCAATCTTTTCATCAAAATGAAGGTTATTCCATAAACACTTCCAATAATTTTATCAAGGGGAAAGATGCTGTTAGCTACACTATTGAAGTTGTTCCTGATGCCTATCCAAGTATTAATGTTGAGGAACGACCTGATAGTAATTCATCAAAGCATATTTACTTTAAAGGAGAAATAAAAGATGATTACGGTTTTTATGATGTAAGTTTTGCCTATAAAAAATTTAATGCCGACTCCTCAATTACTGCATCTAAAGAAAAGAAGATACAAATACCCATAAACAAGCAAAGTACTCAAGATAATTTTTTTTACCATTGGGACTTAAATAAGTTAGACCTACAGATGGGCGACAGTTATGAGTATTACTTTGAAGTACGCGATAATGATGCCTTGAACGGTTACAAAATTGCTCGCTCGCAGAAAATGGTTTACAAGGCTCCAACCATGAAAGAATTAGCAGCGCAGGCCGAAAAAGAAAATCAAAAAATAAAGAATGAGTTAAGCGCCTCGGTACAACAAGCTAAAGACTTGCAGCGCGAAATGAATGAAATAAACAAGAAACTGATAGAAAAGAAAAATCTCAATTTTGATGAGATTAAAAAGATGAGAGATTTGATTGAAAAGCAGAAAGATCTTCAGGACAGAGTTGAACAAATACAAAAAGAGAATAAACAAAATCAGGAAAAGCAGAACGAATTTAAGAACCCTGATGAGCAATTGCTTGAAAAGCATCGTCAGTTAGAAGAACTGATGAAAAATATTTTGTCGGAGGAAATGAAGGAAAAATTAAAAGAGTTGGAGAAGTTGCTCGAAAAACTAGATAAGGAAAAGACACAAGATGCACTTGAAAAGTTGAATATGGATACCAAAGATATGGAGAAAGAACTAGATCGAACTCTTGAGATTTTTAAAAAAATGGAGGTTGAGCAGAAGATGGACGATATTGTAAAAGATATTGATAAATTAAGTGAAGAACAAAAGCAACTATCTGAAAAGACCGAGAATAAACAAGAGAGCCCAGAAGAATTACAGAAGCAACAAGAAGAATTGAATAAGAAATTTGAAGACCTGAAGAAAGAAATGGAAGATTTGGAAAAGAAAAACGCTGAGCTTGTAGATCCGCTGAGCCTGCCGGATACCAAGAAACAAAAAGAAGAGATTGAAAAAGATATGAAAGATAGTAAAGAGCAGCTTAACCAAAAACAAAATAAGAAAGCTTCAAAAAGCCAGAAGAATGCTGCCCAAAAAATGGATGAAATGAGTATGCAAATGAAAATGGCACAGAAAGAAAACGAAGATACGTCAGAAGATGAGCAAGCATTACGTCAAATTTTGGAGAACCTACTATCGGTATCATTTACACAAGAAGCCTTGATGAATAATGTAAAAAGTGTAGATAGAATGAACCCTCAATACCTCAAGATGGTTCAGGAGCAGAAGAAAATTAAAGATGATGCCAAAATGATTGAAGACTCTTTGTTTGCATTAAGCAAAAGACAACCCAAAATACAATCATACGTAAATCGCGAGATTGCCGATGTAAACAGCAATATGGCCAAAGCCTTGAACTATATGGAAGCCAGAAACATTGGCGAGGCAGCCTCAAGGCAGCAATATGTAATGACTGCAATTAATAACTTAGCTTTATTATTAAGCGAATCGTTACAACAAATGCAGCAACAAAACCAGCAAAATAAAAATTCAAAACCGGGTTCGGGAAGCTGTTCAAAACCCGGAGGTGCCGGCAAAAAGCCTTCCATGAGCAAAATGAAAAGTATGCAAGATCAAATCAATAAACAAATTGAAAAGTTAAAAGAGCAGATGGCTAAGGAGAAATCTCAGCAAGGAGAAAAAGGAAAAGAAAAAGGAAAAGATAAGCCCGGGGGGCAAGGCGGAATGAGTGAGAGCTTAGCTAAGCTTGCTGCCCAACAGGAAGCCTTACGCAGAGAACTACAAAAAGCTGCCGACCAAATTGAGAAAGACGGCAAACAAGGAAACGGAGGTTTAAAGAAAATTGCTGAGGAAATGGAAAAAACCGAGAACGATTTAGTGAATAAAATGATAAGTCAGGAAACTTTAAGACGCCAGCAAGATATTTTAACCCGTTTGTTAGAGGCCGAAAAAGCTGAGCGGGAGCGAGAGTTGGACGAAAAAAGAGAATCACAGGAACAAAAAAATGAAATTTTTCGTAACCAAAATGAATTTTTTGAGTATAATATGCTAAAACAAAAAGAAGCGGAGATGTTACAAACTATTCCGCCATCGTTAAACCAATTTTATAAAAACAAGGTAAATGAGTATTTCAACAACTTTAATTAACCCTAAAAATGCCTATGAAATGATAACCGACCAATCTGTAAAATTTGCTTCAAACTATGAAAATCTCTCGGTTGCAGAGAAGCTCATTAATGATATTAGTGAGTTTTATAAGCTTCCGGAGGATTACTATGGCAATATTTTGGTGGCAGTTACCGAGGCAGTTAACAATGCTATTCAGCATGGAAATAAATCAAATCCTGATAAGAGTATTGAGCTTACCTTCAAGAAGGAAGATGATACTCTTCATTTTATAGTTAAAGATGAAGGAGATGGTTTTGATTATGAAAATGTGCCCGACCCTACCGATCCGGCAAATATTGAAAAAATAAATGGGAGAGGTGTTTTTTTAATGAAACATTTGGCCGATAATATTGAGTTTTTGGATAATGGAAAAGCTGTTCAACTCGACTTTCAAATTAAGCAATCATATAATTGAATTTAGTTGCAGTGAAGGAAAAAATAAAAACTTCCATTCATTTTAATAACGCTGATAATAATTATTCGGTTAAAAATAGAAACATACTGAAGCAATGGATATGTCAAATTGCGGGTAGTTATAACTGTTCAGTTGCACAGATTGACTTTATTTTTTGTTCTGATGATTATTTGCTTCAGATCAATCGTCAATTTTTAAATCACAATACCCTTACTGATATTATTACTTTCGATTATTCTTTTTCTCAAAAAATTAAGTGTGCAAACACAATAATTTCTGGCGAAATTTATATTAGCATTGACAGGGTTAAAGAGAATGCGGTAAAATTTGGAAATTCTATGGTGCAAGAATTACATAGGGTTATAATACACGGAATTCTGCATTTGTGCGGGTTGAAAGATAAGTTAAAGGACGACCAACATAAAATGCGGAAAGCTGAAGATAAAGCTCTTTTAACTCTTGAGCAACTTTTTATAGAGTATCATCAAAGGGTTTCTTCTAATTAATTCTATTATTATTTTAAGTTTACAATATGATAAAAAAAATACTTATACTCTTTATTTTACTAACAACAATCTATTTTCCAACGTTTACTTATGCCCAATTACAAAATGCATCTTTTGAAGATTGGGATAATGGTTATCCTGTAGGTTGGATAACCTCTGAAATTTATGATCCGGGAACAGCTGTTCAATCAACCGATGCCCATTCAGGCAATTTTGCTTTGAAGCTAAGTACTTATATTGATAGTATTGGCGATGAAATATCACCTGCAGCCATATATAACTTCCCTTTAACTACTTTACCCGAAATTTTTAGCTGTTGGGTAAAAGGAAGTTTGAATGGAAATAATACTTTCAGAGCCTCATTCGATTTAATTAATGCCGACTCGATATCTGATATTATTGCACATGGAGAGAATGAATTTATTGCTTTAAACAACGTTTATCAATACAAGTTCATGAATATCTTGCCTTTTACCGCACCATCTTTATTGGGAACAGCAACCATTTACTTAACCATTGAGACAAATAACACCAATAATCCTAATACCCAGCCTTCTTATATTATTGTTGATGATTTGTATATAGGACCTGATAATAGTGGGGCTGCAGCAGTAAATAATTTGGGTAAAGAATCTCATATAGTGGAAAAATTATATCCAAACCCTGCCAATGATATAGCCTATTTGGTTTTTAATATCGAGCACCAAGGGGCTCATGTTTCACTAAAAGTATTTGATTTATTGGGAAATGAAGTTCAGGAAGTATTTAATAGCAATATGTACAAGGGGAAGTATAAAGCAGAGATTAATACATCCGAACTTAAGCGTGGAGTTTATTTTTGTAAGCTAAATATTAACGGAACAATATTTAGCGCTAAGTTTGTAAAAGCTTAAATTTTCTTTTTAGCATCAATATTAGCCCTTATAGTAAATACATGAGAAAGCAGACCTACCTGCTGTCCTACGTTGGTTAAGGCGTAATCTAAAGTAATATTATAAATTTTTACACCAACCCCAAAATTAGGTTGGGCTGTTTGAATAATTACATTGTTTTGCTCTTTTACTTCCTGAATATTGTTTATTCCGGCTCTCAGAAATACAAGTTTATTATAGTCTAACTCCAGACCAAAGTGGGGGTCAATGCTAATTACTTTAGATTTAATCATTACATTTCTTTTTCCATCAGTAGTTACATCTAAATCTAAAGAAGGAGTGGCACTAAACTTCTTAAACTTAAAGCAATAAGAAATACCCGGAATAATTTTAGGCAAGGTAACTTCCATACTGTTTACCGGAATTTCGTTACCGGTTTGGGTAAATATTTCTTTTGTTCTTTCACTTAAGGAGTAACTCCAAGCATTATAGGTTCCGGTTATATCTCTAAGCATTAAGCCTACCTTTAAGTTATTTTTCTGATATTGCAAACCTGCATCAACACCAAAGCCCCACGAGTTAGCAAAATCTCCAATAAGCCTGCGTACTACTTTGGCATTAGCGCCAAAACTCAACCCTGGGTAAGCAAGCTTTCGTGAATAGGAACCCATAAAGGCATAATCGGCAGCCGAGAAAGTAGTAATACGATTATAATCTATTTGTCCATTACTGTTAATCAGTTCGGTGGTGTTAGGAATATCGTCCACTCCAAAACGAATAACACTAAAAGCTGCTACCGATGAACTGTCGATTCGTTTAGATACAGCACCATAATCATACTTTGCAATACCGGCAAAATATTCGGAGTGCATAAATGCGGCCTGCATATTATTTTCAATATGAATTAAACCGGCAGGATTCCAGTATGCCGCACTAACATCGTTAACGGTTGAAGAAACTGCTTTGCCTACGCCAAGCGCCTGCGAACCAACACCAATAGCCAGAAACTCGTTGCTGTACTTGGGGGCTTGAGCATAAACACTACTAAACAATGTAAGTATTCCAAGAAGCAGTGTTAATCTTTTATTCATCAGTATTTCTTAATGGTTTAATTAAACGCAAAAATAATTTTATTATTGCATTTTGAACTTATTATTGAAAAATATTAAGAAAATATACAATATAATCTTATTGTTGCAATAGTTACAAAGAATTTGAATTATAGTTAAGATGGCGGAAATAGTGAAACAATTAAAAGTCCTGGAAGAATTACAGTGTTGTAATGTTATTTATTTTTCTGATGGATTATTTCCTGTAAAGCGGGTATGGGCTAAAGGATTATATTCAAGAAATGATAATACTGCTTTTTTTACAGCCTGCATTGGTTTTACTTTGATACGGTATTTTGATGCATTAAACGAAAATGAAAAAGAGATTGTGCAAGGGATACTGGAAAGGATGAGAAAGAGTTTTTATTTATTTAGAAATAAAGACGGGGAAGCATCATATAACTTCTGGGAAACGCGCTTTGGGAAACAATTTCCCGGAGGGTATTTGGCTCACCATTTTATGTTCTTTATGATTCCTGATGATATTGATGATAGTTCAATGATACATTTGGTTTTAAAGCACAGTGAGCAAGAGAGGATAGAACTGAAGGAAAAAATGACGCGCTATGCCATTGGGAATTTAAAATGGCCCGATATGCCGGTTAAAGGGTATGAGAAACTAAAACCCTACAATACATTTTTTGTTAAGAAAATGCGCTCGGCCTTTGATGTTTGCGCTTTGTGTAATACCCTGTACTTTGTGTATTATTATCAATTGCCGTTAAATGAGCAAGATGAAGATAGTTTGAAGGTTATATTACGCTGTATTCAGGAAAAAGATTTTATTAATAATCCTCATTCAGTTTCTCCTTATTACCCTTACACCGTTTTGATCATATATCACGTAGCACGTTTAATGGCAGATTTAAAAATTGAAACATTAGAGCCGTTAAGAGCCGAGTTGGTACAATATTGCAAGGAATTTATAAAATCTTCGAGAAACAAAGTTGAACGATTGATACTGGCCATTTGTATAGCCAAATTAAATCATGAAATTATTATTATTGAAGAACCATCAGCGGCCGAAAAAGATAAATACGTATTTTTTGTTGCAGGTTTGTTGGGTGAGGTTTCGCCAAAGTGGTTGAGATTATTTTCCTATCATCCCAAAACACATATAAAATATAGATGCCGTGCTTATGCAGAGGTTTTATGGTTAGAATATATATTGTTGCGCAAACGATATTTTGTTAGCTCAACCAAGAACAGTTGAGATTAATTTATTAAAACATTTATTGTAGTATAATCATTAAAAATATTGCAAATGAAAGAAAGCACTTTTACCATAAACCACAGGCTTAAAAGTTTTATGTATGCCTTTAACGGAATAAAAGTTCTGCTAAAAGAAGAACCTAATTTTATTATTCATTTTATATTGGCACTACTTGCTGTTATTATCTCTTGGGTATTACAGGTTAGTACATGGGAGTGGGTAGCAGTAATATTTTGTATTGCTATTGTTTGGGTTGTAGAGGCTATAAATACAGTTGTTGAGAATATGGCTGATTTTGTGTGTCCTGAAAAGAATGAAAAAATAAAAAGAATAAAAGATGTTTCGGCAGCTGCTGTATTGATAAGTGCCATAGCAGCAATGATTGTTGGTTTAATAATTTTTCTTCCTAAAATATTATTAATGGTTGTATAGGTAAAAAGAAACAGTATAGAATAATTTAGAATAGTATTAAAATAAAAGTTTTAACAATTGAGTTGGAGAATTGACTTTGTAATTTAAAAAAATATTTTTTAGTATTGCTAAAAATAAATCCATTTCTGCTATGCCAAAAGTTTCGCAAATTACCAAAGGCATCTTAATTCAGGTCGAACCATTGTTCAGTGAATTATATTCAAATGCAGATGCTCAGAATTTTGTATTTATCTACAAAATAACTATTCAAAACAATACCGATTTTACTTGTAAACTTGTAAGTAGAAAATGGGAAATTTTTGACTCTATTAATCATCACAGTGAAGTAGAAGGCGATGGAGTAATAGGCAAACAACCTATAATTACTCCCGGAGAAGTTTATAGTTATGAATCGTATTGTCCTCTACGTTCGGAAGTAGGCTATATGAAAGGTATATTTAACATGTTTCGTTTAGATAATAATACCTACTTTGAGGTGGTTATTCCGCAATTTGAGTTGATAGCAAAACAACGCTTAAATTAATTGCCTTAGACAATACCTGTTGATTTTGTGTTTCCTGAACTTATAAAATGTGGCAAAATATTTGTATATACATCATAAAAGACATGATGAAAGTATTTGCATTAACTTCTGCCATAATCCTTACGGGTATTATAAATACGCAAGCTCAAATAAAATTACCCAAGCAGGTTGTTGAAAACTCAACTGTTAATTCTGTTATCGGGGGGAGTAACCATAGTAACTTAAGCGAATCGCAAATTATACAAGGTTTAAAAGAAGCTTTAAAGGTAGGTACAAACAATGCCGTTGGTATAGTTTCTAAGACAGACGGGTATTTAAAAAACCCTTCGATTAAAATACCATTTCCGCCCGAAGCTAAGAATGTTGAGTATGCCGTAAGACAAGTTGGTTTTGACAAGCAAGCCAATGACTTTATAAAAGCCTTAAACAGAGCCGCTGAAGATGCTGCTAAAAGTGCAACACCCATTTTTGTTCAAGCTTTAAATGAAATGACTTTTAGTGAAGCCAAAAATATATTGAAGGGTAATGAAACTGCCGCAACACAATATATGGCCAATAAAACTACCGATAATTTAGTAAAGGCATTTAAACCAATAGTTCAAAAAAGTATAGAAAAAACTGAAGTTACCAAGTATTGGCAGACAGTAGCCCAAAAATATAATCAATTGCCGCTTACACAAAAAGTAAATCCTGATTTGGAACTATATGTTACCAATAAGGCCATAGAAGGGCTTTTTAAGATGATAGGCGAGGAAGAAACAAAAATAAGAAAAGACCCCGCAGCACGTGTAAATGATATATTAAAGAATGTTTTTGGGTCATAGCAGCTTTGAAAATAATAGTATTAAAATAAATTAAATATGATTACCATTTTTCATAAAAATACTTGTAGTACAAGCAGAAAGGTTTTAGATATTCTTAAGAACTCAGAGAAAGAATACAAAATTATTGAATATATGAAAACCCCACCAACAGCAGATGATATACGTTCATTGGTTAAGAAGTTGAATATCCCTGCCGAGAAATTAGTAAGAAAAAAGGAAACTCTTTATAAAGAGAAGTATGCAGACAAAAACCTGACTGAAGAACAGTATATTGAAATTATGGCCCAACATCCTGAACTGATTGAAAGGCCAATATTAGTGAAGGGTAACAAAGCTGTAATTGGACGTCCGGTGGAGATAGTAGCTGAATGGTTAGGCTAAGTGAATTTATTCCTGAGTTATTTGTGTATCGGTAGGGGTTTTTGAAATAAATTGCTCTTTATAAATATTAACCATCAGTAAGAAGTAGGAGATTAATAAGGGGCCAAAAATGATGCCCGGAAGCCCAAACAATTTAAGCCCTAAGATTACTCCCATTACGGTAATTAAGGGATGTACATCGGCAAATTTCTTTTGAAACACAAAGCGCAGTACATTGTCAATCATAGAAATAATTAAGATACCATAAACCATTAAGGCAAGAGCCTGGTATTTATCACCTTGCGAATAGAGCAATAATGCCGATGGAATCCATATTAAGGCGCCCCCAACCATTGGGATAAATGAAAATATTCCGGTAATCATACCCCAAAAGAGAGGCTCAGGCAAGCCAAAAATCCAATAGCCTAAAGCAGCCACCAAACCTTGTAGGACAGCTAGTATAGGTGCTCCCAAAACATTGCTTAAAGTTTGTGCTTTAAGCTCCTCGGTGAATAGAATTAGCTCGTTGTTTTTAACAGGAATAATTTTTTTAATAAAAATTTCTAAATAACCGGTGTTACTAAGCAAATAGTATAAGAACAAAAGCATAATCCCTATATCGCCCAGAATGGACACTGATTGGCCTAAGATTTGTGTAATATAGTTGGCTGCCTCACTTTGCAGTTTTTTTATGTTTTCATCGCTAACCAAACGCTGACCGCTAATTTCATATATCTTATCATCTAAGTTTTGCAATGTTTGCGTAATTACACTCGTATCACTAAAAAGATGCTGTAACTTAGGAATAAACATATTGAAAACTAAAATCAAAGGAACAAGAATAATAATAATGCTAAAAAGCATTATGACAAGCGATGTTAGGCCTCTTTTCCACTTTCTTTTTTCAATTAAATATTTAGTTAGGGGCTTAAATAACACGTAAATAATAACAGCTCCCAGAAAATCGGCAAAGAAATTTATTAATGTAAAAAAGATGATAGAGCCAACCGTAACAAGGCATGCCAGAAGGAATATCTGATTGAACAGGTCGGAATTAATTTTTTTAAACATCGCTGAGCTTGTTTAGTAAGAAATAACAAAGTTATTCTATCTGTTTGATAAATTATCGTTTAGAATTGAAAAAGTCGGTTAAAATTTTTGAACAAGGTTGTTCCATTATACCCCCCTTAATTTGAGTTTTAGGATGCAGAATATTTGTTTGCAGTTTTGAAAACCCTCTTTTGGTATCGGGTGCGCCATATATAACCTGTTTGAGTTGTGCCCAATAAATAGCTCCGGCACACATAATGCAAGGCTCCAGAGTTACATATAGGGTACATTCATTCAGATATTTTCCACCCAAATGATTGGCTGCTGCAGTTATTGCCTGCATTTCTGCATGAGCAGTTACATCGTTTAGGCTTTCGGTTAGGTTATGTGCACGGGCTATTATTTGGTTTTGACAAACAATGACAGCTCCTACCGGGACTTCATCGGCATCATAAGCCTTCTGCGCCTCCTTATAGGCTTCGCGCATAAAATAATCATCGGTAAATAAATTCAGTATTGGCTCTGTACTCATTGCTTTATTTTTTTCTTTACCAACCCTTGTTCTAGCGCAATTGTAAGGGCAGTATTAAGCTGTAATATATTAGTGTTTAGCCTTTGGGCAATTTCAAGTGGTGTATGGTTTACTTCACTCAATGTAATAATGCTCAACAAATATATCAAATCATCATTCATAATTCCGGCACCGCCTTTTTCAGGGTAAAGTTTTCTTTTACCTAACATGGGTTCGCCATACAGCAAGGCCGGCTCAATAGGCTGATTCATTTCCATAGCCTGACAAATATCGTTAAGTAAACAAACAACTTCTTTTAAAGCTGAAAAATCAATTACCTTTTTATTATCTAAACTGGTGTGATACTCAGGATAAATCTTGTAAGGTGTACGCATTATGGTACCTACCGGAAAATTGAAACCCGGAGAGCAGTATTGTCTTTCATCGCTTCCGCCAACCCTAAAATCTCTTATTACGCTATTGGGGTATTTTGTTTCTAAAAAATGTTGCATCATATTGTCGGCAATAGTATTGGTGCGCTTACTTAGCTGATAGGTTATTTTTCCATTATCGCCACAACAAGTTAAAACATAGCCTGCCACAATATTGTTTTTTAGAGCATGCCCATGTCGAGCCAAAAAAGCTATTACACCTATAGTTTCGGGGGCTAAAACAAAACGATAGGTATAATATCTGTTTTCTTTTTTAGCTAATTTCTTGTAGAGAAAGGCCAAAGCTAAAGGCCCCGACAACTCGTTATTAGCCATACTCGGATGGCATAAATAGGAGCTGAATATAATTTCCTTGTTTGAGCTGCCTTTTAAAACATATTGCCCATAGGTTAATGAACCGTTCTGTAAGCTGCTGTCAATGTACACTTTATAGCTGCCCTGTTGAGGTAAATTTTTATATTCGTTGTAAGTTATACAAAAACCCCATGTTTCTTTGTAGTAAGTAGTTAAATAGGGTATAGCATCAGGTTTATCGGGCAATGTATGTAAATGGTTTTTAAGTTCGTCCCATCCCATTTCTTTATTTACAGAGATACTGTAATTCATAATGTGCAGGTTGTTTACCTTAAATTCGGCTATTTTTTTTCCGTCAGGAGTAACAATATAGGCGTCATTAATGTTCCATTCTTTTGGAATTTTCCAGTCGAGCACCTGTGTATCGGTAGGTACTTCTGTAAGCTCTAAGGGAATTATTTCTTGTAGTATTTTGAAACTTTGTCTTAAACCGTTCCCTGTTATACTTCTGCAAATAGGCCACAAAGTATCAAAATATTGTTCTAGTAATTTTTCCATATATAAATATTAAAATACACACACTGCAAATATAGTGTTTAGAGCATTAAAAACAGAAGTAAGTAAATACAAGTTAAGGCTATTTATATTTATAGGGATAAGGGAAATGAAATTTAGTTTTGTATTTTGTAAAGATAAATAAAAGCCTACTTTTGAAACGAATAATCAAGTAGCCTATGAAAGTGTATTTTCCACATTTAAACACGCTTCGTTTTTTTGCTGCTTTGTTAGTATTTGTACATCATGTAGAGATGTATAAAAAACTCTTTAGTTTAAATAACTTTTTTGATAACTCTACAATACAGCTAATGGGTAAGATTGGTGTTACCTTATTTTTTGTGCTGAGTGGTTTTTTAATTACTTATTTGTTAATAGCAGAGGAGAAAGAGCATGGGTTTATCAGTATTAAAGCTTTTTATATACGTAGAATTAAACGGATATGGCCTTTGTATTTTTTATTAATCATACTTGCATTTTTTGTGTTGCCACAAATTTCATGGATGAACTTACCGGGGCATAACAATGAGCACTTTTATACGAAGCTTGCTTTTTTTGTGCTGATGATGCCTAATGTTATTCATGCATTGGGTGCAGGAGTTGCTTATGCTACACCGGCCTGGTCAATTGGGGTAGAAGAGCAGTTTTATTTAATATGGCCTTGGTTAATGAGATATGTAAGAAATAAAATGAACATAGTACTCGGGGTTATTTTATTTTATTTGGTGGTAAAATATACATTAGCCTGGAATACAGATGTTGAATTTATTAATCAATTAAATAAAATATGGAACTTGTTTCCTATTGATAATATGGCTGTTGGCGGATTTTTTGCCATTGCATTTCATTATCATTATTCAGGCATTATTGCTTTTGTACAAAATAAATGGTTGCAAATTGCAGTATGGATAACCACAATTTCCCTAATAATTTCAGGGAAGAGTCTGGGATTTTTTCATTATCAGATTTACGCAGTATTATTTGGACTAATTATATTTAACTTGGCACTTAATAAAAACAGTATAGTTCAATTCCGTTCGGATATTATTGAATATTTAGGGCGAATTTCTTATGGTATTTATATGTATCATTCTATTACTATTGTTGTGTGTATTAAACTGCTTATGCACTTTGCCATCTTTAATCAAGTGCTTTTATATTTGCTAAGTTTATTGATGACTATAGGAGTTTCGGCCTTATCATACGAGTTTTTTGAAGTAAAAATTACAGGAAAAAGAAAGTAGTTACTTGAAATATGGTTTCTGTAAATACAGGAGAATAGGTATGCTGAGGCAGAATAACAATTTTTAAGCCCTTTAGCCCAAATGCTTTTGTATATTTGTGATAAATAATAATACTATGGAAAATACCACAACAGAAAAAGTAAATTGCCTTATTATAGGTTCGGGACCCGCAGGATATACCGCTGCAATATATACCGCCCGTGCAGATATGAAACCGGTTATGTATCAGGGATTGCAACCGGGTGGACAATTAACCATAACTACTGAAGTAGAAAATTTTCCCGGATATCCTGATGGAGCACAAGGGCCTCAAATGATGGAGGATTTTAAGAAGCAAGCCGAAAGATTTGGCACTGACATTCGTTGGGGCATGGTTACATCTGTTGATTTCAGCAGCTATCCGCATAAAGTTGTTGTTGACGAAAAACATCATATTGAAGCTAATGCGGTAATTATTGCTACCGGAGCATCGGCCAAGTGGTTAGGATTACCTTCCGAGAAAAAGTTGAATGGTTTTGGTGTGTCGGCCTGTGCAGTATGTGATGGTTTCTTTTTTAAAGGTCAAGATGTGGCTATTGTTGGTGCCGGTGATACGGCAGCCGAAGAGGCTTCATATTTGGCCAAACTTTGTCGAAAAGTATATATGTTGGTAAGAAGAGATGAAATGAGAGCCTCAAAAGCCATGCAACATAGGGTACAAAACACTGCTAATATTGAAATTTTATACAACCACAGCACTGTTGAAATTTTGGGAGAACAAGGAGTTACCGGAGTAAAGGTATTTAATACCAAAACCAATCAGGAAAGAATATTAGATATTACCGGTTTCTTTGTGGCTATTGGTCATGAGCCTAATTCAAAAGAGTTTAAGCCATATTTGAATATGGATGAAAATGGTTATATTTTAACTGTTCCCGGAAGTACGCGTACCAATGTTGAAGGTGTTTTTGCCTGTGGAGATGTGCAAGATCATATTTATCGACAAGCTGTAACAGCAGCAGGTAGTGGTTGTATGGCTGCTTTAGATGCTGAAAGATTTTTAGCAGCCAAAGGCTTGCATTAATATACTTTAAACAATATGCCATTTTAGGGGAAGTTCCCATGAGCTTGATGGGTTTTGCTATTGAAAGTGGGCGGATGTTTTAAGAATAGGGTATTACTCATATTTTGAAGTAGAGAAACAATAATACGGGCAGAAAGCAGTTAATGAATATATCTATAAAAGGATGCAAAAAAAATTCATAACCAATTTAGCACTTCTGTTGTTATTGAATCTTTTGATAAAGCCTTTTTGGATTTTAGGAATTGACCGTACCGTTCAAAACACAGTAAGTCCGGAAGAGTATGGTTTGTTTTATGCCTTGTTTAATTTCTCTTTTCTTTTTAATATTCTGCTCGACTTTGGAATAACCAATTTCAATAACAAGAATATTGCACAAAACAATCACTTATTACAAAAACATTTATCGGGAATTATCATATTACGGTTTTTGTTAGGTGTTTTGTATGTCTTTATTACCATGCTTTTCGGGTATTTTGTGGGATACAACAGTTATCAGCTTAAGCTATTGCTGATTATGACCTTTAATCAATTTCTGGCTTCATTTATTTTATATATACGAAGTAATTTATCGGGTTTGCACTTGTTTAAAACCGATAGTATAATATCGGTCCTAGACCGATTAATTATGATTGCCATTTGTGCACTCCTGTTATGGGGTGGCGTAACCGGAAGTCAGAATCCTTTTAAGATTGAATGGTATATTTACAGCCAGACTATTGCCTATGTGATATCGGCCATAATTTCAATGTTTATAGTTTGGGAGAAAGCCCGGTTTAGAAAATTACAATGGAATAAAGCCTTTTTTATAATTATTCTAAAACAAAGCTATCCTTATGCCATATTGGTTTTACTGATGACTTTTTATAACCGAATTGATGCTGTAATGCTTGAGCGTATGTTGATTGACGGTAAAGAACAGTCGTCAGTGTATGCATCTGCTTATCGACTATTAGATGCATCAAATATGATTGCTTACTTATTTGCAGGATTACTGCTTCCTATATTTGCACGTATGATAAAGCTTAAGCAAAACATTGAAGAGATGGCAAAACTCTCATTCTCCTTATTGTTTATGCTTTCGGTTTGTGTGGCTATGTTTTCGTATTTTTATAATTACGATATTATGAATTTACTCTATCATCACCATACCAACGAGTCGGCTCCGGTTTTTTCGATATTAATGTTTTGCTTTGTGTTTGTATCAACAACCTATGTTTTCGGCACATTGCTAACTGCCAATGGCAGTATGAAAATACTTAATTTGATGGCAGGAGGCGGTATGATACTAAACATTATTTTGAACCTAATATTTATTGAGCAATATAAGGCTTTGGGGAGCGCTGTAAGCAGCCTGATAACACAAGGACTAACAGCTTTATTTCAGGTTTTTGCAGCAGTATATATTTTTAAAATGCGAGTTAATTATCGCTTTATTGGAGCTGTACTCTTATTTATTGTTGGAGCATGGATTATTACCTATACGGTAAAGCAATATGTTGCCAATATTTATTTAGCAGTTATAGCCTGTGTTTTTGGAATAACAGTTTATGCCTTATTATTACGTTTAATTGATATTAAAGGATTGATAAAAGAGTTTAGAATAAAGACAAGTTAGGCATAAATAAAATCAGCCACTAACTTTTCAGCATCAGTCAAAGCCTGAATAATATCATCATTCACGAGAATATAATCAAACTCGGCCGAATACTTCATTTCCTTTTCGGCTTTATCCATTCTGCGTTTAATACTTTCGGGAGTTTCTGTAGCTCTTTGTTTTAATCTTTCTTCCAAATCTTTAATAGAAGGGGCTTTTACAAATATAGCCAGTGCCTTATCCCCAAATATTTTTTTTAAATTTAATCCGCCAACTACATCAACATCAAAAATAACATGATGTTTCTTAGCCCATATACGTTCTATTTCGGATTTTAGAGTTCCGTAATAATTATTCTCATAAACCTCTTGCCACTCAATAAAAGCGTTTTCCTCAATTTTTTTCTTAAACTCTCTAACACCAATAAAATAGTAGTCTTTGCCATCTTTCTCGCCAGTACGCCTTTTACGGCTGCATGCCGAAACAGAAAACTCTATTTCGGGGAATTTACTTAGGATATGATGAACAATAGTAGTTTTTCCGGCTCCCGAGGGGGCAGAAAAAATAATTAATTTACCGCTTGGTATATAGTTTCCGGTCATAAAACGTTCATCAATTGTTCTTTAATTTTTTCTAATTCATCTTTCATCTGAACAACTATTTTCTGTATTTCTGCATCGTTAGCCTTTGAGCCTATAGTATTTATTTCCCTGCCTATTTCCTGCGAAATAAAACCAAGCTTACGACCTGAGGATTCTTCTTTAATTAAGGTGTCCAAAAAATAGTTGCAATGAGTCTTTAGTCTTAACTTCTCTTCTGTAATATCCATCTTTTCGAGATAATAAATAAGCTCTTCTTCAAATCTGTTCTTGTCTATTTTATCTTTAACAATAGTTTGGTTTAAGTGGTTATCAATTCTTTTTCTTACTTGTATTATTCTTTTTTTATCTAAGGGGTCAATTTTTTTAAAAAGATTTAGAATGTTGTTTATTCTTTTTTGAAAATCTTTTCCTAATAATTTTCCTTCATCAGCTCTAAACTTGTTGAATTTATTAAGCGCTATGCCAATAGCCTCTTTTACCTTTGTTATTTCGTTGCTGTCGGCAGTCGCAATTTCTTGCTTAAAAACATCGGGTAAGGTAAGAACTTTTGATAAGATATCGCTTTTTTCTTGATGTATTTCTTTGGCAAAACTAAATAATTCGTGATAGTATTTTTGGGCAGTCTTACGGTCAAACAATATTTTTTTATCAGAAAAATCTCCTTCAAAAGAAATACAAAAATCAATCTTTCCACGCTCTACATAATCAGCAATTATTGTTCTAAATTCTGATTCGTAAATACGCAATGAGGAAGGGAGCTTCAGGAATAAATCTAACTGCTTGCTGTTTACAGACTTGATTTCAACAACAATTTGCTTCTTCAAATAGCTTAATTTTGCATTTCCAAAACCGGTCATTGACCTTATTTTCATTACTTTGAATTTGTTGGTTTGCCGGCAAATGTATAACAAAAATCAGAGCTAAGCGTATATCACTGATAATTTCATTAGAAAATTGGTTGGTGGAAGATTAATGATGTGCATTACAAAGTTCTGAAACTCTATGTTAGTCGCAATATTTATGATTTATATAGTAAATTTGAAAGTACGGCAAGAAGAAAAATATACAACGAATTAGATTAAATTAGCAACGCTAATTATTGAGGTATTTTAGCACCTCAAAAAGAGTGACAAGTTACATGGACATAAATCAAAATTTAATTTTACTCAGAGGATTACCGGGAGCCGGAAAAACAAGCTTTGCGCACTTAATTTCTGAACAAGGAAAGTATCCGGTATTTTCTGTTGATGATTATTTTACCGACTTGAAGGGGAATTATAATTTTAATTTTAAAGAAAATTTCTTGGCATATCGTTGGTGTGTGGAAAATACAGAAAAGGCCATACTGGATAAACATCAAAAAATTATTGTTCATAATACCTTTACCATGGACTGGGAGATGGAACCTTATTTTTTATTGGCTCAAAAACACCATTGTGCCATTTATGTAATGACTATGGAGAATTATAATGCCTATAAGAATATACACGGTGTTACGAAAGAGCAGATAATGAAGATGGCAGAAAAATACAAAGTAAAACTTTTTTAAACTTTGGTATTAAATTTTGATATTACATTTGCAAATGAAATATATAAGTTATGGCAAGAATACTTACGGGAATACAAAGTTCGGGAGTTCCTCACTTAGGAAATATTTTAGGAGCTATACTACCGGCTATAAAAATTAGTAAAGAATCGGGAAATGAGTCGTTTTTCTTTATTGCCGATTTACACTCATTTACATCTATTAAAGAAGCCTCTGTGCGCAGGTATAATACTAATGCTGTAGCAGCCGCATGGGTTGCCTTTGGTTTTGATACCGATAAAAATATTTTATATCGCCAAAGTAAGGTGGCTGAGGTTTGCGAGTTGAGTTGGTACTTGAATTGTTTAACACCTTATCCAATGCTGGCTAATGCACACTCGTTTAAAGACAAGTCGGGTAAATTAGCTGATGTAAATGCCGGACTATTTACTTATCCTGTATTGATGGCGGCTGATATATTATTGTATAATGCCAATTATGTGCCTGTAGGAAAAGACCAGATTCAGCATTTGGAAATAACCCGTGATATTGCCCTTAAATTTAATAGTTTATATGGCGAAACCTTTGTGGTCCCCGAGGCAATAACAGATACACAGGTAATGATAGTTCCCGGGACTGACGGACAAAAAATGAGTAAATCGTATCATAATTTTATTGATATTTTTAAAGCCGATAATGAATTGCTGAAAGATATAAAATCAATAGTAACAGATAGTTTACCACTTGAAGCTCCAAAAGACCCGGAGGCTTGTAATGTTTTTAAAATTTACAAATTAATAGCCAATGATGAGCAAATAAATACTATGCGCAATAACTATATCAAGGGAGGCTATGGTTATGGTCATGCCAAGAAAGAACTGTATGAGTTAATTGTGAGTAAATTTGCTACGCAGCGTGAGGAGTTTAAGTTTTTGATGAGTAATGAATCTGCTTTGTATCATATCTTGGAAAAAGGAGAAAACAAAGCCCGTGAGTACGCTCAGGACACTTTAAGTGTGGTAAGAAAAAAATTAGGTTATAGTTAGATCTTATCGTTATCTGTAAAATAACAAGAATAAAAAGAGGTAAATCCAAAGAATATCTAAAAAGTGCCAGTATATGGCGCTTAACTTAAGTTTCAAGTAGTTTTCGGAGTTGAATTGTTTGAGGAAAGAACGAACAATTACACCAATTAAATATATTAAACCGCCAAAAAGATGGGCAACGTGAAGCCCTGTAATAATATACAGAAAAGAACCCAAGGGGTTGCTTTGTTTTCCGGCAAAATATACTTTGTTTTGATATAACTCGCCCCAGGCCTTATATTGCACATAAGTAAACGCTAAACCCAAAATAAAGGTAATAATAAGCCATAAACTAATTTGGTTATAATTGTTTTTGCGTACTGCAACCAATGACATATTGATGGTTAAACTGCTGATAAGTATAATGGCGGTACTATAATAAAATGTAAAGGGCAAATCAAAATAAATATCGGGTTTGCTGCCCTTTGTTACTACATAGGCACTGGTTAGCCCGGCAAAAGCCATAATAATACTAGCTATGGCAAGAAACAAAAGAAACTTGGCCGAACGCTCTTTTAGTGCTTTGTTGTATCTTAAATCGTTACTTTGAGATAGATTTTCCATTTATAATTTGTCAATAATTAAGGCAATTTGAATAACCGGTAAATACAAAAACGAACCAAACATAAGTTGCTTTGCAGATTTTATATCGCGTTTAATATATAAATTAACTGCCTGTAAAGCAAATAAAATACTGCTGATGGTAGTAATTATCAAGGCCATATTGCCGGCCACTCCGTAGTACATAGGCAATAAACTTACAGGAATTAAACAAACGGTAATAAACAAAATTTGTAATGCGCTATTCTTGTTTCGGCCTCCGCGCGAAGGCAATAAATAATATCCTGCTCTGAGGTAATCATCATTTAAAACCCAGGCTATAGCCCAAAAATGGGGAAACTGCCATACAAACTGTACGAGAAAAAGGATGATGGCAACCGTGCTTAACTCACCCGTTACAGAAGCATATCCCAGCATAGGAGGTATAGCTCCGGGAATAGCTCCTACGTGTACTGCCAAGGTAGTAACTTTCTTAAGCGGAGTATAAACAAAGGAGTATAAGATAAGAGCTAAGGTACTAAGTATTCCGCTCAAAGGGTTTAGCCCCAGCCAAAGCATTAAAATACCTACCGTGGCCATTGTTACGGCAATAAATATGGCCTGATTTACGGTCATTCTGCCGGCAGGTAGGGGGCGGTCCTTAGTTCTGTTCATTAGTTTATCGCGATGGCGTTCAATTATTTGGTTAAAACCATTACTAGCTGCGGTTACCAAAAAACCACCAATAACAAGAATCATTAGTTTGCCGTAATCAAGCTTACCGGAGGCTAATATATAACAAAAAGCAGCAGACATAACCACTAAGGTGGCCAGTCGTAGTTTGCCAAAAGCGGCAATATCACGTATGCTTATTCTTACGTGTACATCTTCTTCTTTTAACACTTCACTATTCAAAATATTTGTAAAATTGGGATGGAACAAAGGTATTAATATTTTTCAAAAGGAAGAGATAAAAGCTGCAAAAAGTAATACTGTATTGCGGCAAGTACTGTGTGAGCTGTGAATGGTTAGAAGAGGTTTGTTCCTATGAGTTCAATAAAAACTCTGCCAGTTTTAAATCAAAAGGATTGGTAATCTTTATATTTTCGTTATTCCCTTCTGTTAGATAAACTTTCGCGCCTGAATACTCAAGAACCGAAGCATCATCTGTAAACTCTTGGCGATATTCCTGAAAATAGGCTTTTTTTATGTCAGAAACTTTAAAACACTGCGGAGTTTGAATAATCTTGTAATTGCTACGATTTACAGCGTGGTTATGAGTTTCGTTAAATTTACGTAATGAGTCTTTTATACTTATGGCCGGAATACCATTTCCCCGGGTAGCAGCCGAAGCAAAAGCCAAATCAATAGTTTGTTGACTAACTAAAGGACGCACGGCATCATGTATAGCCACAATACCTTCAAGGTTAATTGTGTTTAACGCATTTTGTACTGAAAAAAAGCGCTCAGCACCGCCTTTCACAATTTGATGCGGAATGTTAAATTTATATTTTATACAAAGCCTTTCCCAAAAGTCTATTTGTTTTTCGGGTAAAACAACAATTATTTGCAGGTGGTTATCAAAATCAAAAAACCTGCTTATGCTATGCATTAAAACAGGTTTGTGATGAATTTCTAAAAACTGTTTAGGTATTTCTGTTCCCATTCGAGAACCTGAACCACCGGCAACAATGATAGCGTATCTATTCAATTCTATTAGGTTTGATTATAAAATCAACATGGCATCACCATAGCTTAAGAAACGATATTTTTCTTTAACTGCTTGCTTGTATGCCTCCATAACTAAATCGTAATCGGCAAAGCCGCAAATCATCATAAGCAGGGTAGATTCAGGCATGTGAAAATTGGTAATCATACAATTGGCAATACTGAAATCGTATGGTGGAAAAATAAACTTATTAGTCCACTGATTGTAGGGCTTTAAAGTACCTGTGGTTGAAACACTGCTCTCGATAGCACGCATAACAGTAGTACCAACGGCACAAACTTTTTTCTTGTTTTCTTTGGCTTTATTAACAATATTAGCTGTTTCTTCACTAATAATTACCTGCTCGCTATCCATTTTATGCTTGGTTAAATCTTCTACCTCAACCGGTCTGAAAGAGCCTAAACCAACATGTAGTGTTAACGGAGCAAAATCAATTCCTTTAAGTTCCAATCTTTTGTATAATTCTTTGCTTAAGTGCAAGCCTGCAGTAGGAGCTGCAACAGCGCCTTCGTGTTTTGCAAAAATGGTTTGATAGCGCTCTTCGTCTTCAGGAACAGGAGCTCTCTTGATATATTTTGGAAGTGGTGTTTCGCCTAAAGATTCAATGGTAGCTTTAAACTCAGTATAGTCGCCATCAAATAAAAAACGAAGAGTTCTGCCTCTTGAAGTTGTATTATCAATTACTTCGGCTACTAAAGAGTCATCTTCACCAAAATATAGTTTATTTCCTATTCTTATTTTTCGGGCAGGATCAACTAAAACATCCCAAAGGCGACTTTCACGATTTAATTCACGGAGCAGAAATACTTCTATTTTAGCACCTGTTTTTTCTTTGTTACCGTATAAACGGGCAGGAAAAACCTTGGTGTCATTAATTATCATACAATCGCCATCATTAAAATAGCCCAAAATATCTTTAAATACTTTATGTTCTATTTTACCGGTACTGCGATTTACTACCATTAAGCGGGCTTCGTCTCTATTTTTGGCTGGATGTTCGGCTATTAATTCTTTAGGGAGGTGGAAATTAAACTGAGAAAGTTTCATAAGTTATAAAAATTATTACGGTAATTTTTTTGAATTGGCGTGCAAAGGTAATAATTTTAATTGATTTTTTAAAAAATATTCGTATAAGCATAGTTTTTAGCCAGTTGTAAAATATAATACAAAATAAAAATATTCAATAGTTTAATAAATATCATAAGCCCTGAGATAGTTATTAGGGATTGATAATTTTAGCTATGATTTAAAGTTAGCATAACTTTATTATTTTGAAATAGAATATTATCTTATATCTTTGTGATATGAAAAGAGTTTTAGCTATCTTTTTTCTTTTACAAATTATCAGTAACAATTCCTTTGCGGAAGAGTTGGTAAAGATGCCTTGGCTTTTCATTCATTTTTATCATCATACTTACGAACATAAAGACACCAACAGTTTTAGCGAGTTCTTATACAATCACTATGGCGAGCGCCATGATGATATTACAGAACATAGTTCGGAACACAATGGTCAGGATAATGATTGCAGGCTCCCTTTTAAACATTGTGGCGACTGTTGTTTAATGCAACATCATTATGTAAATACTTTTGTGATAGGCAATTCTCCTGAGGGTTTAGTATATCCCGATAATCAAATAGTTTTACATGCTATAAAAAACGATACCATTAATAGTTATTGTTTCTCTTACATTTGGCAACCGCCTAAGCTGGCATAATTATTCTTTCAGCAATTTCGAAAGATTAAGAATCTAATTTCCGGTTATTTTTTTAATGCAGCAATAAGTGCTGTAATAATTTATGCTATTATATGTTAGACAAAATAATTCATTTTTCCATAAAAAATAAATTTATTGTTGGGTTATTAACTTTAATGTTAGTGGGGTGGGGTAGCTATTCGGTAAGCAAACTTACTATTGATGCCGTTCCTGATATTACCAACAACCAAATACAAGTAATTACTTCATCTCCGGCACTGTCTGCCGAAGATATTGAACGTTTGGTAACTTTCCCGATAGAACAAACTATGGCTAGTATTCCTCATATTGAGGAAATACGCTCCTTTTCACGTTTTGGCCTATCTGTAGTTACTATAGTTTTTAAAGACAATGTTGATATATATTGGGCTCGACAACAGGTAAATGAAAGATTAACCGAAGCAAAAGCAATTATTCCCGAAGGGGTTGGAATACCTGAAATGGCTCCTGTTACCACCGGTTTAGGCGAGATATATCAATACGTTATTCATACCAAGGCGGGCTATGAGAATAAATATTCGGCTATGGAATTACGTACTTTACAAGATTGGTTAGTACGCAGGCAGTTGTTAGGAATTGAAGGAGTTGCCGATGTAAGCAGCTTTGGCGGTTACTTAAAACAATACGAAATAGCCGTTAACCCCGACCAATTAAATAGCATGAATGTTTCTGTGAAGGACATCTTTGATGCCTTACGTAAAAACAATCAGAACACAGGAGGGGCTTATATTGATAAAAAACCAAACTCGTATTACATACGCAGCCAAGGTTTAATTGGATCAATAGAAGATATCGAAAAAATTGTAGTAAAAGTAAACGATAAAGGTATTCCGGTATTGATTCGCAACGTGGCCAGCGTTAAATTTGGACATGCTCCCAGATATGGAGCTATGACAAGAAACGAACAAGGTGAAGCGGTTGGCGGTATAGTTTTAATGCTAAAAGGAGAAAACGCCTCAGAAGTAATTAAAAGGGTAAAAGAAAGAATGGAACAGGTGAAGAAAAATTTACCTGAAGGTGTAAGTATTGAAACTTATCTAGACAGAGCCGATTTGGTAAACAGAGTTATAAAAACGGTGGGAAAGAATTTAGCAGAAGGAGCACTCATAGTTATTTTCGTATTAGTACTATTATTAGGCAATTTCAGGGCAGGTTTTATTGTGGCTTCTGTTATTCCTTTAGCTATGCTTTTTGCCATTTCTATGATGAATATTTTTGGGGTGTCGGGTAACTTAATGAGCTTAGGGGCAATAGACTTTGGGTTAATTGTTGATGGAGCAGTAATTATAGTAGAAGCCACATTGCATCATTTAACCGGAAAATCTATTTTATCGAAATATGGCCATAGAAGCCTTACACAAAATGAAATTGATGAGGAAGTTTATTTAGCATCGAGCAAGATAAGAAGCTCAGCCGCTTTTGGAGAAATAATCATTCTTATAGTTTACTTGCCTATACTGGCATTGGCAGGAATAGAGGGTAAAATGTTCAGACCTATGGCAGCCACAATTTCTTTTGCCATTCTTGGTGCATTTATCCTATCACTTACTTATGTTCCTATGATGACCTCTCTTTTTATTGAAAAGAAACAAACATATAAAGAAAATATATCGGATAAAATAATCAAGTTTTTCTTAAAGGTATATACCCCTGTTTTGCATTTTGCCCTTCAAAAGAAGAAATCTGTTATGGCTTTTTCTCTAACGCTACTTTTAATCAGTTTATTTGTTTTTACACGATTAGGTGGTGAATTTATTCCCTCACTTGATGAAGGCGATTTTGCGGTTGAGTTACGAGTAATGCAAGGAAGCTCCATGTCGCAAACCATTGAGGCATCGCTTAGAGTAGCAAAAATTTTGCGGGATAAATTCCCTGAGGTAAAAGATGTAGTTGGTAAAATTGGAACTGCTGAAATTCCAACAGACCCTATGCCCGTTGAGGCCTGCGATTTAATGGTTGTGTTAAAGGACCGTTCGGAATGGACAAGCGCAACAAATAAGCACGAGTTAGCCGAAAAGATGGCAAAAGAATTAGAAAAAATTCCGGGCTTGGTATTTAGCTTTCAGCAGCCTATACAGCTTCGGTTTAACGAGTTGATGACCGGTGCAAGACAAGATGTAGTGATAAAAATTTATGGTGAAGATTTAGACTTGCTGAGTAAGTATGCGGCAAACGTTGGAAAAATTGCCTCTTCGGTTGAAGGGGCGCATGATATTTTTGTGGAATCAGTAAGTGGCCAATCGCAAATAGTTATAACATTTGATAGAGATAAGATAGCATTATTTGGATTGAATATTGAAGATGTCAATCAAACCATAAGAACTGCTTTTGCAGGTGAATTTGCCGGATTTGTATATGAAGGAGAAAAACGCTTTGATATGGTAGTAAGACTTGAAAATTCAAGCCGTCAAAGCATTAATGATGTAAATAATTTATATATAAATTCTTCTGAAGGGCATCAAATTCCATTATCACAAATTGCTTCGGTAGATTTTAAAATGAGTCCCTTTCAAATTCAAAGAGATGATGCCAAGAGACGAATAATTGTGGGTTTCAATGTAAGGGGACGTGATGTAGAGAGTATTGTTAAAGAAGTACAAGCTAAAGTAGATAAAGAGGTTAAGCTTAATGCAGGTTATTTTGTAACCTACGGAGGCGCTTTTAAAAACTTGATTGAGGCTCGCAATCGTTTGTTAATTGCTGTGCCTTTAGCTTTATCTTTAATATTAATACTTTTATATTTTACTTTTCATTCATTAAAACAAAGTCTGCTCATTTTTACTGCAATCCCAATGTCGGCCATTGGGGGTATATTTGCTTTATGGTTGCGTGATATGCCTTTTAGCATTTCGGCAGGTATCGGATTTATTGCTTTATTTGGAGTTGCGGTACTTAACGGCATTGTGCTTATTGGTGAATTTAATCGTATTAAACAAAGTGGTGAATCAGACATTCATCAAATAATTATTGCCGGAACAGCCGTAAGAATGCGTCCGGTTGTCATGACAGCCTTAGTGGCATCATTAGGATTTTTACCCATGGCACTATCAACAAGTGCAGGAGCAGAGGTACAAAAACCATTGGCAACAGTTGTTATAGGCGGATTAATTACAGCAACCTTGCTTACTTTAGTTGTACTTCCGGTTTTATATTGGTATCTCGAGAAAATAAAAAAGCCTTTGATTCATAGCAATAATTTATTGATTGTGCTCCCTTTTGTTCTATTTTTTGCAGGCACAGGCAGCTTAAAAGCACAAAAAACAATTGTTAACTTACCACAGGCTATTGATAGTGCTGTCAAGAATAATGTATTGATAGAAGCCGGAAAATATGAAATTGATTATAATAAAGCGCTCAAAAAATCATCTTTTGACATAGGTAAAACCAGCGCTATGCTTAGCTACGGTCAGTACAATTCATTTTTTAATGATAACAACTTTACCATTAGTCAGGAAATTCCTTTTCCCACAGTGCTTGCCAATCAGAATCAACTGTATAAAGCCTTAATTCAAGATGCAGTATTAAAAGTTGAGATGAATAAAAACACTTTGATATATAAAGTTAAATCAGCTTATTATCAATTGTCTTATTTGCATGCTCGTCAGCAATTATTGGAGCGTATGGATAGTATATACACGCTCTTTGCCACAGCAGCAGCGCATCGTTTTAATGCTGGCGAAAGCAACATTCTGGAAAAAACAACAGCCGAAACGGAATTGATGGAAATAAAAAACCAGATACAGCAAAACGAATATGATTTGTTGATTTACCAATCGCAATTACAAATGCTTATGAATAGTAAATCAATGATAGACATTGAAAAAAATAGCTTTACTAAAATAAGTAATGAAGGGGGAAGCAATAATATCAATAACAATCCGGAAATACTTTGGTATGAACAACAAGTTGAGATTAGTCGTTTGCAGAAAAAAGTGGAAGTCTCAAAATCTTTCCCCAATTTCTCATTAGGGTATTTTAATCAATCATTGATTGGATATCATAAAAGAAATCAAACAGAGAGTTTTTATCCTAGCTCGCAAAGATTCATCGGTTTTGAATTTGGCATTTCAGTTCCATTATGGTTTAGACCCTACACAGCACGTATTAGGGAAGCCGAAATATTCCGCAAAAAAGAAGAAAGCAACTATACTTATTTTAAAAATATTATGTTGACAGCTTATTACGAAACATTTCAAGAACATCATAAAAATATGAATACACTGAGCTATTATGAAAAAAGTGCTTTACCTAATGCTAATTTAATAATTGATAGTGCAGAGCTGAGTTTTAAACAAGGTGAGATAGGGTATGTTGAATATTTGCTTGGTTTGAAAAACGCCCTTCAAATTAAATCAGGCTATTTGAATGCAATGAATATGTACAATCAAAACGTAATTAAAATTGAATATTTAATTGGAAATAAAAAATAAAAATATGAAAACATATATCTATAAAATTATTTGGATTATTGGATGTATTATGTTAACCATTTCATGTGGAAATAAACACACACATGACCACCAAGACGACACGCATTTTCATGAAGAAGACGATATGGTGGAGTTAAGCAAAGAACAACAAGAAATGATAGGATTAGTAACAGGGAAAGCAGAAGAGAAAGAAATAAGTGAAATAATAAAAGTAAGAGGAATGCTTGATGTTCCACCTCAAAATCTTATCAGCATATCAACACCTATGGGAGGTTTTGTAAAAAATACAGAGCTGCTTCAAGGAATGAAAATCCGAAAAGGGCAAGTTATAGCTGTTATGCAACATCCCGATTATATACAAATTCAACAAGACTACTTAGAAAGTAAAACACAATTAGAATACCTCCGCAGCGAGTATGAAAGACAACAAAGTTTGGCTAACGATAAGGTAAGTTCGCAAAAACTATTGCAACAAGCCAAAACACAGTTTGAAAGTGTGGAGATTAAAGAGGCGGCACTGAGAACAAAGTTACAATTGCTGGGAATAAATACCGATAATTTGAATATTCACAACATTCAAAAAAATATCAATATAGTTTCCCCTATTTCGGGCTATGTTACCGTAGTGAATGTAAATATAGGGATGTATGTAAATCCAACCGATGTTATGTTTAAGATTGTTGATACGGAGCATTTACATGCTGAACTTACCGTGTTTGAAAAAGACATTTCAAAAATAAAAATTAATCAACGTATATGGTTTACCTTAGCTAACGAAACCAAAGAAAGAACAGGTACAGTGCATTTAATAGGACGTGAAATTGATACCGACCGTACAGTGCGTGTTCATTGTCATTTAGATAAAGAAGATATTGATTTATTACCCGGAATGTATTTAAAAGCCTATATTGAAACCGACCCTAAAAAGGTAATTTCAGTATCTGATGAGGCTGTAGTTGAGTTTGAGGGCGATTGGTTTATTTTTCTCACCACTAATCATCCCCATAAATTTAAAATGATAAAAGTGAATAAAGGCTTAAGTGATAATGGCAGCACCGCAATAGAGTCAGATGCATTAAGTGATACCCATACTGAAATAGTAATAAAAGGGGCTTATGATTTATTGGCCAAAAAGAAAAATTCCGAAGAAGGA
The DNA here is from genome assembly GCA_020845635.1 of Bacteroidia bacterium. GTDB lineage: Bacteria > Bacteroidota > Bacteroidia > UBA4408 > UBA4408 > CAIKXD01. The sequence continues at coordinate 35,014 of JADLFI010000048.1, forward strand.
GGAGGGCATGCACATTAGTGAAATTTAGTTATTTATATATGTTTATTATTAACAAGTAAATTGCATTTATTAAACTATTATTATTTTTATTTCATTGGTAATAGTTTTCGGCCTCAATTTTGCACTATAACTATTGATGAGAATGAACAAATATTTATTTTATATATTTTTTACGTTTATTGGGTTTCAGGCAAAAGCCCAACTATACTTACAGCAAATTCCCGACAGAGGGTTATATGAGGCAGATGCTATTTATATGCAGAAAGGGTATAAATTGGCCTTTAGCAATATGACCTCAGAGAATTATTTGTTTAAAGGCAGAGAGGAGGAGTGGAAAAAACAGTGGTCTGATTTCTTGTCAGGAATATACCACACCATTTCAGAAAAACAATTATGGCCTTCATCAGTGGGCGAATGTTATTTCAGGGTTTATTTTAATAAAGATGGAACGGTAGCGGCATGTTTGTACCAAATGGCAGGATTGGATAAAGATAAAGAAGAAAAGTTAAAGGAACTAATATTCAATTACCTCATAAAGCAGAAACTAAAAATTGAAACTACTGAAAATTATTGGCAGTATGGAGTATTGAAATTCGGGCAATAAAAAAGCCACCTGTGGAGGTGGCTTTTTTCTGTGGAGAATACCGGATTCGAACCGGTCACCTCTTGCCTGCCAGGCAAGCGCTCTAGCCAAATGAGCTAATTCCCCATAAATTTTGTGGCGCAAATATAAACATTAAAATAGTATATTCGCACAAAAAATTATTGGAAAGTATGAAATATTTATTTAACTTATTTGTTTTTACTCTTTTATCACTATTTACTGCCAATGCTCAAACCAAATTGGTGGAAAAAGTAGATAAAAAAGGGAATCCTTTTAATATTCCTTACGAAAAATATGTTTTAAGCAACGGATTAACCGTTATAGTTCATGAAGACCACAGCGACCCAATTGTGCATGTTGATGTAACCTATCATGTAGGGAGTGGGCGCGAAGTTCTGGGGAGAAGTGGTTTTGCTCATTTCTTTGAGCACATGATGTTTCAGGGGAGCGACCATGTTGGCGATGAACAACATTTTAAGATAATATCGGCAGCAGGAGGGACTTTAAATGGAACAACAAATACCGACCGTACCAATTATTTTGAAACCCTGCCTTCTAACCAGTTAGAAGTTGCTTTATGGCTAGAATCCGACAGAATGGGCTTTTTGTTAGATGCTGTTACACAACAAAAATTTGAAATTCAGAGAAGTACGGTAAAAAACGAGCGTGGTCAAAACTACGACAACCGCCCTTATGGGTTAGTAAACGAAAAAATAGGTCAAGCCTTATACCCTTATGGACATCCTTATAGCTGGCCAACCATAGGATATATCAGAGATTTAAACAATGCTACTTTAGAAGATTTAAAACAATTTTTCTTACGTTGGTATGGCCCTAATAATGCTACTTTAACTGTTGCAGGCGATGTTAATACTAAAGAAGTGATAAAGTTAGCCGAGAAGTATTTTGGTAAAATTGTGCCATGTCCTGAGATTCCTAAAGTTGATAAAACACCCGTTGAGCTAGAAAAGAGCCGATATATTAGTTATGAGGATAACATTCGTCAACCTCTAATTTCTATTAACTTTCCAACAGTTCCACAAAACCATAAAGATGAAATAGCATTAGATGCTTTATCAGAAATATTGAGTGGGAATAAAAGTAGTATTATATACCGTAAATTCGTAAAAGACCAAAAAGCTTTACAGGCCTACACCAATCACCCAACACGTGAATTAGCCGGACAGTTTAATTTTACTGCACTAACCATGCCTGATGTTTCCCTGTCGGATTTAGAATTTTTATTTAACGATGCTTTAGAAGAATTTAAAATGAATGGCTTGCTAGATGATGCTGTAATAAGTTTTAAAAATAAAACAGAAGCCGAAATGTTCAACTATTTGTCAAGCATCAAAGGGAAAGCTTCAAGTTTAGCGGCAGGTCAAACATACTTTAACGACCCAAACTATCTGACTAATTATTATACTGAGCTACAGAAATTAAGAACTTCTGATGTGCTTCGTGTTTTTAACCAATATATTTACAAGAAACCTGCCGTTATTCTTAGTGTTTATCCTAAAGGGATGCCTACCATTGTAGCCAAGCCCGATAACTTTATCACAGACACCACCAAGCTTTATGAGCATGCCAATAAGAAAGAAGATTTAGATTTGAAATATATTAAGGCAAAAGATGATTTTGACCGTTCAGTTCAACCTCAGCCGGGGAACGTTCCTGAATTAAAAACTCCACAATATTGGACTAATAATTTTGATAATGGTTTAAAAATGATAGGCACTTTCTCTGATGACGTGCCTTTGATTAATATTCAGTTGACTGTTGGGGCAGGTCATGTATTCGATCAGTTGGATAAAGCAGGAACAGCCACCTTAACGGCCGAAATGTTGAAAGAGTCTTCCATTAATTATGACGGTGAGGTGTTAAGTCAGGCTTTGAGTAATTTGGGGAGTCGTATTGATGTAAGTGCTAATGCTACCGAGATAGTTTTTTCTATCAGTTGTTTAGCCAAAAACATTGATTCAACTATGGCCATTTTTCGTGAAATGTTTTTTACCCCGGTGATGGATCAAGACGAGTTTTTTAGGGTAAAAAATAAATTGCTGCAAAGTATTTCTAACCAAAACATGCAGGCTCAGGCTGTTGCCAGTAATATGTTTAATAAGTTCTTATATGGCGACAAAAATATTTTTTCTACACCGGTTATTGGCACATCAGAGAGTGTTGATAAGGTAACTATTGAGGATGTGAGAAAATTTTATGAAGATTATTTCTCTCCTAACAATAGCTCAGTTGTTGTTGTTGGCCCCTTAAAGCGTGAAGAAACATTGAAGAAACTCGATTTTCTAAAGACATGGAAAAATAAGAATATTAAAATGCCCGCTGAAGTGCCTGCCCCTGAAATTAGCAAAACAAAAATATATTTTATAAATAAAGACAAAGCTCCACAAAGTGAAATACGTGTGGGGTATTTGGCTTTACCTTTTGATGCTTATGGCGATTTTAATAATTGTCAATTAATGAACTTTATTTTAGGTGGTACCTTTAACAGCCGTATTAATCTTAATTTACGTGAGGACAAAGGTTATACATACGGAGCTCGTTCTTCATTTAATGGCTCACAATACAAAGGTCCGTTTGTGGTTTCAACCGGGGTTATTTCTCATGCTACAGATAGCAGTGTAGCTGAGATTATGAAGGAAATAAAAAAATATAGAAAGGGTGGCATTACTAAAGATGAATTGAACTATACCAAGAGTTCTATAGGATTGTCGGAAGCTTTGAAATACGAAACCAATGCCCAAAAGGTAGGCTTCTTAAAGAAAATAGTGGAGTATAATTTAGACAAAGATTTTACTAAAAAACAAGAGGATATATTAAAGGCAGCAACTATAAATTCGATTAACCTTACTGCAGCTAAGTATTTACCTGACGATAAAATGATTATTGTAATAGTGGGAAACAAAGAAAGTATATTGGAGCCATTGAAAAATTTGGGATACGAAATTGATGAATACAATGCCGACTTTAAGTTTGTTATGACACATCAGGCCAAACCATAGACGGCTCAATATATGGCAATATTTTATAGTTGTAAATAATTCGGGGGTATGGTATGGAACGAAAAAATTTCATTAAAAAAGTCAGTACCTTTACTATTGCTGCAACGTTTATGAAAGGTTTGAGTTTAAATAGCTTTGCTCAAGGGCTTGTGCCGAGTAAAAAAATGCCTGTTTTATTTGTTGGACATGGAAGTCCTATGAATGCTATAGAAAGTAACGAGTTTACCAAACAATGGCAAACAATAGGTAAGAAAATTCCACGTCCACAAGCTATACTTTGTGTTTCGGCACATTGGGAAACAGCCGGTACACTGGTTACTGCCATGTCACAGCCACGTACTATACATGATTTTGGGGGCTTCCCAAGAGAGTTGTATGAGGTTCAATACCCTGCACAGGGAAACCCGCAACTGGCCAATAACACGCGCAGTATGGTAAAGCAGTTTATGATTGACTTGGATAAAGAATGGGGCTTAGATCATGGCTGCTGGAGTATATTAAAACAGATGTATCCGCAGGCCGATGTGCCTGTAATACAATTAAGTTTAGATTATAAAAAAGATGCAGAAAAACATTACCAACTGGCCAAAGAACTGTCTGCCTTAAGAGAGAAAGGAGTTTTGATTATTGCCAGCGGAAATATCGTACACAATTTGGGATTGGTTGATTGGAATAATTTAAATACTCCCGGATTTGGTTTTGAATGGGCTTTGGAAGCAAAAGAATTAATCAATAAAAAGATATTAAGCGCAAATCATCAGGATTTAATAAATTATAATAAACTTGGGCGTGCTGTATCACTTGCTGTTCCAAGTCCCGAGCATTACTTGCCTTTGTTGTATGCCTTGGCCTTACAAGAAAAGAGTGATAAGGTAAGTTTCTTTAACGATAAAACACTGGCAGGTTCTTTATCAATGACCTCGCTAATTATTGAGCAGGGCTAAATTCTGAACTGTACGAGGTTTCCGGCCACGATTTTAAAATGAACAAATATTTAATTACGGTATCCGGAGCTTCGCTGCTTATTAAATGACCGTTCTCGGGAAGAAAAATATATTGATGCGGAGCGTTAACCAGAACACTGTCGGTAAAATGCCCGTTCTCCGGGGAAATAATCACATCTTTCCCACCTTGCAAAACAATGGTAGGTTGCATAATTTCTTTCCATTTCGGTAACATCAGTTCTAATTCTTTTTGATGGGCAAATTTCTCGTCTCCGGCAACATTTAAAGGTTTACGAAGTAACATTTTCCCGATAGCACTGTGTGCCGGTTTTGAAAACCACCAAAACTTTTCTAGTTGGGGCGCAGCAGCATTTGAAATTAGCATTAAACCTTTTACTTTGTCTTGGTTATTTGCAGCCAAATATGCCGCTATTGGCGCACCATAACTTCGGCCTATTACAAATATAGGTACTTGTTCGTATTGATTAATTATAGGTTGCAATAATAGCGCCTGCTCTTTTATTGACACCAAAGCCCCTCCTTTGGCCGATTTCCCATATCCCGGTCGGTCAACCGATATTATCTGAAAATGCTTCAGCAAGCTGCTGTCGTTCAAAAATTGTTTGTACCCGTACCAGCGCCCCGGAGCACCATGAATAAACAAAAGAAGAGGCAAATTACAATCTCCCGCATGGGCATAGAATATACTTCGGTTAAGAGTATCATAGCTGAAGTATTGTGGCTCCGGTCCATGTGTTTTATAATAGGCTTTAATTTCTTTCTCGCTCATCACAAAGCGTTTATAACAGCCCGTCATCAATACCATAGCAAACAGCAGTAATATGATTTCATATAACTTAATTTTCACAGCAATGGTGTGTTATGTGTTTGATATGGAAAAGTTAGTTGAGTTTAAAATTTACGGGCAAAGTCATATAAACATTGGCTGCTTTTCCCTCTTGTTTTCCCGGATTCCAGTCAGGCATGCTGCTGATAACTCTAACGGCTTCCTTCTCTAACAACTCTCCATCAGGAATGCCCTTAATCACTTTTACATTTTCTATCTTTCCTAATTTAGTTACAATAAATTTAATATATACTCTCCCTTCCAAACCCATTTTTCGAGCCTCTTGAGGGTATTTTAAATTATTCGTCAAATAGGTCATTAATGCCTTTGGTCCTCCCGGAAACTCAGGCATTTGCTCAACTACAACAAGTACTTCAGTGCTCTCAAATTCATCTACTAAATCCGGTAATGAATCTTTATCTGTATTTTGGGCTTTGGCCGAAATAACTAATATTAAAAAGAACAGAATAATATTAACTACCGAAATCTTTGAAGAATACATAATTGTAATTTTATTTATCAAATATAGAAAATATTCAGGAACACAAAGATTTATATGGCCTTAATCTTGTTTGATGATAGCCGCTAACCCATTTTCTTCTATTCTGGTAATGTTTCGTGTAGCTATAATTGAGGCCAACAAGCCTATGCATAATACTATCAGCAAAACATAAAAAATATCTGTAAACATTATCTTAACAGGATAGGCATCAATAACAAAGCTACCCGTACCTGCCAAACTTATTATACCAAATTGTTGTTGTAAAAAGCAAATAATTAAACCCGTAATAATACCGCCAATGCCACCATATCCGGAAATAAGCATTCCTTGAAAAAGAAATATTTTTTTTACGGTAGTCATTGGAGTGCCCATACTTTTTAAGATGGCTATATCTTTTTGCTTATCTATAATGAGCATAGTTAATGAGCCTATAACATTAAAGGAAGCTACAATAAGTATAAACACCAATATAAAGAAAACTGCCCATTTTTCCGACCTCATTATTTTGTAAAGTAGCTCATGCTGCTGTACTTTATTCTTTACTTCGTATTCAGGCCCAAATATATTTTGCAAATACTTTTGAACCCCTTTCTCTGAGACACCTTCATTTAAATACACCTCAATGGCATTTACTTCTTTTTCATAACTTAATAACTCTCTTGTAAAATCTATGGGAGCCAAGAAGTATTTTGAATCAACATCTTGCTGTACACTAAAAACCGATCCTACATTAATATTTAAAATTTTGAAAGCATTGGCAGTATTACTTAAATCGGGTGTTACAAGCCTGTTTGGAACATATACGGTTAAAGGCATTAAACTGTTGTTTGATGATAGACTCAACCCTATGGCCACACCTTGCCCCAAACTGGCATAAGGCAATCCTCCCGCTGTTAACTTTAAATTTCCGTCAATAATTAAATGCTGTAAGCGACTTACCTTAGAAACTTCGGGCGAAACTCCTTTTATCTTGGCAAAGTATTGTTTATCTCCATTTCTTAATAAAACATTTTCTTCCAACACTTCGCTTACCAACTGTATTCCTTCAATGCCCTTTATGGTTTTAATTTTATCATTGTCGGGAATAAATGTTTTGCCGTTTTTAATACTGATAACATAGTCTGCATCAAACGAATTATATAAACTGGTAACTAACGATTCAAAACCGTTAAAAACGGAAAGTACAATAATAAGTGCCGCTGCCCCCACAAAAACGCCTGCAGTAGCAATGATTGACATAATATTAATTGCATTTTGTGATTTCTTTGATTTAATATATCGGCCTGCTATGTATAATGCAAAATGCTTCAAGACTTTAAAAATTAAATTACTTCCAAGCCTTTACAACCAGCCCTGTACCAGTACTGTGGGTAAGGCGCGAGTCTAAAAAATTTAATATAAAAGAGAAAGGATAGGTAATGAGAAAATAAAAAGGAAGAATAATGAAAAATAATTTTGAAACGCCCAATAGGAGTATTGGGTATTTCATACTTAAGCGCCAGGCAATCTTTCCGGGGGCTCCGTACGAGTAGCGTGCTTCAACTCTTGAAAAACCTGCTTTCAATAGTTTATCTTCTATTTCTTTAATATTATACCCATCGCGCACATGCTCCTCAATAAATGATGTTTCACCATCATCATGCACATCACTACCTCCTTGGTCTGACGGAGTTGAGATAAGCAGCATGCCTCCGCTTTTCATAGAACTGACATAGTTTTTAAAAACCAACACATCTTCCAAAATATGTTCCATCACATCTACGCATAGCACCAAATCGTACTGTGGCTCGGTTTTATATTGAGTTAAATCAGCTATTTTAAAGCTTACATGATTATAATTTATCTGCTTAAAAAAATTACTGCAATCAGCAATTTGTTCTTCTTTAACATCAACCGCCAGTATTTCGGCATTTTTTAAATGTTTGGCCATAAAATAGGTATATTGACCAAAACCCATTCCGGCATCTAATATTTTGGGTTGGGCAGGAGCGTTTTTCATCCATTTCTTTAACTCCAAATGAATGTGCCAAGCACGCAGTAATAAAAGGTCAAGCAAGAAATAAAATACTTTGCGTAAAAAAGGCGATTGGTTAAAAAAGTTGCCTAAACTTCTTTTTATCGGGTCGTATTGCATAAATGATATTTAAACAGCTCATACAAACTGTTGTTAGGGCTAATAATTAAAGGTAATTTTTCCGTTGGCGGTTTTAAATTTTATCTTATCTATTTTGTAATTTACTACCCTCCCTTCATTTTTTGCCGGTAAAAAGGTGGGCAGTTCGCTTAAAGTATGATTAATGGCATTAATTAAGGCAAGCTCTGCAGGGTTTTCAGTATTTCCATACTTAATTAGTTTTAAGCTACCTACATCGCCTTTGCAATTTACTATAATTTCAGCTACAATATTGGCATTGCCCTCTATGGCAGGTTCTTGATCAAGTTTCTGTTGAAACAAATCTTTAAAGAATATTTTTTTATTTCCTTCTTTTATAAATGGCTGTTGGTCGGCATAAGTAAAATAAGTTTCATCGCCACACAATACAACTTTTTTACCACGTGCTGCAGCATATTCTAAAGTATCGGTCCAACGGTTTTTTTTCTGGGCTAACAAAGTTTCGGTACTCAATAGCATGAATATCAATACTAACGAGAAAAAATGATATAATTTCATAGAATATAAACTTTAAATGAATGATTATTTGATTTTTATTTCTTGTTTTGAATATTTAAGTCAAAGCAAATTTAGTAAGATTTGTTTTATTAATACTATTGAAACATTGAATACTTGCAATTTTTTTAATTACATTTTAATCATAACCTATTACTGTTTTAATACAATAGTTTTCATTATTAAATCGTAGGTCATTTCACTAATATCATACTCATTTTGTTTATAATAAATTCCGCCCCAATCAAAAACTATTTTACGGTATATTACAATATCGCTATTCTCAAATACCACTTTTTTTATATAAATAACATGATTTTGACCTTCAATGGAGTCTTCTGAAATGGATTGGACATAGCGCATTTTAGGCTCAAAATAGTTGGGGTTAAAATTAGCTAAGGCCTCTTCTCTCATTGCCTTTCTGAAGTTTTCCTCTTCCAATCTTTTAATTTCCAATTCTTTTGATCTTTCAGCAGCTTTTATTCTTCTTTGTTCCAGTTTGTCTAATTCCGATATCCCTGTTTCAACAGCAGATTTTTTTGTTTCTTGCTTTTTTCTTTCTGCTTTTCGTTTTTCTTTAAGCTCATCTTCTTTTTGCTTTGCCTCCGGATTTGGCATCCAAACAAAGTCCTTTTTTACTTCATCAAACATAATCATACCAAAGGCTTGCCTAAAGGCTGAGTAATCTTCACCCGGTATTTCCGTGAAAATCTCGGCCGAAACGTCAAATATATAATTTGGAATATTTTTTTCAGGATCAGGAACATTCCGGGTGCTAATGGTAATGGTTTTGCTAACATAATTAGAACCTGATATTTTTAATATATAATCACGATTCTTCTCTAAGTTAAATTTTATTTTTTGATCAGAACTGCTAAAAGCTGAATACACCTTAGCCCCTGTATTTTTATCAGTAATCAAAATATTAGCTTCATTTAACTGCATTTTTGATTCGCTGTCTCTTACTGCTACTCCTAATGAAAATGTCCAGTCGCCTTCGGCATTTACGGCTAATCCTAAAAGTAATAAGAGCAGCAGCCAGCAATATTTTATATAAGAATAATTCAAAACGAACTAAAGTGAATAAAAAAGTACAAATATATTAACCTTTATTAGATGAGCAATTAACTACTATTTTTCAATATTTACACAAAAAGGTTACTAACATAAGTTCATAAAATCTTAACAAGGTCTCAAAAAATACTTTAAAACCACTTTGGGCACTTTTTATTTGCTTACTTTTGTATTTTCAATATACCCTGTAAAATATGAGTGACAATATAAAGCACGAATGTGGTGTTGCCTTTATTAGACTTCGCAAACCTCTCCAATACTACTATGATAAGTATGGAACTTCTTTTTATGCTCTAAACAAAATGTATCTTTTAATGGAAAAGCAGCATAACAGAGGTCAGGATGGTGCAGGATTAGCAAGTATAAAATTGGATACTCCACCCGGCTATCGCTTTATTAGTCGTGCTCGAAGTAATAGCAGCACACCACTAAAAGATATTTTTGCTAAAGTAAACTCTAAGTTCATTGCATTAAAACAAAGTAAGCCCGAATTATTGGGCAAGCCTGAATGGTTGAAAGAAAATTTACCCTGGTCCGGTGAAATATTTTTAGGACACTTGCGCTATGGCACTTATGGAAACTCAGGGATTGAATATTGTCATCCATTTTTGCGTACCAATAATTGGCAAACAAAGAACCTTATTTTGGCCGGTAACTTTAATCTTACCAATGTTGACGAGCTGTTTAATCAATTGGTTGATTTAGGTCAACATCCCAAAGAAAAGGCCGATACGGTTACTATTATGGAACGTATTGGGCACTTTTTGGATAAAGAAAACGAAAGATTGTTTGCATTGTATAAAGACCAAGGATTGAATAATGTGGAGGTTTCAAACAAGATTTCAGAAAATTTAGATATTGTAAAAATCTTGAAAGAGTCAAGCAAAAAGTGGGATGGAGGCTATGTAATGGCCGGAATAATTGGCAATGGCGATAGTTTTGTGATTCGTGATGTGAATGGGATTAGACCCGCGTATTATTATATTGATGATGAAATTGTGGTTGTATGTTCTGAAAGGCCGGTTATACAAACAGCCATGAATGTACCATTTGATTCAGTTAAAGAATTGAACCCGGGAAATGCTTTAATTGTTAGAAAAAACAACACCATCAACGAAGTTAATATTAATGAGCCTGAAGTTCGTACTGCCTGTTCTTTTGAAAGAATATATTTTTCGCGCGGAAGCGATGCCGAAATTTATAATGAAAGAAAACAATTAGGCTATCAATTATGTCCTTCCATTTTGCCGGCTATCAACCATAATCTTAAAGATACCGTATTTTCCTATATCCCCAATACTGCTGAGGTGTCATTTTATGGACTTATGAAAGGTTTAGAAGATTACATTAACACGGTTAAGAAAAGAAAAATTTTAGAAGCCGGCAATCAATTGACAGAAGAAGAGCTTGAGCGCATTTTAAACTACCGCCCGCGTGCCGAAAAAATTGCTATTAAAGATGCCAAGCTTCGAACTTTTATTACTGATGATGCCAATCGTTCCGATATGGTTGCTCACGTTTATGATATTACTTACGGCACCATTAAAAAGGGACAAGACACTTTAGTCATTATTGACGATTCTATTGTAAGAGGAACAACCCTAAAGCAAAGCATTATTAAAATGCTTGATAGATTAGGCCCTAAAAAAATAATCATAGTATCATCTGCTCCTCAAATAAGATATCCTGATTGTTACGGAATTGATATGGCTAAGATGGGCGATTTTATTGCCTTTCAGGCAGCAGTTGAATTATTGAAAGAGAATAATATGGGGCAATTATTGCAGGAAGTTTACCATAAAGCAAAACTGGAAATAACCAAGCCCATGGAGCAAATTATTAATGTGGTTAAAGAAATTTATAAGCCTTTCAGCACCGAACAATTAAGTGATAAAATTGCAAAATTGCTTACACCTCAGGATACAAAAGCCGAAATTTGTATTGTTTATCAAACTATTGAAGGGCTTCACGTGGCTTGCCCAAATAACAAAGGCGACTGGTACTTTACAGGCAATTACCCTACTCCGGGAGGCAATAAAGTTGTTCTTCAGTCATATATTAATTATATTGAAGGGAAAAACAACAGGGCATACTAACAATAACACTTTCAGAAAAAGAAGGAGAAAGTCTTAGTTTATCTCAGGCAAGATAAATACAACCTCCACATGAATCTTTAACTGCACCTGTTACACTGCTTAAAGCATTAGGTATTTGATTTATTCTTAACCAACCTAAGAAGGCAAAAATTACGGCTTCCTTAAAATCAATAAGCCTTTTATCAGGAACAATAAAATTAGCTTTACCGGGCTTACGAATACACTCCATTAGAAAATTATTTTTTGCTCCACCACCACTAACTAATACAGTACTATCTTTTTCAACAACAGAATTTATTTGATAAGCAATAAATTCACAAACAGTCCTTAATTTATTTTGAATAGAAGCAGGGTAGTCCATAACAAGCAATCGTATATTTTTTTCGTACCACTCATAGCCTAATGATTTGTAATACCCGAACTGATTTTTTGTAGCAGCTTTTAAGGAGGCTAATAGTTTTTCTTCATTCATCCCCGATTGTGCCAAATGCCCCTCATGATCGTAATCTAAGCCCATGTATTGAGCAAGTTCATTTAAAGCCATGTTGCAAATGCCAATATCAAATGCTTTTCTTATATCATCATCATTAAATGAAATATTGCTTATTCCGCCAAGATTTAAACAATAATCATACTGATTAAAAAGTAATTTGTCGCCAATAGGTACCAAAGGAGCACCTTGACCTTTATAAGCCACATCGCTTGTTCTGAAATCACAAATAGTGTTAATGCCGCTTTGAGCAGCTATATTTGCACCATGTCCTAACTGAAAAGTATAACCTTTTTGCGGTTGATGAAAAATGGTATGCCCATGCGAAGCTATATACTTTGCATTAATTTTATAATGTTTACAAAAAGCTAAAACTTTTTCGGCCAACAAGTTCCCGAACTGATGGTGCATGGCTATTAATTCAACCCCATTGGCATGGTAAGCGTTTTTTAAAAAGTTTTTCTCCGTAAGCGTGTAAGCAAATGTTTCAGCCTCTATAATCTCATAGTGCCATTTATTTTGTTCATTATTGAAAGTACAAGCGGCTATATCAACTCCATCAAGCGAGGTTCCGCTCATTACGCCTAAAATTACTCCGCTATTTTCTTTTTGAACGAGCATTTTGATTTATTATCATTATTGCAAAAATATAGCTATTTATTGCAAAAAGAATTAAATTTTCAATTTGCAAATGCTCCCGGCAAATCATTAAAATATACTTATTGGGGGTGTAAAAAGGCGCTAATTACCTGATTTATAGAACTAGTAAGGGCATAAAATAAAAAAAGGCAATAGTTTTTGCTATTGCCTTTTGCTCCCCGACCTGGGCTCGAACCAGGGACCCCATGATTAACAGTCATGTGCTCTAACCAGCTGAGCTATCGAGGAATGTTAATTTTCAGGGCGCAAATGTAAAGAAGAAAGTTATATTTGCAAAAAAATTTTCAAACTATTTTTATTTATGAGTCTATTAACAGTTGGCACAGTTGCTTTTGATGCCATAGAAACACCCTTCGGGAAAACAGATAAAATTGTAGGCGGAGCCGCAACATACATAGGGCTTTCGGCTTCTTACTTTACCAATAAGGTAAACTTAGTTTCGGTGGTCGGTGAAGATTTTCCGAAAGAATCTATTAAAATGTTGCAAGACCACGGTATTAATACTCAAGGCCTGCAGGTTAAACAAGGAGAAAAAACTTTTTTCTGGAGTGGTAAATATCATAACGATATGAATAGTCGTGATACTTTGGACACTCAACTTAACGTACTCGAAACATTTGACCCGGTAATTCCTGAGCAATATCAAGATTGCGACTTCTTAATGCTCGGTAATTTGGTTCCTGCGGTACAACAAAAAGTTATTAACTCTCTTCGTACGCGCCCTAAATTAATAGTGATGGATACTATGAATTTTTGGATGGACATAGCCATGGATGATTTGAAAACTACTATTTCAATGGTTGATGTATTAACTATTAACGATGCTGAGGCCAGACAACTATCGGGCGAATACTCTTTAGTGAAGGCTGCTCAAAAAATTCTTAAAATGGGACCACGTTATCTTATTATTAAAAAGGGCGAGCATGGAGCCTTATTATTTAATAAAGGACAAGTGTTTTTTGCTCCTGCCTTACCGCTCGAAGATGTTTTTGACCCTACAGGTGCAGGCGATACATTTGCCGGTGGATTTATTGGATATTTGGCCGAAAGCAAAGATATTTCATTTGACGGAATGAAAAGAGCTATTATCTTTGGTTCTGCCATGGCATCATTTTGTGTTGAAAAATTTGGAACAGAAAGATTAGTAAATTTGAGCAAAGAAGAGTTAGAAAGCCGTGTTCAGGAATTTATTAATTTAGTACAGTTTGACATAGCCCTGGTGTAACAGTTTAACCATGATGAACAAGAATAGTAAAATTTATGTGGCCGGCCATCGTGGAATGGTGGGAAGTGCTTTGGTACGCAGGTTACAAGCCGAAGGCTTTAATAATATTGTTTACAAAACCTCTAAGGAGTTAAACTTAATCAATCAACAGGATGTTGCCGATTTTTTTGAAAAAGAAAAACCTGAATATGTTATTTTGGCGGCTGCTAAAGTTGGTGGAATATTAGCCAATAATACTTACCGTGCTCAGTTTATATATGAAAATTTGATGATTCAAAATAATGTTATTCATCAAAGCTATTTAAACAATGTAAAAAAATTACTGTTTCTTGGCAGTTCTTGCATATATCCTAAAATGGCGCCACAGCCCCTGAAAGAAGATTATTTGCTTACCGGCACCTTGGAATATACCAATGAGCCTTATGCTATTGCAAAAATTGCCGGAATAAAAATGTGCGAAGCCTATAGAAGTCAGTACAACTGTAATTTTATTTCGGCAATGCCTACCAATTTGTATGGCCCCAACGATAATTACGATTTAAATAATTCGCATGTTTTACCGGCATTGCTTAGAAAGTTTCATACCGCTAAAGTAAAACAGCAACCAAGTGTTGAAATATGGGGCACGGGAACACCCCGCAGAGAATTTTTGCATGTTGATGATTTAGCTGATGCTTGCTATTATTTGCTTGAAAATTATTCAGGTGAGCAACTGGTAAATATTGGTAGTGGTGAAGATATTACTATTTTAGATTTGGCCATGCTTATTAAGAAAATTGTAGGTTATACCGGTGAAATTGTTTTTGACCGCAGTAAACCCGATGGAACACCACGTAAATTAATGGATGTAAGCAAACTCCAAAAAGTAGGATGGACTTATAGTATTTCGTTAGAGCAAGGTATTGCCGAGGTTTACAAAGAAGTATTATCAATAAAATTATTTGATTAAAAAATATTTTATGGCTCCCTCTAAAACAATAAAATTCCGTTACGGAATATCTTATATTGTTTTTGCAGTAATGTTGCTGTCTGTGGTTTCGGCCAATGCCCAACCATTTATTATGCAGCATAACAAGTTCTTTGCTCAAGATGCCGACCGACAGGCCGCTCATTTAGACAATACTTATAATGCTACGGTAAAGCCCTTTGTAAATGGTCTTAATTATAACAAAGAAAAGCTTGACTCCTTATATAATCATCAGTATCATACCAAAAGTTTTCAGCAAATTTTTTGGCGAAAACTAAAGCACGAAAGCCTTTTGCTTGTTGATAGTCCAAATTTTAAAATCATGCTCGATCCTTTATTCTATTTTGAATTAGGAAAAGATTTAAAAAAGACCAATGAGACCTATTATACCAATACCCGTGGTGTGTTAATACGGGGCAGCATAGGCCAAACCTTTGCCTTTGAATCTACTTTTTTAGAAAATCAGGCCGAATTTCCCGATTATGTGAGCGCATTTGTAAGTACCTGGGGCGTAGCTCCCGGACAAGGGAGAGTTAAAAGGTTTAAAAAATCAGGGGCAGATTATGCAGGTGCTACGGGAGTTATGGTATATAAGCCTAATAAGATGCTTAACTTTATGGCAGGCTCGGGCAAATTATTCTTAGGTGATGGGTATCGTTCATTATGGTTAAGCGATAATGCTTTTAGCTATCCCTTTTTTAAAGCTAATTTAAACTTCCAAAAGTTAAGCTACACTGCAGCATGGGCATCAATGCAGATTATACAAAACGGAAAATTTGTTTTCAATCCTTTGAGCGAACCTATATTCAAGAAAAAAGTTTATACCTTTCAATATGTAAGTTACCGACCTATTAAACGTGTTGATATAGGACTGTTTCAAGCCGTTATGTGGAAAGCCCAGCAAACCGGCAATACTAAGTTTGATTATAATATATTAAACCCTTTAGTTTTTGCACATTCAGCTCAATATGGTTTGGATAGTGCAAATAACGTAATGTTGGGAGCAAACATTAACGTAAAAATTACCCATAGCATTAATGCTTATGCACAAGTTATGGCCGATAACCTAAAGAACAACCAAATAGGATGGCAGGGCGGAATTAAATATTTTGATGTTGCAGCAATTAAAAACCTATATCTGCAATTGGAGTATAATAAGGTAAATGCCTATAGTTATTCTTTTCCAAACGCTTATCAAAGTTTTTCGCACTACAACCAATCCCTGGCACACCCTGTTGGAGCAAACTTTAGCGAAATTGTAGCTTTAACCAATTATCGCTTTAAAGATTTTTATGCAGCTTTAAAATTTAATTATATAAGTACAGGGCTTGATTCTTTTCCAAAATACTATGCCGGAAATCAAGTAATTACAGACTACAAGCCTGCCAATGTTCAAAGCAATACTTTTTTAAATAAAGGAAAAACACAAATAATAGATTTTAAATTAGGATATATAATTAATAGAGGTTCAAACCTAAATATTGCTGTGGGGGCTTTGCTTAGAGATTTTAATAGTAATTTAAAATATGGAAAACTAAAGACCGATTATTTCTATATCAGTATAGGTACGGCCATTACAAATAAATATTACGATTTTTAATAAAAATTAATTGCTTTTTCCGTAATTTGCCTAAATATTTTATTGAATGGGATTAACATTACTCGCCTTTTTTACTTCTTTATTAATCGTCATTTTCTTTACTCCTTCTCTTATTAAGGTGGCCGAGTTAAAGAATCTTACCGATGTGCCCGATGCCCAAAGAAAATTACACAAACGTAGTATTCCTACTATTGGCGGAATAATTATTTATGCCGGTACTTTATTTTCCTATGCCTTATGGCTTCCTACTGACGATGCCACTTATTTTAAATACATTGTAACTACAACCTTGCTTATTTTCTTTGTGGGTGTTAAAGATGATATTATTGGTACAGCTCCAATAAAAAAGTTGGGTGCTCAGCTTCTCTGTGCTATGGTTTTGGTTTTAATGGCAAATATCAGAATAAAAGGCTTACACGGTATTTTTGGAATATACGAAATTCCTTATTGGGCAAGTATATTTTTATCATTATTTACTATTGTGGTTATTATTAATGCCTTTAATTTGGTTGATGGGGTTGACGGGTTGGCCGGTGGGGTTGGATTAATTGCCTCTTTAGCATTTGGGATATGGTTTTTATTGGTAAAAGACTTAGTTATGGCTTGTTTAGGCTTTTCATTAGCAGGGTCATTACTCGGGTTTTTATTTTATAATTTTTATCCGGCCAAAATATTTATGGGCGATTCAGGTTCATTAACCATAGGTTTAATTATTTCTATTTTGGCTATTAATTTAATTGAGTTCGACCGTGTAACTTTGATATACCCATTATCGGCAATGACTAAACCTGTCATCGCCATTGCTTTTATTATTTATCCTTTGGTAGATACCATGCGCGTTTTTATTTACCGCGCCATAAAAGGTATTTCTCCTTTTCATGCCGACCGCAATCACATACACCACCGCTTACAAAAACTTGGATTTAACCATAAAGGAACATCATGGATATTATACTTGTCAAGCATTGCTGTTATTGCCGTGGCCTTGCTTACCAAAGATTTAGAGCCTACCTATGCTTTTTTGGTGGTATTAGGCTTTGTGTTGCTTTTGGTTTTTGCTCTTTTTTATTTCTTTAAAGAAAATAGTGAACCCGAATTACTTCAAACCCATAACAAGCATGCAGATGCTTAAACTTTATATTTTTATAAGCAATGTATATAACTTTTATAAACAACAATAAGTGTATGAATGGCATTAAAAAGTTATTCTTTGTCTTTGTATTATTGATGTTTTTAAAAGTAAATGTTTCGGCACAAACCGAAAATTTGTCGCTTCTGCGCGAAGCAAATATTGGAATAACCAATGCCGCAAACGCTAATCCTTATTGGTTTCATACCAATATCAGACCATATATACTTAGCGAAGTACAATTGCTTGAGGCCCCAACCGACCGTGACACAAGTATGCCCTCAAGTAAAAAAATGGCTTTGCGGAACTACATAAACCAAGGCCATTTGCTTGGTGTTGATGCCGGTAAATTTTTTATTAAAGCTGACCCAGTTTTTTCCATTATTGGGGGCTACGATGCACAAGCCAAAGATAAATTAATGCAAAGTTCTATTGGTTTCAGAACCCAAGTGCAGTTGGGAAAAAAATTATTTGCTGAGGTTAAAATGGAAAGTATTAATGCCGATTATGCCAATTATATTGATTCGGTGATTGAACTCAGACAGGTTGTTCCGGGCGGTGATTATGCAGGTAAAACCGCATTAGGATATAGCAGCCATTTGAACAGCGGTTATATTTCCTACTCGCCAAACCGTACTTTCAACTTTCAGGCCGGATTTGGTAAAAACTTTTGGGGCGATGGCTATCGCTCTTTACTCCTAAGCGATAATTCATACAGTTATCCATATTTTAAAACAAGCGCTCATTTTTGGCGTATTAAGTATATAAGCTTATTAGCTAATTTTAAGGATATACAAAGAGATCCGGGCAACTCCCTTACCTATCGCAACAAATATGCCACCATGCACTATTTAAGTTGGAATGCTTTAAAGTGGTTAAATATTAGTTTGTTTGAAGCTATTGTTTTTCAAAATCGTCAGCAAGGAAGTTATTTCCCCTTTGATGTAAACTATTTAAATCCTATTATTTTTTATCGTCCGGTTGAGTATTCCTTGGGCTCCGGTGATAATGCTTTGATGGGCGCATCATTTAAAATTAAATTTCCGGCACGCATTCAGTTATACGGTCAAGTTATTTTAGACGAGTTTTATTTGAAAGAAATAAAGGCCCGTAAGGGTTGGCAAGACAACAAACAAGGAGGGCAACTGGGAATAAAAATATTTGATATTGCCGGGGTAAAAAACCTGAACTTTTTAACAGAAGTAAATGTGGTTCGTCCATATACCTATTATCATAAAAATTCTCTGCAAAATTACGGACATTACAACCAACCTTTGGCACACCCTTATGGCGCAAACTTTTACGAAAGTATGAGCACACTTAATTATAAATACAATAGATGGTTTGTGGCTACTAAATTTATTTATGCGGTGGTTGGTCTTGACAGTAATGCCACACAAAGCTTTGGGCAAGATATTTATAAACCTTATAACTTACGCCCTAATGTATATGGTAACTATATAGCACAAGGTTTAAAAACTACGCTTATGTTTGCTACACTTAAAGCCTCATACTTAATCAACAGTGCTTATAATTTACGCATTGAGGGCTTAATAATTCCGCGGGTTGAAACCAATGCTTTGCATACCAAGAAAAATCTTATATTTCAATTAGGAATAAGTACTGCTTTAGATAACCGTTATCTTGATTTTTAACCTATCAACTTTCGCGCTGCATTAAGTTTTCAGCAAACTCCCTTATTTGTACTTTTACTTCATTATTGCAATGCTCAATGCTGTTGAGGTGTTCAAGAGCCTTCTCAAAATATTTTCTCATTTCTGCTTCGGCAATAACTTTTACATTTAGAAACTCGTAAATAGTTTTTACTGATTCTACTTTTTCGGCTGCATTTTCTTCCCCTGCCTGCATCCACATTTGCAGCTTTTCCTTACTGTATCTGTCAGCTACTTCTATGGCCTTTAAAAACAAATAGGTTTTTTTATTACTTACAATATCGCCACCCTTTTGTTTACCCACTTTGTCACTTGCTCCAAATACATCTAAAATATCATCATGCAACTGAAAAGCAATACCTAAGTTTTTTCCGAACTCGTATAGGTGATGGGCATCATTATTACCTGCACCACCTATTACAGCACCAATTTTTAAACTCCCAGCAAGTAATACCGAGGTTTTTAAACCAATCATTTTTATATACTGCGGAATAGTTACATTGTATTGCTTTTCAAAGTCCATATCTAATTGCTGCCCTTCGCAAACCTCTAGGGCTGTTTGGGTAAATATCTCCAAAACTTCTTTCAGCTTATCCGAAGGGCTTTGCATTATATACTGAACACTTTGTACAAACAAGGCATCACCACTCAATATAGCTATATCCTGATTCCACTGTTTTTGTACCGTGGGTTTGTTTCTACGCAATGGCGCCTTGTCCATAATATCATCATGTACCAAGGTAAAATTATGAAACAACTCAATGCCAATAGCAGCTTTTATAGCCTCTTCAGGTTTACCGTTAAATAATAAACAACCCATTAAAGTAAGCATAGGCCTAAAGCGCTTTCCGCCCAAC
This sequence comes from Bacteroidia bacterium, assembly GCA_020845635.1. Taxonomy (GTDB): domain Bacteria; phylum Bacteroidota; class Bacteroidia; order UBA4408; family UBA4408; genus CAIKXD01. Next base: position 55,370 of record JADLFI010000048.1, read on the forward strand.
TCTAAAGTATATTTTATGGGGGTGTATAAATTTAAGGGTCTTTTGTTGTTTAATGCTTGGTCAAAGGCAATTAGCTCGGCCTCAATTAAACTTCTAAAATCATCTGTTTTCAAGGCTTACGCTTTATTGTACAACCAGGTTCCTTCCTATACTTTCATAATGATAGCCCATTTCTTTCATTTGTTCAAGACCATACACATTACGGCCATCAAACACTACTTTGTTTTTAAGATTTTTGTTCATCAGGTCAAAATCCGGTGTTCTAAAAACACCCCATTCGGTAGCAATTATAAGGGCATCAGCACCTTTTAGGGCATCGTATGGGTTTTCCGAAAATTGAATTTTATCGCCTAAAAGTTGTTTTACATTAGCCATAGCCTCAGGATCGTAGGCGCTTATGCTGGCACCTTCGGCCAATAGTTCTTTGATGATGTATAAGGCCGGTGCTTCTCTTATATCGTCTGTATCGGGCTTAAAGGCCAAGCCCCATAAAGCAAAATGTTTGCCCTTTAACTGATGGTTAAAGTAACGCTTTATTTTCGGGATAATAATAGTTTTTTGAGATTCATTAACCTGCATTACGGCATTTAATAAATTAAAATTGTAATTTACCTCACCTGCCGATTTTGAAAGTGCCTGAACATCTTTAGGGAAACAACTTCCGCCATAACCAATGCCCGGAAACAAGAATCGCTTTCCTATACGGTCGTCAGAGCCTATCCCTATACGCACCATATCTACATCGGCTCCTAAACGTTCGCATAAGTTAGCTATTTCGTTCATAAAAGTAATTTTAGTAGCCAAAAATGCATTGGCAGCATATTTGGTCAGCTCAGCCGATTTCTCATCCATAAAAATGATAGGATTACCCTGACGAACATAAGGCTTATACAACTCTTCCATTAATTTACGGGCTTTCTCACTGCTGCTGCCTATTACAACTCGGTCAGGCTTCAAAAAATCGTCCACGGCAAATCCTTCGCGCAAAAACTCCGGATTGCTCACTACATCAAAAAAATCTGAAGGGTTATGAGATGTTTTAAAATGCGGATTTTCTTTTAACGAGGCTATTACTACTTCTCTTACCTTGTCGGCAGTGCCTACAGGTACGGTGCTTTTATCAACTATTACTTTGTAGTCGTTTATAATTTTACCTAAATCTTTGGCTACTCCAAGTATATAGCTCAAATCGGCCGACCCGTCTTCGCCCGGAGGTGTAGGCAGGGCTAAGAAAATAATTTTTGACCCTTTAACGGCCTCTTCCAAATGGGTGGTAAAAGTTAAACGTCCGGCTTTTATATTTCTGTGAAACAAAACATCTAAGTGGGGTTCATAAATAGGGATTACGCCTTCCTGCATTTTCTTTACCTTCTCGGCATTAATATCTACACAGATAACATTGTTCCCTGTTTCGGCCAAACAAGTGCCGGTTACTAGTCCTACATATCCTGTTCCTACTACGGTTATATTCATATATTATGATTTAAATGAGGGGTTTATAATGATATTTATTTTTTACTTATTGATTAATAAACTCTAGTACTTTTTGGCAAATATAGGCAAGAGTTTCGTTTTCTAACTCGGTATGTATGGGCAATGATATTACACAGGAGCATAACTTCTCGGTTACCGGAAAATCGCCTGCTTGGTAACGAGGGTCGCTATACGCCTTTTGCAAATGTAGTGGTATAGGGTAATACACCATAGCCGGAATATCATGTTCGGCCAAATATGCGCGTAAAGCATTACGGTCAACATCAATTAATTGAAGGGTATATTGATGAAAAACATGAGTGCTGTTTTTTACACGGGCAGGAGTAATTATTTTGGCATGTTGGGCAAATTTTTCATCATAATAGCTTGCGGCCTTATTTCTTGCTGCGGCATACTCATCAAGGTGTTTTAATTTTACTCTTAAAATAGCAGCCTGAATACTGTCTAATCTGGAATTTACACCTATACTATCATGTACATACTGTGTGCTTTGACCGTGGTTGGCAATCATTTTAAGTTTTACGGCCAACTCATCATTGTTGGTAAACATTGCTCCGCCATCGCCATAGCATCCTAAATTTTTGCTTGGAAAAAATGAAGTACAACCAACATCTCCAATAGTTCCGGCCTTACAGGTCTTACCATCGCTAAAAGTATAATCTGCACCTATGGCCTGAGCCGTATCTTCTATAACATATAGTTGGTACTTTTTGGCTAAAGCCATTATAGCCTCCATATTGGCACATTGCCCAAACAAATGCACCGGAACTATGGCTTTGGTTTTAGGACTAATTGCTTTTTCAATGGCTTCAACATTAATATCAAAAGTGTTTGGATAAACATCAACCAATACAGGTTTTAAACCAAGTAAGCCAATAACTTCGGCTGTGGCCACATAAGTAAAGTCGGCAGTAATTACTTCATCACCAGGTTTTAGGCCTAAGGCCATCATGGCTATTTGCAAGGCATCAGTTCCGTTGGCACAAGGTATAACATGCTTAACTCCCAAATATTTTTCTAACTCTTCCTGAAAGTTTTTTACTTCAGGACCGTTAATAAAGGCGGTATTATCTATTACACTTTGAATGGCATTGTCAACCTCAGTCTTAATTTTTAAATACTGGGTTTTTAAATCAACCATTTGTATTTTGTGGGCGGGTTTGGCTATTGGTGTCATTTTAGTAAAAAATCGGGCAAATATAGTGTTTTATTTGCTAATATCTACTTTGTTTTGTTCCTTTGATTCTTAGTTTTTTTATGAAATTAAAATTCTCCTTCCTTGTCCTACTCACATTGGGGTTGTTTTTGGGCAATATATTTTGCAGTAACATTTGTTTGGCTCAGGTAACCCCTAAAGACAGTGTTATTAATGCCCCCTTGTTAGGAGCAAGTTATGCTTTTCAACTCCCCGAGGGCGATTTAAAGCAGCGCTTCGGCTACAATTCCAGTGTAGGCTTACATTTTTTATACAAAACAAAGCATAATTTTATTTATGGAATTGATGCTACTTTTACTTTCTCCCCTCAAAGTCAGGTTAAAAACGCTTATTCGTTATTCGATTCTATCAGCTCTGCCAATAATGTTATTGACCGGAATGGCGAGTATGCCTCCATTTTGTTTTACCAAAGAGGCTTTACTTCAACCTTAAAAGTAGGAAAACTTTTTCCCATGTGGGGACAAAATAAAAATTCGGGCTTATGCTTATTGTTGGGCTTAGGCTATATGCAACATAAAATCAGAATTGAAGATAAATACAATCGTACTCCGCAACTTTCAAAACCTTATATAAAGGGTTACGACAGGCTAACGAGCGGCCCTATGCTTAGTGCCTTTGCCGGCTATCTTTTTTTAGGGAATAACAGGTTGTTGAATTTTTATGCCGGATTGGAACTGATGGTCGGACAAACCCAAAGCCGCAGAAGCATTAATTTTGATACTATGCAGCGCGACACTCAAATAAGAAAAGACATTTACTGGGGGCCGCGTGTAGGGTTTATATTGCCTTTGTACAAGCGCATGCCAAACGAGTATTATTATAATTGATTTTCGGGGTTCAGGCATAAAAACAGACCATTTTTTTTCATGCTGTTTTAGCCCAAGGGTGTTTCCTAAAATACACTCAATAACAGGACTTTTAATTATTGTTAAAGGCAGTAGTAATAATCATTTTTTCTCGTCATACAAGGGGCTGATACCATCACACATAAACTGTAGCGGGGGCAACAAACCTAAGGCTTATTAGCATGTTCTCAAATACAAAAAAACCGCAATGAACTTTGTTTGAGCATTGCGGTTTTTTTGAATCGTATTTACTTGTTATTTTATAACAATCATACGCATTACCCATTCTCCGCTATCTGATTGTATTTTTAAGAAATACGTTCCCGGAGTAATTTGGGTATTAACTATCGTATTGTTTTCATGAATACTTACAGGCGCAGTAACTCTTGCACCCATAACCGATTCTATCCAATATTGGGCGTTTGGAGCTATTTCATTATTTTTCCAATTAATTACAAAACTACCGGTGTTAGGGTTAGGTAAAACCTTAAACTCATATTGCTTACTTTGCAGCCTTGGCACAAAATTAAGCGGATAAGCCAAATTAATATTTCCTGTTCCATTCGATACACTTCTGTTTCGCACAGCTCTTGTAGATTCGCATGGGGAACTTAAAACAGCCTGAATACGATATACGGTATTAACTCCGGCTACCGGATTAGTATCAATATACGGTCGAGAAATGGCATTAACCGTTGTTAAGTAACTCATATTATTATAATCGGGTCCCGAATAAACCAAGTAGGAAGTTATATTTTGCGATATTTCAACATACGGATTCCATGAAATTATTCGCTCATTACCAATACCCGGTAATACCTTTAAACCAATAGCCCGTACATAATCAGATAAGGCAGTTTCACCACCGCAGGTATCTATCATAGAAATTCGGTAACGATCTGTAACTACCGAAGCATCGGAGTTTACATCTATATACTCGCTTAACGAGTTATAGTCAACAGTATCTATCTGAACATAGTTTGATGAGTTAAAAGGAATCTCTTTGTAAATAGCATAATAGGCAATATCCGTTGCAATAGGTTTTTCCCACACTAAAATATGTTGGTTGGTTGTAGTATCAACCGTTACCATACAAATGGTAGGTTTTGTAAGCATAGAGTTTGACACATCAAAAGGAGCCGACATTATTTCGCAGCCATCAGCAGTAATCCCTTTTACAAAGTAAGTTCCGGCTTGGTTTACTACTAAACTGTCGGCTAAAGTGCCATTAGTCCATTGGTATGAGTCAAATCCTCCCGAGGCTCTAAGAGTTACATTTACGGGGGCACAATTTATTATAGTATCTGTTGTGCTTATAACGGGCGGAGCAATGGGTGTTAAATTAAAGCTTACAAAAACAGGATCTGATATTCGCGGGCAGCCGTTGGCATTAATAACATTAACCGTATAACTGCCACTTTCGGTAACTACAAGTTCACTATTATTTTCACCGTTCATGGCTACCCCATCTTTCATCCATTGGTAATAATATTGAGATACAAATGGAGTAGTTAAAGTAACGCTTCCCCCCGCACATGCTTCGCGAAACATTGAACCATCAATAGCAGCAGGGTGATTGCATACAATGCCGTCAGGACTATTACAAACCAAATAATCGGTGGTTATTGAAGAGGCGCAGCCCGTAACATTATTAACAGCCAATAAAGTTACATAAAATGTATCGTTGTATTGGTAAGTATAATTTACATTAAAGTCATTGTTGTTAAACTGTGCACCATCGCCCGGAAACCAGGTAAAGGTATATAAATTCATATTAGGCGTGTTGTTGGTAAAAACCACATCCATGGGGCTTGAGTTTAACATTAAGCTGCTTACCGAAAAATCAAGGTTAAAATTACTATTATGTATGGTTATAGGGTAGGGCGTAGGCGAGCCTTCAATATAAGGTGTAGAGGAAACTACTCTTATTAAATATCCATTTCCGTCCGGAATATTGGTAGGTATAGTAGCATAAATAATACCCGAACTCCCTGAATTTATCATACCTATATCAATAGGACTGCTAAAATCTCCGTTTTCGTCACTTAATTGAGCGGTAAAATAATTGCCTGAGGCAATAGAGCCTTGTACGTTTTGAGCGCTTTTTTGAAATTCTAAATTACCGTTGCTTAAATAATACCTTACCGGAATGGTACTACCCATACATATACTATAATCACTAGTATCTATTTCTGTTGAAATGGTACCTAAAGCATCACAGTCGCTATAAAAGGTTCCCCAGGTATCTTTATTGGCAGCCCAATTATTATCCATATATGCCGGATCATCTACCGTAATACAATATAGGTTTTGATTGTTAACAGAACTGTAATAGCCTAAATTGGCATTATTCCCGTTTTTTATATTTAAACTACTCAAATTATTGTAGCTACAATCTAAACTATCTAATAAACTTAACGATTGCAATTCCAATGTTTCAATTTGATTATTAAAACAACTTAACAATCTTAGGTTAGGGTTATCAATAAATACAGCTTGGGCAAGTTGATTATTATAACAATAAACCACTTCCAAAGATGTACAGGTAGTATTGTCTAACATCGTTAAGTTATTACCGCTGCAATTGATAAATACCAAACTTGAATCGTTTGTCAAAATTAAATCATTAAGTAAGTTATTCCAGCAATACAAACTGTCTAATTGCCCTAAATCTCCTGCATTGAGTGTGGTAAGTTGGTTATTATAGCAGCTTAAAAATTTTAACCCCGAAGTGCCTGTATTATTCAAATCTAAATTGGTCAATAAATTGTCATAACATGCCAAGTCAACTAACGTACTTATCATAGAAACATCAAGCGAGGTTAATTCATTACTAAAACATGATAAATACTTTAACGAAATACAATTTGAAACATTTAGCATGTTTATTTGATTGTTTGAGCAGTAAAGTGTTTGCAAGACATAGTTTTGACCTAAAGCCAGCGTAGTAATTGAATTATTAGAGCATGATAGTATTTTTAATTGACTATGATTAGCAACATTGAGTGTGGTAATATTGTTGTCTCGGCAATATAGCTCCTCAAGATTCATAGCATTTGAAATATCTAAGCCACTTAACTGATTATTGCTGCATACCAATTTTACTAAACTCGACCCAAGTCCTGTTATACCGGTTAATTGATTGTTCTGACAGTACAAGTCAATAAGTTGTGGGTTGCCCGACAGGTCAAGAGTGCTTATTTGATTGTTATTGCAAATTAATTGAATAATATTCACAAAGGCCTCTATTCCTGTCATATCTTGTATATTCTGGTAGGAAACATTTATACCTCCATAAAAAGATTGAGCTTCGCTTACCTGAATTTCATTGTCCATGTTAATATTTAAAGCGGTATCGGCCAGTAATGCATTTTTAAAGTTTAGGTCCGGAATATTTACATTTTGGGCTTTTAAATACGAACCGCACAGAAGCATAATAAACAGCCCGAAACCGCTTACCCGTGCTAAAAAAGTAGAATTATTACTCATGTTGTCATATAAATAGGTTAATAATATAAAATTTACAAACTTGTTTTCCTGTTAATTGGTCATACCTTAAATTAATCTATCCTTATAAAATCCACATTCACATCTCATTTTTACGAATTAATGCTCAAAAATGTTTCATTTTTTGTTGTATTTTTTTATAAAATTTTAGGGAGTAAAAAATAGCGGATAAACTTGTCCGTTTAGTTTTTTTGTTTACTTTTGCAAAGTTTAAATGTATGAGTTTATTATTTTAATGAATTAATAAGGGCTGTATTGACTACAAATATAAATAAATATACAAAAAGTTGGTATAAATATAAAAATAGTTAGTTTATCACAATTTTAATGTTTTTATATAAGCTAATTAATACATTTGCATTTTAATATTTAACTAAAAATAAAATTTAATTTATGACTGCTACAAATCAACATGAAACACAAGCTTTACCAAGTGGTAATTGGTATCAAAGACAAGTGGATGCTTTTGAAAGAGGTCGCCTGGCTTGGTTGTCAATTTACATTATTGCCCAAAGTTGTTGGGGCTCAGTAGCTTGTATGTATGCTTTACTGAACAACGCCAATGTGGCTCAATTAGCAATTTGTGCCGGAGTTTCTATGGCTTCTAATGCTATGTTTATTGCACAGGCACCGGCCAAGTGGTGTATTAATGTGTTTTATGTAAGTATAGTTTTAAATACCATTATTTTACTAATTAATATACTTTAATAGCCATAGTGCTGTTTGCGGGCAATGGGTAACGATATTTTAGAAATTTCAGATATTAAACTATTGGTTAATTCTTTTTACGAAAAAGTGCGTAAAGATAGTTTGTTAGCCCATATTTTTAATGATAGAATCCAAGATCGTTGGCCCTTGCACCTTCAAAAGATGTACCGTTTTTGGCAAACCGTTTTGCTTGACGAGCATACCTACGAAGGACGACCTTTTCCGCCCCATGCAAATTTACCGGTTGATAAAACTCATTTTAATCGTTGGTTAGAACTGTTTTACGAAACCATTGATGAAAATTTTGAAGGGGTTAAAGCCCAGGAAGCCAAATGGAGAGCCGAGCGCATGGCTGAGTTGTTTTACGAAAAAATTATTTATATTCAAAATAATCCAGGTAAGGTTATCTTATAAATAAGTTTGACAATACCCTTACTCTATTTGCAAATGATAAAAAAGTAAGACGAGATGGAAATAACAAAAAACTCAATCATTGGCGACTTGGTTGCACAAGATTACAGAACAGCTTCGGTATTCAAAAAAAATAATATTGATTTTTGCTGCAACGGCAACCGCAGTATTCAAGAGGCCTGCACCACCAAAAATATTGATGTTGACCAATTAATTCACGATTTGGGAAACTCCACACAACAAGCTGCCAACGGGGCAGTTGATTATAAAACATGGCCTTTAGATTTATTGGCCGATTATATTGAGAAAAAACATCATCGCTATGTGCGTGAAAAAATACAGGAAATTACGCCTTATTTACGTAAAATAGCGCAAGTACACGGAGGGCATCATCCCGAACTTCACGATATTGAAAAATTATTTTCCGAATCGGCAGAGGAATTAACCAACCACATGATGAAAGAAGAAGGCATACTTTTTCCACATATTCGTGAAATGGTAAAAGCCCATCTTGCGGGAAATAAAGTTAATGCTCCTTTTGGTACCGTTCAAAACCCTATAAACATGATGATGCACGAGCACAATGTGGAAGGGGAGCGCTTTAGGCAAATAGCCGACTTAAGCAATAACTACACTACTCCGGCTGACGGATGCAATACCTATCGTGTTTCATTGGCCATGCTAAAAGAGTTTGAAGATGATTTACATCTGCATATTCATTTAGAAAATAATATTTTGTTTCCGGGGGCATTGCTCATGGAACAAGCATAATGATTGACAATACAAGTTATCATGATAAAGAGATATTTTAAAATTTTATTGTTACTGTGCGGAATAATTAGTTTGTTTACTTATTGTTCTTCACCCGACAATACCAATCAACCCGCTGCTCCCGAAACTACCGAAACCCCACACGAGCATGATGCTCTGCAAGAAGGGCTTCAATTAAACAATGGACAAAAATGGAAAGTAAATGAGGAAATGAAACCTTATATTGAAAAAGGAAATGCACTATTGGATGAATATTTGAATGGGAGTAACCAAACAGATTACAACAAATTAGCCCTGGATTTAGAAGAAATCAATAATAACCTGATTGAAAGCTGCACCATGACAGGCCCTTCGCACGATGCACTGCATTTATGGTTACACCCGCACTTAGAGCTTGTTGAAACATTAAAAAATGCAAGTAAACCGGAAGAAGCTAATAAGATTATTGGAAAAATAGCTGCTTCATACCATACCTATAAAGAATTTTTTGAATAACCACTTTAAATTAATAACCAAAAAACAAACAAAATGAAAAAAACACTTTTAATTTTTGCAGCCGCATCAATGTTATTTGCAGCTTGTGGCGGAGGCTCAAACGAAACTAAAACTGAAGAAACAGCACCTGCTGCTACTGAATCTACCGAAGCTCCCGAAGCTACCGGAGATGCCGTTATTACTATTAGCGCAGGCGATGATATGAAATTTGATCTTTCTGAGATTAAAGTTAAAGAAGGACAAAATGTAAAACTTACCTTAAAGCATACCGGACAAGCTCCTGTGGCTTCTATGGGGCATAATTTTATTTTATTGGCTGCCGGAGTTGATTTAGATGCTTTTGCTCAAGATGCTTTAAACGCTAAAGATAGTGAGTATATTCCTGCCAATAGAGCTAACGAAATTATTGCTCATACCAAATTAATTGGAGGTGGCGAAACTACCGAAATTGAATTTAAAGCTCCTGCTAAAGGAACCTACGATTTCTTATGCTCTTTCCCCGGACATTATGCTATGATGAAGGGTGAATTTATTGTAGAATAATTTATACGATTATATATATTGCTTTAAAATCAAAAGTGGTTTAAGGCGGTAAGCAGTTCAATAGTTAGCCCTATAATCCTGCTGCTTTACAATAGAGGCAGACCGAAATGAAGTATTTTCACATTTCAAACAGGAAAAAGCATCCCTCTTCTAATCCTTTTTAAAGAGAGTGCTTCAAGAGCAAAACTAAAGCAGTGCTTACCGCTTTTTATTTTTTTTATTGAGCTAAGATGAAACTTAAAATTAAACGTGTTTACGATAAGCCCCAAACAAATGACGGCTATCGTTTACTTATTGACAGGTTGTGGCCTCGTGGAATAAGCAAAGAGGAGGCTAAATTAGATGAATGGCTTAAAGATATTGCCCCCTCTAATGAATTGCGAAAATGGTTTAACCATATTCCTGAGCGTTTTGAGGAGTTTAAAAAGAAATATGCAGATGAACTAAAGCCGCAGCACGAAACATTGCTTAGAATAAAAAAAATGGCCGAAAAACAAAACCTTACTTTGTTGTACTCAGCCAAAGATACTCAACATAATAATGCCGTAGTATTAGAAGAACTTATTAAAAAACTCAAATAATAAAGCAAGCCCACCCCATCCCACAATTAAAAATTAAAAATTAAAAATTAAAAATTAAAAATTCATAACGCATAATTCGTAATTCGTAATTAACAATTCGTAATTCGTAATTCGTAATTAACAATTCGTAATTCATAATTCGTAATTCATAATTCATAATTCGTAATTAAAAATTCATAACGCATAATTCGTAATTCGTAATTAACAATTCGTAATTCGTAATTCGTAATTGATAATTCATAATTCGTAATTCATAATTCGTAATTAAAAATTCATAACGCATAATTCGTAATTCGTAATTAACAATTCGTAATTCGTAATTCGTAATTCATAATTCATAATTCGTAATTGATAATTCATAATTCGTAATTAAAAATTCGTAATTCATTACCTTTGCCCTGCTTAAATATTTCGGGCGGTACTAATTTTATGGATATAGAAAGTATTAAAGAAAAGTATGCCGGCAGCACACAAGTACAGGAATTAATAAACCAACTTGCCGCAAACTCTTTAAAAAACATACAACTAAAGGGAGTTGCAGGAAGTGCCTTGTCCTTTATAGCCGCTGCGGTTATTAATCAACTAAAAGGCTCGCATTTGTTTTTGCTGCCCGATAAAGAGCAAGCCGCTTATTTTTTCAACGATTTGGAAACAGTACTTGGAAACAACAAGGTGCTTTTTTTTCCTATGAGCTATAAGAAACCTTATGCCGTTGAATTGGTTGACAATGCCAATGTTTTATTCCGTTCGGAAGTGCTTAACCATATTGCCTTACAACATCAAACAAGCATTATTGTTACCTACTCGCAGGCTCTTTCCGAAAAAGTAGTAAGCAAAAGTCATCTCAAAAAAAATACCTTTAACCTAAAAAGAAAAGAAAAAGTTGACCTTAACTTTATGCTTGCTTTCTTTGAAGAATATGCCTTTGAGCGTGTTGACTTTGTTACCCGCCCGGGCGAGTATAGTGTAAGAGGCGGAATAATTGATGTTTTTTCTTTTAGTAACGAGTACCCATACAGGATTGAGTTTTTTGATGATGAGGTAGAGAGTATCCGAACTTTTGATGTTGAAACCCAATTATCGGTAGCGGTGTTCGACTTTATAAGTATTATCCCCAATATTAATACCAAGTTGTTAGTAGAGAGCCATGCTTCATTTTTAGAATTCTTAGATCCGCAAACTATTATTTGGACCTCACAACTTAGCCTGTCGGCCGAGTTTATACAAAAATCGTTTGAGGCGGCACAAGCAGCATTTGAAGGGACAGCCCAGGCGCTTATTAAACAACTTCCTCCCGAGGAACTTTTTGTGGAGCAACAATCTTTTTTAGAGGCCTTGTCGGCTTTCAAAAAGGTTGAATTTAGCACTGAAAATATTTTTACCTACGATACGCATATTCAATTTCATATTAGTCCGCAGCCCAGCTTTAATAAAAATTTCGATTTATTTATGGAGCACTTATTGGGCAATTATCATCAAAACATCAGCAACCTGTTGTTTACAGCCACCCATAAGCAGGCCGAAAGGATATTGAATATTGTAGAAGATAAGAAGTTTGACCATCCTTCCTATTTGCTTAGCCCCTTAACCTATCCTATCAGCGAAGGGTTTATTGATAAAGATTTGAAAATAGCCTGCTACACCGACCATCAGGTGTTTAACCGCTACTATCGTTATAAACTTAAAGACCGCTTTAAAAGCAAAAGCGAGGCTTTAACTTTAAAAGAATTACAGTTGCTTAAGCCGGGCGATTTTGTAACCCATATTGACCACGGCATTGGCCGCTTTGCGGGGCTTGAAAAAATTGAGGTAAACGGGAAACAACAAGAAGCCATACGACTGGTGTATAAAGACAACGATATTTTATACGTAAGCATTCATGCACTGCACCGTATAGCCAAGTTTAGCGGGCAGGAGGGAAGTATTCCTAAATTAAACAAATTAGGCAGCAATGCCTGGAACACCCTTAAACAAAAGGCAAAAACCAAGGTAAAGGCAGTGGCTTACGACCTTATAAAACTTTATGCCAAACGCAAAGCCCAAAAAGGATTTGAATACAGCCCCGACAGTTATTTACAAACAGAGTTAGAAGCATCGTTTATCTACGAAGATACCCCCGATCAGGTAAAAGCCACCCTTGCCGTAAAAAAAGATATGGAAGCCCCATACCCTATGGACAGGCTAATATGTGGCGATGTAGGTTTTGGAAAAACCGAAATTGCCATACGTGCAGCTTTTAAAGCGGTTTGCGATAGTAAGCAGGTAGTAGTTTTGGTACCCACCACTATATTGGCTTTGCAGCATTACAAAACATTTTCCGAGCGTTTAAAAGATTTTCCTTGCCATATTGATTATATAAACAGGTTTAGAAGCGCCAAAGAACAAAAAGAAGTGATACAAAAAGTAGCGCAGGGTAAAATTGATATTTTGATAGGAACCCACCGTGTGGTGGGCAAAGACATTAAGTTTAAAGACCTGGGTTTATTAATTATTGATGAAGAACAAAAATTTGGAGTGGCGGTAAAAGATAAAATAAAACTGATTAAGTCAAATGTTGATACCCTTACTTTAACGGCCACGCCCATTCCCCGAACTTTACAGTTTAGTCTGATGGGAGCGCGCGATTTGTCGGTTATTATTACCCCGCCTTCCAACCGCTTTCCGGTGCAAACCGAGCTACATTCGTTTAACGAAGAAGTGGTGCGCGATGCCGTGGCATTTGAAATTGCCCGGGGCGGACAGGTGTTTTTTGTACACAACAAGGTGCAGAATATACAAGAAGTGGCAGGCATGATACAACGCCTGTGTCCCGATGCCAATATTGCTGTAGCACACGGACAAATGGAGGGCACCAAGCTGGAAGAAATAATGATGGAGTTTATACAGGGCAATTTTGATGTGTTGGTGGCCACTACCATTATTGAATCGGGGCTTGATATTAGCAATGCCAACACCATAATGATTAACAATGCCCACATGTTCGGCTTAAGCGATTTGCATCAAATGCGCGGGCGCGTTGGTCGTAGCAATAAAAAAGCTTTTTGTTATTTGTTGTCGCCTCCCTTTAGTGTGCTTACTCCCGAAGCCCGTAAGCGCTTAAAAGCTATTGAAGAATTTACCGATTTAGGCTCGGGATTTAACATTGCCATGCGCGATTTGGATATTAGAGGAGCCGGAAATTTATTGGGTGGAGAGCAAAGTGGCTTTATCACCGAAATTGGTTTTGATACCTATATGAAAATATTAAACGAAGCCATTGAAGAATTGAAGGAAACAGAGTTTCAGCATTTGTTTGACGATAATCAACAGGTACAACAAATGCTGCATAAAACCGGCATGAGCAGCAAAGCCTTTGTAAAGGACTGCCAAATTGATACAGATTTGGAAATATTGTTTACCGATGATTATATTGGCAATATTGCCGAACGATTAGTGTTGTATAAAGAGCTTGACGAACTGGAAAACGAACATCAGTTGCAAACCTACCAAAATAACCTTATTGACCGCTTTGGGCCTTTGCCGCCACAGGCTAATGAATTGCTGAATACTATGCGCTTACGCTGGTTAGCAGCCGAACTGGGCTTTGAAAAATTAGTGCTTAAAAGTAACAAAATGATGGGCTATTTTGTGCCTAAGAACGAATATTATACCGGAGAAATTTTTCATAAAATTATTAGTTTCTTACAGGCAAACCCTACGGTAGCTAAACTCAAACATACGCACGATAACAAACCTACTATGATTTTTGAGCAAATATCCGATTTAAGCCGCGCTATTAGTACCTTACAAAAAATTGCCGCTTTTTAGCCACAGCCCCTTTTAGGAAAATATTTTTCCCCATTTTTTGTAGCCCTTCCGGGAATATTGTATGGGCTGTTTTTTTTCAATGTAAACAATGCCACCTGCCTTTGCTTACACGCCCCTCAGTGGGCAAACCATTTTTTTTCATTTTAGCCATGTTTTTTTCTTTTATCGTCAGTAAGCTTCATTTCATCACTTTATACTTTGCATTTCCGGGTAAACTTTTTAAGGCTATGCCCAAACACTAAAGGATAATTTTTTTTAGGGAGAAATGATTTGTAATAAGTTGTTAAAAAACAGTTGATTAGAAATTGAAATGTTAAAATTTTGCCCCCGAAACCCAAGAGTTGTTAACGTTGTATTAACAAAAACAGGGCTTAAAGTGTAAATTTTTTATAAAATATATTTGTTTTTTTATTTTTTATTTTTTAGTTTAGCCCTATGAAATGGTATTTAATACCCACAAAAAACTATGTAGAAACTAATAAATGGAATAAATTATGTTGCTCTAT
>JADLFI010000049.1 GCA_020845635.1 Bacteroidia bacterium
ATGAGCTTTACAGAGTGGAACAAGCATTTAGAGTGGCAAAGTCCGACTTAGAAACTCGACCCATATTTCATTTTAAAGACGAACCCATCAAACTTCATCTACTCATTTGCTTTTTAGCACTTACAATATCAAAGCATATTGAAATCAAAACGGGCTTGTCTATAAGGCGATTTATAACAGAAGCTAAAAAATTTACAGATGCCCGAATGCAAAACAAACTAACCCAAAAGGAAGTGATTGTTAAGGGCAAAATCACTAAGGGCATAGAAGAATTATTAGCCAAACTTGATTTGTTGCACTAAAGTGGACAAGTCAGGAAATTTATCAGGAAAACGATAAATATTAAAACAGACAAGTAAAAAAGAAGCGTTGCTTTGTGTCAGTTTAAACTACTTGACGTAGGAATCCGTGTTACCAGATGTTTTTAATTCTTTTTGCCTGTAAATATTTGTCAATACTTGCCGATACTTTGTATTCATAGTCATAAGGAAATTGACAACTGTCTATTTGCAAGGTTTTGTTTTCCTCATCAACAAGTTTATATGTTTTATTGATTAGTTGAAAGATGCTATTATAAAATTCTGTCTTCGTTTCATAAGCAACTCCGTCAGTGCAAATGCTATTAAAGAAACTCGTTTGCCTTTCAAAAGCGAAAGTTTTTCCGTTCTTGTCAAAGTAATGCGTTAGAAAAATATTCCAGTCACCACTTTCACTATACGGAATTTCAAAAACTGTAATTATTTGCCCTAAACTATCTTTAAGAATGTTAAAAGTTATTTCAACATTATCGGGGAAATTTCCATCTATAATTTGGATTGGTTCGTCTTTGTCAACCAGCTTAGCTAATACAATTAACTTGTCTTTACTGTGTGCAAAAAGTGTGTCGATAATTGTCTTCTGATATTTTAGTCTTTCCAGAATATCCGGCTCGGGAAGAAATCTGGAAGTAGAGCTTGAGTTTGTCCTGTTGTCAGTCGAATTACAGGCAGAAATAAGTACTACAAATAATGTCAAAATGGATGTTAGTCTTTTCATTATTGTGTGTTTAAAAAATCTGACTAATGCAATCATAGGTACTTAACAATCATTTAGTTGAAATTTACAAATCAGCATCAGTTAATACAAATTTATCAATTTGTTTTGGTGTTCTTTTCTTAATTTCTAATTTTCATTTTTGGTCTAAAAATGAATACCCTGGAGGATTTATATGTTGAACCCTGTTTACTATTATATTCCAAAAGATTACAGCCCATTTTACTAATTTATTATATTTTTTTCAAAGGCTTTCGTTCTTAACACTTGCAGTAGAACTTATAGCGTGCTATCAGGGAAGATTAAAGGGGTGCTTTGAATATACTTTAGAATGCTTTATGGTATTGAACAAAAAACCGGCTAACAAATAATATGTTAGCCGGAGACATCAACATAAACAACAATCAATAAAACAACAACAAAATACTTAACCACATTTTGAATGCCCGCAGCTTTTGCAATTCAGGCATCCTTCCTCATATACTAGACCTTCGCTATCGCCACAGCTTGGGCACTTTTTATCTTTTGCAGTGGTCCCGTTAGGGATAAACTTTTTTAACGAGCGTGTTACACCGGCTTTCCAGGTGTTGATGTTTTCGCTATATAAATTTAAATTTTCAATCAAATCAACCACCTTTGGCAAAGGCATTCCTTGTCTTAAAATTCCACTGATTAATTTAGCATAATTCCAATATTCTTTATTGAACGATCTGGATAAACCTTCTATAGTAACTTTATATCCGTCTTTATCGGTATATTGAAAATCATATCTTTTTTTACCATCTTCGGCTTTGTTTTGCATTACCCATCCTTTTTTAACACTCATAGGAATAACAAATACATCTTCTGTTTTTCCGGTAAAAATTTCGTAGGGCTTGCCATTTAGTAATCCTACAACACCTATCCAATTTTCATTTTCATTTTTAAATCTTACAATTTCGGCTTCTAAAGTTTCAGGTCTTTTAGGTGCAACAAATTCTTTAATTTGATTATCATCATTATTCTCTTTTGTTTCATTACTTACCAAAACACCACTTCTTGAACCATCACGATACACAGTAATACCTTTTAATCCTTGTTTCCATGCGTCAAGGTATATTTCGCCAACCTGTTCGGGTGTAACAGTGGAGGCTAAGTTAATAGTAGAACTAATAGAGTGGGTTACATATTTTTGTACTATGGCTTGCAATTTAACTCGGTTTCTCCAGTCAATTTCAGGAGCAGTTGCGCCATAATAAGGGCTTAAACTCTCATCGGTTTTTCCTGAAATATCCATCCATTCTTTAAGTTTTTGATGATAAACAGTAAACTCTTGCCAGCTATCTCCCATCTCATCTAAAAAATCAACTTTAGCATTGGTATCATTAATATTAACTTTTCTTCTTCTCTTGTAGCTAAGCATAAATACCGGTTCAATACCCGAGCTGGTTTGTGCCAACATGCTTAATGTTCCGGTTGGGGCAACTGTACTTATAGATATATTGCGCCTGCCATGTATCATCATTCGATTGTAAATTTCAGGAAACTCTTTCTGCATCATATTGATAAATTCAGAAGTGTTTTCTATTTCTGTATCAAAGGCTTCAAATTTTCCTCTTTCAACAGCCATATCAATAGAAGATTCAAACTCAGCTCGACATTTAGTACGCATTATGGAATCGGTAATTTTAATGGCTTCGTTGCTGTCAAATTTAATATTTAAGGCGGCCAAGGTATCGCCTAAGGCGGTAAATCCTAAACCGGTTCTGCGGCCTTTTTTACCGGCATCATATAATAATTCCCATGTTTTTCTTTCAACATCTTTAATAAAATCAGGTTCGGCATCGTTACTCACTTTTCCTAATATTTTTTCTATAGCTTCTAATTCCAAATCAACCAAATCGTCCATTAATCGTTGCGCTTCGTAAATAACTTCATAAAACTTTTCAAAGTTAAAACTTGCCTCAGATGTGAAAGGGTTATCAACCATGCTGTATAAATTCACTGCAATTAGTCTGCAACTATCGCCTCCTTGCATGGCAATTTCACTGCATGGGTTAGTACTTACATTTTTAAATCCCGGGTAAATAGATGAGGTTGAGTATTTATGCTGTCTATCCCAGAAAATAAGTCCGGGTTCGGCAGTATTGTGGGCACATTTAATAATGGTATCCCATAAATCGCGCGCTTTTACTACTTTAGTATATTTAGGTTTTTCGGCATCTATAGGGAATCGGAGAGTATAATAGGCATCATTACTAACAGCTTCCATAAACTCGTCTGACAAACGAACAGAAATGTTGGCTCCGGTAACTTTCTTTAAGTCTTGTTTAATACTGATAAAATGTTCCACATCAGGATGAGCAATGTCCATTGTTATCATTAAGGCTCCTCTCCTTCCGTTTTGTGCTACTTCTCTTGTTGTATTACTAAATCTTTCCATGAAACTTACTGCTCCGGAAGTGCTGCCTGCTGCATTAGAAACATGCATGCCTGAAGGGCGCAGTGTTGATATATCAATTCCTACTCCGCATCTTCTTTTGAATAGCTGAGCCATTTGTTGATCGGTATAAAATATGCCGCCATAGGAGTCGTAGATCTCGGGTAATACTATACAATTACTTAATGAAGCAATAACATAAGGATTGCCTAATGATGACATCACACTTCCCTGAGGAATAATAGACTTGAAATTTCGGAAATATCCATATATTTTCTCTTCTGTTAAGTGATGGCGTTTTTGACCATAATCAGATAATGACTTTTTTTGACTCGCAGGACTTTCCTGTTTATATCTTTCTTCTATTCGGGCAAATTCTTTGGCCATGCGTTTGTGCATGTCGTCCGGGGTAAGCTCTACAAAATTGCCTGCTTGATTTTTCATTGCGTACTTGTTAGCCCAGGTACTGGCAGCTAGTTCGTCTCCTTGAAAATAAGCAATACTATGCTCTAATACCTCTTTATAATTCCATTCTTTTGCAGCATTATTGCTCATGGTCTTTGGTGTTAATTTTGTTGTGGACATAGACATAAAATTTTAAACATTAAAAAATAGCTTCGTGAAGTTGTGAATAAAATTATTATCCCTATCGCACTAAAATATATTTTTGCCACAGAGTTATAAACATATTTGTGTTAGAGTTCTGAATCTATTTATTGATGCGGATTACAGAAGTAATTAAAAATCAAACAGAGTTTATCAACATTTTTATTTTCATATTTTATTTCAAAAAAACATTGAAAATCAAGCATTAAAAAAAATATTAAAAATCCATACTTTATCCTTACTTTTTTAATTAACAATGACAAAAAGTAAACTTGGTAGAAATTTGTAAAAATTCGTGAAATTTTTTTTGATAAAATCGTCATTTTTCATTTCACACTCCAAAAATAATTCATAAAAATAGCCTCAAAAATATACTTAATTTACCTCATTTTTTAACTTGTAAGTTTCACTCAACCTGCCAAAGGCAGTCAGGAACAGGACTATATTGAAGCAGAGTTTTGTTTAATTCCTATAGGTTATATGCTGTTTTTATTTAAATATCCTCTTGTCGAATGGAAATTTATCAATGCTTGTAATTGTTATTTTAGAGAAGTCTTTATGATTAGGATTAATGAGCACATTGTAGTCCCCTTGTGTAACAATGGATGGTATGATTAATACACAATAATCATTTTCTATTACAAAATCTCTCCCTATGTCTTGAGTAGAAGCTGGATGTGGAAACTCTTGCCAGTCTGTTGGCAAGTCTGCTTCTGTTAATTGCTTAATTTTTATATCATCAGGAATGTCAATGGTCAGTATCATATAATCGTCTGGCAAAGTTGCCAAAGTAAGATGAACAGCAACTTCTGCCATTGCTAAAGACCTATTTTGAGCTGTATAAATCAATTCTATGCCTACCGGATTCCACCGTGCCCCATACATAGCAGCTCCTTTACCTGACAAAGGTGTTGCGTGTTTTTCTCTTGCAAGTCTAAATACTTTCATTTACACCAAAATTCCGTGGTTAATTCGGTTAAGTTCACTAATAACCATTTCCTTTCCATAAGAGTCTTTCAGTAATTCTATGGGTTTTAGCTTTCCTAACGCATAACTTGGTGTATTAAGCCAAAGCTTGAGTTTCTCGATATTACCAAATACGTCAAGCCCCACCTTTGTAACTTCTGCAATTTCTATTATTTTTTCAGAATGAATTGGTTTAAAGTGGTGTTCAGGGGAAGTTCTATATCGCTGTAGTGATTTTGTTGATATATCAAGGAAATTTGCCCAATCGTTCTCTGTAAATGGGGTATAGTTCTGAATTAAGTCAAACAGAGAATAGGGAATACCTGTTCTGATAGCAACTATGATAAGCATTTTATCTTCCAAGAATTTTTCATACGTTACCTGTTTGCTACGCACTTTAATTTTATTTGTTTTGAAGAAGGAAGCTATCTCCTTGTCAAGTTTTCCTTCAAATTTTTCTATTGTTGTCATCATAATTTCTAAGATTAGACATTTGTCTACAAATATAAGACAATTATCCAAACGAAACAAATTTACTTTTGTTACATCGTTCTGTTAATTCTTTCAATTTAATTCACTGTTAATGTCAGCGGTGTGTCGTTCTAAACTTGCCATCAACATCAGCCCGTAAAAAAACTCGTAGTAATTAACACAAGTTGTTTATTTTTTTGAAATAATAAATCAAATAACTAGTTTTTTCAACACCTGACGATTTGGAGCTTTGCGTTCGGGCGGGGATTTTCAGCACTTAACTTCATTAGTTGCACAAAGCTTGAATTTAGCACTTCACTGTTATAGAAGCACGAAACCCCCGCTTTTGCAAAACGAGTTGTTGTGCGTTCGGCTTTCTTTTCTGTCAGGCGAGTTTAACAAAGTTGTCTTCTAGTTTTACGTTAAAATTGATTTCTGCTTTTAGTGCTCTAAAAACTTTGATAATGGTGTCAATTGTCGCACTATTGGCACTACTTTCAAGTTTTGAAATTTGAGCTTTCTGAACTCCAACAAGTCGTCCAAGTTCTTCCTGTGTCA
>JADLFI010000050.1 GCA_020845635.1 Bacteroidia bacterium
AAGGCAACTATGAACAAGTTGATGATATTTTACTGATAGGCGTAAGAATTTAATCCATTTCTTAATTTATAAACTTTTATAATTCATATTCATTCTCTATCTGTTGTACATTAATCTTATCATACTTGGTTGATAGGGCAGCGGAATAGACTGTAATAAATTTCCACTTAAATTGTACTTTTTTATTGCCATGCTCTCTACAGTGTATATCTCGCTATTCAAATCATTATAGGTAAAATCAAAAATACTACTATTGTTGAGTAGAGGTAACAAGGAGTAGTTTTGTAAACTAAATTCCGATAAGCTTGAGGACTGATGTAATAATAACTTATTATCAGAAATTTTAATCAATGAATATATGTCTGAAGAGCTACTGTAAATTGGTGTAATATCATTACTTGTATAGCTGAACATCCCTATGTGATGATTATTGTTGGCATCGGAATAGTTAAGCGCAAAAACATTGTTTTGTAAATGTACCATTGATTTTATATGATAGGCACAGAGCAAATCTCTAACAATACCACTGGTATTTAAATCAAAGCATGTTATTTTATTTTGTTCGTTGTTATTTAATGATTTTTGATAGGTACATACTATGTTATTACCGGTTTCCGCCAGTTGAGGATAATAGTAAAATGCAGGGTCATAAAAATTATTGATATCAGTATAGTTAAGGGAGTTTATACGTGTAGTATAATGACTGGTTTTATGCAGATAAAAATTATTTTCGTCCTTATTAATTCCCGATACAATTGAGTTGGCATATTCCCAAACTTTTGACAGCCCGGGAATACTATATGCCATAGCCTTTTGTGAGCTTAATACTGTTAGTACACTCTGCGATAAGGGAAAAAAATAATAATTGTTTACTTTTGAATCAAAGCTGATACTTTGTTGATATTCTCCAAGAGAATTATATATATTTAGCAATGATGTATTGCTTGTATTATTCGAACAAACTATGAAACCTATTAGCTTCCGCGCAGCTTCAAGAATAGTAATTTCGATATATTTTTTTGTTTCTGACTCTTCATCAAATGCCACTATAGTGATATAGTATTTCCCACTTTGATGAGTAGGATTGTTGAGCTTGAATATTACTTCCTTCTCAACCTCTTTCTGATTTATTTCAAAAGACTGTGGTGTAGCAATAGCAATATTATTTTCATCATTTACTCCTACACGAATTGCCTTTATTAATTGGTCATCTGTTACTTTAAATCTTACTATTATCTCATCATCAGCGGTGTAAACGGCACCGTTCTTAGGTAAAATAATTTCAATAACGGGTTTTAAATTTTCGGCTTTCTTTTTACATGAAATAGCACAAATAATGACGATAAATAGCAGAAAAAAAATATGTAAAATAGGGCGATTTTTCATAAAAAGAAACTTAATCAATAACCGTAACAATGCCCGAACGATGTATAGTTTTACCTTTTATGGAAGTAAAATCAAGCATATATAAATACACTCCTTGAGGTACTTTTGAGCCTTTATAGGTTACATCCCAGTTTTGCCCCGGAGTAGTAGTTTCAAATATTTTCTCTCCCCATCTATTCCATATAGTAAACTCATAAGTAGCTGCCATATTAATAAAAATACCTTTTGGTCCAAAGTTGGGTGAGTGTCCATCAATTACAAAAGCATTAGGAATATATAATACAGGTTCTTGCTCTAAACATATTACATTACTATAGCTTTTTTCGGTAAACCCGAATTGATTTCCTGAACCTTCTACAGCTTCAACGTAATAACATATTTTGCCGTTAGGAGGAGTTATTTCAGAAACATCATGTTCTATTAATTTTCCTGCGCTGTCAACGGTAGAAATTAGTGATGCATTATGTTTTAAATAATCATCGCACGAATACAAATTATAATGCATAACCTTTCCGTCCCACTCGCGGTAATCACTCCATTTTAGTTGATTTACGAAGCCTGCCAAAGCTTTTCCTTCAAGCAGTACTGTTGTTCCAATATTACTAATACCGGTTAAATTTCCACAAGCATCAATAACAAATATCTGATACTCATAGGCAGTTTCCTGGGTTTTAGCACTATTGTCGAAGTGTCGAATAAACTCGTCATAAGTATCAATTGTAAATATTCCTAAAGTATCGGTAGTGCCACCCGGTATATTTTTGCGAGTAACCAAGTAACTGTAAATATCGGCAGAAGTGTCAATATAGCATTTTAGTTCAGCAGTAAAATCATTTTCAACAGTTGCATAGTTTAAATATGTATAATCGGCTAAATCAATAACATTAGCCACAAAGCAAACCTCATTGCTGGCGGCCGAAATATTTCCCTGTGTACTCAAAGCACGTACATAAAAACAATAGGTAGATGAATTATTCATGTTGGTATATGAGTATTTTTGTGTACTGCCCGAAACTGTGGCAGCTAACTGGTAGGGCTGATTATCTTCTTTGACATAAATTAAATATTTGCTGATACCGCTAAACCCAAAATATGGACTCCATATCAAATCAGCCTTTCCAAGGCAACTATTAATATCTTTAGTCAAAAAAATGGTATGATGCAATACCGTTATATTTCCAACATTGTTACAACTGTCTATAGGAGCAATACCATATATTTCAGGCCCATTGCCGGGGCTTGCATTATTGTTGATGTACGATGTGTTATTGAGTCCGTAAACCGTATCAATAGGGACAAGATTTCCATTAATTTCCTGCATAATCAAATAGGCATAAACCTGATTATCGGTAGAAGGAGCCCAACCTAAACAAACCAACTGGTTGGATAGTATTACACTGGCACTATCCAAAGCTAAATCCGGTGGTGGTGTGGTCTTTGTAAACAAAGCACTATCTACATTTGACGTAGAAATACAGCCTAATGAGTCTTGTAATTCAACTCTGTATTTTACCAAAACATGGCAGTTCACAAAATTATCATCATAACTAAAATTAGAAGTTGTTGTAACTTGTGTCCAAGGACCATTGTTTATTTTTTTGTATAATCGATAAAAAGGGTATGAACTTGATAATGGTGGTGTATGTAGTGCATTCCATGTGACAGTGTAATTATTATTCGATGCCGGCCCAATATCTAAATAAATTGTTTGTAAGGTGTCTAAGGCAGGAACAAGCACCTTTCCGAGACAGCCCGAACGGGTTTTTACAAAATAATATCTGGAACCTGTATTTGCCCCGGCTCCAACATGCGTATAAGTACTTTGGTTATAATTAAAAACACTGTCAACAATGGTATATGGGCCATTGGGGCTTGTAGCACTGTAAATGTGATAACTGTTGAAGGTTGAAGCAGTATCTTCGGGTATTTCCCAGGTAAGTTCCACATCACCATTAGATAAAACATTGGCACAATGTAATTTTGGGGATTTAACTATAGGTATGGCCTTGACGACTATAGTTGCTGTAACTACCGCATAGGAAGGGGCAGGACAATAATCATCACTAAAAGTAAATGTAAATGTATGGGCGTTAAAGTTAGTAATACATTGGTCAAAAGTTGCCACTTGTTCGCAACTTGTTTGCCAGTTAAAATTTAATGTAAGGGAACCTGTTCCTGTTTGAGGTGGGGGCGGACTGAGTGTAGCACAAGGTAAAAAATCACAGCCTGCATTGGGATTGGTAAAGTTGTCTCCAAACTGCCCGCCTTGTGCGGTGTAAACTATGCTTTGAGGGAAACCTGTAGGTAAATATCCATTATCGGTTCCTGTTATAGAAAATTGCACCACATCACCGGCTGTTACTGTATCAACATAATTGGTGTATTGCCCGGTACTGGTATTAATAAATGGGGCAGTAACTACCGGAGGAAAATTTGCCCCACACGATAATATGACTGTTTGAATTTCACGATATATTTCAGCAACTTTTTGCCCGCATTTATAGGCTGTTGCTTTAATTACTTGCACATAGTTGCCAATATTGTAAACAGTAAATGATATTTCGCCTGTTTGACTGTTTAAGACAACCGGAATATTATTGGGATTTTGAGCGACACCGGGAAAAGGATTTTGCATGCTATAGCCCGACTCAAACGGTACCGGAGGCGGATTGCTAGCCGTAAAAGCAGCCCCCGGAGGTAAGTAATCAAGAGGTATGTCAAATTCATAGCTGATTGAATCTAAATCAGGGTCATAAGCATTGGGATTATAGGTGTAAGGTGTTTGCCCACAAATTATTATACTTGGGCGTTCCTGGAAAACAGGTGAGGAATCAAAACAAGGTGAGGCGTTTTGACCATTATAGGCAAACATTTTTGCACGCAAAGTAAACCCATTGGTAGAATTTCCGGGGCTACTAAAATTTAAGGCCAAGTTGGTAATTGCAGAATTTCTACAACAGTTACTCCAAGAGAATATCCAGCCTTGTGGTGGAGGCACTCCAGGTAAATTAACCGGATTGGATATTAGAATATATTCTTTAACTGCTGTATTTCCATTAGGACTCAAACAATTATAAGTTGGCCCTGCTCCATTACACTGTGGTGAAATATCTGTAGAGTCAATAATACTCATGGGTATAGAGGATACGCTTGGATGGTTGTGTACCGTTAAGGCAATTGGGCCATTATTGGTAATAGGAACAGCAGTTAAGCAGTCGCGATAAACCTTCATATGAAATTGATAAGTTCCTCCACCCAAACAAGTCCAAGTAATTTCACCTCCCATTAGGTGTGTAGCTTGAACCCTTGTTGCGAGTAACATACAGAATAACAATATGTGTTTATACTTCAGAAACAATCTTTTAGTTATTAGTTAAACAAAGCAAATGGTCATAATTTTTCTCTAAGGTACAAATTTTAGTAAAATCATAAAATTATAAATAATTACGTAAAACAATTTGCATTTGTTAAAATTGCTTAATACTTTTATTCTAAAATTACTAAAAACAAATTCGCTATGGAAAAAAAAATCATTTTTATTCTGGGAATTTTGTTCTCTGTTTTTGCTTGCAAAATATATGCGCAAAATACACTTATAACTTCCGAAGACTTTGAAAGCGGGACTTATATTACCACTTTAAATGATACAGGAATAGCTGCTAATACCGGGTCAAACAAATGGATTATTAATAATTCATACAGTGGTAATGGATTATACCCCAATACTATTTCTCAAGACAGTACTGTGGGAGGATTAATTACTCATCCCAACAGTCAGTATTTACATATATACGACTCGGTAAGTGCCGCAAACAATGGTGTTTCAAACGCTATATATAATCCCCAAAATGCATCAGATCGATTTACTGTAGTAAAACAGTTTTGTACTTTAGGGTTTAGCGGAGTTACTGTTGCTTATTACTATTTATGTAAGGGCGATAGTACTAATGCATACGGTCAAACTTATTACAGTATCAATAATGGTGCATGGACTCCTTTTCCCGGTGCGGTTTATAGAAATACTAATAAATGGAAATATACCGAGCTGATAGATCCTGTTTTTGATAATAAAAGTAATGTGAGAATAGGTTTCAGATGGACAAACAACAGTACCAACAGTAACATAAAAACTTCATTTGCAATTGACGATATAAGAGTTGTAGGCAACTTTGATGTTAATATGGTTGGTATTACTATTGATTCGTTAAAACAAGTTCCGGTATGCCAAAATTTTAATTTCTTAGCCTATTTTTCATTAAGTAATCCTTTGTGTGGTAGTGGTTTTTACCAGATAGAATTAAGCAATGCTTCAGGTAACTTCAATAATCCAACCAGTTTAGGAATTTATCAATTAAACAATCTGAATATTCACCCTGTATTGTCATTAAACATTCCTGCCAGTACACCTCCCGGAGTTTGCTATAAGATAAGGATTACACGTATTGATGTTACCCCAAATGTGGTTAGCATGGTTAGTAATTGCTTTGAAGTGTTGCATTGCGGAAATACCGTTACAACGCTTGAACCCGTCATGTTATCAAACCCTCTTGATACAATTTGTGTAGGTAGTGTTATTGATATTCCATTCTTTTCTACCGGGGTTTTCGTTAATAATACTTATGTAGCTCAATTGTCTGACTCGGCCGGAAATTTTCCGCCTAACCCAAATGTTTTAGGAACATTTCCTAACTCCAACACTTATGACCCTGCCTTAGGTTCATTACCGGGTAATGTATCAGGTTTACTCAGCCCTTTGTTTCATCCTATACCTCCGGGATGTAATTATTACATTCGTGTAATATCTATTAATCCAAGCGCTATTGGAAGTGTTTATGGTCCTTTTTGTATCAGGAATTGCGATATTCTTACTAATGACCATCAGGATATAAAAGCATGTATTACTACTACTACGGGGTATGATACTACTTGTACAATTCAGGTACACCAATACGACTCAAATGCTGTGTATAACCCCGGAAATGAGTTTAAATTACAGTTGCTCAGCAGCATGACATTTTCTGTGGTAAATACAGGTGGTTTGGGGTCTATTGAAGCTACCGGTGATACAATTATGCCTGTAAGTATTCCGGATTTAAATGGTTTAATGGCTTTAGGTTTAATGCCCGGCTTATATTATGCCAGAATAATAGCTACAAACAGCTCTAATATGTGGAATAGTTTAGGAACATTAATTAGAGTAGTAATAGGAGCACCTGAAGATGTTCCTTTAGGAGTATATGCTTACAATCCTACTAACTTTACCGGTTTTATTCCTGTTGGCGATTCAACCATTTGTTTAGGGTCAGCAATTTATTTCACAATGTTACCTTATAATAGTAATTCAAGCTATGTGTGGACTTTAAATAACCAAACTAATTGGAGTACAGATCAATATACAGGTGTATTGTTTAACCAAACAGGAAATTTTTACATGAGTGTGGTCGAGACCAATTATGGATGCGTAGGTCCGGGTTCAGATACAGCCAAGATAACTGTTATTGGGCCGCCATCAGTTACCGTCTCAGGCCCCAATCAGGTTTGTGTTGGTGATACAGCAACGTTTAACGGTATATTGCAGAATAATACCTATTACCATTGGAGTACAAGTAACAACGGACAAATTATAGATACTTTGAATAATATTACAAATATTTATTTCCCCAATACAGGTTCGGTACCGGTCTATTTGCACGCTGTAAATAGTTGTGGAGTGGCTAATGGTACAAAAAATATTATGGTGCGGCCTTTGCCAACGGTTGACGCAGGCAATGATACAACTATATGCCCCGGAATTCCTTTTACGCTTTCCACACCTGCCGGCAGTAACTATAATTATTATTGGATGGTAAATGACTCAACCTTTGCAACTACCCAAGAAACATTTGTTATCCCTGACCAAACAACAACCTACACTATTAAAGTAACAAGCTTTGGGGCACTTGCCTGTAAAGGACAAGATTCAATAACAATAAGCTTAAAAGCACCCGGCTCAAGCTCCTATACCGATAGTACCATTTGTGAGGGCGATCTAATACGATTAGATCCCGGAAGCGGAATAAATTATGTTTGGAATACCGGTTTTGAAGGGCAAATACTGGAGGTTAACCAACCGGGTACTTATGTAGTTGTTTATAACGAGTCAGCAGGAATTTGCTCTTCAAAAGATACCTTTAATATTCAAACCAAATACTGTGAAGAACCATTGCCCGATTCGCTCTTTGTGCCTAATGTATTTACAGTTAATGGCGATGGCTTAAACGATAAGTTTCGTATTTTCAATACAAATTATCAATCGCTGGAAGTTGTTATTTACAACCGTTGGGGACAAAAAGTAGGCTATTGGAATGGAATTGACGGAGGTTGGGACGGAACACATATTGATAGTGGAAAAAATTGCCCCGATGGAGTGTATTTTTATGTTGGAAATGCACAAAGCAAAAATAATATTCCTCCTAAAGAGATTCATGGCACGGTTACTTTAATACGAAAGTAACTGATGCTGTGTTACACGGTAGATTCCCAAAAAAACAGTTGGCTTTAAAAGCACACCTATTTTTTTAAAACACCATAATATTATTTTGCGACTGTAGTTTCAAAGCTTTATTCAACCTGCCAAAGGCAGTCAGGCACAGGATTAAATCGAAACTTCGTTTAATTACGATATGTTACATGAGGTTGATATATTGATAATATAGTTTATATTTGACACTCATAGTGTGTATTTTATGAATAGCAGATTATCGTTAATTAGAGCAAATATTGAAAAACTGATTGTATTGTCGGATAGTGAGTTTGATACTTTCAGTAAATATTTAGTTCTGCGAAATATTCCTAAGAAGCATAAATTTCTGAGTGCCGGTGAAGTTTGCAATTATACCGGATTTATAACTTCGGGCTGTTTAATTACCTATACCATTGATGAAAACGGAGCAGAACATGTAATACAATTTGCGGTAGAAGATTATTGGATTGGAGATTTATATAGTTTTATAACCGGAAGCGAATCTGCTTATAATATTGAGGCCACAGAAGATACAACGGTATTGATTATTCATAAAAATGATTTAGAAAAGGTATATGAACAAATTCCCAAATTTGAACGTTTTTTCAGAATACTTGTGCAAAGAAGTTATGTGGCACTGCAACACCGTATTACTTTAAATCAGCGAGGAACGGCACAAGACAAATATGAGAACTTATTACAAAAAATAAAAGGCATTGAACTGCGTTCTACCCAAAAGCATATAGCTTCGTACATCGGTATAACCCCCGAGTCGTTAAGCCGTTTAAAGAGAAAACTTCATAATAAGTAGTCCTTTTTAGATAAGCATAAATGTGCTTTATTAATAATATTTTGAAGCTCAGTTAAGGCTTATTAAGTCTGTTTTTCATTATTTTTAATAACTGTAATGCTTCATCTTCGGTTAGTTGCAAACCTACAGCCTCGTCTTTATTTTCATAAGTAAAAAAAACAGTTTCTGCACCCATGCTCCAATAGTAGGGTTGCACACGTGCTTGTACCTTTCGGTCTTTAAAATTAACTACACGCAGATTGCTGATTAATTTGCTATTATAAATTTTATCAATACCTCTGCCGTTAACATCTCTGCGATAAACAAAGCCATTTTCGTTAAACAGAAAAATTTCTTTCCCATTTCTTCTCCAAGTCATGAGTACACTGGCTTTATATTCAAAGAATGCCCAAAACGCCATCCAAATAGCATACCACATTTTCTCTTCACGCGAACTATTAGTAAAAAACTGACTAAAAACAACTATTCCGCTAATGGTCCACAAAACAAACCATACCATCAATATTTTAAACTTTGTTGTATCAGTAATAGAAGGAATTTCTAAGGTTTTTCTGTCGCTGCTAAGCTGCACTCTGTTTGACATAAGGTAAAATTAACTATATTGAGGAGTTGAAATATTTTTCCCTATCACTATGGATGAGAATCAGATAAAGTTAAATCAGTATTAATTTTTTCGATAACTTTTTTTACATTTTCCATCAACCACATAGGAGTTGATGTTGCGCCACAAATGCCAACCGTTTGGGCATCGGTAAACCATTCGGGACTTAATTCAGAAGCCTCTGAAATAAAATATGAGCGTTCATTTTCTGCTTTACACGTATCAAACAAGGCTTTTCCGTTAGAGCTTTTCTTGCCGCTAACAAAAATAACAACATCATGCTTTAAAGCAAAGTTTCGCAATTGAGGCTCACGGTTACTTACCTGTCGGCATAAGGTATCGTTAGATTCAAAAAGCATATTTGGGTCGCCACCGGCTTGTTTTATTCTTTTTTCTATCTGTAGTACAAGATTACTAAAGCCTTTAGTACTTTTTGTAGTTTGCGAAAACAAACGTATTGGTCGTGTATAATCTATTTTATCCAAGTCTTCTTCAGTCATTACTACTATGGCTTTGCCTTTAGTTTGACCAACCAATCCGTTAACTTCGGCATGTCCTTCTTTCCCAAAGATTACCAATTGACCACCATCATTCTCTGAGGTTTCAAAACCTTGACGAACTCTGTTTTGCAGTTTTAACACTACAGGGCACGAGGCATCAACAAGTTCAATATTGTTTTCTGCAGCTATCAAATATGTTGAGGGAGGTTCGCCATGTGCGCGAATAAGCACCTTTACATCTCTTAATTGACTTAATTGCTCATGCGTAATTATTTCTAATCCTTTTGCTCTTAGTCTATCCACTTCCATATTATTATGAACAATGTCTCCTAAACAATATAGTTTTCCCCCTCCGGCCAACTCATCTTCTGCCATTTGAATGGCATATACCACTCCAAAGCAAAAACCTGAATTTGCATCAATATTAACTTCCATGGTTTAAAAAATTTCCTACAAAAGTAAAGAATTAATTATAATTGATAAAGCAGAAAATACGAAGTATTGCCCATGCTTAGTTTTTATGCCTTATAAGTCCTTTTCGGGCATACCAAATACCAATAATAACAAAAATAGCAGCTGCGGCAAAGGACACCCCCGGAAAATATATCCCTTGAGTATTTTTGGTAAATTGATAAAATAAATTGGTCATGATTAGGGGCGAAAGTATGGAGGTTAAGCTGTTTAATGACGTTAACATGCCCTGCAAATTGCCTTGTTCTTTAGGCGAAACTTGCGATGATATTAAGGCCTGTATAGTTGGAGGGGCAATACCCCCAAGCGAGTATATAAAGGTGTAAGCATACATCATCCAGGCTTTATTGGCAAATGAAAACAATGCTAATCCCAAAACATACATAAACAATCCGAAGTATATAGATTTTGACGTGCCTAATTTTTTTTGTGAAAAACGTATTAAGCCGCCTTGCACTATGGTAATCATTATTCCTACAAAACCCATTGAATAGCCAATTTCTATATCGCTCCATTGGTATAAGAACTTAGTATAAAATGCCCAAATTGATGGCATAACCTGAGCCGCCATATACAACAGAAACATACTGATAACAAGGGGTTGAATATTTTTATTATTTCTCAGTTGTATAAATGTTCTGAAAGGATTGGCATCTTTTATATTGAATGGTCTTCTGTTATCAGGTTTTAGGGTCTCGGGTAAAATAAAGTATCCGTAAATGCAATTAATAAATGATAAAACAGCAGCTAACGCAAAAGGCGCACGACTTCCAAACTCGCTGAACAAACCACCTAAAACAGGGCCTATGATGAAACCTAATCCAAAAGCAGCACCTACCAAACCAAAATTTTGTGCTCTTTTTTCGGGAGGGCTAACATCAGCAATACACGCAAATGCCGTAGAAAAACTTGCCCCGCAAATACCCGCTATAACCCTGCCAAGAAAGAACAATGCTAAAGTGTGGGCAAAAGTTAGAAAAAGATAATTGACACCCAAACCAAACAATGATAAAAGAAGTACAGGTCTTCTTCCAAATCTGTCGCTTAAACTGCCTAACAATGGAGAAAATGCAAATTGCATCAGTGCATAGCCGGTCATCATTATACCGCTGTAGGTGGTGGCTTTGTTTACGGGTACTTGACCAATCTCGCTAATAATAGTAGCAATTACAGGAATTATAATTCCTATCCCTATACAATCAATAAGAACAGTAATAAAAATAAACGGGATAGGATTTCGAACACTCACTTATATGTGCTTTTAAGCTATTCTTCCGAAATAAGTTTTAAATCTTCAATAAGCCTTAAAACAAAGTCTAATTGTTGCTGGGGGTTTAAATCACTATTATCCAAAATAATGGCATCATTTGCTTTTATTAAAGGATTTTCTTTACGGTGAGTATCGTCATAATCTCTCTCTACCAGGTTTTTTTTAACTTCATCATAAGTTATATGCGTGCCTTTACTCAATAACTCGTCATACCTTCTTTTAACACGTACTTCAATATCGGCAGTCATAAATAATTTTAAATCTGCATCTGGAAATACCACAGTACCTATATCTCTACCTTCCATCACTATACCTTTGTTTTTACCCATTTGCTTTTGCAAAACAATCATTTTATGACGTACTTCTTTAATGGCACTTACTTTACTTACATTTTCTGAAACTGCCATTTGCCTGATTTCTTTTTCCACATTTTCATTATTTAAATACACTTCGCTAAATTGTAATGCGGCATTGTACTTAAAAGTAATATGTATATTGTCTAATTCGTTTATTACGTCCAAATGATTGATAGGTTCATTATGTTTAATAATATTACAACGCATTAAATGCAGTGTGGTACACCTATACATAGCACCTGTATCAACATACTTATATTTTAGTTTAACTGCCAATGCTTTGGCCAGAGTGCTTTTCCCGCACGAAGAATAGCCATCAATGGCAATAGTTATCTTTTTCAAAATAGCAATTTTTTGATTAAATAGTTGTTGTGCAAATTAAGGGAACATTTTTGAAATAGCGTAAAGAAATTTATTTTATCACACAAACCATATTCTTTTAAAACCAAAGCTAAAGGGGTTGTCAGTAGTATTTCCACTTGCCTCCTTTTAGCTAAAAAACTCCTAATTCAGGTAACAATTCTAAATTCATTTTATAGGATATAATCACATCGAAAAAATCTTATCATGGGTTAAGATATTAATATACTGTATGAACTATTTTTGTAAAATATCAGAATATAAGCGATATGACAACGAAAAAAGTAGAAATGATTTTTAGCCCCAATGCACCACATTTTGTTGGAAATGGGTTTAGAGTACATAACTTTATTCCTAGCATTAGCTGTTTAAGTATGCAACGCATGAATCCATTTATTTTAATGGATTATAATTCTAAGTTTTTTTTTGAACCCAGTGTTGAGCCAAGGGGAGTAGGGGTACATCCACATAGAGGTTTTGAAACTGTAACTATTGCCTATAAAGGAAAAATTGAACATAGAGACAATAGTGGTGGAGGTGGCGTTATAGGCGAAGGCGATGTACAATGGATGACTGCCGGATCGGGCGTGTTACACAAAGAGTTTCACGAAAAAGAATGGAGTAAGAAAGGTGGAGAATTTCAAATGGTTCAACTTTGGGTTAACTTACCTTCCAAGGAAAAGAAGAACCCATCCAAATATCAGTCAATTCAAAATAATGATATTCCAAGATTTTATCTTGAAAATAATAGCGGAGAAATAGAGGTTATTGCAGGTAAGTATAATGGAACTGCCGGGGTAGCGCAAACACATACGCCACTACACCTGTATAATGCCAAACTAAAAAGAAATGCTGAAGTAACATTTAATTTCCCCGAAAATTATAATACCGCTTTACTGGTCATTGAAGGGGATATTCACATAAATAATGCTGAACAGGCTTCTAACGATCACTTTGTTTTAATGGCCAATAAAGGTCGTGAGTTTGCTATTAAAGCTCATGCCGATTCAATTATCTTGGTTTTAAGTGGCGAACCCATACATGAACCCATAGTGGCTCAAGGTCCTTTTGTAATGAATAGCCGCCAAGAGATAATTCAGGCATACGAAGATTTTCGTTCCGGTAAATTTGGGGCATTATAAGCCTTATTATTGAAAATGTTGGGTTAAAAACTATATTAATGTGATTAGAGATTTGCTCTTAATGATTATTTTGGTAAATAAAGTTGATAAGTTTTTTTGGTCATAAAATATATCTCTAAGCCCTTATATAGTTGCGTTTAGGGTAATTTGTAATGATTCAAAAGAAGGATTTTAACTAAACTTTCAGGATTTTATTGATAAAATAACTAAATTTGCCCCCGTTTTTAATATTTTAAACTAAACTAAATAATAAATGAACGAATTTGGGATAAAATCTAAAACGGCTACTATAGCCGATTTAGGATTGTCAAATGTTTCGGCTGCTTATTGGAACCTAAACCCGGCCGAATTGGTTGAAGAAACCATTTTAAGAGAGGAAGGTTTTTTAACTGACACAGGTGCGTTAGCCATTGATACCGGTGAGTTTACAGGGCGTTCGCCAAAAGATAAGTTTGTTGTGTATGATGATATTACCAAGGATACTATATGGTGGGGCGATGTAAACTTTAAATTTGATAGTGCTAATTGGGATATCCTTTACAATAGAGTAACTGCTTACTTGGGAGGCAAAGAAATTTATGTACGCGACAATTATGCATGTGCAAATCCTGAGTTTCGCATAAATATTCGTACCGTTACCGAGTTTCCGTGGAGCAATCTCTTTGCCGACAATTTGTTTTTACGTCCTACAAAAGAAGAATTATTAAATTTTGTACCTGAATGGACTATAATAAATGCTCCGGGATTTAAAGCTACACCTGCTATTGATGGAACCCGTCAGCATAATTTTACAATTATGAACTTTTCCAAAAAAATTATTCTTATTGGAGGTTCGGGATATACCGGTGAAATTAAAAAAAGCATTTTTACTTTATTGAACTATACCTTGCCTCACGAAAAAGGAGTTTTAAGTATGCACTGTTCAGCCAATGTTGGTAAGGAAGGCGACACAGCTATTTTCTTTGGTTTGAGTGGTACCGGTAAAACTACTCTTTCTGCCGACCCAAAAAGAGGGTTGATTGGTGATGATGAACACGGATGGAGTGAAAACTCAGTATTTAATTTTGAAGGTGGTTGCTATGCCAAATGCGTTGATTTATCAAAAGAAAAGGAACCTCAAATTTTTGATGCTGTTAAATTTGGTGCATTACTTGAAAATATTGAGTGTTTTGAAGGAACATCAACCGTTGACTATACCAAAACCCCTAAAACAGAAAACACCCGTGTTTCATACCCAATTCATCATATAAGTAATGCTGTTAACCCCTCTATGGGAGGAATACCAAAAAATATTTTCTTCTTAACCTGTGATGCTTTTGGAGTGTTACCGCCCATTTCAAAATTAACTACCGGGCAAAGTATGTATCATTTTATTAGTGGTTATACTGCTAAAGTGGCTGGTACAGAAGTAGGCGTTACCGAGCCTCAAACCACTTTTTCAGCATGTTTTGGTAAAGCATTTTTACCTTTACATCCTACCAAGTATGCCGAGCTGTTAGGCGAAAAATTAAAGCATAATAAGGTAAATGTTTGGTTAGTAAATACCGGTTGGAGCGGTGGAGCATACGGTACAGGAAGTCGTATGAAACTGAGCTATACCCGAGCACTAATTACTGCTGCCTTAAATGGCGAGTTGGATCATGTAAAATATGATACTTTGCCGGTGTTCGGACTTCAGTTCCCGCTAAGTTGTCCGGGCGTACCCGAAGAAATTCTAAACCCTCGTAACACTTGGGCTGATAAAAATGCCTATGATGCAAAAGCTAATGATTTAGGAGCCAAATTTGTAAAGAATTTTGAGCAATATTTTGAAGCAGCCAACAAAGAAATAAGAGAGGCAGCTCCTAAAATTAATGTAAACGCATAATTTTTATTCGTAATAAGAAAACGCAGCCGGAGTACTAATACTTCGGCTGTTTTTATTTTAGGTAAAATTCAGCATCTATTAATTGGTTGCCTATGATGTTGTATTTTGCGTAGTTAAAGCCTTTTTGCAAACAAAATGCCCCATATTCTCCGGTTTTATTAATAGCAATAAAACCTACTTGAATATCCCGGATATTACTCCTCTTCTTGTTCAATATTCTACTTACTGCTTCTTTGCACGCTTCGTGTGGGCTGCGGCCTTGCCTCATTAGTTCAACAACAAGATGCGAGCCGGCAATACGTATAACTTCCTCACCATGCCCGGTGGCGGTGGCTGCACCAACATTGTTATCAACATATAAACCTGCCCCTATAATTGGAGAGTCACCAATACGCCCGTGCATCTTATTGGCTAAGCCACTTGTAGTACACGCACCAGATAGGTTACCATGTTGGTCAAGGGCAATCATTCCAATAGTATCGTGATTTTCAATATTAACCTGTGGCTTGTAGTTACTTGTTTTTAACCATTCCTTCCATTCTTTTTCCGACTCAGGAGTAAGTAAATTTTTCTTCTCAAAACCTTGACTCAAAGCAAAACTCAATGCCCCTTCACCACAAAGCATAACATGGGGAGTTTTTTCCATTACCGCCCTAGCTACCGATATGGGATGCATAATATGTTCAAGACAAGCCACCGAACCAATATTTAATTCAGAATCCATAATGCAAGCATCTAAGGTAACACGCCCATCGCGATCGGGTCTTCCGCCATATCCTACGCTTCTTTCTTGAGGGTCGGCTTCTACTAATTTTACTCCAATTTCTACTGCGTCAAGAGCAGAGCCTTTATTTGAAATTATGCGCCATGCAATTTCGTTGGCCTTTAATCCAAATTTCCATGTACTTAACACTATAGGCACAGGATTATTATTCGCTATATTTTTTAAAGAATGGAGAGAAAGTGCAGTGCTTAACATTACACTTTTTTTAATAAAATCTCTTCTATTATTACTGTTCATGGTTTGAATTTCTTTAGCATAAAGATATAAAAAGTAGAACATAAATTATATCCTTTAAAAATATCATAACGATACAGATTTTAACGTGTCAATTTTGTGTTTGTTAAATCGTCTAAAACCTTTGCTATGAGAGGCTTTTAGCCAATTTGGTTTAACAATAATTAACAGCCTTTTGACACATACTCAATAGATGCGGTTTTAAATTTGCATACTAAGCTATCATCAATAATAATATACTACATGGAAACAACATCGGTTGATATTAGAGAGTTGAATGAAAAAATTCAACGCGAAAGTGCCTTCATAGACTTAATCAATATGGAGATGGATAAAGTAATTGTGGGGCAAAAGTATATGGTAGAACGCTTAATGATTGGTCTTTTGTCAAATGGTCATATTTTATTAGAAGGCGTTCCGGGCTTAGCAAAAACACTTGCTATTAAATCGTTGTCATCTACCATTCATGCTAACTTCAGTCGTATTCAATTTACGCCTGATTTACTTCCTGCTGACGTTATTGGTACTATGATTTATAATCAAAAGAAAGAAGAATTTACCATTAGACAGGGACCTGTCTTTGCTAACTTTATTTTGGCTGATGAGATTAACCGTGCCCCTGCTAAAGTACAAAGTGCTTTGCTGGAGGCCATGCAAGAACGACAAGTTACCATAGGTGATCAAACATTTAAATTGCCCGAACCATTTTTGGTGTTGGCTACGCAAAACCCGGTTGAACAGGAAGGAACTTATCCGCTGCCTGAGGCACAAGTGGATAGATTTATGATGAAGATAGTTATAGGTTATCCATCACGTGAGGACGAGAAAAAAATTATACGTCAAAACGTATTACAAGAATTTCCCAAACCTAATACTGTAATTCAACCTCAGGATATAATTAAAGCACGTGAGGTGGTAAGAAGTGTTTATATGGATGAAAAAATAGAACAATACATTGTAGATATTGTTTTTGCATCACGTTTCCCTAAGGAGTATAAGTTGAACAAACTAGAGCAAATGATAAATTTTGGGGCATCGCCACGTGCAAGTATTAATTTGGCTTTAGCAGCAAAAGCTTATGCTTTTATTAAACGTAGAGGTTATGTTATTCCCGAAGATGTTAGGGCTATATGTGCCGATGTAATGCGCCACCGTTTAGGACTTACTTATGAAGCCGAAGCTGAAAACATCACCTCAGAAGATATTATTAATGAAATATTGAATGTGGTAGAAGTACCATAGTTCCGGTTTACCAATTATACGTATTCGCGCCATGGAATCTTCAGAGCTTATTAAAAAAGTTAGAAAGATTGAAATAAAATCACGCGGACTTTCTAATCAGATATTTTCGGGAGAATATCATAGTAAGTTCAAAGGGCAAGGAATGGCTTTTAGTGAAGTAAGAGAATACCAACCCGGAGATGATATAAGAACCATTGATTGGAATGTTACGGCTCGTTTTAATCATCCTTTCGTAAAAATTTATGAAGAGGAAAGAGAAATGACTGTAATGTTGCTGGTAGATATT
Source organism: Bacteroidia bacterium (assembly GCA_020845635.1). Taxonomy (GTDB): domain Bacteria; phylum Bacteroidota; class Bacteroidia; order UBA4408; family UBA4408; genus CAIKXD01. The sequence goes on from JADLFI010000050.1 coordinate 17,813, forward strand.
AGCGCATCCGGAAATTTTGGAACAAAAAAGCAACTTAAACAAGATTTATTGACCGAGATTTGTGCGGTATTGGCTTTCTCGGCTATGCAGAATAACGATAAAATTGGCGTTATCTTTTTTACCGATAAAGTAGAGAAATTTATTCCACCTAAAAAAGGACGCACCCATGTTTTGCGTATTATTAGAGAGCTAATTGAGTTTAAGCCTAGTCAGCAGGGAACCGATATTTCTGTTGCTTTACGTTATTTTACCAATATGATTAAGAAGCGTTGTACAGCCTTTTTAATCTCAGACTTTATAGATAATAATTTTGAAGATGCGTTAAAAATAACATCGCGTAAACACGATTTGGTAGCAATTCGTTTATATGATGAAAAAGAAACTGAAATACCCGCAGTAGGTTTACTTAATTTGAAAGATGCAGAAACCGGCAAATCTACCTGGGTTGATACTAGCAGTAAAGATTTCAGAGCTTTCTATAAAGCACAACAGCTTAAGCGACAGGAAAACCTAGTCAATACATTTCGAAAAAATAATATTGACAATACCTCTATAGCTACCCACCAAAACTATGTAAGACCATTGATAGAATTGTTTAAAAGAAGAGAGAAATAACATGAAACGCTTATATATAATATTTTTTTGTATTGGGTTATGGATACTCTTTATGATGAATCCTGCTACGCTTATGGGGCAGAATGTTAAGGTTAATGCCCAATTACAAAAAAATCAAATAAAAATAGGGCAACAAACCAATATAGTTTTATCAGCCACAACACCTCAACAAGCGCATATTGTTTTTCCACCTTTGGCCGATACCCTTATCGGGAAGGTTGATATTGTTAACCAAAGTAAAATTGATACACTCACAGCCAATAATCAAATAACCTATCAGCAAATCATAACCATTACTTCTTTCGATAGCGGTTATTTTGCCATACCGCCTTTTAGTTTTCGATTAAAAGACGATACCACTCAAAACTTACTTACCGAGGCCTTGTTACTTACAGTACAAACCGTTCCGGTTGATACAACAAAAGCTATTAAGGAAATAAAACCTATACTTCAGGCTCCTTTTAGCATTTGGGAATATAAAACCCAAATTATTTTAGGAATAGTTGTTATTGCTGCTGTATTAGCTTTAATATATTATTTTAGAAAAATAAGAAAACCAAAAACTATTATTGCTGAGCCGGTAGTGGTTAAGCGCCCTGCACATGAAATAGCACTAGAAGCCTTAAATCAGCTTAAGGAACAAAAATTATGGCAGCAGGGTCAAGTAAAAGAATATCATATTATAATTTCTGATACCATCAGAACATACATTGAAGGGCGCTATGAAATAGGTGCTATGGAAATGACCAGTGATGAAATATTAAGAAGTATCAGATTAGTTATAAATAACGAGCAACTTAAACAAAAACTAACTCAAGTATTAGTATTAAGCGATATGGTAAAATTTGCCAAGGAAAGTCCATTGCCACTCGAAAACGAGAAGGTGCTTGAGTTTGCTTTTGATTTTGTGAATGAAACTTTGGTCAACTTTAATCAGGAGGAATCTAAAAATGTATAAGGATATTAGTTTTGCAAATCCTGGTTTTTTATGGCTGCTCCTATTGGTGCCGCTTATATTGGGATGGTATATTTTCAAATTGTATTATCGTTCCAATTATTTTGTGTCAACGGCTACAGATATCTTTACCACCTATAAACAAGGGCTAAAATCTTACCTGAGGCATTTGCCTATTATTATGCGCAGTGTGGCATTATCGGCTCTAATAGTAGCATTGGCACGTCCACAGTCAAAGCATAGCTGGCAGGATGTAAAAACAGAGGGAATTGATATAGTGATGGCAGTTGATATTTCGGCTTCAATGCTAGCAAAAGATTTTAAACCCGATAGGTTGGAGGCATCTAAGAAGATGGCTTTAGAATTTATTGATAATCGTCCAAACGATAGGATAGGTTTAGTTATTTTCAGTGGCGAGAGCTTTACTCAATGCCCTTTAACATCTGACCATACGGTGCTAAAAAATTTATTCAGTCAAATAAAAACCGGTATGTTGCAAGATGGTACTGCCATAGGTATGGGCCTGGCTACAGCTATTTCGCGAATAAAGGATAGCAGTGCTAAGAGTAAAGTAATTATACTGCTTACTGATGGTGTAAATAATGCAGGTGCTGTATCGCCAGATTTGGCGGCAGATTTGGCTCATCCTTTTGGGATTAGAATTTACACTATTGGTGTAGGAACCAATGGAATGGCCTACTCGCCAGTGGGTATTTATCCTAATGGGCAATATGCCTATGACTATGTAAAAGTAGAAATTGATGAACCTGTTTTGAAAAAAATAGCTGAGAGTACCGGAGGTAGGTATTTTAGAGCCACCAACAACGAAAAACTAAAAGCTATTTATTCTGAGATTGATAAAATGGAAAAAACAATAGTAGAAGAGAAACAATATTCAAAAAAAGCGGAGCTTTTTCATCCTTTGGCCATAGCTGCTTTTGTTCTGCTCTTTGTTGAATTTCTATTGAAGAATACTGTTTTTAAATCATTAACCGGAAGTTAAAATGTTTAGATTTGAAAATATATGGGCATTATACGGATTGGTACTGATACCGGTATTCATCATTTTATTTTTATTTATTTTAAGATGGAGAAACAAAAATTTATTGAAGATAGCCGAGTTGCCCCTACAACATATTGTATTACCACAACTTTCTAAAACAAAAATTGTATGGCGATTTGTTTTTTGGTTAACTGCCCTTTCTTTAATTGTTATTGCAATTGCTAACCCCCAGTTTGGCACACGGTTGGAAGATGTTAAGCAAGAAGGGATAGATATTATGATTGCACTTGATGTTTCAAATAGTATGAAAGCTCAAGACTTGCAACCTAATCGTTTAGAGAGTGCCAAGCAAGCCATTGGCCGCTTAATTAACAACATGGTAAACGACCGTATAGGGATTGTGATTTTTGCCGGACAAAGCTATGTACAATTACCAATTACCTCTGACTATGGTTCGGCAAAACTTTTTCTCAGAAATATTTCAACCGACTTAGTTCAAACTCAGGGTACAGCTATAGGTTCAGCAATTGATTTAGCAGCTCAATCATTTGATCAAAATAGTAAAACAAACAAAGTAATTATTGTAATTACTGATGGCGAAAATCATGAGGATGATGCTGTGAAAGCTGCCGAAAAAGCTGCGGAACAAGGAGTAAGAGTGTTTACAATAGGAATGGGTTCCGAGTCGGGTGTACCACTGCCAATCATCAACAATGGAAATGTTGTCGGGTATTATAAAGATAATGATGGGAATACTGTTGTATCAAAACTTAATACCACCTTGTTAAAAGAAATTGCTGCTGCAGGCAATGGTGTTTATGTGCAGGCCGGAAAAAACTCGTCAGCACTTAATGTTGCCATGAATGAGCTAAATAAAATTGAGAAAAAAGAATACGGAAGCAGAAAGTACACTGACTTTGAAGGACGTTTCCAGTTTTTTATTGCCGGGGCTATCTTATTACTGCTGGCCGAAACCTCTTTATCTGAACGTAAAAGTAAGTTGTTACAAAGGTTGAATTTGTTTAATGAAAATAAAAAATAGATAGTTATGAGGAGAAGGAATTTAATATTTTTATTACGTTATATTTTAGTTATTGTTTTTATCATAACAGGCCGTACTGTGATGGCTCAGAAAGAAAATAAAGACATAAGAAGCGGAAATGAATTGTTCAATGAAAAAAAATTTGATGTTGCCGAGAAGAAGTACAGAGAGGCTCTTCAAAAAAATAAAGACTCAAAAATTGCCACTTATAACTTAGGAAATGCCCTTTATAAGCAAAATAAATTTGATGAGGCTTTAGAAAAATATGATGAAGTTGCAAAGACCGAAAAAGATAAAAAAATAAAGGCAGAGGCATATCATAATTTGGGCAACGCTTATTTGCAAAATAAAAAATATAAAGAAAGTATTGAGGAGTATAAGAAAGCACTTAAACTAAATCCTGATGATGAAGATACGCGCTACAACCTTGCATATGCAAAAGCCAAGCTAATTCAACAGCAGCAAAGCCAATCACAAGAAAATAAAGATAACAAGGATAAGCAAGATAAGGATAAGCAGAATCAGGAAAATCAAAATAAAGACAAACAGGAGCAAGATAAAAAGGATCAGCAGAATGAGGATAATAAAGATAAGCAGGAGCAAAACCAGGACAAAAAGGAGAACCAGCAGAATAAGCCCCGCGAGCAGAAAATGAATAAGGAAGATGCAGAAAGATTGCTGAATGCCATTAACAATCAGGAACAAAACTTACATGATAAGAAAAAAGATAAGAAAGGGCAAGGGGTTAAAATACAGATTGATAAAGAATGGTAATTAGTTTTTAATTAAGATTATCTTGTTGTATAATTGATATATGAAAATGATTAAACACATTATATACAGTAAATTTACTTTAGCTTTCTTATTTGTACTGTTTGCAGTACAAGTATCAATAGCACAGGAGGCTTCATTTACGGCAACTGTTTCAAAAAACAGAGTAAGTGTGGGAGAGCAATTTCAGATTAGTTTTACGGTAAATACCAGCGGCTCAAATTTTAAAGCCCCTGATTTTAGTAATTTTAGTGTTTACAGCGGCCCTAACCAGTCAACAAGTATGCAAATAGTCAATGGTAATTACTCACAATCATTATCCATTAACTATATTCTGGCGGCCAACCGTGAAGGTAAGTTTACTATAGGTGCAGCAAGCATTAATGCCGGAGGAAAAACACTCAGCACCAAACCCATTACTATTGAAGTAGTAAAAGGTAATGCACAAGCACGACAAAACAACAGTGGCTCAAATACCGGCACAAGTGCAGGCTATCCGGCCGATTTAGAAAGTAATATCTTTTTGCGTGCCAGTGTAAGTAAAAGTCGTGTATATTTAGGCGAACAGCTTTTTGTTTCATTCAAAGTATATACACGCATAAACATTGTAGATAATTCTTTATCTAAGACCCCCTCATATAATGGATTTTATGCTGAAGAAATATCCAAACAACGTCAAGCCGAATTACATTCAGAAGTTGTTGACGGGATTCAATATCAGGTGGCAGAGATTAAAAAAACTATCTTAATTCCGCAGAAATCCGGTACATTAACCATTGATCCAATGGAAATGGAAATTGTAACAAGGGTTAAAAGCAAAGGCCGAAGCAATAATTTCTTTGACCAGTTTTTTGGAGGTGGTTATGACGATGTTAGACTTACTATTGCCAACAAACCAATAAAAATTGAGGTAAAGCCTTTACCTGAGAAAAACAAACCGGCCAATTTTAATGGAGCCGTAGGGCAGTTTAATATTGAAGCATCAATCAATAATTCGGAGCTGAAAACTGATGAAAGTTCTAATATTAACTACACCATAAAAGGAAAGGGTAATTTAAAACTTATTGATGCCTTTAAACTTAATTTACCAAGTGATATTGAAACTTATGATCCTAAAATAAGCGATAAAATAAATGTAAACGATGAGGGAATTAAAGGTTCCAGATCATTTGATTATTTGCTGATTCCCCGACATGCAGGCAACTTCACTATTCCCTCATTAAACTTTTCGTACTTTGATCCACAAAAAGAGCAGTATGTAACTTTACCCACTCCCGAGTTTGCTTTGAAAGTTGCTAAAGGTCAGGGAGGAGATGGATTGGCTGTATCGCACGGTGTTGAAAAGGAAGATGTAAAACTTGTTGGGAGTGATATCAGGTATATAAAGACCAATGTACCTGTATTTATCAGTAATTCATCAACAATGTTTAATACCGGGATATTTTGGATGCTGTTTTTTATGCCTGTGATTCTTTATTTGGGTTTTACATGGTGGTTTGTTCGTTATAAGAAAAAATATTCTGATGTTGCCGGTAATCGAATTCGCAAAGCTAACATGGTTGCTCAAAAACAATTAAAAGCTGCCAAAGAGTTTTTACAAAGTAATGATTACAATGCTTTTTTTGATGAAACCTTTAAAGCCCTATACGGATATATTGGAAACAAGCTAACCCTCAATAATGCCGATATTAATAAGGATAAAATTAAAGATACTTTAAAGCAAAAAGGTATTGAGCAAAGTTTGATAGACCGATTGATAAGTATAATAGAAACTTGTGAGTTTGCCCGGTTTTCGCCTGTAAAAACCAAAGAAAAAATGAATGAAACCTATCAGGAATCAATAGAGCTAATTTCTATTTTGGACAGTAAACTGAAGAAATTATTATAGAAAAATGAAAAGGAGCAATTTATCATATATAATTCTGGCAATAGGCATATTTCTGACTAATTTGTTGTCATTTAAAGTCTTCGCCAACGATAACACAGCCTTGTATTTAGCGGCACAGGAAGCATACAAAAAGCAAGATTACACTAAAGCAATTAACGACTATCAAAAAATTTTACATAATGAGGTATATGCAGCCGAGATATTTTATAATCTTGGAAATTGCTATTATAAAGTAGATAGTATAGGAAAAGCTATTCAATACTACGAAAAGGCCAGAAAACTTATTGGAGATGACGATGACTTGATGTATAATTTAAAATTAGCACAAAGCAAAACTGTTGATAAAATTGAACCAATACCTGAGTTTATTGTAACCTCAACCTGGAAAAATATTTTGAACTATAATTCAGCCGACCGATGGGCATACCTTGTGCTTTTGAATTTTGCGTTGATGTTTTTAGCCTTAATAGTATTTCAAATTTCAAAGAAACCTATCCTGAAAAAAACATTTTTTAGTTTTGCAATGGTTATGGGAGTACTTACATTTTTGTTTTTTATTTTAGCCAAAAACCGGGCAGAGGCTGATAAAAGAATAAATAAAGGAGTATTAATAACCGGTGTTTATACCGTTAAGAGTGCTCCTAACAACACATCAACCGATTTGTTTGTAATACACGAAGGAACCATGTTTAAAATTGTGGAGTACGAAAATGATTGGCTAAAGATTAAACTTGATAACGGTAATCAAGGGTGGGTAATCAAAAAAGAAGTAGGTCAAATATAGTTTTTCAACTTATATTCTTTTTTTGCAAGCCTTTACCTACTGCTTAGGAAGTACTTTTGTAATTTATTTATTGACCAACTCTCCTACCACATTCACTATTAACTAACATGCAACCCCAAAATACTGCAGAAGCATTAGAGCCGAGTAGCTATATAATTAAGGGGACATTAGCAGATTTGCTCAACATGCTCAGACAAAAATCAGTATGGGGGCAAGTTGTATAAAGCAGATGATACATAACCAAAATTAAAGAGGTAAGTTATTTATTCGAAACTTGATGACAGGGAAAGAGCATACACTATATTCAATAACAACCTTGATGTTTAATCATTGTCCAAGAAAACTGCAGCACAATGATTATACTTGAAAAAATATTTACGTTTCAGATTGATAAGGTTGAAGTTTTTCTCTAAATTTACATATTGGTTTTTACTTTAGCTTATGGTATAATGGCATCACAATATAATATGCCCTAATTTAAATTAGATTCGGTTGAAATCATTAAACACAAAACATTTATTTCTATAAAATGTAAAAAAATAAAGTATCATACAATATTTTCCTATAAATAATACTTACAACAATGCAATTACATAAAATATTATCCATAGTAATTTCCCTTTTCTTTTCTGTTCTTTCTTTTTCGGGGTACTCACAAAATAATTCCTTTTATGTATCAGAGTTAAATGGTAAATACGGAGTAAAAAATGATAAAGGGGAAACTATTGTACCTGAGAAATATGCCTCAGTTGTAATTCTCTCTGATGGTAGCTTTTTGGTTTATGAAGAAAATCCCGGTTGGCCAATGATTATTAACCGTAAGGGAGAAACTTTAGTGAGTAAGACAAATTACATAGGTAAAGTTTTGGATGCGTTTGAGAGTCATTATATATGTCAGTACTACAAAGAAGGGAAAATGGCTGATATAGTTTTAATTAAAGCTCCTGATGTAATTTTATACAATTTTCCATTAAAATATATTCATGCTGAATTTGTAAAAGATAGCTGCTATACCTATGTGGACGCTCAAACTTTGACACAAGGTGAAAAACTTTTATTAGATATCAATGGAAAACTATTGACAGGAGCAGATAATGTTCAAAATTTTGATTATATAAAGAAGTTATTTAGAAATTGTAATGGATATGCCGTAGTATTGAAAAATAAGGGATATGACGGTATTCTGAGCGGTGTATATGATTTATATAAAAAGAAGATGATAATTCCATGTAATTTTTCCGATATTGAATTTGATGAAAAAACTGGTTTAATTAAGGCCTATGACAAAGTTAAAACCCTTACCTATAATTTATATGATATGAGCGGGCAACTGGTAAGATCATGGGAAGAAATAAAAAAATAGTAATCAATTTAGAGTCATAAATACCTAGCTGCATCAATCTCAATAGGGTGTATTAGTGATTGAATAGGGCTTTTGTGTGTATATCAAAATTTTTGATTTAATAAGATTGTAATTCTCACAAACTGTTACTTCCACCCAACTTCAAACCTTAAGTATGCAAATAATATCATTTTTCATGATATTATTTTTCGTAGTTTATTGCTCTAATTGTTTTGTATATGGAGTAGCTGTTTCACTTGGTTAAGCCAATCTTTTTATCTTGCGGTAAATAACCATTGATTGGTTGTTATTTTTAAATATTTTTTGTAGAATATGAATTGGAAACATAGTTAATTCATTAAAGTATAAACTAAATATTCTTTGGAAGTCTGTATTAATTAGTGTTTTTCTGTTACATGATGTATAAATTATTCAAGCTTATTCTGTTTCAGTTTTTTAGATTTAGCGTTATTAGCTAAATACTTACTTATCGGTAATATAAGGTTAGAAGTAGGAAAATGTAAAGCCCCTCACATCAGATAATCGAATAAGATAATTTATGCCCGGTCTCTATAAAACAATTAAAAGTATATCATTTGTAATGCCTCGCTATTTCATTTTTTATGTCCCAAAAATACATGCAAACAGGAACAAGTGAAATTAATAGATCATAGTCGGATAATTACTTATAACGCTTCAATGAATATAAGAAATAAGCAAGTATTAGGCAGAAATGTTGTTCAAACAGAAGCAACCCTTGTTCTTTGTTCCGAAATTTACAGGATTAGAATGGTGTATTTGTTTTGGTTAAATTAATATTTTCAATGCTACCTTCATAATCCCCTGTCAAAGAGGAATACAACTTAATGCCGGAAGCTGTGATGGTAATTTCACCATTGTTGTTTACCACCTGAATGCTTTGGTTATCTGTAGATTTTGAAAAGTTCGTACCAACATTTACTACAACTTTCCCTGGATTAACCTGTCCATTAACTGTTGCAAACTCTGCTACCTGGTAGGTACCGATTGTCGGGTAGTTTTTCCCGTCAAAGGAAAATGTTACGACCAGACCTGCATTAGTGGGTATATTTGCAAAAAGTAGCTCTGCTCTATTTGTATTCGCATCAGAATCTGAAAGTTCGTGATACTTTGCTCCGGCCCAATTGCATGTAATTTCTGTGATGCCCGGTGCAGCTATGCTTCCGGTAAAGCTTACATTACCACTGCCAACAAATTTTTGAGTAGAAGTGGTAAGTGGAGTAGAGTTATTGGGATTATTGGGGCTGCTCGGAGTGCTTGGAGTGCTCGGAATATTGAGATTGTTTTCATTTTCCTTGCTGCATGACGCAAAAACTATAAGTGAAGCTATCACCGAGATTTTCATTAAACACATTACATTCATTCTCATCTTGTTGCTTTGTATATAGATTAATATATAGCAATATCTAAGTCAAATGAACCTTCTGTTACTTTTTTGATGTTACTCGCATCAAAAGTCCCATCGCTATTATTTTGCTTTACAGCATCAAAGTAGAAGGTTCCTTTAATATGCGTCCCGGTGTTCGATTCAATAATGATTTTACCGTTTTGCACATAATCCCATTTCGTACTCCAATTCATATATTCTGAATTTTCATACTTAGTGTACATTGCACTTGCTTGGTATTCCAAATTTGAAATGTGAATGGGGTCAAAGTCATAGGTGCCTGCCAACCAGTCGGCAGCACCGGATACAGAGGTGCCAAAGGGTAATAAATTAAAGTAAATGGTTTCTGTTTGATCCGCATTTTGACCGATAATTTGCAACATCTTGGTAGAGGAAACGAATTTTGCTTTGGCTTTACTATCATCTGTAGCAAACGGAGTTCCATCAACTTTTGCAGCAAATTTTGTGGCTGTAGGTTGGGGTGTAGGAGTTGGCGCAGGAGCAGGAGTAGGCGTAGGAACGCTAGGATTGTTGTCATTTTCCTTGCTACATGAAGCAAAAACTAAAAGTGAAGTCAATGCCACGATTTTAAAGAAAGAGAATAGTTTCATTGTATTATAGATATAACTTTTTACAGCGTGAAAGTAGTGCTTGACAAAGTTTCTGACAATGGGCTGAACGGCCCATATTTTTATAATAATTTGTTTTGGCGCGCTTTTTCAATCAATTCAATGCGGTTGTGTGCTTGTAATTTTTGATAAATGTTTTCGATGTGTCGCTTTACCGTGAATGGAGAAATGAAAAGCTTTTCGGCAATGGTTTTATTGGAGATACCGGTACTTAATTGTTCTAAAATTTCAGTTTCTCTGCCGGTCAGTTCTATGGTTATAGGACTTGCTGTTTTTTCAACAATTGGTGCATTTTTGAGCAATCTCAATGTTTTAACAGCAATTGAAGGCGACATCACAGCACCGCCATTTAGGGTATCTGTAATGGTTTCAAAAATTTTTTCGGCTTTGGTTTCTTTCAAAATATAACTGTCGGCCCCTGCCTTAATAGCATCAAAAATATAATTATCATCGTCATAAACAGTAATCATCACAATCTTTATCTGTGGGTATTTTTGTTTTATGGCTTGGGTGGCTTCAATACCATTCATTACCGGCATTTCAATATCCATTAAAATCAGGTCAACTGAATTATTTTGCTTCAAAAACTCCAATACTTCTTGTCCGTTTCGAGCAACATAGCTTATAACTATGTCCGAAAAATTAGCCAATTTATCTGATATAGCTTGCAAGGCAAAGGCATTGTCTTCAACGATAATAAGCTTTGTCATATATTATGATTATTATCTAATATTAATTCTATCGTATATTTTGTACCTTTTCCCTCGGCCGTTTCCACATTTAAATTTCCATTAAGTTCCACAATACGATTTATGATATTGGATATTCCGTACGATTTATTCTTTGCTTCTTCAAAATTAAAACCAATGCCGTTATCTGAGATTTTTATGGTTAGGAGCTTTTCAATTTGATTAACTTCAATAAAAATATCTTTTGAGTTTGCGTATTTTATTGCATTATTCAAAATTTCTTGAAATACCCTAAAAACATTTATTGCTTGCTTTGAGCTCAAGGTATAATTACTTTTAAAATTAAATTGAAAATGAAGTTGCACACCTTCCTTTGCTTCTGATGTTCTGTTGATAAAATTTAGCATTTTCAATTTCAGTTCATTCAAATTCAATTCTTTTGAATTAAGTGCCCAAATAGTGTTTTTAAGTTCTGAAATAGAGTTTTCTGAGAACTCGGATAATGTGTTAATTCTTGTATTTAAAGCATCGTCTAACTTTTGTGTAGAATTTAATAAACTATCCGAAACAGATTTTATTAATGTTAGTTGAGAACCCAGACTATCATGTAATTCTCTTGAAATTTCGAGGCGTTGTTCCTGAATTTTGGAGTGCGACAGCTCCTGCAACAGTTGGTTTTCTAGTGCTAATTGTTTTTGTAAGAGTTTAGACTTTTGACGGGAATACACTAAAATACCCAAACCTATAAGCACAACACATGCTAGTATAATTATCCATACATTCTTTTGTTTAGAAATTAGTTTTTGTTCCGTAATTTGTTTTTCCTTCTTTTCGGTTTCATATTTGGTTTGATAATACAACAATGCATTGTTTTTTTCGCTTGTAAACAGGCTGTCTTTCAACTGAACATAGTTATTCAGAAATTGAGAGGCAGAGTGATGGTCACCGGTTTCATCTTTTAGTTGATAGGTATAGTAATAAATATCTAATAGCTTTTCGGGACTATTGCTGATAGTGGCATAATGCAGTGCAGAATCTAAATAGTAATATGCCTGCTTGTAATCTTTTTTCAAGCGCTCTATGTCCACCATATTGCTATACACAGTAGCAAAATGATAATCATCTTTGTACGATTGTGGGTTTGTGAGGGCAAGCTTAAAGTAGGTTTCAGCCTTTTCCAATTGGTTTAATTTCTTATAAGTATTTCCCAGATTATTGTATGAGTATGAACTGTCGCTGGCATTCATAGCAAAGGGCAGTGCCTTTAAATGTTCTTCAATAGCTTGTTGGGGTCTTTTACTGTCATCATAATTAATACCCGCATTATTATACACATACCAATAAAGATTCTTATTTGTTTGTTCTGGGTGTTCATCAAGTACTTTTTTTGCCAGATAGGCGTATTCAATTCCTTTGTCATAATGGCTAAAATCATGGTATGACAAGGAAGCGCGGTTAAGTGCTTTGGCTTGCCAATTATATTCTTGAGCTTTCTCAAAACCATCAGCACTCCGCAAAAAATAGGGAATGGCGTTTTCAAATTCGTATTTGCCGGCTAGTTCAATACCCTTATTGTAATTCATCATAGCCAAAGAAAATACCGTAATGTTTTCTTTATTTTCAGACCTAGTGCTATTTTTATCCCTACAGGATAAAAGAAGCAAAATGGAAATAATGAAAAGGAAACTATTACGAGGCACCACAAAGAGTAATTTTAGACAAAAATAGAAATTAAATCCGTTGAGTTTTATATCATTTTTTTGCTCTATTTTGGTTGACCTTTCAATATTATAGCGGCAAGTTATTCAACTCCCAGTGGACTATAAAGTTACATGATATTTGTGTAAAACCTTTTTTCCTTTCACAATAAATTCATCTATTCAAAGCTAGTCAAAATTTAGATAATAACGAGCTATATTCTGAGAGCTTAATAATTCACGACCCTTCTTCATGCTTTCCTGAAACATCAGCCTGTGAAAAAACTCGAGTATTTAACACAAGCTGTTTATTTTTTTGAAATAAAAATACAAATATAAACTGATAAACATCTAAAGCTATTCAATCGAACTCCGGAAGCTTTATTCAACACAGGATTAAATCAAAGCATAGCTTCGTTTAATCCCTATATGTTACCACCAGTGCTTCCTTGCCTATCGTGGTTTGTCAGTCTATATGTTAATGCTTTTTTCATTGTCTTTTGTTGTGCGGTGGCTTATTTTTTAAAATTTCTTTTTCTCTTCGGTTGGCTTTGCAAGCTCTTTGACAAAGCTTTGGTCTGAGGGTCGGCTTGTGCGGCTATGGCAATGTGCTTGCAAATTGTTTGGCTTACTTGAAATACTTACCATTCATCTTCATTTGTTTGATTAATTTCTACTGTCGATGCCATAGATTTATATCGCTTAAAAATTTCCAAACTGTCTTTAATTGCCTCATACTCTTCGTGGTCTCTGAGTTCCTCATCTATTATGTCAAATACCTTGTAGTTGGAGATTACAAAGCATTTTTTAATGGCTCTTGTTATAGCCACGTTCAATCGGTTAGGGCTATAAAAAAAGTCCAACCTTCTCATTGATAATAGTGGATGAGAATTTGCAAAACTGTATATGATATACTCTCTTTCTTGCCCTTGCATACCATCAACTGTGTCAACTAGCATGGTGTCAAATGGCTTTGAGATAGATTTTGGCAGTATCTTTTTAACTTCATTTTTTATTTCTCTTACTTGGGCACGGAAGGGAGATATAATGCCAATGTCTTTTATGTTTACACCATTCAGTAAAAGGTCTGACACTAATTCTGCAACAAGTTTTGCTTCGTGAGGTGAACGATGATTTCCATCAAAAACATTATGCAGAATCAGTTTATGAGATTCGCTGTTCAAAATTTCAGGATGATGTTTACCTTGATACCTTGTATTATCTTCCTGAGTTGTAGATGAAGATTGAAGCAAATCTTGATAAAATAACGTGTTCGGAATTTTAATTAATGACTTATTCAATCGATAGGAAGTGTTCAGAAGGTTAATTTCGTTACGGTAAATTCGTGCTAATCTGCTAAAAATAGATTCAGCAAACATTTCATTATTTGATCCTTTTGGAATTATGGGGTCAAGTTGCTTATGGTCACCCACAAAAATATATTTCCCGGTTCGGCACATTGCCGCAATTGATAAAGGAATACTTAATTGTGCAGCTTCATCAATAATACACACATCGAATTTCCAGCCGTCCAATTTTTTACTTCCCGGATAGCAAAGTGAGTATGCAGTTGAACCGATTGCAATTCCTTTTTGACTGAAATTAGTGTTGTTTATATACCCAGAATAAGTTACCCGAGATTTCTTTGCGACAAAGGGATTCTCTTGTACTTCTTTGTTGCTTGCTTTTTCACCAATCTTGATGACTTTTGTGTTGTCCTTTATTTTTGATGCAATTGCATTAAGACAGTTATTAATAGCAGTATGTGTTGGTGCTGTTACGAAAACCTTTAAGCCAGAATCAACAAGATAATTAACAATATTTCCAATAGTTTCTGTTTTCCCTGTACCTGGAGGCCCTTGAATTATACAAAAGTCACTTGCATTGATGGCTTTTAAGTAAGCTGTGTTCTGAGAATCGTTAAGATATCCTAATTTTTGCGAATAGCCTTGGAAGGAATTTTTGGTTTTGCCATTTAAGAAGTTTTCAATTTTTTGAAGCGTTGCAGGATTGTTTTTTAATACGTCAGCAGCGGTTAGTAGTAATTTCGTTCCGATATCAACTTTTTCTGTATTTATCTCCCAATTGTTTTTTGGGTACGTTGCATATTCAATATAACATGAGCTTACATTAAAATCATTCGGTTTTAAAATGAAGTTTTCCGTACTATCTTCTTCAACCTCCATTATAAATTCCCTGCTACCATAACTTAAACGAACTGGATTGCCCTCTTTAAACTTTGAGATGTTGTTGTCACAAATAACTTTAACTGATGAGATATACCTCTGCGATGAAGGTAATGGATGACACCACTGATTTGGCAAGCCTTCGAAAAACTCCATTTCAACACGGAGATTAGTCATTGTTACTCCTTTAGCAACCCTTTCGTCTAATGGTAATCTTTGTTGCTCTTCAAAATCCTGAAGGTTTTTGGTAAGTTCAATTTGAATTGCTGCTTCAAATTCTTTTAGTAGGTCCATGTTATATTTTTACTTTTAGTGAGTTTAAAATGATGTTAGTTTCTTTTTTCATCAAAGGTACATCCACCACATGGTAGTCTGTGTAGTTTTCGTGTAACACTATTAACTTCATTGATGATATTTTCATAGCATATTCCGTTTCAGCAATATGCTTATAAATGTTCTGTTGTAGACAGTATCTATTGAAACTTGAATTATCTAATGAGCTTAATTCTGATAAGGCGTAGCCATATCCGAAAATTCTTGGTCGTCCATCAATAATTAGTTTTTTACTTCTCTTCCAGTCTAGCATTACATATTCGTCTTTATTTTCTTTTTTGAAAAGACAATCAATGGTTCCTGCAACATTATACTTGTCAGAGAAAATCATTCTTTCCGCATCAAAGAACAGTAGGTTTCTTGGTTTTATTTCTTTGTTATAAAAATCTAGGAATAATTCAAACTCCTTTGAGTCTGAATCAAACTCGTTTTGCTTAAGAAAACATTCGATTTGATTATGCAGATATGTTCCTTTTTCAGCAGCTTCATCTCGCATTAATAGATACTCGTCCAATACATCTTCCTCTGTTCTGTTTTCTTCTTCCGCTTTTCGTTCAATATATCTCTTGAGGTCAAAAGGAAAAAATCGTTCGATTAGAGTCGTTACAGAGATATACTCGGCATTACCAGTTTCATCTTTTGGATGTACATATTTGTGTGATTCTTCGTCAAATGCTATACTGCTATTCCAACCATCAAATTGAAATCTCTTAGTTCTCTGAATTACATTTTCTACACTTTCCGTTTCCGAAGTATCTATTTCAATTTCCTTGTAACTGTATTGTTTTTGAAATCTTTCAATTCCAAGATATTTTTCACGGTAGTAAATCTTTTGCCATTGTATGCATTGATTGTAGTCCCATTGATTTTCTCTGAAACAAGTTGTATCGGTTTTAAAATTTCGATTGTATATTGAGTTAAGAACATTCTTTACATAGTCAATACATTCGTAGGGCTGAGTGTGAACTTGCTTTTCAGTGAACCGTATTACTATCCATCCGCTTTCGGTAAAAAATAAATCTCTGATGTTATCTTGTTTTATTTCATCCTCAGGATTAATGAAATGGGTTGGATATCTGTAATAACCATCATAGGGCTCATCTATTTCAATGTCAATGTACAAGTTTAGATTTTTATCGAACAAAACGATATCTGGTTCATATGGCTTATTAAAATTAGGTATTACCATATGAACATTATTAGTCATTTCAATGCCCGTGATATTTTGTTTTAGCTGATTATAAAAGTCACTCTCCTTGTATCCCTTTTGATTAGAACGTCCATTTCTAGGCAGTTTTAAAATCGTATTACTTTTAGGCATTTTAACGACAGGGTAAAGGTATTGCTCGTCTTGTGCGAAATGACTATTAGGTTCAAATAATATTCTTAAGTCATCTGTTTGCTCTAGATTAGGTTCTGACTTGATGATTTGTTTAGTAAACTCTCTCGGACTTTCTTCATCTTGCCTAGGTTTTATCTTACCTGTTGGTTGTTGACTTTTATCACTAGGTTGTTTTGTTTTATTTTCCTTTCCTGTACTTTGCTTTATCGGGCTAGCTTCTTTGTTTATGGTTTTATATTCTTCATAAACTTCTAATGGCTCTTGTACAACTGTTAGTGTTTTTTTATTGGACTCTTTTAATTTTTTTTTCTCGTGTTTATGTTTTGCCCAATCTTGTTTTATTTCTGTAAAAAACTCACTCTTTTTTTCTTTGCTCAGTTGTGCAGGTGACGTAACGCCATAAAGTTCCATCTTACCTAAAAAGAAGGCTCTATACTCTTTCTGTAATTCAGATAGCTTTCTTTCGTTCATATGAGCTAATTATTTATTTTCAAGTCACTAATAATTATATTCCATTAACTATTTAGGCACTTTATTTTCACCCATCACCATATGAGAAAACGCAATCAATGAATGTTTGAAGCATTGAATAATAACATCTCTCCATTTGTTGCACTGAGAATTAGATATTCTTTTTGGAATTCTAATCCCATCCTTTTCTTCGGTTTGTATGTGCTGAAAAGCAGATCGAATTTGATATATATTCTTGAAGTTTTGTCCGATCTCTTGTTCAATTCCACCCTTACCTATAAGATAATTGTAAACATCGGTTTCTTTTATACCAGCATACGTTTTAGGTATTGATTCACCTTTATCAATTTGAATATACTTAAGCAAAAAGTTATCATAGCATTTAAGCGCACTATCTGTCCATCCTTTTATTTTTCTGCCCCAGATATGCTTCACGGTTGGGCAGTGCTCCAAACAGTCTTTAGCATTTTCATTTGAAGACTGATAATAAGGCGAACCCAGCCATTGTTTTAAATTCAGTTGCAATTCGCTTTCAATAATGTCTTTTGTCAGATACTCTACAAATTGATTGTTAAGCTCATTTAGTAAGTCTTTAACGTCTGAAGTAATGTAGTTAAGTTGATATTCCGGGGTTGAAGCACCGGAAAAAGATTGCATTGTATTTCTTATTTCCGTAAACTTCATAATCCCATTTGTTTAACAAGTTCATCTATAGTACTAACAAGATTAGTATCCTTTTTCCAATAGTCCAGTGTTATCAATTTCAAGTAATTATTCGCTTCCTTAGAGAGCTGTACTCGTAAGGTTGATTTTAATTGTTGGTCATCAGAATGTTTAATAAGCATGCAGTATAGAGCATAGCGAACTAATTCTGAGTTTTCAGCTTTTAGATATTTGAAAAACACTCTAAGTTCCCTGTCAGAATACCTGAAATTGTAGGTAAGGCATGTAATGATGTGATAGCGATAGCATTCGTAATTTTTATCTGCTTTGTAAATTGAAATAAGTTCTTCTCTCAAAGTCCCATTATCCTTGTAATGCTGAAGCGTTAAAATATAATTACTTGCCCTCCAATAAAATTTCTTCAAAGCGAAAAGCCAGTATTGCAGAAGATTATCTGATGCTTTGACTTGCTTGTATTCAGAAAGTGAACGAACTGCTGTGCCGTATTTGGCACTTAAACGAATGAAGTCAATATCATCCGTTTTTTCAGGCTCAGCCAATTCAAGTGAATCATTTTTAAAAAGACTAGGTAGTTCAAGTTCAACATCGCTGATTTCTTTTTCCCAAAAAGCAATAATTTTTTCAGGGTCAGTAATGTTTTCTAATTGTTTTTTAGCATCACTTTCATCATGTTCTTCGGGCGATTGTTCGCTTAAACCGAGTAATGATTTTATGATGTTACTTTCTAGTCCACCTTCAGAAAGCTCAGTAAAAAAAGATTCATCCTCTGTATAATCGTTTCCTATAACTTCAAATCGTCTGAGTTCTTTTACCGTTTCATCTTCTTTGGCTGTGTCAATGGCGGTTATACCTGTCTTTTTTGAATTAATAGAAAGACCATGTCCTTTTAAATAATTGTCAATATGGACTAACACATTTCTCAATTCGATTTCAGAATATCCATAGATTTTGATGTCGTCCATGTAGCGATAATACTTGAAAGCTTCGCTTATCAACTCCTTGTCAAGTGGATATAAAAGTAAGTTTGCTAGGAGATAGGAAGGCTGTGGCCCTTGTGGTATTCCAACACCCGGAGTGCTGCTTTCTTTAGTCCCCGACCATGCATTCAGGCAAACCGAAAGTAAGTCCAGAATTTCATCCTCCACACCAAAATGAGTACTTAGTGTAAAAAGCAAATTGTAGTGTGGTATGGAATCAAAAAAACCTGTTATATCTGTTTCGAACTTGTGTGTTGCCTTGTCTTGCTCTATAGCTTTTATTACAGAGTCTTTGAACCTTACAAATAAGGATTTCCAAAACTTGAAAAAGAAATATTTCGGATTTTCTTGTTCGAGTAATTCAGCACCTTGTCTTGTTTCTGGCATTAAAACTGAACCAAATACAAAATCATCATGCTCTGCCAACAATTCATAATTTCTTGCTGCTATCACATTTGCAATAGCTTGGTATACTAAAGCATCTTCAATCATCAAAAGCGTTTTTGTCCTTTGTGTGCCTGATGATTTTGGCTCGTAATATTTAAAGCCACGTTGGGGTGAATACTTTCCGACTATGAGTTTTTCTGAAAGTTGCTTTAAGTTTTTATCCAGTTGAGCACCAAAGGCATGTATTCCAAAACGGTCTTTCACTAACCATTCAGGCCAGCATACTATTCTGTAATAGGCTAGTTTAAGGTTGTCAGTACTGAAATATGTTTCTAATGTTCTATCACTCATTATTTCAAAATCTCAAAGTTAAAATTTGTTACGTTGTGCGATGGTAAAAACGGCTCTTTTGGTTTTGCGAAGCATTGGCTTTGTGTGTCGGGCAAAACCAAATGTGCCGTTTGTGCGGCTGGTTAAAAGAAATTTTAAAAAATGCGAAGGGTCGGCTTTTTCCTTTTTCTCTGTCACCTGTCCCAACAGCAAAACACGGTCAGCTTGTTTGTCTGTCCGCTTGGTCGATATGATCTGTATGTCGAGTCCATTTTTAGTCATTGTCTTGCTGTGTCGTCTGTCTTTTTAGCATTGGTGGTAACGGCAGTCTGTCTAATAACTTCCTTTCTCCGTTAATTTCTTTCACTAATCTACACATTAATTTCAATTTTAAGCAACTTTAAAAAGTCTTTTTTCAAAATAGATTTCTCTAAAATGAAAAA
>JADLFI010000051.1 GCA_020845635.1 Bacteroidia bacterium
ATCAACCGTATAAGTTCCGGCAGAACAACCTGATATTTGAGGGTCAAAAATTACTTTTCCGCTATTATGGGTAAATGTTCCTCCGCTATGATTAAAAATTGTTGCTGTGGTTTGTACTCCACCTACTTTGAAATTACCACTTGGAGCGGTAAAATCTCCACTAAGCAAACTAAACTTGGTTAGCGATAAGGCAGTGGTGCCCACATTAGGGGTTAATGCTCCTGAGGACTTATTTACTATTAGGTGAGCTGTGCGTGGGGCCGATGCATTTACAGAATAGGCTTGTGCGCCTGTGCCATTAGCAGTTATTGTTCCGCTTCCTCCATCAGATAAGGAACCTATAATTAAGTTGTTTTTAAACTCTGCCTCTCCGTTAAATACACCATCGTTATGTGCAAAGTTTCCATTGCATTTTAACACATCGCCCGTTGCGGTGGTAACTACTGCATTAATCCCACAGGTTGGTTTTCCATCAATAGTTATGTTGTTGAATACTGTTGCAGGCAAAACATCAACAGTATAGGTTCCGGCAGAACAGCCTGAAATTTGAGGGTTCAGGGTTACTGTACCACTATTATGATTAAATGTTCCTCCGGTTTGATTAAAAATTACACCTGTTGTTTGTACTCCACCAATGGAAAAATTTCCCGAAGTTGAAGTAAAAACACCACCGTTTAAATTAAAACTACCTCCTGCTATTACAAACCCTACCGTACCTCCTGAAAAAGTACCGGTAGTTTGGGTTAGTCCGGATGCTCCAATATTAATTACATTGGCATTCTGAGTAATGGTTCCGGTATAGGTGGCTATTTGCATACCTAATATATTGACAGTTGCGTCAATATTACAATCTCCATTTCTAAGATTGTTAAAAATGGCAAGGTCAGCCACTCCGGGAACTCCGGCACCTCCGGGACCTCCCGGGGTGTTACTCCAATTTGCAGCATTGTTCCAATTAGAAGGAACATTGGAAACCCAATAACGATTAGCTGCTTGAGTTGTTTGAAGCGTTATTATAAGGCTTCCAAATAAAACAACAAAAGATAACAGTTTTAAATAATAATTATGTTTCATATAGTGTGAGTGTTATTAATTTTAAATTTAAAATTTATATAAGTTTAACGCAAAATTGAAATAACAGTTTCAATTTTAACTTTCTTGTACAAATTTATTATTTTTTCAATCATGTATATCTGACCTGAAAAAAAATTTTATAACAATTAAATATGGATAAAAAAATCAAAAAAATAGAAATCCCCAATCCTATACCTGAGAATTAAGCAGTGAATTATTTAAGTATCGCTCCTATTCACTTATTTGAAACTGGGTTTGCAATCGATTTAAGCTATGATATAAACCTCCTTCTATAGACATAAGTTCATCATGGGTTCCGTTTTCAACGGCTATTCCTTTATCAATAACAATAATGCGGTTAGCTTTACGAATGGTTGATAAGCGATGTGCAATAACAATAGAGGTTCGACCAATCATTAATTTATCTAATGCCTCCTGCACTAATCTTTCCGACTCAGAGTCTAAAGAACTGGTGGCTTCATCAAGTATAAGTATTGCAGGATCTTTGAGTACGGCACGAGCTATGGCTATGCGTTGCCTTTGACCTCCGGACAATTTAATTCCCCTATCGCCAACAATAGTGTTGAATTTTTCAGGGAAACTTTCAATAAAATTGAGGGCGTTGGCTTTTTTGGCTGCTTCAAATATTTCATCATCGGTAGCATAGGGTTTTCCGTAGGCAATATTTTCTTTTATCGTTCCCCCAAACAAAATAACATCTTGTGGTACTATAGCCATATTATTGCGAAGTGCTGTAAGATTGTAAGAGGTGCTATCTTTGCCGTCAATGAGTATATTTCCATTTTCCAAGTCATAAAACCTTAATAACAAGGACACTATTGTACTTTTTCCGGCTCCACTCGGGCCAACAATGGCAACAGTTTCGCCTTTACGAGCTTCAAATGAAACACCTTTTAAAACCTGTATTTCTTTTCTTGAAGGATAGGTAAAAACGACCTTATCAAAAATAACATTTCCTTCTATCCTTAATAATGAATTGCTTTGACCTGATATATCAATAGGCTCAGCCTTTTCATCTAAAATTTCAAATACCCGTTCAATAGCACCAACTGCTTTTTGAATTTGAGCATATAACTCGGCAATACCTCCAAAAGAAGCGCCAACAAAGGCCGAGTACAGTATAAACGAAATTAAATCACCAATTAATAACTGATTTTGTGAAGCCAAATAAACACCATACCAAATTACTGCAACTATGGCTCCAAACAAGCAAAAAATGATAAATGATGAAAACGAGCCTCGATACTTTCCTCCAATTAATCCAACTCGAATAATTTCAAAAGTACTTTTTACATACCTATTATTTTCATAATGCTCATTGGCAAAGGCCTTTACATTGGTTATTCCCTGTAAAGTTTCTTCTATAATTGTATTTGATTCGGCAACTTTTTCTTGTACTAGCCGTGATGTTTTTCTGATAAACCGACCGAAAACAACTGCTGCCACGGCAACAACCGGAACAATAGCCAGCATGAGCAAAGTTAACTTAGGTGAAATAAGCACTAATAAAATAATACCTCCAACAACCAATATGAGTTGCCTAAGAAACTCGGCCAGGGTAGTTGTGAGTGTGTCTTGTATTTGGGCAATATCAGCCGACATACGAGAATTAAGGTCGCCAACTCTTTTCTGAACAAAGAAAGACATAGGCAGTGTAATTAAATGGGCATAAATGGCTCTGCGTAGTGAAGCTAAAGTATTTTCAGTATAGTTAACAAATAAATAAACCCTGAAAAAAGAAAATAAGGATTGAAACAATAAAACTAATATAAGTAAAAAGCCTATTTTATTAATTTCATTAAACTCTTTTTGTTCAATCGTTTTAACTAATTTCCCTAAAAGCATAGGAAAAAGCAAGGCGGTAGCTCCGGTAAGTAATAAAAAAAACAGACCTATATATAATTTCCATTTGTGTTTTCCAATGTAGGTAAATAATCTTTTTGTTTTTTGTAAGGCCTCTTTATTAATTTTGGCTTTAGGCAATTCTTCTGAGAGGGCATTACCTGTATTTTGCTTTTTTGCCATATTGAGTTTTAAAAACAGCAAATCTACACCAGATAAAAAATATTTATATGTTAAAAATCAAAAATCTTAATTTGTTTTACCAAGCAAGCTCTATTATTTATTTTAATTTTCTATCATTTTATCGAATTTTCAATAATTCCACATAAGATTTATATGTTAAAAGTTTTCATAATAAATATTTTTCGTTAACATTGTCCTTTGCAAAAACGTAAAAAAATAAAAAGCATTTAGTTTTTTTATAAAAATTTTATGAGAGTGTTTCTACTAAAAAAAATACTTATAACACTATCATTTTTATTGATAGTTGCATTGTTTAACCCTGTAAGATCACAGTTTTGGACTGAAGATTTTCTTCAAACCAACAACAATTCTCCTGCATTTGCCAACGGCTACATAAGTGCCAATGGGACATGGACTGTTACTGACTTGGCAGGGAACACAGGTGGCGATGCCAATAAATTTTATGTAAGTTGTACCGAAGCCGGTATGAATGCCAACAATTGTGGAGCTGTATGCCCCGGAGCACCACTGCCCCCTCCCACACCATATATTGCGCAAAGTTTACATATTGGGAATGTAGCCTCTTCGTGGGCTCTTTTATGTCCGGCCGGTGATTGTGGGGCCCTTTATAATGCCGGAGATGGAGGTTTGGGGGTTTCAGATGCCGCAACTGAAACAAGAGCTGAATCGCCAGTTATCAATTGTACCGGTCATAGTAATATTACTTTAACCTTTAACTATATTGAGTTTGGAGACGGAGGAAACGATAATGCACAGGTTTGGTATTTTGATGGAGCATCATGGTCAATGCTTTTGGATATGCCGAAAACCTCTTGCGGAGATGGTACAGGAGGTCCTTGCAATCAGGTTCCTTGCGATGGAACAAAGCAAGGGTATTGGACTGCTATACCGGCAATAAATTTACCTGCCTCTGCAGACAGCAATCCAAACGTAAAAATAGGATTTAGATGGGTAAATAACAATGATGGTGTTGGAACAGACCCCTCATTTGCCGTTTCTCATATTGAACTTACAAGCTCAACCTCTGCCAATACTATTACAGCAGGTAATTTAATAGGGCCATTTTGTGCAGGCTCCACTGCTACTTTGCCGTTTACCAGTACAGGAACTTTTACAGGAGGCAATGTTTATACTGCCCAGATGAGCGATGCTGCCGGTAGTTTTGCCAGTCCGGTTGATTTAGGAACTTTTCCTAGTACTGCTAATGTTGGTAACATTACCCTAACCTTTCCGGCCAACACCCCGGCAGGTAGTGGTTATTTAATACAAATAGTATCGAGTGCCCCATCGGCAACCTCAAATACAATTGGGCCATTCACTATTAATCCCTCCTTACCTTTAAGTGTTACGGTTACCGCCAATCCTTCAACGAGTATCTGTCCTGGACAATGTGTTACTTTTACAGCAAGTCCGGTAAACGGGGGTACAACACCAACCTATCAATGGCAAATAAATGGGGTAAATGCACCCTCTCCTTCAACCAATGATACTTATACCAGTTGCACACTTCAAAATAACGATCAGGTAACTGTAATAGTTACTTCCAATGCTACTTGCGTTACCAATTCACCGGCTACCTCAACCGCGCAGGTTATTACTTATGTAAGTACTATGCCTTTTAGTGTTACTTTAAGTACCAACCCAAGCCCTTTAGTGATATGCTCTGGCGACCCTATTGAATTAACAGCCAATACTGTTAACGGTGGAACTCCAACCTATGAGTGGACGGTAAACGGTACAACACTACCGGGAATAAATACCCAAACGGTTAACTATAATGGAACTCCTATTCCGCTTACTGATGGTACTGTTGTATGTGTTATTTCAGCTTCTTCTTTAAGTGGCTGCATTACCAACTCGCCTGACACCGCCTGTGTAACAGTAAGTGTTGCTACAAACTTATTACCAACGGCACAAATCACAGCCGACAAAAATTCAATATGTGTTGGTGAATCTGTTACTTTTACTTCAGTAATTACAAATGGCGGTTCTGCCCCAAGCTATCAATGGATGATAAATTCCAACCCCGTTCCGGCTCCTGCCGGTACCGGAAGTACTTTTACCACCACTTCATTAGTAGCCAATGATATTGTAAGTTTAGAGATTACTTCAAATTCTTCTTGTGTTTCCACTCCAACAGCTACTTCAAACTTTGTGATTGTAGATATTTTACCTTTTGTAACACCTACTATTACAATTGCACCTAATTCGGGGGTTTGCAAAGGGCAGTCAATTACCTTTTCAAGTAATACCTCAGGGCAAGGCACAGCACCATTGTTTAAATGGTTTAAGAATGGTGTTCCTGTTCCCGGAAATTCAAACTCTGCAAGTTTAACTATTAGCTCTTCCATTTTTAATGAAGGAGATACCCTTACCTGTATGATGATTAGTAATTATCCTTGTTTGGTCCAAGATACTGTATTTTCCAATAAATATATCATTCACTTATTAGATCCTGCCACTGTTAACGTAGGTCCTGATCAAAGTATTATATACGGAGAAACAGTAAAGTTTGAACCGGATTTAAACGGACCCGTATCGCAAGGGACATATTTATGGTATCCGGACAGTACCTTAAGTTGTAACACTTGTTATAGCCCTGTAGCTTCACCCCTAGTAAACTCGGCCTATGTTATTATTTATAAAAACCAAAATGGTTGTATAGCCCGCGATACTATTAACATAGAAGTTAAACCTAATTATGACATTTTTATACCATCAGGTTTTTCGCCTAATGGTGACAACGTAAATGATGTATTTTATGTTAGAGGAACGTATGTTAAAAGTATAAATGTTAAAATTTGGGATCGTTTTGGAGGTAAGGTTTTTGAATCGGTATATATTAATTTTGGCTGGGATGGTACAAAAGATTATAAAGCATTAAATAGCGGGGTTTATGTATATTATGTTACTGTAACCTATTTGGACGGGACAATTAAAGACTTTAAAGGAAACGTAACACTTTCAAGATAACACATTAACTAAGAAAAAACAATCATTATAAAATCAGATTATATGAATAAAAGAATTACACTCTTATTTTCTGCCATAATATTTGGAGGAACAATCATGGCACAAGACATACATTTTTCTCAATATTTTAGCTCACCGCTTAATTTAAATCCTGCTTTAACCGGATTGATGAATGAAGATATTCGAATATCCAGTAACTATAGGAATCAATGGAAAAGTGTGAGTGCCAAACCCTACAGCACTATTTCGGCAAGCATAGATGCCACTTTGCCCCCAAAAAAGAAAACAAACAATTTTTTTGGACTTGGTTTGGTTGTAAACAGTGATAAGGCAGGAACCTCTATATTAGCTACCAATCAGGCAAATCTTTCAATGGGTTACAATATGCTTTTGGCTCCTTCTACCGGTGGCATGTTCTCTGTAGGATTTCAGGCAGGTGCCGGACAAAAAAGTATGAATTATGATAACTTATCCTGGGATTCACAATGGACTGGTACTAAGTATGACCCTAGTTTATCTTCGGGCGAGAGTGCAATTGGAAGTGGCTTAACCTTTTTAGATGTTTCGGCCGGAATTAACTGGAGTCAAATGATGGGGAAAAATTTTAGATTAAGCACAGGTGCCTCATTATGGCATGTTAATCGTCCGAGCATTTCACAATCGAGGGTTGCCAAAGATATTCTATATATGAAATTTGGGATTAATGCTATTGGTCAATATACCTTACCCTCACGACCTGGAACTTCAATTTTACCTAGTGTAATCTATTTTCAGCAAGCCACTCAACGTTTGTTAAATGTAGGTGCTGCTTGGCGATATCGTTTGATTGAACAATCGAAATTTACCGGTTGGGTTTCTGAAACTGCTTTAGTTGCCGGTTTATACTATCGTTTAAAAGATGCTGCATTTATAAATTTGCGCTTAGACTATAAGGATTTTTCATTTGGTGTTAATTATGACTTCAACGTATCAACGCTCCAAGTTGCCAGTAATAGCAGAGGCGGAATGGAACTTTGCTTAAGTTATAAAAAAGCTTTATTGCAAAAACAAAGATACAACCCTAAACAAGGATTGAAATTTGTTCAGTTTTAATTTATTTCTTTAATTTTTTTATATTATGAGATTAAGATACCTAATCTTTACATGTATTCTTATGTTTATACATAAGGGTTTTGTAAATGCACAAACCGTTATTTTTTCAGAAAATTTTGATTCGTCCCCAAATTGGACGTTAAATACTCCGGGTGCTTCATTAATTACCGGTTCATTGCCCAACCCGGGAGGTAGCCCAAACACTTGGGCTATTAATAACTCAGGAACTACCATTGATGGCACCAACAATTTGCACATTACTTGCAGTGGATTTATTTGTAATATTTTGGGAGCTCCGGGGCCTGTATATAACGCATCGGGTGCAGCTAATAATACAAATACTGCAGCAACTATGAATAGCGACATAAACGCGTCAGTTTTCACCGGAGGAGGTCCTTTTACACTTAGCTTTCAGTGGATATGCTCAGGAGCCACCACCCCGAGCAATGGTTCGGGGCGACTAATATACAGCGTTGATGGAGGTGCTAATTGGATTGAACATCCAACAAATTATAACGGAAGCGCAAGCGCCATAACCGAGTCAATTGATATGTCAACTTTAGCGGGATTTACCCCTACGGTAAACAATATAAGATTAGGCTTTAGGTGGTTTAATATTGGTACAAGTGGTCATAATGATCCTCCAATGATAGTTGATAACATTAAGATTACTATACCTAATGTTTCCAATACCATTACTACAGGAACCATAACCGGTAGTCCATTTTGTCCGGGAGCTACATTTAGCGTGCCTTTTACCTCTACCGGTACATTTAATACCGGAAATGTTTATACTGCACAATTAAGTGACGCTTCAGGAAGCTTTGCAACCCCTACTAATATTGGGACTTTACCGAGTACAGCCAATTCAGGAAGTATTTCTGTTACAATACCTTTAGGTACACCTGCCGGAACAGGTTATGTAATACGTGTTGTATCAAGTAATCCTGCTGTTACGGGTTCTTCAACTGTAGCTTTTTCTATTGTTGCTCCTACAACGCCTACTTTTAATGCCATTGGTCCTCTTTGCCAAAATGCTACGGCTCCGTCCTTGCCGGCAAGTTCTACCAATGCCACGCCTATTACGGGAACTTGGAGTCCGGCCACCATAAATACAAGTGTTGTTGGTACTACAACCTATACTTTTACCCCTAATGCAGGGCAATGTGCTGATAATACAACATTAGACATTACCATAACAGCTCCTGAAACCCCTACCTTTAACCCTGTTGGTCCTTTTTGCCAAAACGCTACGGCTCCGGCATTGCCAACAAGCTCTACCAATGCCACGCCCATTACGGGAACTTGGAGTCCGGCTACCATAAATACAAGTGTTGTTGGGACATCAACTTACACTTTTACGCCTGATGCCGGGCAATGTGCTGTTAATACAACTTTAAACATTACCATAACAGCTCCTGAAACCCCTACCTTTAACCCTGTTGGTCCTTTTTGTTTAAACGCTACGGCTCCTGCCTTGCCAACAAGCTCTACCAATGCCACGCCAATTGCGGGAACTTGGAGTCCGGCCACCATTAACACGAGTGTTGCAGGGACATCAACTTATACTTTTACCCCCGATGCAGGACAATGTGCGGTAAGTACCACTATGGATATTGAAATTACCAACGGAATAATTCCTACTTTTAATGCTATAGGTCCTTTTTGCTTAAATGCAACGGCTCCGGCCTTGCCAACAAGCTCTACCAATGCCACACCTATAACAGGAACGTGGAGTCCGGCTACCATTAACACCTCGGCAATAGGAACAACTACTTACACATTTACCCCTAATGCAGGGCAATGTGCGGTAAGTACCACTATGGATATTGAAATTACCAATAGTATTACTCCTACATTTAATGCTATTGGGCCATTTTGTTTAAACGCTACGGCTCCGGCCTTGCCAACAAGTTCTACCAATGCCACACCTATTACAGGAACCTGGAGTCCGGCTACTATTAACACCTCGGCTATAGGTACAACAACTTACACATTTACCCCTAATGCAGGGCAATGTGCGGTAAGTACCACTATGGATATTGAAATTACCAACAGTTTAACTCCAACCTTTGCTTCTATTGCTCCTATTTGTCAAGGTTCAACAGCGCCATCTTTACCAAGCAGTTCAACCAACTCCATACCTATCACCGGAACTTGGAATCCGGCAACCATTAACACCTCTACTGTAGGAACAACTACATACACTTTTACCCCTGATGCAGGACAGTGTGCCGTAAGTACCACTATGGATATTGAAATAATAGCTACCCCTCCAGCACCTGCTATTAGCATTAGTGCCAATGTAACTACTATTTGTGCAGGCGAAATGGTTGATTTTACAGCCACTCCAAATTCATTTAACACAGGTGATGTAATACAGTGGTTTGTTAATAATACACCGATACCGGGTGGTACAGGCTTACAATTTAGTTCAAACACCTTAACCAACACCGCTCAGGTTACAGCAGTATTTACTCCTTCTTCGAGTTGTTTAGTTGGTCAAACTGCTACATCAAATCTTATTATTATTACTGTTAATCCGACTACTTCGCCTTCTGTAACTATTAATGCCACCTCAACACAAATTTGTGCAGGACAAAATGTAACATTTAATGCAACTATTACAGGTGGTGGAGGTTCCCCTCAAATACAATGGATGGTAAATGGCAATGCTGTAGCAGGAGCCGATTCAAATACATTTAGCACAACAGGTTTGGCAAATTCTGACATAGTAACGGTTGTGGTTACCAGCAACTCGCCATGTGCCAATCCAAATACAGCTACATCAAACAGTTTAACTATTGCGGTTATCCCAACAGGAACGCCAAGTATAATCATTGAAGCCGATCGTACCGTAATTTGTGTTGGCCAACATATTATATTAAACGCTACTACTACCTTTGGAGGTTCTTCGCCTACCTATAACTGGTCGGTTGATGGGAATAATTTCACCACCACTACACCAAGTTTCACTGCCAGTGGGCTAACAGCAAACTCAACTATTACCTGTACTTTAAATAGTAACTATGCCTGTGCAACCTCCAACAGCGCTGTATCAAACACCATTAATATTCAGGTAAACCCTACCCCAACAGTTAGTGTAAGTGATGATGCTACTATTCAGGAAGGCAGTTCGGTTAATATTACTGCAGTAGCTACCGAGAATATGAATTATTTATGGTCGCCTTCCGAAGGTTTATCATGCTCTGATTGTTTATTACCGGTGGCTACCCCAAAAGAAACAACAGTTTATAATATTAGTGTTACAGATCCGGCATCGGGCTGTAGTGCTGTTGATTCAGTAAAAATAACAGTAATTAAGAATTTTGATATCTGGATTCCAACAGCATTTAGTCCAAATGGAGATGGAAAAAACGATATATTATTTGTTCGCGGAAACAATATTAAAGCATTTACCTTAAAAATTTATGACAGGTGGGGCACAAAACTGTTTGAAACTTCTGATGTTGCAAAGGGTTGGGACGGAGAATATAACAACAGAAAAGTAAATACCGGAATATTTGTATATGTTATAGATTATACACTCAATGATGGTACATCGCAAACCTTGAAAGGAAACTTAACTCTTTCAAACTAGAAAACCATTTGCTTATTATATAATAAAGGCTGTTCTGTATAGGGCAGCCTTTATTATTTGCAGCTTTTAACATCCAAAGGTTAATATATATCGTAAGAAGACTAACTCTATACCATTTATACACAATACTTTTGGAATATTATGCGAAGAAAAATAATTATTGGTCTTGGCGTTTTTACGGCTATTATTGGTCTTATAACTTTGCTCATAACATTGGTATATGAAGATCAGGTAAAGAGTATTATTATTTCGCAAATCAATAATAAACTGAAAACCAAGGTAGATGTAAGGAAAATAGAGTTTTCTATTTTTAAGAATTTTCCGGATGCATCGTTAAGCTTCTATGATGTTAAAGCCCAATCGGTTTACCAAGGAGCACAAAAAGACTCTTGTCCAAAAAATCTGTTAGAGGCGTCAGAAATAAGTCTGAGGTTTAACATTCAATCCATATTTAAAGGATTGTATGAGATACAAAAAATTGATGTAAAAGGAGTTTCTGTATTTATATTTATTGACAAAGACAATTTAGACAATTATCACTGTTGGGTAGAAGACACGCTTGAAACCTCAAGTGATAAAGTGCAATTTAAGATGAACAGGATTCAAATTAAAAAAAGCCTCATAGATTATAAAGATTTAAAAAATATTTTTCACCTGTCGGCCATAGTCAATAACACCAAAATGAAAGGAGAAGTTTTTGAACAAGATTTTGCCTTATTACTTGACGGTGAACTACAAATAAAAGAATTACAAATACAGCATGAACATTATTTAAAGGATAAGAAAGTAAAACTAAATACAGGCATCCTGAAAAAGAATGAGCAGTATAGCCTAACAAACGCTTTGGTAAGTGTTGAAAAGCTAAACATGAAGGTAAACGGAACTTTTGATACTAAAACTATGTTTTTAGAGGCTCAAGGGCAAGAGTTAGATATTCAGTCATTTTTATCATTATTACCGCCAAGTATTTACCAAAAATTTTCGGACTATAAGAGTACCGGATTATTTGCCTTAACGTTAAGTGTAAAAGGCAAATATGAAAAATCACAAATAAAAGCTGATTTTAGTATAGATAAAGGTACATTAACCAATAATACCGGCAAGGCCACATTAAATAATATAGTTTTAAAAGGATATTTCAGTAATGGCAGATTACAAAACATCAATACATCAGGCATATATGTTACTTCATTTTATGCTAAACTCAACAATAATCCTCTTTCCGGCAGTTTTTCTTTAATAGATTTTGAGCATCCGTTTCTTGACGGAAAGTTAAATGCTACTGTAGATCTCAGAAATTTAAAAGACATCCTACAACTTGATACTTTTGAAATATTAGAAGGAAATGCAGCATTAGCATTAAGAGTATCAACCCCTATTCATCGTTTACAACAGCAAAAATTTTCCTCGGGCGAACTAGGCGAAGTATCAGGTACTTTAGTACTAAAAGACGGTAAATTTAAGTTTGAAAATGAAAACACAAGTTATGAAAATATAAATGCCGATTTATATGCTCATGATAATTATATTCAGGTCAATAATTTGCAATTCAGTCATGGCAAATCAGCCCTAAATTTAGTAGGTGAATTGGTAAATTACAGAGCCCTATTTATGGATGAAACTTATGGTGTGGCTCAATTAAAAGCACATTTAAACGCCTCTAACTTGGAGTTAGAAGATTGGCTTAGGTCAAATCAGCAAAAAAATATTTCAGAGTCGAATAGTAATGATAGCTATTTAAATAAGATAGACATGAAGCTAATAGCTAAAATAGATAGATTTGGTTTTGACAAGTTTGTTGCTACCAACCTGTCGGGCAGGGTGTATTTTAATCATAATACTTTTACCCTTGACTCTTTGGCATTTAATTGTATGGATGGTAGTGTAAATGCAAATAGTGTAATTGTTTTGAAGCCTAAAAGTGGGTTTGATTTATATTGTAATGCTCGTTTATCTAAACTTAACATAACCAAATTGTTTTCCCAATTAAACAATTTCGGGCAAGAAACCATGACTGACAAACATATAGCCGGAAAACTAACTGCAAGAATTAACTATCAAAGTAGTTGGGCCGATTTGAGCCGTGTTATTCCCGAAAGTATAATGGCTGATGCTTCGGTAAGTATTACAGATGGTGAACTAAAAAATTTCACTCCAATGAATAAACTATCAAGATTTATATCATTAAATGAACTAAGTCATATTAAGTTTAAAGAACTAAGTAACAACATTACTATCAGTAATAAAAAAATTCATATTCCTATGTTTCAAATACAATCATCGGCTCTCAATTTGTATTGCAGAGGTGAGCATGATTTTGACAACAATATTGATTATCATTTTAAGCTAACCTTAAATGAACTGCTGAGTAAAAAAAGAAAGAAAGAAGCAATAAAAAATTCAGATTTCAACGAAGTTGAAGAGGATAAAGACGGAAAATCAATTTTATTTATAAGTATGACCGGTAATATTGATAATCCCATTGTGAAATATGATAAAACCGAGCTAAAACAGTTTGTAAAAGATGAAATAAAGAACGAAAAACAAACCATAAAACAGTTATTGAAAAAAGATTTTGGATTGTATAAAAAAGACCCAACAATAACTGAACCGAATAATAAGAAGGAACCTAAAAAGAGCGATTTTAAAATTGAATGGGAAGAGGATGATAATACTATAAAAAAAGACGATAACAGAAATATAAAAGTTAACGAAACACCAACAAAAAAGACTAAGAAGAAAAAATCGGAACCTGAAAACAGCGATGATTACTTATGAGCATAAGCTAAGGCCAGACATGAAATTTTGCAGGAAGCGGCCTTTAGAAGCGTTTGTGCACAAGCCTCAATAGTGGCTCCTGTTGTAATCACATCATCAACCAAAATAAGGTGTTTATTTTGTAATCTTTCGGGGTGTTTTACTTCAAAAATTGACTCCACATTTTCCCAACGTTCGTATCTTGATTTTCGGGTTTGGGTTAAAGATGCCACTACTCTAACAAGATTCTCTTCCTCTACCGGAATTTGCAGTACTTGAGCAAGTCCTTTAGCAAACCACAAACTTTGATTATAACTTCTCTTTCTTAACTTTTCGGGGTGTAAAGGTACCGGAATAATAAGTTCGGCATTGTTCAATACCGCATCTCGTTTAAGCACCTCGCCATATATAAGTCCTAAATAATGACCTATTTCCTTTTTCCCTTTATATTTAAATCTATGCATTAAAGATTGCACACGACTACCTTTGTGAAAATATAATAAAGTTGCTGCTGTTTGAAACTGAACTCGCCCCCAGAAAACTTTTTCAACAGGATTATCAATTATGGTATGAAAATTGGTGTAAGGTAAATGAGCCTTACAATAGTTACAAATCAACTCTTCATGTTTGTATAATGCTTTCCCACAAGCATTACAGTTGTTAGGAAAGATTATTGCAAATAAATCTTCAAAATATGCTAACATTGTAGTATTAAAAAAAAAAATAATCTTTTTATAATTAATTAAAGAAATTAAGCTAATTTAGCTATAATTTCGCAGTTAATTAGATTAATTGCCTTAGCAAAAAGAAAACAAAAACTACAAAATATGGAAAATCAAAACAATCAGAAGAATAAGGTCTTAGTCCTCATTTCGGTCGTATTGTTTATAGTATCGGTAATTTTAGGATGGAAGCTCTACAATACCACTTCTGAAAAAGAAACAATATATGTTGAGAAAGTAAAGGTTGAAACTGATTTTGCCTCAGTAAAGTCAGATTTTGAAGAGGTAAAAAAAGCCTACGATGAGTTGAATACGGATAATAAACAACTTCAATCAGAACTTGATGCCCGAAAAGAAGAACTGGAAGATTTGGGGATTCAACTTGAGAAATACAAGAATGATGCTGCTATGGTTAAGAAACTTAAAAAAGAGTTAGATACTATAAGAGCTTTAATTAAAAGTTACCTGCATGATATAGATTCATTACAACAAGCAAACATAGGTCTTCAGAAGGAAAATATGCAAGTAAAATCAGATTTAAAAGAAGAAAAAGGGAAGACTGAGCAATTGACTATTGAAAAAAGTAATCTTTCACAGAAGATTGATTTAGGCTCAAAGTTGAAAGCATATCAATTATTTGCAGATGCCTTAAGAGTAAAAGGTTCAGATAAAGAGTCGTCCACCACTAAGGCACGTAGAGCCGATAGAATAAGAGCTTGCTTTACTTTGAGTGAGAATAAAATTGCTAAAAAGGAAAACAAAACAGTATATATGAAAATTACTGCCCCAAGGGATGAAGTTTTAGTAACGAGTACTGATGATAGTAACACATTTACCGGTGAGGGCGAGAAGCAATTTTATAGCGCAAAAAAAGATATATACTATGAACAAGAAGCCAAAGAAATGTGTTTAGCTTTTACTAAAAAATCTACTGCAGATTTTAAACAAGGGAAATACAAAGTTGAAATTTTTATTGATGGTGTAAATATTGGTACTACCAGCTTTGAACTAAAATAACACTTACCATATTACTGCCCTTAAAAGTCGGTTAGTGTCAACTATTCCGGCTTTTTTCATTTATAAACCCCGCCTTATATGCTCGAGAAATTTTTAGATGAATTAACGCAGCACTTTGAACATCAGGCCACACAAGGGCAGATAACCCTGATGCACAAGTTGAGTACTTTTATTTTAAACCAAGTACAAGACGAGATTTTTATTATAAAAGGATATGCGGGTACGGGTAAAACTACCTTAATTAGTGCAGTTATAAAAAGCCTTCGGGTAATTAATTATCAATCGGTGTTGTTGGCACCAACAGGAAGGGCTGCTAAAGTACTTAGTTTATATTCCGGGAAGTTGGCCTTTACCATTCATAAAAAAATTTACAAACCTATAAGTAAATCTGATAGTTCAAGAGCTTTTGTACTGCAACCAAATTTACATAAAAACACTATATTTATTGTTGATGAGGCCTCTATGATTGGTGACGACCGTGTACAATCAGAAGGAAAACTCTTTGGAGCAGGCAGTTTATTGGAGGATTTACTCATGTATGTTTATCAAGGAGAAAACTGTAAACTCGTACTGATAGGAGATACAGCACAGCTTCCGCCCGTAGGGATGAACGAAAGTCCGGCATTGAGTGCCGATAACCTAAAAAGAATTTTTCATTGCAGTGTGTATGACCATGAATTAACCGAAGTAGTAAGGCAAATGCAAAACAGTGGAATATTAAGTAATGCAACACAACTGAGAAATATGATTAGAGAAAATAATCAGCATATACCTCAGTTGCAACTGAATAATTATAAAGACATAAGAAGTGTAAGCGGAATTGAACTTGAAGAGGCTATTAATACCGCCTATAATCGCTTTGGCGATGATAATACTATAATAATTTGCCGAAGCAACAAAAGAGCCAACATATATAATAGAGAAATACGAAGTCGTATAAAGTTTTATGATGACAGCATAAATACAGGCGATTATTTAATGGTGGTAAAGAACAATTATTTTTGGCTTGATAATAAAGATAGAAACAGTTTTATTGCTAATGGCGACATTGCTGAAGTAGTACGGATTAAGAAGCGTAATATTGAAATGTTTGGATTTAAGTTTGCCGATGTTACTTTACGTTTAATTGATTATCCCGAAGAACCGGAGTTTGATGCCAAAATAATATTAGATACCATTGACTCTGAACATTCGGCATTAACTTTTGAGCAGAACAATGCTTTGTATAATGCCGTTATGGAATATTACAGCGATGTTGCTAAAAAGAGTACACGTGTGGCAAAAGTAAAACAAGACCCCTATTTTAATGCTTTACAAGTAAAATTTGCTTATGCAATTACTTGTCATAAAGCCCAAGGAGGTCAGTGGAAAGCAGTATTTGTTGAGCAAGGTTATTTAACTAACGATATGATAAATTTGGAATTTAAAAGATGGCTCTATACTGCTATTACCCGAGCCGAGACCGAATTATATTTAATTAATTTTAATAAAGACTTTTTTGCTGAAAACACTATGATATAATTACCTGTTCAATCAACTCCATTTTAAACTCCTCATTAATATTCTCTTTAATTTTTTCTTTGGCAAAATTTAATTCATTGCGTAATGCCGGTGAATCAATCTTTAGAATTAAACATTTATCGCGTAATTGTATATCGTTTGTATGCCTTGATATTGACCTGCCCATAAGCTTTTCCCAACTTTTCTTAATCATAGCCGCATTTACATGGTTTTCTATCCTGTACTCTTTTAGCAAATCATGTATTACTTCTTTAAGGCTCTGTTCGTTTGTTTGTCGCATGTCAATTCAAATGATAATATCTAAAACTAATAATTGAATTTTGGGTTATATTTCTTAATTCAGGAATAAATATAAACAAAAAAAATCAGAACTGAAAATATATAAAAGGTTGCACCTCAACGCTTCTTATTTGAAATATTAAATAAATCATTAAAGTCAGTAAAAGCGCTTGAATATAAAAAGGCATGAGGGTAATAAATGACTTCATTTTAAGATCAACGCTACCGGGAATAAAATGAATAATATATCCTAAAAACATTAAAATAAATACTAACTTATATCCCTCAATCAATTCAAACAGCAAAGCCCCATTGAAATTCAAAACAATTTGTTGTATAACTTCCAAAGCACTATCAAAAGAACTTGCTCTGAAAAAAATCCAGCAAAGCGCCACCAAATGAAAGGTAATAAGCCAGGCAAAAAATTTATAAACAATGTTGGAACTCGGCCTAATATTCAATTTTTTGAAGCCTTCATCTTTTAACTTATCAATAGCCAATGCCACTCCGTGCATACCGCCCCAAACAATAAATTTAAAAGATGCCCCATGCCACAAACCTCCTAACAACATAGTTATTATCAGATTGATATATTGCTTAACTTTCCCATTTCTGTTTCCTCCCAACGGAATATATAAATAATCGCGCAACCAAGAGCTGAGAGAAATATGCCAACGCCTCCAGAACTCTGTTATACTGGTGCTTTGATAAGGAGCATTAAAGTTAAGAGGGAGTTGAATTCCCATTAGCAAAGCTATACCCACAGCCATATCGCTATACCCCGAAAAATCACAATAAATTTGTAAAGTATATCCATAAACACCCACAAGATTTTCTATGCCGGAATACAAGGTTGGATTGTCAAAAATTCTATCTACAAAATTTACTCCAATATAGTCAGAAATAATGGCCTTTTTGAGCAATCCGGACAATATAAAGAATATTCCGTGTCCTATGTGAATATTATTGATTACAATTTTTTTTCTGATTTGAGGCACTAACTCATTAGGACGAACTATGGGGCCTGCAACTAAATGGGGGAAAAATGAAATATAAAAACCGAAATCAAGAATGCTCTTCACCGGTTTAAACTTTTTCTGATAAACATCAACCGAGTAGCTTATTAATTCGAAAGTATAGAATGAAATACCTAAGGGCAAAAATATAGATTGGAAGGGAATTTTTTGTGTGCAGAAATTATTGATTATATCAATAATAAAATTAGTGTACTTAAAGTAAGCCAATAAGGACAAATACAGTATCAAACTAAAGACCAGTAGGGATTTTCTTTTGGTTTTATGCCTTGTTTTATAAATATGTATTGACAGAAAATGTGCTGCTATTGCCGTAGCAACAAGGAGAATAAAATACCATCCGCTGCTTTTATAATAGAAATATACCGAGAAAAGAGTAACATATATTATCCGCAGATTGGTGTGTTTTTGGATAATACCATAAAACAGCATAAAGGCAATAAACAGAAAAAGAAACATGCCACTATTGAATAACAATGGCTCTTTTTGATTATACAAAAAGAGTTGCAAAAGTTTATCAATATCTATTAAAGGCATTGTTACGATACTTTATTTTACATTTTCTTTATACTGCATATATTGATGGTAGGCTTTAATTAAAGCACTATACAACAAGGCTCCCTGTACTTCATAACCTTTTGGAGAGAGATGTAATTTATCTTTTGAAGAAAGTCCTCTTAGAAACCACTTATTTATACTTCCCTTCCCTCCCATAACATCAAACCAATTCCAATAACACAAGTTGTTTTTTTGACAGTAGTTGATAAGTGTATTCGCGGCTCTTAAATTATTGGGGTTTTTATATTTGCGTTTCTTAAAGCTATCGCCCGGAGTAGTAATTAGTAATGAGGCATCCGGGTTTTGTATTCTTAAAATACTTATGAGTGAGTCAACTTGTGCATAAAATTCAGCATTGTTATATAAAT
Source organism: Bacteroidia bacterium (assembly GCA_020845635.1). GTDB lineage: Bacteria > Bacteroidota > Bacteroidia > UBA4408 > UBA4408 > CAIKXD01. The sequence goes on from JADLFI010000051.1 coordinate 19,064, forward strand.
GGGCATAAGCTTCATTAGTTCCCATTGAAATAATTATTAAATCGGGGTGCAGGGTGGCCATTTGCTGCTGAAACATAGGGTTAAGGTTGTAGTTTTGATATTTGGCTCCATTAATTCCAATAGTATGGTAAAGTATTCCGGGCATCCCGTTCTCCAACAATATTCCATATATTGTGGTGCTTTTTAGCAGTCCCGAATCAGTTTTCTGCGGCTGAATACTAATACTATTAGTTGCATTAAAATGAACGGCACTTAAACTACTCATTGTGTCAATTTGCGAATTAATGGAGGCCATTACCTGACCTAAGGAATCGGCAATATCTAAGTTGAAGCAATTATAGCCTTTTTGATGATAAAGCGTTAGTGTATTAAATCCGTAATCTAACTCGTCCTGATTAAAAACATTAATATTTAATTTACTATTGCTGCTGTCGCTTTTAATGGTTAGTCCGGAAATGCCAATGGGCAATGAGTCTTTTTCAATAACAATTCTTCGGGCACGCCACTTAATATTACTACTTGTTTTGTAGTTCGGAGGCTCGTTTGTACGTCCTACCTTATATGGTGTAATAAGGCCGCGGCCTGCATTTCCAAAATTTTTCTGCAAATTTCTGCGGACTAAGCCCGGAAAAAAATCAGCCTGTAAATGCGAATCTCCGAGATGAATTACCGAAACTTTATTTATGCTTCCACTCTTTAACTGATCTAATTTCTCAAAGAAAGGAAACAATGAAGAGCTGTCGCCCTGAATGATATTTTTATCTGTTTTGATAAAAGAATATTTATGTTTAATACTATCCTCCGCAAGACTAACTTGCGCCTGAAGTTTCATAAATACAGGAGAGAAAAGAGAGGTAAGAGTGGTTAGTATGAATACTTTTATTTTGAACATCATTTAGTAGCTTAAATTCTTTTGTTTGTTTTCTGTGGACTTTAAATATTCATTATAACCTTTATCAAGCTCTTGATACAGAAGGCGAGCCACTTTAGAAGCTCCCCGAAAGTTAAAATGCGTATAATCCTTATTTGCCAGCGCAGTATCTGATTCAACCCATTTTACCATTGAGTTATACCCACCCATTGCTTCAAACAAGTTCCAAAATGCGGCTCCGTTGTTCTCAGCCGCATTGCGCTCGGCATTAATTACAAGAGGTATTGCGGGGTTGGTTATGTATCCGTTGATATCTTTATATCCTTTATCAGGCACTCCAATAAACAATAAGGCAGTGTTTGGGAAACTTCTCTTAATGTGTTTTACAATTCTATCAAGCCCTCTTTGATACCAACTATAATCAGTAATTTCGGTACTTACGGCATTCATTCCATATTCAAGAATTATAAGGTCGTATTGGTTTTTTTCATTAAATTCGGCTAAAATATGTTGTGGAATTTTAGATAAGGGTAAGCCTGAATTACCTCTGAACGAAAGATTATCTACAAAAACACCGGTATCTGACTCAAAGCTTACCGCGTAAACAGGTAATTGTTGCCGGTTAATAAATGTAAATTTTATTTCATTAAATGTTTTTTGTTCATTATCAATTTCAAGTGTGTTTACAGGTTCTTTTCCGTTTAAAATCTTATTAATTCTGGTCATATTATCAATTTCTATATGCACAGAAGCATCAATATCAGTTGGTAATCCGTAGTACAGGCGCACTTTATGAAACTTGTCTAAACCTCGCATTTTACTACTTTTATACCGAACCCAGCTTGCATCGGCAGGTATAGGATTTGAAGTATCGCTTATGGTTAGGTTTTGCGGATTAAATACATAACCTGTTATTCCAAGCGCTTCATCAGATATGGGGTCTAATAAATTCTTGTTCTTCCAATTTTCAGAAAAGGTATGATTAATGGTTCTTCTGAAACCTGCTGTGACCGAGGTTATTGGCACTATACCCACTCCCGAACCACCATACTTCTTTTGTAAAATGGCGCGTAACTCTTGGGTAATTAAATCACCTTCAACCATACTGTCGCCAAACCAAGCAATTCTTATTTTCTTTTTAGTTTTGATATTTCTTAATCCTTCGTAAAAGCTATCTAACCCTTTCACGGTATCTTTCACAACATTAACCTTTTGTAATGTATCCGACCATTGGCTTAAGGTGTCTTTTAATATCTTTTCAAAATTTTCATCATTTTTTACGGGTACAGAATGCAAAAGAGTATCTTTTTGTTTTATTGTTATTTGACTCAGTAAATCCAAATGCTTAATATCATGATTAAACTGAGCAAAATAATGATCAATAGTACTTAACATTATTAAGAAACCCAGAACAGTTATCAATATAATAAAAGGCCTGAAAGGCTTATTATTACTATTATTCATTTATCAGTTAATGTAGATAGTATATTTTAATGCATAGATAAGCTAAAATAGTAAATCAAAAAAGCCATTAGGCAAATGATTTTGTATCATTAACAAGAAAGCTGTATTTTAAGCTTTCTTTGAAGATTTAATAGATATTTACGAATACCTTGAATTAATGATTTATAATCAGTTTGCTTCTGCCGGTTTGATTAGCAGAGGTTAGTTCAATAAAATATACTCCGTTTGGCCAACTGGCAATATTAAGTACTTGGCGATTTGTTTGACAATTAATACTTGTTACCAATTGTCCCGAAATATTAAACACATTAATATTGGCATTTTGTGCATGGTTATCAAATTCTATAACAAGCACGTCATTTGCCGGATTAGGCAATATTTTCATTCCTAATTTATTATCTTTTGTGTTCAATCCGCTAAATGAAACGGTAGCTATATCAGGTCTTTTGGATCTAATTACCCAGCGCATAAATTCTACCTGGTCTTTTGTAAAACTATTTTGGCAGTCTTCGGCACTATAGTCCATATAATTCTCTACCATATCGGGCATATCAATACCGGCAATATTATCAACGCAGGTATTTTTTGATGTATCACAATCTGTATTGGATTTATCTGCTGCAGCCGGGGTATCATCAATACCATCATCACCGGCACAATTAGTTGCATCGCCCCATATATGTCTTAACCCTAAATAGTGTCCCACCTCGTGTACGGTAGTACGACCTTTTGAAATATAGGTTGTGTTTCCGGCTGAGATAGTATTAGGATTGTTACCTCCAAACACTTGATATTGTATTACTACCCCATCCTTAATTCCGTTTGTAGCATTAGGATCCCAATTAGGTAAACCGCTTGGTGGTACAGCATATCCCAGCACGGCAGGGCCTAAAAAAGGAATACTCATATTACATACCCATATATTTAAATAGCGGTTTTGATCCCAAGGACTAATACCTCCGGTAGCATTGTCCTTAACATCTTCTGCCAAACCGCCTCCAACTAAGTTAAAGAAAGTAGTTTTAGAGGTTTGTGTTCTTGTTATTCCGGTGGTTGGGTTTCCTTGCGGGTCGGTGTCGGCTAATAAAAATCTTATACGTGAATCAACCCCTGCAATAGGTGCAAAAACAGAACGTAAATTGATGGTATCTTCATTCATTCGGCCATAGTCTTCATTTAACACATTTATCTGATTATAAATTACCGAATCGTGTAAGTTTTCAGCTGTTGTATTATACACCACATGTACCACAACTCTTACATACAAAAAAGTGTCAGATATAGCACGGTTGTTGTGTGTGTTATAAAATTCATTAAACATATTGAATGAACTTTGCATATAGCCCGGGTTCAATTGCTCCGCTTTATTCATAGCTTGATGCGATGCGCACTTGCTGTAATTTTGAGCCTTTACAAAGCTTATGCAAGCAGTCAATAAAATAATAGAAAGAATAGATATTTTTTTCATTTGTATAAATTTTGCTCTAAAATACATTATTTTAATATTGAAAAACAATAATAAAAACTTTTTAGTGTATCTTCAAATCATTAAAAAGTTATTTGTGGAAGTCTTTCAGCACTTTGCACCATAATGCTATAAAAATCAAATTCAACGGTTACAATTCCTTTTATGAGATAGCAACCTCGCCCTCGCATAGGATATTTACGTGCTACCAATGGGAAATGAGTAGTGTCAAATATATTTCCTTCTACATCTATAAAAGTGGCAAAAAACATTTCTTCTTTGTGTTTTGTTCGGGTTCGTTTTACTGTTATCAAATATCCTTTTATACTGATATTTTTACCTAAAAATTCAGGAAACTGCCTTACTACACAAGTATCGGAAGGAGCATTTTCAAGCAATATAAACGGATTGCATAGCGGGAAACCCAGCAATTCAATTTCATCTAAAGCATCTTCGTGCGGGTGTTGGTACAACTCGGGTAAATTAAAATATTTTTCGTGATACTCCTCAAAAATTATTTTATTACTTTGCAATACTCCTTGTTTAGCCGGAGTAATATGAATATCCCATAACAGTTCTCTTTTTTTGCGTCCTGTAAAATTAAAAGCACCCACTCTGATTAGTATTTGCAATTGCTCAATAGTAATATTAACTCTATTGTTAAAATCAATTAAACTCACAAAGCATCCGTACTTACGCTCTTGTAAAATATCGGTAATTGTTTTTTGCTCTAACCCTGCCACAAGATTAAATCCTAAATAAATAGTAGTACCTTCAATAGTGGTTTGCACATTACTTTTATTGATATGCGGAGGGATAACAAGAGCGCCATGCTGTCGGGCTTCATGCAAATAGTGTTCGGTTTGATAAAAACCTCCAAAATTATTTACTACGGCTACCATGTGTTCTAACGGATAGTAAGCTTTTAAGAATAAACTCATGTAACTTTCAACCGCATACGATGCACTATGCCCTTTTGAAAAGGCATAGCCTGCAAAACTTTCAATTTGTCTCCATACTTCGGCACTTTCTTTTTCGGCATAGCCTTTAGCTTTACATTGGTCAAAAAACATTTGTTTAACTCTCTCAAATTCTGCCCTGCTCCTGTATTTGCCACTCATTCCTCTGCGCAATATATCGGCTTCGGCCAAGCCCAGCCCTGCGTAGCTATGTGCTACTTTAATAACATCTTCCTGATACACCATTACCCCAAATGTTTCTTCTAAAATTTCATTTATAATAGACGGTGTTTCGTAGCCTGACGATTTTCCTCTGTAACGTAAAATATATTCTGTCATCATACCCGATGACGCTACTCCCGGCCTGATAATAGAGCTGGCTGCTACCAAAATTTTATACGTATCGGCTTTTAGTTTTTTCAGCAACATACGCATGGCAGGGCTTTCTACATAAAAACACCCCATACAGCGACCTTGACGCAACAGCACTTTTATTTGTTCATCTTGTTTAAAGCTTTTTACATCATGAATATCTATGTCAACACCTCTGTTTTGCCGAATAATACCTATAGCATCTTTAATATGCCCCAGCCCCCGTTGCGATAATATGTCAAATTTATACAACCCTACATCTTCGGCTTCAATCATACTAAACCGACAAGTAGGAAAACCCTTAGGCGGATAATTAAAAGCCGTGTAATAATAAATTGGTTTTTCTGAAATTAATATTCCGCCCGAATGAATACTCAAATAGTTTGGAAAATCGTGAATTAAAGAGCTATACCGCCCTATCAATCGAATAATATAATCGGCATCATTGCTAACATCTTTTTTTTCGTACAAAGCATCAATTTCATTCTTTGGCAAACCAAAAACTTTACCCAGTTCGCGTATAAGCCCCTTATACTGAAAAGTATTGTAGGTAGCCAGTAAACAAGTATGCTGAGGGCTGTATTGGTTAAATATGTATTGTATTACATCATCCCTATCTTTCCAACTAAAGTCTAAATCAAAGTCGGGCGGGCTTGTTCTGTAAGGATTTAAGAAGCGTTCAAAATACAAATCAAGCTCTACGGGATCAACATCAGTAATACGTAACAAATAGGCCACTAAGCTGTTAGCCCCACTGCCACGACCTATGTAAAAATAATTCTTATTACGTGCATAGCGCACAATATCATAGTTAATTAAGAAATAAGCTGAAAAATTCAGCTCTTGTATTAAGCTCAATTCTTTTTCTAAACGACTAAATATTTCTTGTGTTAAACTATGATATCTGTATGTTAGATTATCATAGCATAACTTACGTAAAAGTTGATTATCTTTTTCGGCATTTTCACAAAAATGTTTTTTGTTTTGATTTACACCAAAATCAAAATTTATACTGCATTGTTCTAACAATCTTTGAGTGTTTAAAACTGCTGTGGGAAAATCGCTATACAACTGCAACAATTCATGATAGGGCAGCATTGTTTCAAACAGCTTTCCTTGCTCGGACAAAACCAGTTTGCTTAAAAGTATGTTATGGTCAATAGCTCTGAGCAGGCGGTGTATATTAAAATCTGTTTTGCTCAAAAAACTAACGGTGTGCATCACAACCATACGCTTTTGCCATGATGTATATTTTGAGAAACGCAATTGATTAATATCGGCTCGGCTAATTCCTATATAAATATTCTTGTGTTGGTTAAATAACCGTAACAGTCCATTTTCATTTACTTTACATAAGTTTACAAATCGCTGAAAGGGTAGAATAATAAAACAATTTTCAAATACAGGAATATTATCAGGAACAATGGTTACACCGCTTACCGAACATACTGAAAGGTATTGGTTTAACTCTTGGAAGCCTATGTTATTCTGCGCTATACCTACAAACTGTTGTTGTATTCCATTCCTAAAATCAATACCCACAACGGGCAAAATATCATATTTTTTAGCCAAACGAACAAAGCTAAGTACACCCGAAGTATTGTTAATATCGGTAAGTACAAATTTGTGTACCCCCTTTTGCTTGGCAGTTTCAAGCAATTTGTCAATACTAAGTGTTCCGTATTTAAGGCTAAACCAGCTATGGCAATTTAAATACATAGATTATATTATAATCATTATTTATGACTACAATATAATCTTTTTAATTAAATAAGATAATAAAGTGTTAATAAAATTTCGGGAAACTTACTTTTTCAAGAGTTCATCAATTCTTGCGGCATAATCAGCACTGTCATCTAAGAAGAATTCAAATTCCGGAGTAATGCGTAATTGCTTGCCAATGCGGTTTCCCATTTTTCCGCGTAAATCTTTTGACAATTCATTATTTGCTTTCTTGATAATACTGTTTTTATCAGTATTTCCGAAAATGCTTAAATAGGCTTTCACATAAGACAAGTCGGGGCTAACTCTAATTTTGGTAACAGTTATTAAAACTCCCGGAAAATGGTAAGCCAAATCGCGTTGAAACATCTCTCCCATTTCTTTTTGTATTAAGCGAGCAACCTTTAATTGTCTTGTAGTATCCATAATAATGCTAATAAAATGGCTACAAATATAACCATAAAAAAGCGAAAAGTATGATTGTATCTTTTGTTATTGTATTACAACAAATTATTAGTAATATCAAGGCTAACTAAAGTATGTAGTTATAAGCATACAGTTATTCATTATCAAATAAAAAAATCTTAGCGAAGTATCAATAAAAACAATAATTTTGCCCCAATTTTTAACTCACTAAATAAATTATCACAATGGGATTTATAGCTAATATTTCAGCCAGACAAATTTTAGATTCAAGAGGTAATCCAACCGTTGAGGTTGATGTAACCACCCAATCAGGCATTATTGGTCGTGCGGCAGTGCCTTCAGGAGCCTCAACGGGGACACACGAGGCCGTTGAGTTGCGTGATGGAAACAAAAGTGCTTTTTTAGGAAAAGGTGTAAGCAAAGCTGTTCATAATGTAAACAGTATATTGCGCGAAGCTCTAATTGGGCAAAATATTTATGAGCAGAACGCCATAGATCAAAAAATGATTGCGCTTGACGGAACTCCCAACAAAGCTAAATTAGGAGCCAATGCTATTTTGGGAGTATCAATGGCAGTAGCTAAAGCCGCAGCACAAGAAGCAGGTTTGCCGTTGTACCGCTATGTTGGCGGATTTAATGCCCATACATTGCCTGTACCTATGATGAATATATTAAACGGAGGTTCGCATGCCGACAACAGTATAGATTTTCAGGAATTTATGATTATGCCCACCGGAGCGCAAAGTTTTAGTGAGGCTTTACGTATGGGGGTTGAAATTTTTCATCACTTAAAAAGTGTTTTGAAAAATAAAAATTACTCTACCAATGTGGGCGATGAAGGAGGTTTTGCTCCTAATATAAAATCAAATGAAGAAGCTATTGAGGTGGTGTTGCAATCCATTGAAAAAGCCGGCTACAAGCCCGGTCATGATGTGTTTATAGCTATGGATGCTGCTGCTTCTGAATTTTACAAAGCTGACGAAAAGGTTTACCATTTCCATAAATCAAGTGGAAATAAATTAACTCCTTCCGAAATGGTAAATTATTGGGCTGAGTGGTGCAAGAAATATCCTATTATTTCTATAGAGGACGGGCTTGCAGAAGATGACTGGGACGGTTGGAAGCTGATTACTGAGAAGATTGGTAATAAAGTGCAATTGGTAGGTGATGATTTATTTGTAACTAATGTAAGTCGCTTACAACGCGGTATTGACAACCATATAGCCAACTCAATTTTGGTTAAAGTAAATCAAATAGGCTCCTTAACTGAAACTGTAAATGCTGTAAGTTTAGCCAACAACAATGGTTATACTGCCGTTATGAGCCACCGCAGTGGCGAAACAGAAGATACAACTATTGCCGATTTAGCAGTAGCCTTAAATACCGGACAAATAAAAACAGGGTCGGCCTCGCGTACCGACCGTATAGCAAAGTACAATCAACTATTACGTATTGAAGAAAGTTTAGGAAGCTCTGCGGTTTATCCGGGAAATAATTTAAAATTTGTAAAATAATTATTTTAATTGGTATTTAGGAAACCTAAGAAATAGAATTTCAGAAACTGAATTTTTTCTTTTTTTATTGGAATTCATATAAGTTATCAATACCTTCGTAAGCATAAATGTTTTTAAAAACATATCATTAAATAACTCAATTTATACCCACATATTATGGATAAGCTTAAAGAAAAATTTGCAAGTATTGCGCTTCCTATGAAAGAGGAAGTAAAAACTTTAATAAAAGAACACGGTGATAAAAAACTAGGAGAATACACTATAGCCAACGTATATCAAGGAATGAAGGGAATGATTGGAATGGTTACCGAGACCTCTAAACTAGACCCTGAAGAAGGTATTCGCTTTAGAGGCTACTCTATACCCGAGCTAAGAGAAAAACTTCCAAAGGCTCCTAAAGGATTTGAGCCACTTCCTGAAGGTATTTTTTATTTAATGCTTACAGGAGAAATACCTACCAAAGCAGATGTTTTAGATATTAGTAATAATTGGGCACGAAGAAGTATAGTTCCAAAACATGTATTTGATATTCTTGAAGAGTTGCCAATTAACACCCACCCTATGACTCAGTTTTGTGTTGCTATTACTGCTTTACAAACCGAATCTGTTTTTGCGGCTGCCTATCGTAAAGGAATAAGCAAGAAAAACTACTGGGATTATACTTATGAAGATGCAATGAATTTGATAGGCCGATTGCCACGTGTAGCTGCCTTTATTTATCGAAGAATGTATCATAACGGGGTACATATTGAACCTAATCCAAAGCTTGACTGGGCAGCTAACTTTGCACACATGTTAGGATTTGAGAAACTCGATTTCAGAAGACTAATGCGTTTATACCTTACCATTCATGCCGATCATGAAGGAGGTAATGTTTCGGCACATGCCACGCACTTGGTAGGCTCTGCTTTATCTGATCCATACTTAGCATTTACAGCCGGTATGGCCGGTTTAGCGGGTCCGTTACATGGATTAGCTAACCAGGAAGTTATTGCATGGATTTTAAAGATGCGTGAGGAGTTGGGTGGCGGTTTACCTAACAAGGAACAAATATCTGATTACGTTAAAAAAACCATTGAAGAAGGAAAAGTTGTTCCAGGGTACGGGCACGCTGTGTTGCGCAAAACTGACCCTCGTTTTACAGCACAACAAGATTTTTATAAACGCTATATTCAGCCTAAAGGCAAAGATGATTTATTAGAGATTGTGCAAACTATTTACGAAGTAGTTCCTCCTATATTAGGCTCTATAGGAAAAATTAAGAATCCTTGGCCTAATGTTGATGCTCACTCAGGAGCACTGTTAATGCACTATGGTTTAAAAGAATTTGATTTTTATACTGTACTGTTTGGTGTTTCGCGCTCGTTAGGTGTATTGTCTTCTTTGATATGGGATAGAGCTTTAGGACATCCTTTAGAAAGACCGGGTTCAATTACTACAGAAGGAATAAAGAAAAAAATTGAAGCATACGGAAAATAATCATTTAGTGTCAATCTAAATATAGAGTTTGTACATACTTTAGTGGTAATAAAAAATGTCAGTTTAGGTTTCCCAAACTGACATTTTTGTGTAATACAACGAAGTGTTTTATTTTTTATCTAAGCACAAATAATTCCAACATCATTTAATTTAGCCTAAATCACTTATCTTTGCACAAACAAAAAGTATGAAAGCAAAGAAAGCAAGTGAAAGCTATGCCGTAAGTTCCGAAATAGTACTCCCAAACGATACCAATACTTTAGGTAATTTAATGGGTGGAAAATTACTCCATTGGATGGATATTGTAAGTGCTATTGCTGCACACCGTCATTGTCGCAGAGTAGTAGTTACGGCTTCGGTAAACAATGTAAGTTTTAATCACCCTATAAAGCTGGGCGATGTTGTTACCCTTGAATCAAAAGTATCTCGTGCCTTTAGTACTTCTATGGAAGTGTTTATAGATGTATATGTTGAAGACCACTCTACCGGAGGTAAAAAAAAGTGTAATGAGGCTATTTACACCTTTGTAGCGGTAGATCAGGTTGGAAGCCCAATTGCAGTTCCTGAAATTATTCCCGAAACAGAACAAGAAAAAGAACGTTATGCAGGTGCTTTACGCAGAAGACAGTTAAGTCTTATTTTAGCCGGAAAAATGAAACCGGCAGAAGCTACTGAATTAAAGGCCTTATTTAATTTAATTACAAAATAAGAAATATATCTCTATTTTATAATCATAAATTCATCTAATCCAATAAATTTCATGAAAAAGGTAATCATCTTAGCTTTCATAGTTTTAGTATCACTTCTAATTTCATGCGATTCTAAAAGAGTTTATGAAGAGAATATTGATATTCCCGACTATATTTGGGATGTAAACAATCCGGTTTATTTTGATGTGCAAATAGATGATACCGTATCTTTACACAATATCTACATAAATATTCGCAATGCCAGTGGTTACGGCTATAGTAATATTTATTTATTTTTAGATACTAAATATCCCGATAATACTATTTCGCGCGATACCATTGAATGTATTTTAGCCGACCCCTCAGGTAAATGGTTAGGTAATGGTAGTGGCGATATTTGGGACAATCAAATTTTGTTTAAGAAAAATGTGAGATTCAAACAAAAAGGAAAATATAATTTTAGATATGAACAGGCCATGCGTACCCCAAAACTTCCTATGATTATGGACGTAGGGTTACGAATAGAAAAAGAATAGCTATGCTTGAAAAAACCTTTGGAAGTGCTGTTTATGGCATAAATGCCACCATAATTACTGTTGAGATTGATGTTTCAACCGGTATTAAATATTATCATGTTGGTTTGCCCGATAATGCGGTAAAAGAAAGTCAGCAAAGAGTTACCTCAGCCTTAAAACATTCGGGTTATAAAATGCCCGGTAAACGCATTGTTATCAATATGGCTCCGGCCGATATCCGTAAGGAAGGTTCTTCCTATGATTTAACCATAGCTATAGGAATTTTGGCTGCTTCAGAACAAATATTCAGCACCAAACTGGCCGATTATATTATTATGGGTGAGCTTTCGCTTGATGGCTCTCTTCAACCTATTAAAGGGGCTTTGCCCATAGCCTTACAAGCAAAAAAAGAAAACTTCAAAGGCTTTATCTTGCCTATGCAAAATGCACGCGAAGCAGCTATAGTTGAAGGGCTTGAAGTGTTTGGTGTAAATAACTTAAGAGAAGTAATAGATTTTTTGACCGATGTTCGCCAGCTTGAAAGAGTAAGTGTGAATACAAAAGAAGAATTTTATTCCAGACTCCATGTTTCGGAATTTGATTTCAGTGATGTAAAAGGGCAAGAAAATATTAAAAGAGCATTAGAAATAGCCGCTGCAGGAGGTCATAATGCCTTACTGGTAGGGCCTCCGGGAGCCGGAAAAACTATGCTGGCAAAGCGATTACCAACTATTTTACCTCCTTTATCTTTACAAGAATCGTTAGAAACTACTAAAATACATAGTGTAGCGGGTAAAATGGGTAAAAATGCATCATTAATAACCCAACGGCCTTTCCGTTCACCTCATCATACCATTAGCGATGTAGCATTGGTAGGTGGTGGAGGCATACCACAACCCGGTGAAATATCACTGGCGCATAACGGAGTATTATTTTTAGACGAACTGCCTGAATTTAAAAGAACCGTTTTAGAAGTTATGCGACAGCCCTTGGAAGAGAAAAAGATAATGGTTTCCAGAGCCAAATTTTCAGTAGAATATCCGGCAAGTTTTATGTTAATTGCTGCCATGAACCCCTGCCCTTGCGGTTATTACAATCATCCTGAAAAAGAATGTGTTTGCGCCCCCGGGATAGTTCAAAGATATCTTAACAAAATATCAGGGCCTTTACTCGATCGTATTGACATACATGTAGAAGTCACCCCGGTGGCTTTTAGCGAACTAACCAAAGACCGTACAAGTGAAAAGAGTAACAATATTCGTGAAAGAGTTATTAAGGCCCGCGAAATACAGGAGCAGCGGTTTGCACAATATGAAAACATTCATTGTAATGCACAAATGTCGGCTAAAAAGATACAAAGTATTTGCAAGATTGATGAATCGGGTAAACAACTACTAAAAACAGCTATGGAAAGATTAGGATTGAGTGCTCGTGCCTATGATAGTATCTTAAAGGTATCTCGCACAATTGCCGATTTAGACGGCTCTAAAGAAATACAGAATCAACACTTGGCCGAAGCTATTCAGTACCGCAGTCTTGACCGCGAAAACTGGGCAGGATAAATCTTTGGTATTTGACTTGTTACAAACATCAGCGTATTTGCTTGCAACAGGCGAACAGGCATGGTATTGGATGCGCTCTAATAAATGTTCTTTTACAAGCCCCAAAACTGCTAGTCCAAGCGATTTCAAATAAAAAAAACGATGAAATTGTGTTCCATCGTTTTTAAAAAATTTGCTACCACACGCAGAAAAAATATTAAAACCCCATAAGAAATTTTTACTCAAGGCTCCGGAAGCTTTATTCAACACAGGATTAAATCAAAGCAGAGCTTCGTTTAATCCCTATATGTTACCGGATGCCCTTCTGTATGTTCGAAGGTCTGTCATTGTTGTTACGCTTTAAACTGTCAAGGTAGGACACTGGAATGGAAAGGAAAATTGTCGGGTTAGGGGGCGGGTGGGGTATTTTTATTTTTTAGAAGGGAGGGAGAAATTGAAGTTTTTTATTGGGCGGCAGAAAAAAAAATTCTCTCTTGCAAGTTTTGGTCTGTGGAGTGGCTTGTGCGACTTGCAAGAGTGTATTTTTTTGTGAGGTGCCTGTATTGTATCGTCCTGAAAAAAGTTGACACTTTTTTAGTGCTAAATCCTGTTACAAGTTTACACATTTTTCGGTAATCCTAAATAAGGTTTACATTTGCATTGGAGACTAAACGGAAGCAGGCTCTGCTGGAGAGCAACTTGCCAGGGATACATCTCCGGGTGACGGAATAAAAACGTCTTTTTATAGCCAAGTGTAACAGCTTGGCTTTTTTATTCTCGAACCCTTCATGCCTGAAAAAAACTCATTTTACGGCATAACAACCTCCTTCTTTTTTGAATAGTAATTTTTCCATCTACGTTTTAATTCTCCTTCCTTTAGATGAGCTTCTATTGGTGTTAACATATCGATACTGCTATGCGGTCTTTGATAATTGTAGATGCTAATGGCGGCTGCAATAGCTTGTCTTGCCTGTTCATAATTAAGATAGACTTTTTCTAATAGCTCATCTTTCAATATTCCGTTTACTCTTTCTGCAATGGCATTTTCTAAAGGGTCACCACTTTGAGTCATGCTAATTTTTACAAAGTGTTTGTCAAGTATTGAAACGTAATCAGCACAACAGTATTGACTTCCTCTATCAGAATGGTGAATTAACCTTCCCAATTGAGGATTATTTTTTAAAGCCATTTGCAATGCTTTAATACAGCCATCTGCCGATAGCGTATGTGATAAGTAAAACCCTACTATCTTTCGGCTATAAGCATCCGTAATCAGTGATAAATAAGAAAAATCATATTTCAACGTGATGTAAGTAATATCGCTTACCCAAAGTTGATTGGGAGCAGTTGGGATAAAGTCAACTATCAGGTTCGGATATTTTCGCATCCAGTGATCAGAGAAAGTTGTAATTGGAACTTTACGTTTTCTTTTCCTTATCAATAGTTTATGAGTTGCCAGTAAATCAAACATAGCATCTCTGCCAATTTCAATATGGTGTTCACTCATGAATCCTTCCATTTTGAACAGCAGTTTTCTTGTTCCTAATCGCTTTAACGTCTTTCTAATCCTCAATACTTCCTGAAGAATTAAATCATGCTGCAATGCTTCTTTTTCAGCGTGTTTGACAAATTTATAAAAGGCTTGCCGACTATAACCAAGCAATGAGCAAAGCGTTTGTATGCTTCGGCTTTCACTTTGCTCTATATTCATTATTGCTTGGTGCCAAACTTTTTTTTCCAGTCCGTTCCTGTTTCTTTATTGGCAATGTTGATGATTTCTTCAAGCAATTTATTATGCAATTGCTGCTTTTTAAGTTCCTTTTGTAGGAGCTTTACTTCGTTTGGCAATTCAGGCTCTTTTATGCCTGTTTGTTTCTCTCGTTTGCGTTTCATCTTTTCACGCCATGTTGGTTTTCGACCTTGATATTCCAATACCCAATCGCAAATACTGCGAAATGGAATATCATATTTCAATCCAAGTTCACGATAGCTGTAGTTGCCTGTCAAATATTCGGCAACAATTTCTTCTTTTGCTTTTCTTTTTTGACTCATTTTTTGTGCGAAATAAAGTTAACAATTCTGTCAACCTATTTCAGGACAAGTCAATTTATCTGTCCGACTTCATACAGCTGCTTTGTTTAGCGCAAGTGAAAAAATACTTCCTTTCCCAATATCACTTTGCACAAAAATATGTCCGCCTTGTGCTTCAACAAATTCTTTGCTGATGGCAAGCCCAAGTCCGGTGCCTGATTTGCTGCTGCCGGGAATCTGAAAGTAACGGTCGAAAAGTTTTGGCAGATATTTGGAGTCAATGCCTTTGCCAAAATCCTGAATAGTAAAAATTATTTTATCTTCTTCTTCATGCGCACTTACCACCACTTTAGAATTTTCGAAAGAGTAGTTGATGGCATTAATCATCAGATTGGTAAGCACCCATGCTGTTTTTTCGCTGTCGGCATTTACTGACGGAAGATTTGCCGGACATTCTACCTGTATCGTTACACCTTTTTGGTCGGCTTGTGTTTTTACTACATTGGTTGCATACTGAATTATTTCTAAAGGTGAAGCGGCTTGTAAACTCAACTGTATTTTACCAACTTCTACTTGTGTCATGTTCAGGAGTTCGCCTGTAATTTTCAAAAGCCGTTCACTGTCTTCTTTAACGCTTTGTATGAGTTGTTTTTGCTCTAAATTTACTATACCAATTTTTTCATTCTCCAAAAGGTTTAAACTCATGAGTATGGATGAAATGGGTGTTTTGAGTTCATGTGAAACCGTGGCTATGAAATTGGTTTTCGCAAAATCAAGTTCTTTAAAAGGAGTGATGTTCTGAAGAAGAATAACATCTCCAATATGTTTAGATTGTTTTTCGGCAGTTGGTGTAATGGAGATGGGAATAATTTCCTTTTCAAAATAACTTTCTTTGTTGTCTGCAAAAATCTTCAGTGGCTGTTGAGGCTTATCTCTGTTATCATTTGGTTTGAGCAAATCCTGAATTAGCGAACGGATTAAATCGTTATGAATGGCAATGTCTTGCACCTGTTTGCCTTCAACTTCCTCCCTTTTAAGTCCTGAAACTTTTAAAGCTTCGTTGTTAACGAAAATAACTTTCCGGTTTTCGTCTAAACCGATAACCGGATTATGCATATTGTTGATGAG
The DNA here is from genome assembly GCA_020845635.1 of Bacteroidia bacterium. Classification (GTDB taxonomy): domain Bacteria; phylum Bacteroidota; class Bacteroidia; order UBA4408; family UBA4408; genus CAIKXD01. The sequence goes on from JADLFI010000051.1 coordinate 35,240, forward strand.
TGTTTCAATACGCTGCTTTTCCTGCATCAGTTTTGCGAGATTACTGTTATTGTATTCTTCCAGTTTCTCAGCCATCACATTAAACGAATGTGCTAGTTCACCAAATTCATTATTTTGTTCAAAATGCACTCGTTGGGCGTAATTTTCATCAGCAATTTCTTTAATACTTTGTGTAAGTTCTTTAATAGGATCCGCGATATTAGATGGAAGATTTAGGAGAAGGGTAAATGCAAGCATGAAACAAACAGTACCAACGATTGAAATTACTATTGTTGCAGTTTCAGCAGTTTTTTTTGCCAAATCACTTTTGCGTTGTATAGCCTCCATATTCACATTCATAATATTTAAGATGTTGTTTCTGATGCTGCTTGCTACAAATTGGCTGTCTAAATTTGATTTATATTGCTCGAAGTTTTTTCGCAACTCAATGGTTGCCGCTTCTTCACCTATCTCAGTAGCATTTTCTTCCTGAAGCTTCAGATTTTCATCAAGGGTGGTGGTAGTGCTGTCAGATTTATTTTCCAAGGCCGATAACATATTTCTGCAATACTCAAGACTATGGTAGTTTGCAGTAAGAATATTTTCAGTATCCGATTTCATTATATTTATCTTGTATACTCCTACTATACTAAGCAGAAGAATCATAATAAAGAGTAGGCCAACACCTAAGGTTAATTTAGTTTTTATTTTCATTTTACGAAAGTATTACAAGGTCAATATCAGATGCCGAAATATTTTTCAACAGCTCGTTTAAAATATTTGTTGCCAATATTAATTTCCAAATGGTGACATGTGGTTTTCCTATACATATAGTGGTAATTTTAAATTTTTGAGCTTGTTCCATCATAGCGATGGGAATATTTTTTTCCTGCACCTGAATTACTTCACCTCCCAGTTCAGTAGCCAATTTGAAATTATTAATGAGATGTCTTTGCTTATCTAAAGCAATTTTAGAGGCACTTTCTGCAGGTGTTTGCACGTACAACACAAACCAGTTAGCATTGTAATAGCTGGCTAATCGTGCTGTTTTTCTGATTACATTTTTGGCTGTCTTTTCATTGCTACTGATACATGCCATAAATTTTTCATTACGCAGCGCAATAGTTTTTGGCACTTCAATATCCACTTTTCGCTCTACCTGTGACGCAACTTCCTTTAATGCCAATTGCCTCAGTTGAAGTATATGCTCCGGTTTGAAAAAATTAGTTAGTGCTGTTTGTATTTTTTCTGCTTGATAAATTTTCCCTTCTTTTAGCCGGGTTATCAACTCATCTGATGTAAGGTCAATGTTCACCACTTCATCTGCAAGTGCCAACACTTTATCCGGAATTCGTTCAGCCACTTCAACTCCGGTAATGGCTTTAACTTCTTCATTCAAACTCTCAATGTGCTGAATATTTACTGCGCTTATCACATTTATTCCAGCATCTAAAATTTCCAATACATCCTGCCATCGTTTTTCATTTTTGCTGCCCTGAATGTTTGAATGTGCCAACTCATCAATAATTACAACCTCAGGGCGTAAACTAATTACTGCCTGCACATCAAGTTCTTCAAGTTCCTTGCCTTTGTAAAAAAGTTTTCTGCGTGGAATGAGAACAAGCCCCTCTAAAAGTGCATTAGTTTCCAATCTGTTATGTGTTTCAATATATCCCAACTTCACATCAATGCCATTGCGCATGAGGTTGTGCGCCTCCTGCAGCATGCGGTAGGTTTTACCCACACCGGCACTCATACCAATATAGATTTTAAATTTCCCTCTCCTCGATTTTTTGATAAGGTTTAAGAAATCTTCTGCCGATTTTTTAATCTCTTCCATAACATTATATCACTGAATTTGTGATGCCTCCAAACGTTCTATTCGTTTTTCAAGTAATTCAATCTTTTGCCTGTCGGTTAATGGGGCTGTTTTTCCTTCTTCCATTTTCCATTTTTGATACGCAATGTAAATACCGGGCACCATCATCAATACTATTAGTAAATCCCATAACACTACACTTTTTTTACTTAGATGGTTACTATCCGCCTTCTTAATCTTTAAATATCTTGTTAGTAAAAATGTAGCCCAACCTATGAACAAACAATTGATGATATAAAAATAAAAACCACCAATAAAAAAGCTAAAGTCCAAATTAGCCAGTCCATAAGCAGCAGTACAGACCGGAGGCATACAGGCTGTTGCTACAGCTACGCCTGCAATTATTTTCACACCTTCTTTTTTTAAGATTCCAATAAAGCCCGCCATTCCGCCAAAGAATGCCAGTGCTATATCAAAGATGCTTGCTTTCTTAAAAGCTTCCAGCATCACTGTGCTGTTATCAAATGGATTTAGTAGAAAGAACAGCGTGGCAGCAAGTAGGCTTACCATTGTCATCACCAACCAGTTTTGAATACCTCTTCTTCGCAAGGTTTTATCATTGATGGCTAGGCCAAATGAAAAACCAACGATTGGCCCCATTAAAGGAGAAATCAGCATGGCACCAATTACTGCACTTATAGAATTAGTCGTAAGCCCGATACAGGCAATCACCATAGCAGCGCCTAGCACCCAAAGATTAGCACCTTTCATCACTACCCCATCCGAAACTTCATTGTAAATTTCATAATAGTCTTCCTCGCTTCTGATATGGAACTGAAGTCCTAAATATCTCCTTATAACACTAAGCTTTGTCATTGTATGCTATTTGCCTCAAAGATATTATTAAGAACTATATTTAAAAACTAATTGCAAGCGAACTTGTCAAAAATGAGTTGGTTGCAATTGGATTCCCATCTTTCACAAATATTTTATCCTTACTTGAAAAACCTCTTCCTTCAATTCGCCATAAAATAGTATTGTGAATAAGGTAATCCAGGTTAAGAGAATATCCAAAGATCTGAAAATTGTTTGGTGTTCCGGTTGAAATAATTACGCCACTTGCATCATTATAATACTCGCCTCTTGCTGCAATACTGAATTTATCTGTGGGGCTTACTTTCAAAATCAATATGGGAGCATACCATGTGGTATAAGTGCTGCTGTTTTTAGATTGCTGCTGTGCACCTATGTCAAAGCCGGCAATCATTCCGAATTTTTCATGCAGTTGAAATTGACCATACAAATTATGGAAATAGCGCATTTGCCTTGCTGTATCCGGTTTGTCGCTTCCTATAAATGAACTGCTGTTTAATGTAACTTTTGAATTTGGTTTGTATGTAAGCTGATGACTGAAAGCCGGAAAATTATTTCCATCGGGGCGATAAATTCTTTGCCATCCGTTTAATACCAAACCACTGATAAACCATTTTCCGTTGTCGGTCGTATAGGAAATTTTTGCACCTGTTTCGTAGTAAGGCGAATTGTCTGCCATAATACTTCTTGTCAATGTCCAGCAATCTTTACCCACAGCACTTTCAAAACCAATATGCGAAACAAAAACTCCTGCATCAATCCAAAGGTTTTTCTTTTTTGAAATTTTAAAACCGGCATTGGCTTCATAAATATTTTTCATCACACCAGGTTCTGCTGCAAGATTATCATTACTGTATGTTCCTGCCATCAAAGCAATATTGGCACGAGCATTCTCTGTTGCATACGATAGTTTTATCAAAGCAAGATTTACGTTAAACTCGTTGTGTCTGTTGTAGGCATACACAAATGGTTGCCGTATATGGTTTTCGGGGTTTGCAAAATCGTAAGAATAATATGTCTCCAAATACCCGGAGATAGAAAGCGATTTTGAAATTTGCCCTATGGGTTTCTGTGGTTCATTATTCAAACTATCAATCACTTCCTTTTTCACTTGCTGAACAATGGACTGCCGGTCAGCATCGGATAATGTTGATTGTGCAGAAAGAAATTGAATGATAGAGAAATTGATAATTGCAAACAGTGCAACTGTCTTTGATATAATTTTCATATTTCTTTTTTTATTTAAGATTATCTAAGGCGATGTTAAGCTGAAGCACATTGATGCGCTCCGGCCCGAACATACCAAGCAAGGGTTTTTCAATGTTTGAAAGAATTAGTTGCTGAATATCAGCCTCAGTAATACCACGGGATTTTGCAATTCGTTTTAACTGCACATTGGCGGCTTGCACAGAAATGTGTGGGTCAAGTCCACTACCACTTGCAGTTACTAAGTCAGATGGAATTTCTGATTTTTCAACTCCGGGGTTATGCACTAAAAATGTGTCAATACGGGCTTGCACTTCGGCTAAGTAGTCGGGGTTGGAAGGACCTTTATTGCTGCCTGCACTTCCGGCAGCGTTGTAAGCTACTGCCGAAGGACGGGACCAAAAATATTTATCAGCTGTAAAACTTTGAGCAATGTTGCTGTAAAAAGTTTTTCCGTTTTGGGTTATGATTTCGCCTTTGCCGTTATTAGGTGAAAACTGTGCTACGCCAAAAATTATTAACGAGTAGATGCCACAGAAAAACACAAGGCATACTAAAGTCAATTTAATGGCAGGAAGAATATTTGATTTCATAATTAGTTATTTTTATTTGTTGTAATTGAATGCATTTGACATTTCATTTTGTTTTGAGTTTTTAAATGAATACAGAGACGATTAAGTCAATCAATTTTATTCCTATGAATGGAACTATGATGCCTCCCAGTCCATAGATGAAAAGGTTTCTCCTTAGTAAGGCACTTGCACCAATTGGTTTGTAGGTTACGCCTTTCAGGGCAAGCGGAATGAGTAAAGGAATAATGATGGCGTTAAAAATTACTGCAGATAAAATGGCACTCTCAGGCGAATGCAACTGCATAATATTCAAACCTTGTAATGCCGGGATAGATGCAATAAATAATGCCGGAACGATTGCAAAATACTTTGCCACATCATTGGCAATACTAAATGTGGTTAGTGTGCCTCTTGTCATTAAAAGTTGTTTTCCTATTTCCACCACTTCTATAAGCTTGGTTGGGTCGTTATCTAAATCTACCATATTTCCCGCTTCTTTGGCGGCTTGTGTTCCGCTGTTCATAGCTACACCTACATCGGCTTGTGCCAGTGCCGGTGCATCGTTGGTGCCATCGCCCATCATAGCCACTAATCTTCCTTCCCCTTGTTCTTTGCGGATGTAATTCATCTTGTCCTCGGGTTTTGCTTCGGCAATAAAATCATCCACTCCCGCTTTGCTGGCAATGTATTTTGCAGTAAGCGGATTATCGCCTGTTACCATCACCGTTTTAATCCCCATCTTACGCAACCTTTCAAAGCGTTCCTGAATACCCGGTTTAATGATGTCCTGTAATTCTATCACACCAATCACTTTTTCATTTTCAGAAACAACTAAGGGCGTTCCTCCATTGCTTGATATTTCTTTTACTTTTTCCGAAACCTCAGCAGGAAAAACATTGCCTGCTTTTTCACAGATATTTTTGATGGCATCTGAAGCTCCCTTTCTAATTCTCGTGTTTTCAATGTCAATTCCGGATGATCTTGTATCGGCTGTAAATTTTATGAAGCGAGGGTTTTGAATTTTGAAACTGTCCTGTTTCAATCCTGATAATTCAATAATAGATTTTCCTTCAGGGGTTTCATCAGCTATAGAACTCAGGAAAACTGCTTTAATGAAATGTTGTTCAGTAACCCCCGTAGCCGGATAAAAATGTGTGGCCTTGCGATTGCCAATTGTTATGGTTCCTGTTTTATCTAATAGCAACACATCAATATCGCCTGCTGTTTCCACGGCTTTGCCGCTTTTGGTAATTACATTGGCTCTTAAAGCCCTGTCCATTCCGGCAATGCCAATGGCTGATAACAGTCCACCTATCGTAGTTGGAATTAAACAAACAAAAAGCGAAATAAATGCAGCGATTGTAATTGGAGTGTTTGCATAATCAGCAAAAGGTTTCAACGTAACACAAACAATAATGAAAACAAGTGTGAAGCCTGCCAACAAAATTGTTAAGGCAATTTCGTTGGGTGTTTTTTGTCGGCTTGCTCCTTCTACCAATGCAATCATTTTATCCAAAAAACTTTCACCGGGTTGGGTGGTTACCACTACCTGAATTCTATCACTCAAAACTTTTGTTCCTCCGGTAACAGAACTTTTATCGCCACCTGCTTCACGAATTACCGGTGCACTTTCGCCCGTAATCGCACTTTCATCAATGGTTGCAAGCCCTTCCAGAATTTCTCCATCAGTAGGAATAATATCGCCTGCTTCGCAAAAAAATAAATCGCCTTTTTTGAGTTGTGATGATGCTATGATTTCAACTTCATCAGAATGGAATTTTCCTAAAGCAGAAATCTTTTTAGCAGGAGTTTCTTCTCTTGTTTTACGTAAACTGTCTGCTTGTGCTTTTCCTCTTGCCTCGGCAATAGCTTCAGCAAAATTGGCAAAGAGTAAAGTGAGCAGCAGCACAACAAATACAACAAAGTTATAGGCAAACGAACCGTGTCCGCTTGCACCCGTCAATGTCCATAGAGATACGAACAACATTACCAATGTTCCCACCCAAACCGTAAACATTACCGGATTGCGAAACATTTTTACCGGATTCAGTTTTTTGAAAGATTGTTTCAGTGCTTCGTTTATTAACTCTTTCTGAAATAAGGATGTGTTTTTTGATTTATTCATGACTTGTGTAGATTAATAGATTGAAAAATATTCAGCAATAGGGCCAAGAGTGAGTGCAGGAAAAAATGCAAGTGCCGCAACAATTGCTATTACTGCAAATACCATTAATCCGAATGTGGCAGTATCTGTTTTTAAAGTTCCATTACTTTCGGGTATATATTTTTTACTCCCCAAAATTCCTGCAATAGCAACGGGTCCAACTATAGGTAAGAAGCGGGCAAGAAGCATTACCAGTCCGCAGGCAATATTCCAAAACAAAGTGTTGTCTCCTAATCCTTCAAAACCACTACCGTTGTTGGCTGCTGATGAAGTGAACTCATATAACATTTCGCTGAAGCCGTGAAAACCGGGATTGGCTAACCATCCGGAATATGCTTCCGGATTTCCTGCATAAAGAGAACTCGCAATGGCTGTTGCGCTCAATATTAAAAATGGATGTAGTAGTGCGATGAGCATGGCTATCTTCATTTCTTTTGCTTCAATTTTCTTTCCGAGAAACTCGGGAGTTCTCCCCACCATAAGCCCACTGATAAATACTGCCAGTATGATAAATATGTAGAAGTTGAGTATGCCTACGCCTACACCACCATAAAAACAATTTATCATCATACCCAGCATTTGGTTCATACCGCTCAGCGGAGTATAACTGTCGTGCATGGAATTAACCGAGCCGGTGGAAATTACTGTGGTAGTAATACTCCAGTAAGCCGATGCCGCAGCACCAATACGCACTTCTTTTCCTTCCATGCTTCCCAGCGGTTGTGCAATACCCATCTCAGCAATTTTGGGATTGCCATTAATTTCAGAAATGACGGTTGGAATGGTGAGCAGTAGAAAACCAAAACTCATTACACCAAAAATCATCCACGATAATGTTCTTCGCTTGATAACAAAACCTAAAGCAAAAATCATTGCAATAGGTATGAGCATTTGTGCTACCATTTCGGTGATATTGGTTAAGTAAGTTGGGTTTTCCAGCGGATGCGCAGAATTTGCTCCATAAAATCCGCCACCGTTGGTTCCTAAATGTTTGATGGCTACAAACGCAGCTACCGGACCTCTGCTTACTTGCAAAGTATCTCCTTGCAAAGTGGTGATTGTGTCTTTCCCTTCAAAAGTCATGGGTGTTCCGCTAAATGAAAGTATGCTTGCAACCGCCACTGCTATCGGGAACAATATTCTTGTGCAGGTGCGAACAAAATAGAAATAGAAGTTGCCTAATGTTTTTGTTGTCCGTTCCTTCATTGCCATAAATACAACAGCACAAATGGCAATGCCAGTAGCAGCACTTACAAATTGCCAAAGCATCAATATCAACTGACCTAAATAGGAAATGCCGGTTTCACCCGAATAATGCTGAAGGTTTGTGTTCACCACAAAACTTATTGATGTGTTGAAGGCAAGGTCGGCACTCATGGATGGATTTCCGTCCGGATTGAGCGGAAGCCAACTCATGTTTGTAAGCACCAACATAGAAAGAACAAACCATGCAGCATTGATTGTGAGCAATGCCAGCAAATGTTGCTTCCATGTCATTTCCTTTGAAATATCAATGCCGCAGATTTTGTAAAAAAGATTGTCAACTGGGTTAAAGATTTTATCTAACCATGTGGGTTGATTGGTAAAAATTTTACCGATGTATCGTCCAAGTGGAATGGCAAGTAATACTACAATGCCATACATCAGTATTGTTCCAAATATTTCTGTATTCATTTTTTATAATAGTTAGTTTGTCTTAAAATTTTTCCGGTTTCAGTAATACATACACGATGTAACTGAAAATGGCTATGGCTATGATGAATAATGCTGTCATGTCTATTATATTTTTTCAAAAAAACTGATGGCTTTATAAAACAGTGCAAAGCATAAAAGCCCTACTGCAATCAATAATGCTGTAATCATAATCATGATGTATTAACTTGTTTGTGATATTCGGTGAGTAATTTTTCAGGAAACAAATTCCTGATTGCACAATGATGAATTTCCAGAAAACCGGAAACTGAGAATACATATACATTACAAATCGCATTCTTCATTTCTGTATTCCCGTTTTCCATAAGTTTAGCAGCTACGGCTAAGCAGTGTTTTGCTCTGCTGATATTTCCGGTTGCAATATATTGTTTTGTTACATCAGCAAATCGTTGTGCTTGCTTGTAGATGCTTGTTTGTTTTTTCGTTTTCATCTTTGAAATAGTATTGTTTATGCCAATACCTATTTCAAATGCCATTCCGCTAAACTGAAAAATGGCCGATTGCCTTAATAAACAAGGGCTTATGGTTTTGTAGAAAGGAATTACTCTGTAGAAACCCTTTCAAAATGAAAAGGTGAAGCATAGCGTTTTGCTATGGTTTAACTGATTTTATACTCTTCTAATTTACGATAGAGGGTGGTTATGGCGATATTGAGCAAACGGGCTGTTTCTGTTTTATTGCCATTGGTATAATTCAGCACTTTTTGAATATGTAGTTTTTCTGCACTTGCTAAATCAAATGCAGATAGTTGTTTTCCGTTTTTTGAAGAAATATTTTGAAGCTCAACCGGTAAATCTTCAACAGTTAATTCGCTGCCGTTAGAAAGTATAACACAGCGTTCAATTACATTTTTCAGTTCACGGATGTTGCCCTTCCACTGATGTTGCTTTAGTGCTTCAACAAAATCAGCTGACAGTGTTTTTATATTCTGTTTTGTTTTTATACAAAACACTTCAACAAATTGATTTGCTAAAATTTCAATATCCACAACTCTTTCCCGCAATGGTGGAAGGTTAATTTGAAAAACAGAAAGGCGGTAAAAGAGGTCTTGTCGGAAATTGCCGGTTTCAATTTCATTTTCCAGATGGCGATGCGTAGCTGCAATAATGCGCACATTCGTTTTATTGGTTTTGCTCTCACCCACTTTAATATACTCTCCTGTTTCAAGCACCCGTAACAACTTTGCCTGCAATTCTAAACTCATTTCTCCTATCTCATCTAAAAAAATAGTTCCGGTATTGGCTTCTTCAAATAAACCTTTTTTGTCTTTGCTTGCACCGGTAAATGCACCAGCTTTGTGACCAAACATTTCACTATCCAAAAGTTCTTTATTGAAAGCCGAGCAGTTGATAGCAACAAATGGTTTGTTTGCCCGTGGGCTTGCATGGTGAATGGCTTGTGCAAAAACTTCTTTCCCTGTGCCGGTTTCACCCAATAACAAAACAGTAGTGTCTGTGTTAGCTACTTTTTGTGCCAAACTAACTGCGGCAACAATAGGTTTAGATTTGCCAATGATGTTATCAAAAGAATATTTATCCCCAACCTGTTTTTGCAGCTGTTGCAATCGCTTTACGAGATTTACTTTTTCTATGGCACGATGCAGCAGCGGAATAATTTTATTGTTGTCATCACCTTTGGTGATATAATCGAATGCACCATTCTTTATAGCTTGCACACCGTCAGGAATATTTCCGTATGCAGTTAATAAGATGATTTCAATGTGTGGATATCGCTCTTTTATTTTCTTGGAAAGCTCCACCCCATTTCCATCAGGCAATTTTACATCACACAATGCAACATCAAAATCGTTCTGTTCCAACTTTTTCAATGCAGTTTTGCAATCTGCTGCCTGAATGACCTCAAAACCCTCCAGACTGATAATGCGGGAAAGCAGGGTTCTGAGTTTTTCTTCATCGTCTATAATTAGTATGTGGCTCATATGCTTTTAATATTTTCAGCGACAAAGGTAGAATTTTAAAAGGGTGAATTTGCTACGGAGCGTAATAAGGCACAGGAGATTTGGCTCTTTTGATTTTGGCTTCGGGTTGGATTTGAGCGTTGGCAGCCAAAAGCAAATGTGCCAAATGTGCGAGGCAATAAAAACTTCAATTTTTCTGTGCATGGGAAAAAAATAAAAATACGAAGCAGAGGTTTGTCGGTTAAAAAGGGTGTGCCCCGAAGTCAGAAAAGTTGTCATGTCAGTTTATTAAAAGAACCGTCCGTTTGAAGCTGCACAGACGCAAAAAAGGGTTTCCGGTAACGGCCGCGTATTGGCGATGGGCGGAAGTTTTAGCACTTTCGTTAAATCGAAGCACAGAAGCTGAACCTTGCACTTCCGTTGATACGAAGCACTGCACCCGCCATTACGCCAAACCGCTGTTGAACTAAACCTTCGGTAGCCACAAACAAAACAAAAATACACATATATCTCGTATAAGCAAACTCATTTAAATAAAAAATATTATGAGTTTACAAAAAAAGCGATACAATACCATTGTATCACAAGCCAAACAAAACGTGATAGGCTTTTCATCGGCCTATCAAAAATTTTTAGAACGTGTAAGTATTGATC
>JADLFI010000052.1 GCA_020845635.1 Bacteroidia bacterium
AGGAATAACCAACAGAGGTTGATGGAAGCCTTGAGTAAGGGTAAAGTTCCCGTCAGTAGCAGTATTAATTACTGCTTCTCCAACAGTCCATTCCAACGAGCCCATGGCACTGCTGCCTGCACCACCGGCACTTGAAACAACCTGTGGTACCAGCGATTGGGCGCTACACACGCCAAACGCTCCTGAAAAAATAAAGATAAGTATATTTTTCTTCATATTAATTTAATGATAGTTAATAAAACAAAAGTTGTACATAATTAGAAAGAATAAAAATTAAAAGCAAGAATATTTGATAATTATTATTGAAAATATTATTCGCCTAATGAGTACCGAGCTACAGCACCTAGCAACACACCAATAGCAGCCCCTTTAATAACATTTTGTACCCTTATTTGCCTGGCGGCACTTTCATACCCACTAATATAGTTAGGGTCTTTTAAATACTTGGGATCAGAAATGTGCGAACGATTTATTTTTATCCAACGTGAGCCTAATAAGAAAGCTCCTGCGGCTGCACCAACAGGGGAGAGCCAAGCAGGTAATAAATAACCTGAGGCAGCACCTATGCCAAAACTTCCCCATAAAGCCATAGGCGCGTTGTATCTTCCTCCGGCATCATGTAGTCCGGCAATATAACTGCGCATTTCCTCGGGAGCTAAATAATTTTCTTCTGATAAGGTATCTTGCTGATATAGGAAATATTCAGTACCGTTAGGATATAAAATAGAAAATATTCTGTTTTTTTCTATATCTACATCTTCCGGTTTGTTTGATTCGGGGTCGGTCATTCTAACCCTTTCACCGGTAGTATCTTTAACTGTAGCATAAAATACATTTCCATTCATCATGGTTACTTTTTCTTGTGCCTTTAATGGGTTATTGATTAAAAACAACAATAATAAAGAGTAAGTAAATTGAACTAATATTTTCATTTTTCAAACATACAGTTAAAGTTGCAAAAGTCAAAAAAAAATTATTAGCAATTAAACCGTTCCTAATTTTACCATGTTAGCTCTTCCGCGCTCGTGCATTGGAATACTGGCTATATGTATAATGAGTTCATTCTCCGGAACCAAGCGATGACGCTTTAAATAACTTTTAGAATCGGCTATAGTTTTATCTGTACTTTCATATTTATCATAATAAAAGCCTCTAACACCCCAAACTAGATTAAGGGTACACAATAAAGAGGGATTATCGGTAAAAATAAAAATATTGGCTTTAGGTCGGTGACTGCTTAATTTAAATGCTGTATAACCGCTATTGGTCATACTAACAATTCCTTTTGCTCCGCTATGTTGAGCCATAACACAGGCGCTAAAACAAATGGAGTCAGAAATAAAAGTCTGATTTTTTATTTGTGGCGGATGTTCTTTGTAATATATATTTCCTTCTTTTTCAACAGCCGCTATAATACGGTTAATGTGCTGAATAACCATTACCGGATATTTACCCACTGAGGTTTCACCGCTTAGCATTACAGCATCGGCACCATCTAATACCGCATTGGCAACATCATTTACTTCGGCACGTGTTGGGGTATAATTATTAATCATACTCTCCATCATTTGTGTGGCAATTATTACGGGCTTTGATGCTTTGATACATTTCTCTACAATCATTTTCTGGATTAGAGGCACTTGTTCCATGGGTAACTCTACGCCTAAATCGCCTCGAGCTACCATTATACCGTCAGCCATATCTATGATATTGTCTATCTCTTTTATGGCTTCAGGTTTTTCAATCTTGGCAATAACTCGGGTATTCTTTTTGGCTGCTTTAATTCTCTCTTTTAAATCAATTACATCAGTAACCGAACGTACAAACGAAAGCCCTACCCACTCAATATTGTTTTTTAAGGCAAAGTTTAAATCTTCAATGTCTTTAGGGGTTAGCGATGGAAGCGATATTTTTGTATTGGGAAGATTAACACCTTTTTTTGATGATAAGATGCCACCATTAACTACTACAGCCTTTACCAAATCTTTGTTATTAGTCTTTTTTACTTCTAACTCTAATTTTCCATCATCTATTTTTACACGATCGCCTATGGCTACATCTTTCGGAAATTGTGGATAAGTAATATAAATCTTGGAGGCTGTTCCAATACATTCTTTGGTGGTTATTTCTATTTCTTGCCCTTCAACTAATTTAACCCCATTATTTTCAACCTCACCTATGCGTAATTTAGGTCCTTGCAAATCAACCAATATGGCTATATTACTCCTCTTGGCGTGATTTAATTCTCTAATAGTATCTATTATTTTTTGATGCGTATCATAATTACCGTGCGATGAGTTAATGCGCGCTACATCCATCCCGGCATCTATCATGGCACTTAATGTAGTTCTACTCTCAGAGGCCGGCCCAAGGGTGGCCACAATTTTTGTTTTTGTCCAATGTTCCATATTTTTTTTTACAAAAATAATTATTCTTTTTTAATAGTGTATATATTACACTAAGATTGTTTAAACAAACAAATGGTGTTTGTTAATTAAACTGTCAATATTACTAATAAAGGCAAATCCAATGTTTTGAAAGCTATTAATTAACCTAACAATTTCTGCTGCTTTTTCACTTTCTTTTCCTATAATTTCAATAAAGTAATCTACTTCACGCATTTTAGGTTCAATATACGATAAGGTTCCTTTATTTTCAAAAAGATAGTACTCGCTAAACATTTCTTCGTTTTCAAACCTATAAGTACCATGCATTGATTTTATTATTTTACTATCAATTTCATGCTGTGTATTTGTAAATAAGTTGATAGGTTCTTGTGTAATTTTCTTGTTGAATGATTCAACTATTACATCATCAATACGTGTAAAATTAAACCCACCATATTTATTTAAATGCCAACATAAACTACACGATGGCTGATTAGAATTGATTCCAATAACCACACAATCTTCCTCTGTTTCAAAGTCATCTAATCGAAGTTTATGAATCTCGGGCATACTTTTTTGAATTATACGAAGAAAGCTATTTAATTACAAATATGATGTAAAGAGTTGTTAATTTATTTTGTTGTATAAAATATATATTCAGATAATATTTATTACTTTGTTTTAAAATAACTAAATCCTAAAGTATGTATATATTCACTGCTGAAAATATTATTAAAAAATATGACAATTATATTGCCTTAAACGAGGTAAGTATTCACGTACAACGGGGTAGTATATTTGGGTTACTTGGGCCAAATGGAGCAGGTAAAACCTCCCTAATACGAATAATTAACCAAATTACCGGACCCGACAAAGGCGAAATGTTTTTTAATGGCGAAAAGCTTGGTTTAAAACATATAGAACGTATAGGTTATTTGCCCGAAGAAAGAGGTTTGTATAAAAAAATGGAAGTAGGCGAGCAGGTTCTGTATTTAGCCAGATTAAAGGGTCTTAGTCGTAAAGAAGCTATCAGTAAATTGAAATATTGGTTCGAAAAATTTGAAATAACCGGTTGGTGGAATAAAAAAATTGAAGAACTATCAAAAGGTATGCAACAAAAGGTACAGTTTATTGTTACCATTCTACATCAACCCGAATTGCTGATATTAGACGAACCTTTCAGTGGCTTTGATCCTATAAATGCCAATCTTATAAAGAATGAAATTTTAGAGCTTAAAAAACAAGGTACAAGTATTATTTTTTCAACTCATAATATGGCCTCGGTTGAAGAATTGTGTGATGATATTGCTTTGATTAATAAATCAAAAAAAATATTGGAAGGTAGTGTAAAAGAAATCAAAAAAGAGTTTAGTACAAATACTTACAAGGTAGAGTTTACCGGAAATATTGTAAGTTTTACAAATGCCTTATGGACAAGTTGTCAATTAATTGAACAATATAGCGAAGGCAATGTTAATTATGCTATTGTAAAATTGCTTCATCAAACAAATCCCAATCAGTTGTTACAACACATTATTCCGCATGTAAATGTAAACGGATTGCAAGAAATTGTGCCAAGTATGAATGATATTTTTATTGCCAAGGTGAGTAATGAAAAAATAGCAACTGTTGAAGGATTAACCGAATAAAATAAATTACTGAATTTGAAAAAAAAGTAGATATGAAAAAGATATTATTAATCATCCAAAGAGAGTATTTATCAAGAGTTAAAAAGAAATCTTTTGTTGTAATGACTATTCTGGGACCAATTTTAATGATAGGTTTAATTTTTGCCCAATTCTGGATAAAAATGATTCCTGAAGAAAAACAAAAAATATTGGTAGTTGACGAGTCTAAACTATTTACTAACAAATTAGAAAACTCATCAAACAGCACCTTTACATTTAGCAATAACTCGTTGATTGATGAACAAAATAATTTTTTTAAAACAGATTATAATGTAATTCTTTATATTCCGGCTAATATTATTGATTCGCAAAAAATACAAATCTTTTACAAAAAGCAACCCGGATTATCATTGCAAGATTACATAAGTACGGTCATTGAGAAAAAACTGGAAGACATGAAACTGATAGCCTCCGGAATAAACGCCAATCAGTTGAAATCAATCAAAACCAAATTGAATGTTACCAATACTAAAATTGAGAAGAACGGAATTTTTGAAACTAAAGATAATGAAGTAAGTATGATTCTTGGTTTTTTGGCAGGTATTCTTATTTACTTTTTCATTTTCTTATATGGAGCACAAGTAATGCGTGGTGTTATTGAAGAAAAAACCAGCCGAATTATTGAAGTTATTATTTCGTCTGTAAAACCTTTTGAGCTAATGATGGGTAAAATTATTGGAATAGCTATGGTTGGGCTTACCCAGTTTTTGTTGTGGATTATTTTAAGTGCCGTTGGAACCACTCTTGTAGGAAATGCCTTAATGAAAGATGATTTAAAAATTGAGGCGGTAGAACAAACCTACAAAAGCAATGTCCCCCAACAAAAAGATGTATTTAAAGAGCTTGACAGTCAACAAAAAACTGAAATAATTAATTCATTTTTTGAGCAGGTTAATTTTCCGGTAATGATTGGCAGTTTCTTGTTTTATTTTTTATTCGGATATTTGTTATATGGCGCACTATTTGCTGCTGTTGGCTCTGCTGTTGATAGCGAGGCCGACACGCAACAGTTTATGTTGCCCATTACCGTGCCGCTTATTTTAGCTTTTGTATTTTCTCAAAATGTAATGACCAATCCCGAATCGGCACTTGCTTTTTGGTTATCCATTTTCCCACTCACAAGCCCTGTAATTATGATGGTAAGAATCCCATTTGGTGTTCCGTATTTTGATTTATTTTTATCTATGTTTTTATTGGTAGCCGGTTTTATTGGAGTTACTTGGCTTTCAGGAAAAATTTACCGAACCGGCATTTTAATGTACGGTAAGAAAAATAGCTATAAAGAATTATGGAAGTGGTTGTTTTATCGCGCATAGTTCATTATTTTTGATACGTTAAAGTGCAATTATTATAAAATGCGAATAGCGGTAATTGATTTAGGAACAAACTCATTTAACTTGGTTATTGCCGACCATTTTCAAACAGATTATTCAATTCTGTATCTCGAAAAATTCTCTGTAAAACTGGGCGAACACGGAATTTACCTGAATAAAATACAGGAAGAAGCTTTTTGGCGTGGAATTGATAATTTGGAGATTATTTTATCTCAAATTAAGAATTATAAAGTTGATGAAATAATTGCTGTAGGAACTTCAGCACTGCGGGATACTGTAAATGGTTATCTTTTTGTAAGCACTGTACAAAAGTTGTTTGGGTTAAAAGTTTATGTAGTGAGTGGCAGTCAGGAGGCAGAGTTAATTTATTGGGGCGTAAAATCAGCCCTGAAAATAGGCCATTCAAATGCATTGATTATGGATATTGGTGGCGGTAGTGTTGAGTTTATAATAGCCTCTGATACTCAAATAGCTTGGAAAAAAAGCTATAACATTGGAGTAGCTCGGTTGTTGGAAAAGTTTAATTTTCCGGAACCTTTCAGTCAAGACAATTTGTTGATATTCGAACAATATTTGGATGCTGAATTGAAAGATTTGTTTGAGGTGGTAAAACAGTACCCTGTGTGCGAATTAATTGGTTCTTCAGGCTCATTTGATTCATTAGCTGAAATGATTTGTGCTGAACTTTATACAGAAGATTTGTTTAGAGGTAAGACAAGCTTTAATTTTCAATTAAATGACTTGGAGTTAATTTCTCAAAAAATCCTCAAATCAACCCGAAAAGAACGAATGTACATGAAAGGATTGATAGATATGAGAGTTGATATGATAGTATATTCAACAGTGATGATTAATCATATCATTAAACGTATAAATATTGAAAAAGTACGTTTATCTACCTTTTCGTTAAAAGAAGGAATTTTATATAACTTAGAAAACTTTAAAAAATATTTTTAATATGGTAAAAGCACTAATTATTGATGATGAAAAACCAATACGTAATGCTCTACGTGATATTTTTGAATACGAAAAAATTCAGGTTGAGGAGGCGGCTAACGGAAAGGAGGCTTTAACTAAGATTGATAATGAAAAGTATGATTTGATATTATGCGATATTAAAATGCCCGGCATGGATGGCATAGAAGTATTGGACAAAATAATTGATAAAGGCATTGCTACACCTGTAATTATGATTTCGGGTCATGGAACTATTGAAACAGCAGTAGAAGCCGTAAAAATTGGAGCTTTTGATTTTATTGCAAAACCTCTTGATTTAAACCGATTATTGGTTACCGTGAGAAATGCCTTAAACAGCGCCAATATTGTAAAAGAAAATAAGATACTGAAGAAAAAAATAAGCAAAACCTATGAAATGGTAGGTGAGTCAAAAGCAATTAAAGAGATAAAAGATTTAATAGAAAAAGTTGCCATTACCGAAGCACGTGTTTTAATTACAGGGAGCAATGGCACAGGAAAAGAATTGGTGGCAAGATGGCTGCACGAGAAGAGTAATCGAAGCGCTTATCCTCTCATAGAAGTAAATTGTGCAGCAATACCCTCAGAACTCATAGAAAGCGAGTTGTTTGGACATGAGAAAGGAGCATTTACTTCGGCTGTTGCCCAACGCAAAGGTAAGTTTGAACAAGCCGAAGGAGGTACATTATTTTTAGATGAAATAGGGGATATGAGCCTATCGGCTCAGGCTAAGGTGTTAAGGGCTTTACAAGAAAATAAAATAACTAGAGTGGGTGGCGAAAAAGAAATTAAAGTAAATGTTAGAATTATAGCTGCTACCAATAAAAACTTAGCCGAAGAAATTAAGAAAGGGAATTTCCGCGAAGACTTATTTCATCGTTTAAATGTTATACCCATTCATGTACCATCACTGAATAAGCGTAAAGAAGATATTCCCTTACTGACTGAGCATTTTATACAAATGTTAACTGAAGAGCATGGATTAACCCCTAAGAAAGTAAGCAAAGAGGCTATTGCTGAACTTCAGAAAATTGATTGGACAGGAAACATAAGAGAATTTAAAAACGTTATAGAACGCTTGTTAATACTATGCGATAAAGCAATTACCGACAAAGATGTAATACAGTACGCCAGCAAAAGTTGAGGGTAATGACATAATCATAAGACCCTAAAATTTACCAGCGTTGCAGAATCATTTTCAATGCCTTGCAAAACTTCAATGGGAATCAGTAAAAGGGATTTTAAATAAATTTACTACTTATCGGTACAGCTAACGGTAGCTCCATTGTCAATTGAAGCCTCGGTATTTACCAGTTGCTTATAGTTACTAATTTCTTCCTTGTTTCCGCAGGTTTCGGGATAAGTTTTTACAGTGTCTTTACCTAAATATTTGTACGAGTATGAACAAGTACTACACTTTGTACATGAGGCAAAAATCATAGCACTTATAGCAGCTACGGTAAGAAATGTAAAAATATTTTTCATTGTATTGTGTTTTCTTTATTGATTAAATTGCTTTATTTACTTAAAAAAGAGTTGTCTTCCGTTCTTTGCATTGAACTTTATTTTGTGGATTGGCACCGTCTTCCATAAATTTTCTGTATTCTTTAATTTCATTTTTTTTTCCACATATTTCGGGCCAAATAATAGCTTCACCACCATTAGGTAAGTACTCGGTACATTCAACACATTTGTGGCATGCTGAAGCCAGCAGCGCAATGGTAAAAATTGCCGTATATATTTTTATTAACCGTGGTTTCATTTTTTTTCTTTGTCTATACATTCTGCTGAGGTGCCATATCTTTGAGCTTCATCTGAAACTGATTTCTTGAAGGCGGTCAAGTCCTTACTTCTTTTAGAGCAATAGCTTGAGGAGTATGGTTTTTTATTAGGTACAGAATAGGAGCACGTAACACATTTCTCGCACGAACTAAAAATAAAAACTCCCAAACAAGCAACTAAAATATATTTCATATAAAATTGATATATTAATTTGAGGATAAATATATAAAAAACAATTAATATGTTGATGCTTTATGTTTTATTTTTTATTTATAGATGAACTTTTTTATAATAATACATACTAGAATAGCTTTTTATTAGCATAAAACGTCCCAAAAGGAATAATAGATGCCAAAAAAGCCCAAGCTATTTTTGATAATTTCCAGTTGTATTTTTTAGCCACTACCAAAACCAAAATAATGTAAGCCACAAATAATATTCCGTGTGCCATTCCTATTATTTTATTTGGTTCTTTAATATCATACATATACTTTAAAGGCATAGTTATGGCAAAAAGTAAATAAGAACATCCTTCCCCAAAAGATACCTTTCTGAGTAAATCTATCCATTGATTGTTTGCATTGCTGCTCATAGCTTTTTTATTAGAGAAGCAAATAAACACATTTTATTTTTATCAGATTGTGAAAAATGATTAATCAGAATTATACATTTTATTAATAAATGAGGCTTTTTTACTTAATGTACCTATGGTAAACTGGTACGGAGCCGAGTTCTTATCGTTCTTATCTTTTTCTAGTTTTCGCTTATCCGGTTTTAATTCTTTAATTGCCGAATTAAATTTTTCATCACTGGATATAGCCATCATTGTTCCTGTTCCGTACGAGAAGAAATACCAGTTATTATTATCATCTTCTAAATATATATTTAAATAATCTCCACTCTTTTTCTGAATAATTTCAATTACTCCTTTGGCATATTTATTCAATTGATTTTTTTGTATCAATCCTATGCCAATTGGGCCGTATGATGTAAATGATTTAGTCCTTGGATCCCATTTTAACTTAATATCGCTCAAAAATAAGGTATGTTCCAACTGATCGGGTATTTTTTTAAAGGCGCCATACAAGTTAACTTGTGATATTAATTTATCTGCTTCTTTTTTACCTAAATATTGCATTAAAGCTCTTTCATATTCATTACGCCCAAAAGGTACAGGCTGCATTGATGTAGAGGCTTCAAATTTTTCACTCATTAGTTTAATAATAGAGTTGTCAAAGAAAAAGTCAATGGCCATAATAACCTCTATATGAATGCTGTCAGAGATTAAATTATGGCTAACATTGCCAAATGATTTGACTTTTACTTGCCCTAATTTTTCGCCAAACTTAATTTCTCCCTCTCCATAACTTTCACATTTATCTACTTCTATGCTTACAAAATTACCTTCGGCAGTTAAATCATTAATTTTTTCTTTACTTCCAACTTTATATTCACGAGCCTTTTTATCGAAATAAATATAATCTCCAGCCGTAATGAGTTCTCTGTCCAAAATACTCTTTCTATGACTTACCACAGATGAGTAAACATGGGCAGAATCATTATTCATTAAAAACCCGGTAACTGTCATATTCCTAGTTTTACGATCTTCAACGGTGGTATCGTTTAAAGGTATATACACTTCTTTTGGATTAACATCTCCTTTGAAACTAATCCATTTAATTGGCATATTATTACAGGAGTGTTTTATACTGAAACTACCGTTAAAAGTAAGCAGTTCATTAGCAGCTTTCAGATTAATTTGTCCTTTGTAATCAAAGTAAGGGCTTAATTTAAAGTTGTTTGATTCTAAAATAGAGCCTTCTCCAGTGGTTTGTCCTGAACCATCAGTGGCAACTCGGTCAAAATGCACTTTCTGTTCAGAACCTAACTCGTCAATATAGTTATAATCTGCCGTTCCGGCATAACTCTTTTTACCGTATATATCTATTGTTCCATTAAATAAACGATGGTATCTTGTAGTAGTGTTAGCCATAATTTGAGCTCTTTCAAGAGTTCTAATTTTAGCTTTTTTATCAATGGTAACATTTCCGCTATCAGGGAATAAACGGGCATCAGCAACATTTATATATTTTACTTCATGACAATAAATTATACTGGTTCTGAGGTCGTACTTGGCTTGCGGAGATAGGAATCTTAGTGAATCCTGATTGGGGTGTAATGATATAAACTCAGCACCCGTTAAGTCTAGGTCTTCATTCTTGGCATCTTGTGAGGCAGTGGCAGATTTTGATCGTGAGCTTAGTTCTAAATTATCTTTTTCCATAAACCACTTAAACTCGTCCATGTAACACATATATTGGTTTACAGGAAACTTAACGTAAGCACCACCACCGTTTGACTTAAATTCACCCACTTTGTTCTCAAAATCAATATGCGAAGCAAAGTTTACGGTTTGTAAACCTATATCATTGGCAGAGGCTGAAGCTATTCTGATATCCGATGTATCGGCATCAAAGTATTTTTCACCAAACTTCATTAATTGCGCATCAAGTTCAGCTTTGTAGAATCGCATAGTTCCACCACCGGTCATTCCGTGCGGTTGAAGAGTAGTATGGCCAAATAATTCCGACTTGCCATCGTACATACTAAACGGATGATTAGGTTTGTTGTGAGTGTTCATGTAATCTTTGTATGGCATCCAATGCACATAAGCACTGTCAACATGAGCCTGTGGAAATTGTGTTTTTCCTGCCAAGGCTTTATTTTCAAAGCTCTCGCATCGGGTGTTCATACTGTCGGGAAAGAAAATAAAATCTTTTGAGGTAGTTGTTGAAGTAACATAATCAAGCTTTCCGTTACCTCTTAATCCTTGATTACTCATAAATATTTTATTGGTGTAATTACCTTTGCCACCGTATGCCGGATATCCACCATCGGGTGTGGTGGTTTTAAATCCTAACGACAAATCTTCTTGTAGTTTTAATGTTTCGCGAAACTTTGGGAAAATGCCCCCCGATTCAAAATCACCATTAAAAGAAAGAGCTTCGTTGGTAAAGTTATCCAAACTGTCAATGGTAAAAGGATCTAAAGAGAATCCAACCTTGCTCCTTGTATAAACACCTTTTTGAATATAGCTCTTATCCCAATACACATAAGAATTTTTCTTTGAATTTAAGATAGGATATTGAGGATAATCTTTACGTCCTGATTTATTAGAAGGTTCATCAATCAACAAATCGCCATTCAGGTTTTCAATTACTGATTTTACATAAGTATATTCTGCATCTCCATTAGGCAAATAAGCTCCGGTGGCAACTTTAATCCTAAGAGAATCAACATTTACAAGGTTAAGCTTGAATTTATCATATTCAAATGAAAATTCTTTTCCAAAAAATTGAAATTTCCCGGCATTAATAATTCCTGCAAAGTTGAAATCGCGATTTTTTTTAACGGTAATGGTTTGGCCTAAAGGAAAAATATTTACCGATTGCGAATCACTCAAGAATATTTGCTTTACTCCGGTAATTCTAAGGTCAAAGTTAAGTAGGTTAAGCTTTGCATTAGTTTGGTTTCCCTTTACGTTTGAATTAAATTCAATAACATCATAATCTTTCTTCCCTGCCATATACTTTATATAGTCATATAATCTTTCTTGAACAATTACTTTGTCATCTTCATACTCATAGTCCACAAATCCCATATTGTTAAAGGTTAACATCATTGGTCTTATGTATTCGGGTGAAATACCCATAAAAGCCGAAATAGCGTTTATACTTCCGGTTCGGGTTTTATTTTTTTCGGTAAAATTCTTCAACCGTATTAAAGGATTTACATCATCTAATCCCTGTAACTTATGATATCTTCTTTCCCTAAAATAATTTTTTGATTCAAATGAAGAGTTACCCTCAGCACTACCTTTAATCATTTCAAGAGATATAGAAGGTTCATCCATTTTCCAATATAGGGCTTCAAAATCCATATCTAGCTGATGGTATGAGTCAGAAAACGGGGCACGTGCAATTCCTTGATTATCTCGTATTAACGAAAGCTCCTTGTCTTTGGCTATATATTTCATAGTTAATCCGGGATGGTATATGGAATCATTCTCATAATAAATAGAAACTTCTGCTTTATCTGAAGAAATACGATCGGTGCGTATAATATAGCTATTAGAAGAAACCAATACAAATAGTTTTTTGTTGCGGTATAACTTTAAATAGGCAGGATTATTTTTATTACCTGAACCAAATATTTTTGCTCCTTTTACAAAGAAACCTCCATCAAAATCAACATCATTAAAAATATTGGGTATCTCTAAACGTTTGTTGTATGATTCAAATTCAGGATAGGAAGCTCTGTTATCGGTAGCATTGGCTAAAACTTTGTCGGTGAGTTTACCATATAAGGGTGTTTTAAAATAGTTTTTATTGTAATACAAAACAGAGTCGGCTGAGTATGATGATGTTTTACAAGATATCTTATAGTTATTCAACTCGGCATAGCTTAGGTTTTCATCTATTCCGGCTCTTCTCCAGTCCACACGACCTTGCTTACCTATCCATAATTGCTGTATAGGATAATAAACTCCGGTAGTTTTCATAATTATGGTACTATCACCTTTGGCATAGCAGCTTATATCTGTTTTGCCAAAAACTACTTTGGGAACCGAGTCGTATTCAAATTTATAATCACTACTACTGCTTCGCCATTGTGTGGTGGCCGATTGGTAGAAAGTATTGTTTTTAAATAAACCTGCACTCATATCGCAATAGTTATAAAAACCGGTCATGGTTTTTCCTTGTAATAACTTCTCAATCCCTGATTTCCAGGCCTTAAAGCTTTCGGCCGATTGGTTTCCATTGGCAAAGTTGGCTACAGAACCTAAAAAATTAGTGAAGTCAGGATAAGGCTTGGAACGCTTTTTAAGCATAAGATTACAAGTTTCGCGAACAAACTTTTTTTGTTCCATATTTATTTTATTAAACCATGCTTCTGAAAACTCGTCCATAAAATTGCGGGCTTGTTTCTTGTCCCATGTTTCAAGTAATTGCAAAAACTCGTCTAAGATGGTTTCATCGCTCTCTGAGAATGTCTGGATTTTAGTTTGTGCAATGGCTTGTTCTGATATAAAATAAAAACATAAAACCACACTAATAGCATACTTGAGAGCATTTGTAATACACCTATTAATGCAACTAAAATAATTCACCGTCATGTTAAAATAAATATTCTTGATATATAAATTCAATATTATTGAAATACTTTACTATATCGTATTAAACTTTTAATTAGTTATTAACTATTCAACAAAAATATTAATATTAGTTTTAGTAAAAATTTACGTTTCCCACTTTCTTTCCATCAGGCAAGAAATATAATTTAACCTTTTGTTTCTGCTGTTTTAACTCAACTCTATACAGTGTATCATATTGCGGACTGCTGTATTCATCTATATCATCTATTTTCCAATGAGCATACTCCGAATTATTTATAGTAAGTTTTATAGGTTCAGGTAAATTGCTATTTTTTATTTCTCTTTTGGTAAATACCCAAGTCCCATCGGGATTGAAATAGGCGTCATATTCATTTCCTCTCATAATAAACTCAGCTTCATAATAATTTTTCTTTTTTACCCATTCCCACTCATACACGTAAACGTTAGGGTATTTATCTTTAAAACTATTTCTTACCTCAAGGGGTACTTGATTTTCTTTAACGCTTTGCCCAAATAATGGAGCGCATATAAAAGATAGTACAAATGCGCAAAATATGATTAATTTTCTCATTCTGAATAAATATTTTATAGGTTATTAATTTCAAACAACAGGTTCTTTAAATCTTGCTTTATGGTTTTAATAGTTGATTCTAACTGATCATACATATTAGCCCTGTTTTCTAACTGCTCAATACTGTATTTGCCGCCATCGCCAAAATATATATCAATATATTGTTTTTTTTGTTTCTTGTTTACTGTACTTATTTGCTCAAAACTCATCCAACTTTCAAGTATTTTGTATCGGGTAGATTTATTTTTATTGTCCGAATAGTCATGATAATTTATATAATACCATATTGACGGAGGAAACAAAGGAGAAGTATCGTTTCCCGTCCATATTTCTCTTAATATATTTCGTGAATGATTAAAATATATTTGAGGTTTATTCATTAAAATTCCCACCCCTAATGTTGCTCCAACCAACCCTACACCAATGCCTATTTCTTCTGAAAGTTTACTTTCGTCATTGATTAATATTCCTGATAAAATACTCCCTGCAGCACCTATTACAATTGAAGCCACGGTTAGTTTTTGCTCAACATTGTCGGCCTTGCCTTTTAAGTATGAAGCTACCTGTGTTACTTTTTCTTCTTCACAATCAATTTCTGATGATAGGGCCGAAATTTCTAATGATGCAAAATCTATTTTCTGATTAAGCTGTTGGCGTAATTCCAGTGATTTTAGTCGTACTTCTAACGACTGATTTTGTTTTACTTCAACATGGTTTGCATAATACTCATGTAATAAATCCAGTACTCCTATGGCATTGGCAATATTTAAACTATTAAAACTAAAGTGCTTTTTAAGTGACGAGTCAATAACTATTTGGTGTATAGGTTTTGGCAAATCTTCAGCACTATATTGATAGGTGTAGCCTTGGTTGCAACTATTATTATTGTATATAATGCCCGTATTCTTTATACTTGAACATGAGCTTAAAACAAAGCCGATAAATATTAAGGTTAGAAATTTTTGAACCAATTTATACTTTTTCATCTTTTTTGTTAGGTGTATAAATAACAATAATAGTAAAGATACTTTATAGTAAAGTAAAAATATTTATTATTAACCAATATTAATATTGCCTTAATGTACAAAGAAAATATTATAAATCAAAATTACTATTTAATTGTTTAATAAATAGCAGGTTAACATCAATATTTAATCATTAACCCAAGCTCTACTTCCATTTAGCCCTGTGCCTGTATGCCTATGGCAGATTGAATAATACCAAAGTGAATTATAAAAAAGACCAAAAATTTGAAGAAAATATGTATTCAAATGCGCAGATTTTTCGCACTTGACTGTGTTCTAGTTTTCGTACATTTTGTTCTATGAAACCCTCCAACTCC
>JADLFI010000053.1 GCA_020845635.1 Bacteroidia bacterium
AGGATTAAACCAATCTTTGCTTTGATTTTACCCTGTGTTGAATAAAGCTTCCGGAGCCCAATTGAACAGCTTTGGATATTTATCATTTTTTATTTGTATCTTTATTTTTTATACACTAAACAGCTTGTGTAAATTACTACGAGTTTTTTTTACCGGCTGAGGTTAGTGGAAATAGCAAGACCCGAAGATCTTCATAAAAATCCTAGAAACCCCTGACTTGTCCGCCCCATATTTTTACAAAATTTAATCAACTGATTATTAGCTTATTGCAATTTAAAATTTTGTATTTTGCTGACCTAATGGGTCAAAATGTGCTTTTCATATTTTTCCTTGCACATTAACTTTTCGGCTATTTTTTGTTTTTAACATTTGTACTTTTCGTTTTTTGTCCCGTATATAAAAGTTACTTAGCAAAATTACGGGTATTTACTCTGAAATTTTTGATGGTTGCAATATTTACAACAAAGTATGGGCATTTTATAGTTACTCCTAAAGTTGTTCAAATAGGCAATATCCTGAATAAAATTACAATACTAATTTGATTTAATATAGTAATTATTTTGCAGAAACAGATTGGTTATGTTACGAGTTGCTTTTTATCTCTTGGTTAACCAAACGCCTGCCGAAATAAGCCATTATTGCAGTAAAGAAAGTTCTAAATATCATGGCATTTATGGTTTTAACTTCGTAAATGCCTCCTCTATAAATATGTACCAGAAGTCCTATAAAAGCTAATACCAAAATTGCAAGGGCTATAAGAAGGGCATAAAAACCACTTGCAGGTTTCTTCCAAATAGCATAAACAGAATAAAGATAAAGAATAGCACAAAAAAAGTTGGCATACACCACAAACAAAACATAGTTCCCCTCCAATTTTCTAATACCGAAAAAATCAAATAAAATTGAAACAGTCATAAATAGCGAAACGCAACCTATTAATAATAATAGCACAGATTGAATGTATTTTTGAAGTTTCATTATGATGTCATATTATTCTTTTGGAGGATTTATAGTAGCATTCTCACGCAAGCTATCAGTACGATATTGCAAAAATGCACCACCAATAATAAATAAAAATAACAGTATTGAACCAGCCATAGCAATTTTTTCACCGGTGTAATATGTAGTTGGCTCAAATTTATAAGTTATTTCATGTTTTCCGGCCGGAACAATCATAGCTCTTAATACATAGTCGGTGCTAAAGTATGAGCCGGGTTTGCCATCAATATATACATTCCAACCTTTAGGATAATATATTTCAGAAAAAACAGCCAATTGGGGCTTGCCGGCCTGCGATTCATAAACTAACTCATCGGCCTTATAACTTTTCAGTTTAATTGTTGCCAAAGAATCAAAACTAAAAGCCGAAGCGTTAACTTCTCCCTCCCACTTTTTATCAACTATAGCAGTATGCTTAGGATTAAAATTACTTAAAGCATTTATCTCCGAGTCGGGATTGGCTACCCATTTCAACTCATTCACAAACCAGGCATTACCTAAGGCATCAGGATTTCGTTGAACTATAGGAGCATCACCACCCTTTGGATCACGCATAATAAAATATTTTGTATTAAGCATATTCAGCACTTGCATGTTGTTTTGTGATATTTGCTTATCAAACAAATCCTGATATCTTCTTAGCTTGGCACCATGATAACCTCCAATTGACTTATGAAAATAAGATGTTGAAGCATCTTGAAAAACGCTCCGCGTAGCATTCATCACTCGGTAGTTAGGATCCGGATCTTTTAGTATTTGCTCATCTGCCGGGCTTTTCTCAAACGGAATATCCATTAAACTTTTTGAAACAAAGTTTGATTCATTCAAATATCTTTTATCAACTATCCACAAGTCAAACAATGTTATAATGCCCAATCCCAGATATAAATAGTTTTTGTTAAACTGTTTTAACGAATAAATAAATAATAAGCCTGCGCCCAAAATAATTATCCAAAAACTGCGTATTGCATCAGCTTTAAAAATACTTATACGTGCACTTTCCATTCCATCTAAAAACATTCTTATTTGCTCCTGATTGGCCTTGCCTCTTTCCAATTGACCTTTAACATCTTCGTACTCGCCTGTTTTAAAGAAATCTTGAAACATAGTAGGCATTAAATAAAAGAGCAAACATAACCCTGCGGTAACTCCTAAAGCTATATAAAATTTAATTCTTTGTTCCTTTAAGATATTTGGGTTAAGCACTATATCTCTAACCGCCATTATACTAATAATAGGAATGGTCAGCTCAGCAATAACCAAGGTCATACTAACTGCTCTAAATTTATTATATCCGGGAATATAATCCATAAAGAAATTGGTTAATCCCATAAAATTTTTACCCCACGAAAGCATAATGGCCAAGATGGTTGCTGCCAATAAATACCATTTTAAATTATCTTTGATAATAAGCATCCCCAGAACAAACAGAAAACAGATTAATGCTCCAATATAAACCGGTCCGGAGGTAAAAGGTTGATTTCCCCAATACTGATCGGTGCTTTGACCAACAAACTGTTGCATTTCGGGGGCTACATTTTTTAAAGCTTCTTTATTATCGCCAATGGCTTGCGATTGGCCACCTTTATAATTAGGTATCATTAAAGTAAAGGTTTCTCCAATACCATAGCTCCATTGTGTTGCATAATCGCGGTCTAAGCCGGATGTTTTATTATGTTGCTCATCACTTAGCTCCGA
This sequence comes from Bacteroidia bacterium, assembly GCA_020845635.1. Lineage (GTDB taxonomy): Bacteria > Bacteroidota > Bacteroidia > UBA4408 > UBA4408 > CAIKXD01. Next base: position 2,698 of record JADLFI010000053.1, read on the forward strand.
AGCTCCACGAATAGTAAATGGTGTATATTCTTGTGTAACCAACAAATTTGTAATGTTAGGTAGTACAGCCAATATAGCGGCTACCACTAAAAGCCCTGTGGGTTTAATAAAATCTTTAATCTTTTTTTGTTGAATTGCGCTCACTAACTCTCCTACTACAACTATTCCACACAATATTGCAAGATAATAGGTAATTTGAACGTGGTTTGATGCCAACTCTAAAGATAAGGAAATTGCGGCAATTATACTGCCCAGCCACATTTTACCGCGATATGCCAATAATATTCCTAATAAAACTGGCGCCATATATGCTATGGCATAACCTTTAGGATTATGCCCTGCCTCAATAATGATGATAAAATACGAAGAGAAGGCAAAGGCAATTGCTCCAAAAGCCGCTAATAATTTATCAACCTTAAAATTTATGAGTAGCAAATAAAAACCTAGCATACATAAAAATATTATTGCCGCAGGGTGTGGAATGCCTATTGAAGTAACACTAATTAAAGGACGAACCCAATTTGAAGGATACATCACAGAGATTTGATATGCCGGCATACCGCTAAACATAGAATTTGTCCATAACGGTTCCTTTTTATACTCGTTGCGGTAATCAACAATTTCTTTGCTCATTCCCTTAAAGTTCATCACATCGTTTTGCTTAATAGTTTTACCGTTAAGCATAGGACTGAAATAAGCTAAGGTAATAATAGCAAAGGCCAGAATACTTAATATATGAGGAAGAAATTTTTTGAAATTAAAGTTTTTCATAAAGTATTTAAGTGCTTAATAATTTTAAAGACAAAGAAAATAAAAAAGCCTGTATTTAGAATGCAGACTCAATAATAATATTGACAATTATTTTATTTCCTCAAAGTCAACATACTCACCATCATTATCATCATATTTTTTTTGAGGCTTTGGCGGGTTAACTTTAACTTCGGGTTGAGATTTGTTATATTTTTGATGATACTGGTTGAAGTATATAATATTAGGACGCCCAAAGATTTTGAACAACACAAATATTACCACCAAAACCAAAATAAACTCTTGCATTTATTTAAATTTAAAATTTAAGTGCAAAGATAATATTTATATTTTTGGAAAATATTAAAAATAAAATCATCATTTAGCCAAAAAATATAATAATATATACAAACTTTTTAATACTTAATAAAAGAAAGATAAATTTACAATTCATTTTTAGCATACATGAAAAATATAGTACTTATTTGCCGTTTACTAGTAGGTGGTTTATTTATTATCTCGGGTTTAATAAAAGCTAACGATGCCGTAGGCTTTTCGTACAAATTAGCCGAATATTTTGAAGTTTTTGGAATGGAGTGGTTAAAGCCAACGGCTTTGGTTTTGGCTATGTTAATTTGTATTTTTGAAGTATTGTGTGGTGTTACCACCCTTACAGGAACTTGGCCTAAACTTACTTCATGGGCTTTAATGGCTATGATAGTTTTCTTTACCTTTCTTACCTTTTATTCGGCCTATTTCAATAAAGTTACCGACTGCGGCTGCTTTGGCGATGCTCTAAAACTTACCCCCTGGGGCTCTTTTACCAAAGATATTGTATTACTTATTTTTATTATCCCTATTTTTCTATACAGAAATCATATTAAATCTTTTTTTTCGGCCAAAGGCGATAAAATTGTTTTAGTGCTTACGGCATTTATTATCAGTAGTTTTACTATTTATACTTATAGGCACTTACCGGTTATTGATTTCAGACCTTATGCCATTGGTAAAAATATTCAGGAAGGTATGAAACTACCTCCGGGTGCAAAAACCGATAGTATTGCTATGATTTTCATTTATGAAAAAGATGGTCAAAGATTTGAATTTTCGCCCCAGGAAATTGGGAAAGCCGACAGTACTTATACTTTTGTTGACCGCATTGATAAAGTGGTTAGACAAGGAGACAAACCACCTATTCATGATTTCAGTATCAGTAAAGATGGCTCGGATTACACCGAAGATATTTTAGACAAAGATGGATATACTTTTTTATTAGTTTGTTATAATATCAATAAAACTGATAAAGATGTTTTTGCCAAGAAAATTAATCCTTTTGTTGAGAAATGCGATAAAGCGGGTATTCCTGTAATTGGAATGACTGCCAGTATTGATAGTGAAGTAGAAGCTTTCCGACATGAGGTACAGGCTGCTTTTGATTTTTATACTACTGATGAAACCACTTTAAAAACCATTATCAGATCAAATCCGGGTTTGGTATTACTCAAAAAAGGAACCGTTTTGAATATGTGGCATTATAATGATTTCCCTACCTTTGATGAGTTTGTTGCAAAACACCCTCTTAATCAATAATTAAATATTTCCATGACTAAATATATCATTAAAAAACTAAGCTATGGTATATTGGTAATGGTGGGAGTTATTACCCTTATTTTTTTTATTTTTCATGCTTTGCCGGGCGATTCGGCACGTATGCTTATGGGGCAGCGCTCTGACGAAAAAACATTGGCTGCTATTAAACATGAACTGGGCTTAGATAAACCCCTTTGGAAACAATATATATTGTATCTTAACGACTTGTCGCCACTGTCATTAAACGAAACACAAAACAACCAAAGCCTTCATTATTTCAGTACCGAAAAGTACAAAGGACAATTGCTTTTTAACCTCAACCATCACACGGCATTGGTCTTAAAATGGCCATATTTGGGTCGCTCATACACTACCAAACGCGAAGTATCTGATATTATAGCCTCTACTTTTCCACAAACGGCTATATTGGCTATATTTAGTATGGCTTTTGCTACCTTGATAGGAGTTTCAATAGGTGCGTATATTGCCTTAAACAAGGGTTCCTTTTCCGATCATTTCTTTCTGGTAACTACTGTTTTCGGTATGGCAGGTCCTTCATTTTTTATGGCCGTTATTGTTGCATGGTTTTTTGGATATGTTTTGGCGCCCTATACCGGACTTAACATGACAGGGAGTTTATATGTTATTGATGACTTTGGAGAAGGAAAAATTATGCAACTTAAAAACTTAATCCTTCCGGCATTTACCTTGGGGATAAGACCTTTATCGGTAGTTGTTCAACTGGCACGGAGCTCATTTTTAGATGTTCTTTCGCAAGATTATATAAGAACGGCTCGCGCCAAAGGCCTTAGTACTCATGCCATATTGTACAAGCATGCCTTGCGTAATGCCTTAAATCCTGTAGTTACTGCAGTTAGCGGTTGGTTTGCCAGCTTACTTGCAGGCGCTGTGTTTATTGAATATATTTTTGGATGGAAAGGATTGGGAAAAGAAATAGTAGATGCTTTAGAGAATTATGATTTTCCGGTTGTAATGGGCGGTGTACTTACCATTGCTTTGGCCTTTGTGGTCATTAATATTTTAGTTGATTTTATATATGCTCTATTAGACCCAAGAGTAAAATTGAGATAAATATTGTTATTTGTTTACCCATAATTTTATATTTTTCATTTTTTTTATTATATTGCATTAATGATATAAAATGTGATATATAAACAAATAAAACCGAATGACATGCCAAAATTAAACGCAATAGGGTTAGATATTAACAAGTGCCAAACCTTGGCAGATAAATTAAATGAGCTTTTAGCCGATTATTCTATTTTTTACCAAAACGTACGCGGATATCATTGGAATATCAAAGGAGACAAGTTTTTTGAACTACATGTAAAGTTTGAAGAGTTATATGATGATTTATTTATCAAGATTGATGAAGTGGCTGAGCGTATTCTTACTTTAGGTCATACACCTCATCACAAATACTCCGATTATAAGAAACAAGCAAAAATTACAGAAAGTTCCGAGGTATCTGATGGACATAAGGCAGTAAAAAACATTCTTGATTCTTTTAAAACTATTATAACCCTGCAACGCGAACTGCTTGATTTATCTAATGAAGCCAATGATGAAGGCACTAATGCACTCATGAGCGATTATATTAGGGCTCAAGAAAAATTAGTTTGGATGTACTCGGCATATTTAAAATAATCCCTTAAATAATGATTTATGAAACGTTTATTTAATCCTGATTTTAATGCATATACAGCCAATGTAATGATGCTTTTTTTACGTGTTTCCGTGGGCTTACTGTTATTAAACCACGGTATGCCAAAATTGCAAAAATTGCTTTCTGACGAACCCATACAATTTGCTGCAGTTATGGGAATGAGTCCTTCACTATCGTTAACTTTAGCCTGGTTTGCCGAGTTTGTTTGTGCTATACTTATTATGATTGGTTTGTTTACCCGGTTGGCAGCCTTACCTATAATAATTACTATGCTGGTAATTGTATTTCACATTCATAGCGATAAAGATTTTTCAGACAAAGAACTACCTTTAATGTATTTAATTACCTATATTATTATTCTATTTAAAGGTCCGGGTAAGTTTTCGGTTGATACTTTTATTTACAATAAACTGAATAATAAGAACCGGTAGCCTCTATATCACATAGGAGTTTAAAATAAATACTGATAAATATATTATTCAATACCGTGTAACATATTCATGCTACAGGTTTGCTCTGCTATTCAATCTTAATTAGTTTACCGCTTTGGGTATAAGTTCCGGCAGTTATACGATAGAAATAGTTCCCTCTATTAATGCTGTTTCCGGCATTATCCTTACCATCCCATATTATGTTTTGAATACCCCTGTTTTGTTGTTCGTTTACCAAATTTTTTACTTCACGTCCCAACATATCGTATATGGTAATATTTACCACGGATAATTGTTCAACAAAATATCTAATTTGCAGCTCCGAAACAAATGGATTAGGCGAAACAAACACGTTCATTGACTCGGTACTGTTTTCGAAAATTGAGGTAATACTATCGGTAGCTGTCATATCAGGCAAAGGCAATTGAACATCGGTATATAATTTAAATTTTCCGGGAGGTAAATTCAGTGTCATGTTTACATCGGTAACATTTAATGGAATACCTGTAAAATACTCATACCACAGCCCTGTGTGTTGGAAGCCGGAATAAGTATCTTGAGTAACCACATCAAAATTACCAAACACAATAGTGTTCATGATTGGGTCGTTTACATATAATTGTTTTTGTGTTCCAAAAGCCGAAATACTAAAATTGTTAGTTCTAAATGATTCGTTTAAAAGACGTAATTTACCAAGTGCTGCGTATGTTTTATACAACCGCATACGCCCCGGTGAATTCATATAATCCCAACGTACCGGCTTAGGGGCTGTTCTTGACTCTTCGGTATAGGTTGGATAATTAATAGAATAATCGTAACCCAACTCGCCAAACATCCAAGTCATTTTAGGACCGGGAACCGGAAAGAAAAAGGCGGCTGCCTGTGCAAAACGCTCTAACCTGTTTTTGTAAGATTTTGTGGTATATCCGCTTGTTGAATTTCCATACATTTTGCAACTGTACATTATTCTTTCTTCATCATGACTTTCCATAAAACCTACTAAATTATGAAAAGGAAAATCATGCTGAGAGGAGCGGTAATCAATAGCATTGGAGAAATCCCAACCGTTTGACCATCCCATTACAGCCTGCCCGTATTCATGATGTGCCTTTCCCCACAACATACAACCATACGAGGCCAATTCTTTTTCCTCATCTTTTGACCCAAAGTGCTCTAAAATGACATAAGTACCCGGAAATCGTTGCCATAACTTGTTTGACATGCGCTGAATATTATAAATACGTGAAGCATCATAACCGCCCCAGGCTCCCACCGGATTAGGGTCGTTAACAGAAACTGTTTGCGTAAACCCTTTTGATAAATCAAAACGGAAACCATCAATTTTATACTCCGAAACCCAATGTGCTAAAACTGTATCAACAAAAGCACGAGTGTATGGACTATCGTGGTTAAAATCATATCCAACATTAAAAGGGTGGGTAGCATCTTTATTTAAATAAGGATTTTGAAGAGAAGGTTTATTATCAAACTCATCCCACCATAGGCGTGCATATGGCGACTGCCCGAAAGCATGATTCAATACTATATCTAATATTACAGCTATACCATTGGCATGCAAAGTATCTATCAACTCTTTTAAATCGCGTTTTGGGCCGTAGGTTTTATCAACAGCAAAAAAGAAATTAGGACTATATCCCCAACTATCATTGCCGTCAAATTCGGTAACCGGCATTAACTCAACAGCATTTACACCTAATCTTTTTAAATACTGCACCGAATCGCGCACTGTCTTAAAATTATGACGAGTAACAAAATCACGAATTAATAATTCATATATATTCAGGTCACGATTGTCAGGTTTTTGAAAATTGGTAATTTGCCAGTTATACTCAGCTTGTCCGGGTTGCATTACACTCACTATTTCATAAGTTTTACCTGTTGGATATGGAATTAAATTTGGATATAAAACCGGATTAATCATAATATCCAATACAGGTTCTAAAACCTTTTCGCAATTCGGGTCAGCAATTCTTATCAGGTTATCAACAAGGTATTGATAGCGGACTTCTTGGTTAGGCGTAAGCCCATTTATTTGCAACCAATATCTTTCTCCATCACTGGCCTTATTCATCAAATATTCAGGTTTTACTTTCCAATCATTAAAATCGCCCAACACATACACATTGTTTTTATAAGGAGCCAATAAACATAAAATTACTGTACTGTCGTTTATAACATTTATCCCATTTCCAGTACCAGCCGGTGGATCTTGTACCAATTGCGGACTTTGGGTAATAATACGGAACGAATCGGCCACCTGTGTAATTCCGCTTTCTGCAACCATTTTTATCCAATGCTCCCCATAATTCAGACTTGACACATTAACTGTATAATTATTGGTAGCAGAGGCTTGCCCAACCAATGTTCCATCACTAAATACATTAATAAAAGCATTTTGATTGGAATTAATAGTAACTTGTATATTTTGGTTTGGTGGAGCTATAACATAAGAGCTTACAGGTGAAGTAATGCGAGCCGAGAAACCATTTCCGTAAACCGGTATTATTATATCTGAACCATCAGCATTTTTACCAACCACAGTGCCCTGTCTGTTGCGAAAAACCATAGCTAAGGCACGTACTTTTTCCTGATTATTAAAACCATACCAATTGCTTATTTTAAATTTTATCTTAAAGGCGTCAGGAGCAATCTTAGTCATTAAAACCGAATTGTTGGGCATGGCATACGGACGTTTTTTGTATTGCCAATCGCTTATACTGGTACTGCGTTCGGTAATAACTCCGGTATGTATCCAAACACTGTCGGCACCTGCCAGAGCTGCATTTCCCTGACCCGCATTAAAAAAGATGGTAATACTATCACTTACAGTCGGGTAATTAGGAGTGTAGGTTATTACTTGTGCAAACAGTTGATTGGTAATAAATAACCCTAAAAATATAAAGGTTTTGGCTAAGGTTTTCCCCATAAATTCTGATATAATTTAATAAAAAAACTATTTATTTTTCTAAGCAATATGGATATTTATACTTTATCGGTTAACAATAATTTTATCTGTAACTGTATTATTACCACTACGCATGGTTAAAAAATACAAGCCATTGGCTACTTTGTTTCCTGCATTGTTGGTAGCATTCCAGCGCGCAGTTTGTTTTCCTGCAGGCAACTCTCCTCTAAACAGATTTTTAACAACATTTCCCAAGGCATCATAAACACATATTTCAAAATCTTTTTGATGTAAACGCACAAAAAAATTAATTTTAGCTTCATCTCCTGTTAATGGGTTTGGAGCAATATTTCTATCATAAAACAATTCATTAACTTCAATTCCTGCAGGTTGATAAATAAAAGATACCGGTCCATCATCCCACTCAGAGATATCAGAACCTTTTATAACAACAGGATGTGCAGTGTTTAACTGGTAAATAAAAATATCTTTGCAATCAGGGTCACGACCGGTAATCATTCCGGTTGGGTCACGAAACACTATTCCCATAGTGTAAGCTACTGCATTATTAGGCATAGGCTGAGAGGTAACGTTACTTGAATCATCATGTTCAGTAGAAACATCAGGACTGGAAAAATACTCTTCCAAAATAAATTCTTTGGTAAAAATACCATTTCCTTCATTAACCATTTTCCCTACCCCATCATCTTGCGGGTTTGTTCCCCAATTTCCTACTACACTTTGCCAAACGGCCGAGTGAAAAGGAGTAATTTGCTGGGCACAAAATAAACTTGCTGCTGCCGCATCTGTTGGGTTTGAAGGGTCGTGCCAACATACCCCTGCATGCATATATACATCGGTTAAGGGTGATGGGGTTACACCATCGCAAGGGGCATTTAAACTACAATTAATGTTGGTAAATTTTCGGGTATCGAGCTGTATCTTAAAATAATGTGTTGTTTGTGCAATAAGCCCCATAGTAGGAACTAACAAAGCAACGGATAAGGAAAGTAGTTTTCTTTTCATTTGTGCAGAATTAATTGATTATTGAATAATAACTTTGAATGTTTGATTATTTGGATAATTATAAGTTTGTAAGAAGTATATGCCTACCGGTAATTCACTAATATCAATACGATTATTGCGAGACTTTAGTTTGCCAACTTTAACGGTATTGCCTGTTAAATTTTGTAATTTATACTCCAGTTCGTCCATTGCGGTATTTATAATTTGAACCTCAATAAAATCATGAGCGGGATTAGGACCAACAACTAAACTATTTTTTGTATTTTCCTTTATTCCACTAAACATATTTACCGGAATAGTAATCGTATCACTTCCACAAATATTAGTTACTATTAAGGTAACATCGTAAACGCCTTGGTTAAGGTAAGTATAAAAAGGATTAGCACTTGTGGCATCAACTACTCCATCATCATTAAAGTCCCAGGCATAGGTTAAAGCATCAACAGAAGTACTGTTAAAATTAACCAATCCGTTATTTCCTAAGGTATAAGTGAACAATGCTTGTGGTGCCGGTAAAACTTCTATATTAATAATATCGGTTCCTATACATCCCAAACTATTGGTAACATTAATAATGTAAGTTCCGGTTTGCTGAACGGTAATTGATGGAGTAGTGTCGCCCGTACTCCATGTGTAGGTTAAAAAACCCTGTCCCGCATCCAACACAATACTATCGCCCTGGCAAATTTGCTGACTACTTCCTGCATCAACAAAAGGAATATTGCCCATACTTATATTAACAGTATCACGCATTATACATCCGCCCAAAGCAGTAACTTCAACACTATATACACCTGATGAAGTAATGGTTGAAGTGGCAGTAGTATCGCCATTTGACCATAGCACCGAAATGTATGGACTTTGAAAGTAAGTACCACTAACCCCCTCAAAAGCGCTGCTTGGAGTAACACCAACTGTCATGTAAATATCACTATTGGTATTATCTTTTCCGGTTAATGAGCCATCGGCATTTCGAAAAACCATTGCTAAACCGTATATACTATCAGGTGTATTAATACCATAATAGCTATGGATATTAATAGTAATTTTCCATTTGTTATTTCCTATAGCTGTCATCTGGCCTAAACCGTCATCTTGCCCCCAATTACCTACCCAAGACACCACAGGGCCTCCGCTAACCAATTGGTATCCACTATGAAAATAAACTTTATTAGCTCCAATTAATTGAGATACTCCTTTTGAAGCATCATATATAATTGTTATGCTGTCACCAAATGGACTAAGAGTAATGCCTGTACTTAAGGTATAAGGCATATTTCCGCAAATTATAGTATCGTTTCCTAAATTAAAGATTGCATTATTATTATAACTAATTACAATGTCATCGTTGTACACTGTTCCATTAGTGTCGGTAACAGCCACAGAGTAGGTTCCCGGATAGCTTGCCTGAATTGTAGGAGTAGTTTCTCCGGTGCTCCACAATACTGATTGAATATTATCTTTTTTAATTGTTCCGTTTACACCGGCAAAGGCACTATTAGGAGGTGTAATGTCAATATCTAAATAAATATCATTGCCATTATCATCTTTTCCTGTCAGGCTTCCATCTTCATTTCTAAAAACCATTGCTAAAGCATGTATATTTATGCCGGCAGGTATATTAAAATAGTTTCTTACGTGCATGCTAAACCGCCACATGTTATTTCCCATATTTTGCATCTTCCCTATGCCATCATCTTGCCCCCAATTACCAACCCAAGCAACAACCGGCCCAAAAGCTACCTCCTGATAACCTGAATGAATATATACACTTGAAGCTCCAACTAACTGCGATTGTCCCATAGCAGCATTGTAGTTAATGATTAATGAGTCTTCGAAATAAACAGCGTTCACAAAAGGATTTAAAATAATACTTTGACCGCATTGCAATACGGTATCATTACCTAACGAGTAATTTTGAGCATTGCTTTGAAACACAGCTAAGACAAATGAAATCAACCAAAAGAAAGTAAACTTATTTTTCATTCTCTATAATTTAGGGGCTTAATTTTAATGTGTCATTTTTACACTTTCAATACAAATTTAGAAATAAATTTTTAAATTCAAAAAATATTACATTTTCCTGAAAAAAATAAAACAACTGATAGAATATAACTAAAAGCTAAACAACAAAAATACCTAACTATAATTATCAATAAGTTGTACGCTACTCTACCTTAGAAATAATAAAAAAGCACTTATATATAATAATACATAAGTGCTTAATAAAATATGAAAAAAATTTATTTGAAAATTACTTGTTATTAAAAACCTTTACAGTAACAACATAATTTCTCATCTGTTTTATTTGGTTAACCCTACTTTGTCCGCTAAGATGGTTTATTCTATTTAATTTAAAATCTTTATTTAGAGTATCTTTCACAAATTCATGAAGTATAGCAGTAATATTTTCTGATTTAATGGCAAAAGCAGCACCCACGGTTTCGGTTTGAACACCACTAATAAGGCCAATAATGTTGCCATTATTATCCAACAATGGGCCACCGCTGTTTCCGGGATTAACAGGGATAGAAATTTGATAAGATACGGTATCGCCTTCAAAGCCCGACAAAGAACTTAGAGAGCCTTCTCCATACACTATATCATCTTTAGGAAAACCTAATGTAAAAACCCGTTCTCCAATATTCCCTGATTTTTCGGCAAAACTATAAGGTATGGTTTTATAAGGTTCAAAGCTTTCTGATACAACTTTTAAAAGGGCAATATCAGTATTTTCATTTCGTAATACAGTAATTGCTTTAAATATTTCTCCTTTTTGGTTTTGAATAAATACAGAATCTGCGTCTTTAATCACGTGCATACTGGTAATAAAATAACCATTTTGAGTAACAGCAAAAGCAGTTCCTGTATATCTAGGTTGTTTAAAATCATCTACCTTTGGCTCCACATTCATGTTATTAATTAAATAATTTTGTGATTGTTTAATTTTATCCATGTCTTTTCTTAAGGCCCTAAAATTGGCGCTTTGTCTGGTTTCAGATTTTTGAAAACTTAAAAACAAAATGGTTGAAATGGCGAACAATATGGAAACAGAAGCTGCAACTGCCATTGTTTTATAGTGATGAATCCAGAATATTTTAATTTTATTATTCTGCTTCTCCGTTGGGTTATTAAGTTTATTTTGATATTGACTATGAATTTTATCTAACTTATTTTTTAAGCTAAGTCTTTTACCATATTGATTTAATGTGTCTTTCAATTGCTTCATTTCCAATACTTCGTTCAGTAGGTCAGGCTTGTTTTTTAGTTCATGTATAAACAAGTTGGTGTCTTCAGTACTTAACTTCCCATCTAAATAATTTTCTATTCTTTCCCAGTCTATTTCCTCTTTCATTTCTTTATATATTTTAATCTTTTTGTTTAAAAAATAATTTCTTTAACCTTTGCAAGCACTTATATTTCTGTGTTTTAGCGTTATCGCTATTGGTATAACCAAATTTATCGGTAATTTCCGCCATACTTAGCTGATGAATATAAAAATCTTCAATCAAACTTTTACACGGTTCACCTAAACCGGTTAATGCCTCAGCCATCTTTCCAAATTGCAGTTCACGCTCTTGCATTTCTAATTCATCATCGCTATTAATAGAAACATAATTTTCATAATCGGTAATTTTTCCAACTACTGAGCTTGCCTTTTTTATGCGTTTTAGCCATAAATTACGACTTACCGAATACAAGTATGTTTTAATTTTGCAATTAAGTTCAAAATCATTGTTATTTTTAATTTTTTGATAAAAAACTATAACAGCCTCCTGAAAAATATCTTTAGCATCATCTTCGCTCCCACTGTTGGTAATAATAAAATGAACTACCATTCCAAAATAAAGCTTGTAAAGAACCTCAAGCACCCTATCATCATTATTACGTAAAGCCGTAATAATGTATTCATCAGAATTATATTTATCGTTTGAACCTAGATGCACTCTTTATACTTTTGGATGCCAAAGGTAACCCAAAAAAAATTTTTTATATCATGGGTTACCTTTTATTTTTTTAAGGTATTAAGGGCATAATTAAAAATAATTTATTTAACTAACTAAACAAACAAACAAAATGAAAAACTTATTCAAATTCGCTTTTGCTGCTTTAACTGTAGCAATGTTAACTACTGCATGTGGTGGTGCAAAAACTGAAGAAGCTGCTACTGAAGCTGCTCAAACTGAAACTACTACCGAGGCTACTCCGGAGGCTACTCCTGAAGCTACTGCTACTCCGGAGGCTACTACAGATAGTACTGCCGCTCCAGTAGAAGCTGCTCCTGCTCAATAATTGCAAGCGAGTTTATTCTTATTAATAAAGCCCTCTATGGAGGGCTTTATTTTTTGTCTATAGATTTGATAAAATCTAGGGCAAATTGTTTAATGTTTTGATTATAGTCAATAAACTCAGGGTTATAGTCATCTATTAGCCCGTTTTTAATAATTTCTGATAGTTCTTGAGCGTTATCGGGTTTAAAAAAGCACACATTTTTGCTGATTTGTTCTTGATGAACCTCAATAGAAGATAAAATTATTTGCTTATTCAAGGCTTTAGCGTCTTCAACCACGGTACTCCAGCCTTCAAATAACGAAGGTTGAATAACTGCTACACTATTTTTTATTAAGCATAACTGCTCGTTGCGCGGAATAAAGCCCAAAAACGAAACCATGCTTTCCAATTTATTTCTTTTCACGAAGTCTTTCAATTGTATAGTGTATTCGGGTGCCCTGAAATCATTCTCTTTCCCGGTAAATAGTATCTGAAATTTTTGAGTAGCGTTTTTTAGTAAAAGTACTGCTTCAAGTATAATTTGATGGTTTTTATGTTGCCAAAATTGATTAGGTGCCATAAAAAATTGATGTTTAATGTTGTACTTTTCTTTTAAAGTTTCAAAATTTATTTGACTAAAATCAGGATGTGTAACCGAAAAATGGGCTACAAACATAGCATTAACAGCTTGGGGATAAAATGATTTAAATGTGTTTAAAGTAGAAAAACTACTGAATAATATATTGCTTTTAGCCGTAACTATTTCATTATATACATGTTTGCGACCGTCTAACTCGCGCTTAAAAAACAACTGAGGCATTACCAGTTCCTGACAATCGGGAATCCAAAAAAGTTTACGCGTATTGTCAAGTAAATCGGTTTCCCAACTTCTTCTGAGCATTAGAAAATAGTCCACATCGCTATTCTGCACCCTTTTTTCAACCATGTTTTTATGTAAAACAAAACGTGAAACCTTATTTAAAAGCTTCTCGAAAAAACTTAACTGCGGGTTATATTGTTTATGAGACATATAGGGATATTCAATAGCAATAACCCTTTCTCTGTCGTTTGTACTATCAGTAAACAGCACTATATGTGGTTTTTGACTATCAGGCAAAGTTTTTAAAGCGCATATCAAATTTAAAATGTAATAACTCCCGGCAATCCAAGTGTCATCATATTTAAAAACTAATCCTAACCTAACTCTTTCAACCATAAAGCGTATTTTTTTAAACCTTCGATAATATTAGTTTTGGGTTTAAAGCCCAAGGAATTTAATTTGCTTATATCGGCCCACCAGTGTGCCGGGTCATTTTTATTAATAACTCCGCTAAACTTAATTTGCAAGGCCTTATTATAATGATTTACCATGGTTTCGGCTGCCTGTTTAACTTGCACTTCAATACCCGAAGCCACATTTATAGTGCTTCCATTAAATGAAGCGTTGTTGAGGATTAAATGAAAGGCTTCCATTAAATCATCTATATGTATAAAATCTCTTGTTTCGGTGCCTGAACCAAAAAGTTCAATGATGTTACTCTTTAATGATTTTTGATAAATATCCCAAAAGAGTTGTTTCTGCAACCCATTGCCATATACTGAGAAAATACGTAAACTTAAAGTTGGTATTTCATATTTTTGGAAATATGAAGAAAGCAAATCTTCGCTTAATAATTTATGTTTTCCATAAGGTGATAATGGATTGGGAAAATCGCTCTCTGAAACAGGTAATTTTTTGGGATTGCCATACACCGCAGCACTCGACAGATTGATGAATTTACAAGCAGGCTGATATTTTTTAATACTATCTAAAAGGGTGACAACATTTTCAAAATTTAATACGTAATCATTTTGCTGATTGCTTATGGAATATGCTACTGTTGGGCTTCCCGAAGCATTAATACAAGCATCAAAAGTAATATCTTTTAAAAGTTCATGAATATTTGACAAATCGGATTTTAATAGAAAATCGTTTGGGGTGTTTTTATTTATATCACAACCGGTAACACTATATTGATGTAGTTTAAAATACCTATAGGCATTGCTACCAATAAAACCACTGCAACCTATAATAAGTATTTTCATATTCTTTGACCTATAAAAGAGCTTAATTTAATTTTTTGATAAACACCGCAGGATTACCCCCTACTAATGTATAAGGCTCCACATCTTTAGTAACCACACTTCCTGCAGCTACAATTGCCCCCTCACCTATGGTTACTCCTTTTAATATAATGCTGTTAAAACTTATCCAAGCCTTATCTTTTATAATAATTGGACTTGTTTCTATGCTTCCTTTATCCTTCCAAGATCCTTCGGCAACTAATTCTTTATATCTTTGGGCACGTTCATTAGCATTAATTTCATGTGCCTGTGTATCTACTATGCCAACATGATGGGCTATTAAAACATCATTCCCTATAATTACCTCCTGCCCTGACCAAACTCTTGAACCATCACCAATATAACAGTCATTTCCAATACTTATTTTACCTCCATAACCAAAAATCAACAAGGTTCCTCTAATGTGCGAATTATTACCAATTATGATGTTTTCAGGCTTATTTTGCATGTTAGTAATAATAGTTTCCGGATAAAAAACATAATTACTACCCGTAACTTTCTTACGATTAGACTCTATTAAATCATTCTGGTACTGCCTTACAATGTACTGGTGTAAAGAAGTACGTAAAACTATTTTTTGCAATATGCTGATAAGAATTTTTTTCATTGACCTAAAAATAATTTTTTTATTCTAGAAAAGAAATATGTCCAATTCCCTTTTTGAGCATATCCTTGCTTGTATAATTTTTCCAATTTTTTTCGTATATGTATAGGTTCACCGACCTCTGAAGGGAAACGTAATTCCTGTATTTTCCCTATGGGATTGGTATCGGTTAAAAAGTTGCCTTTCCCACCATGACGGCCTGAACCATCAAAACCTACGTTATTGATAAGATTGATACCGGGCATTAAAAAATATTGTTTTTGAATAAAGTAATATAAATAAAATTCAACTGCCCATGATTGAATAATTCCGTTTCTGGCGCACTCAAACATATTAGTATATAGTTGATCATATACATTAAACAACTTTAGTTCATTCTCAGGAATATGACTTACGGAAAGGCTATTTCTTTGTTCCATAAATTTAAACCAAACTCTTTTAAAAGTTCCCCAACCCCAACATGAACCGGTACGTGTAAAATACATATCTGACTCATGAATAGGAAAAGAGTATCCTGTAATGCCCGCAACTCTGTTATCTTGCCCATATTTATGGAAGGCTTCATTCATATAAGTTAAAAAATCGCTGCTCACTATTATATCATCTTCAATAACAATAATGTTTTCATAGCTATTTAGTACTTCATTTATACCTCTCACAATAGAGTTTGACAAGCCTATGTTAGATGAATACTCAACAATTTTAATGCTCTTGAAACCTTTAACTTTTTTAGCAAAATCTCTAACTGCTGAAATGTTTTCAATATCGGTATCAGTAGCTGCTGTCTTAGGTCCATCGCAAAAAATAAACAAATCAGTCTTGATTGATTCTTTGCAAGCCAATAGAGCATTGACCGTTTTACGGGTATGTTCCAAACGGTTATATAAAAATAGTGCAATTGGCGCCTTCAAACCCACTAATAATTTAGTTTAAAGCAAACATACAAAATTGAATTTTATTAAACGGTGTTTATGGACAATTTGTATTGAAATATAATAACTTTTAAATCCAAGCATTAATGCTTTAATTTGCACAAAAAATTTAATGAGTAAAATGTTACCTAAAATATCGGTTATTACCCCCTCATACAATCAAGGAGAGTTTATTGAAGAAACCATTTTATCAGTTATAAACCAAGATTATCCCAATATTGAGTATATAGTGCTTGATGCCGCCAGTAATGACAATACGGTTAATATTATAAAGAAATATGAAAATAAAATAAGTTACTGGATTAGCGAGAAAGATAAAGGCCAGGCCGATGCCGTAAACAAAGGGTTTGCACGCGCTACCGGTGATATTTTATGCTGGTTAAATTCTGATGATTATTATTTACCGGGCACCTTAAAGTTTGTTGCCGAAAATTTAGATATTAATAAAGCACAAATTTTGTTTGGTGAGGTAGATCATATATTTGATAAAACAAAAGAAATAGTACATAGTAATGTAAAGAATAAGCTTGAGCATTATAATTTAAAATATTATGATTATATTATTCAGCCGGGAAGTTTTTGGACACGTAAAGTATGGGAAAACACAGGTTCTTTGAAACACGATATGCATTTTGCCTTTGATTGGGATTGGTTTATTAGAGCCGAAATGTTAGGTACGGAATTTAAGTATGTGAGCAGGGTAATGTCAATTTACCGCATACATGATGCACACAAAACCAACAATGGAGGTGAAAAAAGACTTAAGGAGATTGATTATATTTTAAAACACTATAGTGGAAATAGGGTATTGGAGGCATACAAATTAATAAGAACTGAAAGATCCAATATTGAATCTATTATTAATAAAGCAGTTAAAAGCGGATTAACACGTTTTGATATGAAATTGCTTCGTTTAAGATATGCTCAAAAATTACTGCTTGTTCCGGATAGAGTGCTAAGGCAGTTGTATGAGCTGGCCTAAACAAATTGTTTGATTAATACCTAATTAAATGTCCACTAGAAATGAATTGGCTGTATCATTATAGAATGGTTTAAAGCTTTCTCATTAAAGAAAATATTAAAATATTACCAAATTAAAACTGAAAATAAATAAATTGTTGATTAGAACCGGCATAAGTAAATATGGAAATGATTATTAAGTAGTAAAAGGCGTACCTTAAAGGTCTTTTCCAATTTAATCCAAATTTTTGTATAGCAAATTGATCCTCTCTGCCTATCCATTCTATTGTCATAAATAAACCAACAATAAGTAATAAAAGTTTTGGGAATATAGGTAATCCGGTGCTTTCTTCAATTACATAAGGCATGCTAAACAAATTGGCCTTAAATATTCCTTGAATAAATTGTAGAGCATGGGTTAAATCAATAGCCCTAAAGAATATCCACGCAAATACAGTTAAGATAAAGGTAACAGTCATTCCTAATAACTCTCTGAAATTAGGTAACAATTGCCCTTGAGCAACAGTTTCAAGATGAGTTCTGTTTTTGTTGGTTAATAATAAGGGCAAGAAATAAAGGGCATTTAAAGCGCCCCATATAATAAAAGTCCAGTTGGCTCCATGCCAAAAACCACTAACTATAAATATAATAAAAGTGTTACGAACTTTCATCCAAGTTCCTCCCTTACTTCCTCCCAACGGAATGTATAAATAATCGCGAAACCAACTAGACAATGAAATATGCCAGCGTCTCCAAAACTCAGCTATATCACGCGAAAAGTACGGGTAGGCAAAGTTGCGAAGCAAGTCAATTCCAAACAAGCGTGCTGTACCTATGGCTATATCAGAATACCCCGAAAAATCTCCATAAATCTGGAAAGTAAAAAATAGTGCACCTAACAACAAGGAGCTACCGGAGTAATCATTGGAGTTATTGAAAATAATATTTGCATACTCTGCACAATTATCGGCAATTACGATTTTTTTAAAAAGACCCCACAATATTTGGCGCATGCCATCAACTGCTTGTGCATAATTAAATATTCTTTCTTTTTTAATTTGTGGCAATAAATGTGTAGCGCGTTCTATTGGTCCGGCCACTAACAATGGAAAGAAACTCACAAACACGGCATAGTCTATAAAATCCTTTTCGGCCTTAATACGATTCTTATAAATATCAATAACATACGATAGTCCGTGAAAGGTATAGAATGAGATACCTACCGGGAGTATTACATTAATAGTCCAAGGGTTAATTTTAAATCCGAAACCCGCCATAAACTCTGTAAAAGACTCTGCAAAGAAGTTATAATATTTGAAAAGGCCTAAGAATCCAAGGTTAACAATAATGCTGAGCCAAAACCAAAATTTTTTATTATTTACCGTTTGCGCCTGTTGCATTTTCAAACCTGTAAAATAGTCCAAGAATGTAGAAAACATTAATAAAAACAAAAATCTCCAATCCCAACAAGCATAAAAATAGTAGCTGGCTACTAGTAGTAGAGCGTTTTGAAGTTTTAAACTTTTATTGGTAACAAACCAATATAGTATAAAAACTATGGGAAGAAAAATAGCAAAATCAATTGAGTTAAAAAGCATTGTTTTTTTATGTTATAAGTTTTAAATGATTTTTATTAATTATATACATCAATAAATGACTATAATGAGTTGTTTTATCAGTTTCTTTTGTTTATTATTTATACAAATGGTTAGTGCTTGTTAGAAACTCTCTAATATCCTCAATTACCCTTTTAGTTCTCCTATCAACTCCTGTTTTGTTGGTATGATATGGTGTATTAAACATAAGCGTATCGGCCATTTTATATCGTTCAGGTGTTCCAATAATATTTAATCCTGATTTTTTTAATTCTTTTTCCACCTTTTCAATTCTTTCAAGCGAACTTAGGTATGAAGACTCTTGAAAACAAGGATATGAAATTAATAGCACTGCTCCTTTTTTTTCTAACTTTTTATTTTGAAAGATTAAATAATCAATAACTCTAGGATTAAACTCGTTTTTTAGTTGAATAGGCACTATCTTATCATGTTGATCTTTTTTAGTCCAGTGTCTAAAGGCATCACCATATTGGTTAAAAGAGTTTACTGCATATATATCATCTTCATCAACTTTGGGATGATACTCTGATGGTTTAAATTTAGTAAAGGCATACTCAGGTAATAAAGGAAGTATATTGATGAACTGTATAATATTTAGGTTTCTAATATTATAAAAATTAACATCAAAAACTGTTCGCATAAGCTCTTTTGACCCCTGATTAAGGCTATTGTAATATAATTGATATTCGGGAACTAATACCACTATATCACCTTTTCTGATATATTTCATGGTGTTATCCATCATATACTTAATACCGATAGAAGCCTGAATGGAGGTATTGATGGGGTTTAAACCTAATGAATCTTTTATTTCCTGACTATTTAATCCGAAACTTAAATTTGAGCCTCCCACAAAAATTATACGAGGCAATGGGGTATTTTGCAACAAGGTGTTTTTGCTTGTTTCGGCCATTAATAGTGACAGGGAGGCACGAGGGGTGGTAGGCATACAAACTCCTATGATAACAAAAAGTATAAAAGGACTAATAAATAATGAGGTTTTTAATATATATTTTCTCATATTATGGGATAAAAAAATATTTTGTGTAAAAAACACCAAGATAAGAAAGATAAATAATTCTCATTGTATCAATATCCTTTATAATAATGTTGAAATTTATGTTTTTAGCATAACAAAAAATCATTAACTATTTCCTCTATTCCTTAATCTTTGGTGGCATACACCTTAATAAAAGTTTCAATATCAAAAAAGTATTTCTCTACAGCTTTAATATTATCATCATCAAAATCCCACCATTTAATTTTTAGCAACTCTGTAATTATATCATTATCATATCTGTATCTAATAATTTGCATAGGTGAGCCCACCACAATGGCATAAGGCGGAACATCCTTAGAAACAACAGTTCCGGCTCCAATAATTGCACCGTTTGATATCTTTACTCCATCCAATATAACCACATTCATTCCAATAAAAACATCATTTTCAATCACAATAGGTTTACGTTCTATAATTTTATCATTTTCAGAGTAAGAATAGCCACATTGATTTCGGGTTGAGTAAAAAATAGGCGAAGTAGAAAGCCCATGAGTGGGGTGAATACCCCAACCACTAATTAAATTAGGGCCTATAGAGCAATATTTGCCAATAGTAGTTTCAGAAATTTTAGCATTGGGTGCAATATAGCTTCCTTTGCCAATAGAAGAACTATTGATTACGTATGGTGGATATAGTTTTGTTTTAGGATCAATTAGGCAGGAAGAAATTACCTTCTGATTAATATAATTTAACTGACCTAACTCAGGAATTAATTTGCATGCAAAATTAAATATGATATTTCTAATTTTTTGTTTCATTGAGTGTAAAAATCGCTTTAACCGAATTAACTAGCAAAATTAACAACAAATTCTTATTTGAACTGATTTTAGCACAAGTGGTAATAACTTTATTTACTGCCTATTGGAAATCTAGTGCTGCCATAAACTCTCGTACGAAACTCTCTCAAAAACGTCAAGCATACCGCCATTGGTAGCGTTAAATATTTGCACGCCTTTACTAACACAATACTCGTTCATTAAACGATATTGTTTCCATCTCATATAGTATTCATAAAACCACTTTTCAGAACTAAAATCAGATAAATGTTCCTTGTCGCTTATTCCTTTTTCTTCCTTATAAAAATGATGGTTAGTAGTTCTTTTTGTATCATTTAAATAGTCATGGTCTGCTCCCAGTAAATATATTTGTTTTACCCCCATGTAAACCGCAAGTTGTATTGCACCATATATTACCGTTCGTTGACCAAATAAATCTTTTGTAATGTCCCATATCTCATCATTTAAATAATTATTTTCATCAATAGAAAGAAGAGCAGCATAATTTAAATAATGAAGATGAGGTACCACCAAATTAGGCTTATGCTTTAAAAGCTCAAAATAGTTATAGGCATAGTTGGTTAAACCTAAAAAAATATGCGGATTAATATCCTTGTATTGCTCTTTAAAATCAATAAAATATTTGGAACTATCGTTAAAGTTGAAAGGTGCATGCTGAGGGGCTAATACATGATATTGGGGTCTAATAATTCTAATATCATCATGCAGATGAAAGTGGCTGACTGCAATGCATAACTCATTTTGTAGTTTCTTTAAATCTTGTGTTCTTATGGAGGGGCCTGAGGCCAAGATAAAACATCTTTCACCTTGATGTAAGTTTTTAAATTTCAAATTTTCCTCAAATAATTTATTATCGAACTTAGCCTCCATATTCACTGCCTCCTTTTTTCTGATTAGTTTAAGGTAGCCGGGAGGAACCAAATAGTCCTTAATAATATTCTTAATTAACCCCATAATTATCAATCTATATTAAAAAAATAATGAATAAACCAAATTTTACTTTTCCTGAAAACAAATAAATTAAATTAAACCAATACAAAGCTACAGCACGTAATATAAATATATAGTCCAATTAGATTCTTCGTCTTCAAAGGTATTTTTAAGATTCAAATGTACTGAATCGTTTATTGGTACAGAAGAAATAATATATTTCCCTCCCATTTTTTTAAATTGCTCATAGTTGTAATCAAGTTGTGAAATTGCTTTAACACTTGTATTATCTATGCCTTGTTTATTCAATTCTATATTTTTTTTACGACTAATAGGATTAGATACTAATAGTTCTATACCTAATTCGCTTGAAAGCAAATAACATCGCGAACTAACAGAGTAAAGTAGTTTTAACGCAGGTGATTTTTCTATTTCTTTTTCCATAATTTTTTTGAAATCATGTCTATAATTTAATGAGTAACTTGGAACAAACCCATCTAAAGTATAAAATCCATTAAACTGCGTAATAGCCGGATGTAAACCTAAACTTGCTACTCTAAAAGAGTTTAGGGGTTCATTTATTGAGTTTTTAACTTCTTTAAATTGATTCTCTGCATAGAAAGCTTTAAATGTTGGATAATCTTTATTTTTTATAAACTCATGATTTAAGAAACAATAAACTACTTGAACAACAAGAAATATTGAAACAAGTATTTTGCTCCAAATTTTTTTATTCCAAACTATTGATAGTGAAAAAGCAAATAATACAGCCCAAAGAGGTGGGTGTAAGGTAAAAAATCTTCTAAGATTTATTGGTACAATATTCCATAAGAATAGGTGAATTTGTGAATAACGATCCCATTTTTCCATACCATGGAAAATAGAAGTTGCTGCAATAAAGAATAGTATAAAAAGAAATAGAAAGTTAAATTGTTTTTTAATTATCATCCAGGCAAGCGCTATTAAGCTTAACGGCAAAATAATGATTGTTTGTAAACTTGAAGCATGGGTATGTATATCACCTTTTACAAACATAATAAAAGACTCTTTTAGAAATTGAACAATTCCATAATGCATCCAAACCTTTTCTAATCTATTAGAAGGAATTTTTTCCCCTAAGAAGAAACTGTAAAACAATAAATAATTAATTAATATGGTTGATATAATTAAAAATATAAATGCATATAAAAAGTGTAAATTAATTTTCTTTTGCCTAATTAAATCAATAATTCCTATTATTCCAATAAAGACTATTAAAAATAATCCTGTAAAAATTAAAGATGAATAAGCTAAATAATATAGAATTAATAGCCAATCAGTTTTTTTAACTATCCCTTTTCTTCTATTAAAGAAAACATAAAGTACCAATGGAACACCGGCAACAGGTAAATTAAAAGACCAAAAAGGCAATAATGCAAAACATAGTGCGACACCATAATAAATAAGATTACTCTTTTCTTTTGAAACAATATGGCTTCTTAAAAGTAAAAGCATACCCCAAAAAGCAGTAAGAGATACTATTAACTTGTTTACAACATAGCCCCAATAAAAGCCAAATATTTTAAAAGGAATTAAATATAAATTGATTCCTGAATCAATAGTACTTATAGGAATACCGTTCATTATTCTATAGGTTATTGCATTTGGTGCAGGGAAAAATCCACCGTCTTCAAGCGCAATTTTTGCCATTACAATATTTGAATCTGCATTATCATGAATTCTTATAGGGAAATTTTCTCCTAATAGGAAATAGGGTAGAAAATAAATAATAATAATAAACAAAGAAAACCACATTAATAAATTATGTTGATTTATTAATATATTAAGTTGGGCTAGTTTATTGTTTGATTTATCTATAAACATATAAGTGTACCTTGTTAATTATAAAAATTTTGGATAGCATTAATTACTAATTGCTGTTCGCTATCTAACAAATCATAATAAAATGGAAGCCTTAATAAAGTATCAGCAAACAAATTACAATTAGGTAATTCTCTATTATCGTGTTGGTGTTTATAAAAAGGACTTTGATGTAAACTTAAATAATGAAAAACAGCATGTATGTTATGTAGTTTTAAACTTTGTATTAAACTTTGTCTTTCTTCTAAATTATTACAAACGATGTAAAACATGTGTGCATTATTTGTAGCATAATTTGGAATATTAGGTAATTGGAATATATTGTTGATTAATTTTAGCCCATCTAAGTATTGTTGCCAAATTTGTTTTCTTCTATTTTGTATGCCATCTAGGTTTTCTAACTGAGCCCAAAGAAAAGCCGCAACAATTTCTGATGGCAAAAACGAGGAGCCAATATCTACCCAACCATATTTATCTACCTCTCCACGCCAAAAAGCAGAACGGTTAGTGCCTTTTTCCCAAATAATCTCTGCTCTTTTATCAAACCTTTGGTCATTGATTACCAACATTCCACCTTCTCCTGAAATAATATTCTTGGTTTCGTGAAAACTGAACGCAGCCAAATGACCAATGCTTCCCAAAGGTTTTTTTATCCCGTCTTTTCCAATGTAAAAACTATCAATAGCTTGCGCTGCATCTTCCACTACAAACAAATTGTGCTTAGCGGCAATCTCCATAATTTTATCCATATCGCAGGCAATACCTGCATAATGTACTACAACAATGGCTTTAGTTTTAGGGGTAATTAATACTTCAATTTTATCTGCATCAATATTTGGGTTAATAGACATTGAATCGGCAAACACTATACGCGCCCCACGCAACACAAAGGCATTGGCTGTGCTAACAAAGGTATATGATGGAATAATTACTTCATCTCCCGGTTGAATATCTATAAGTATAGCCGCCATTTCAAGTGCGTCTGTACATGAGGTTGTAAGCAGACATTTGGAGAATTCGTATTTTTCTTCAAAAAATTTATGGCAAAGCTGTGTGTATTTGCCATTGCCGGAAAGTTTTTTTGAACTCACTGCATCTGCAATGTATTCGTATTCTTTGCCTGTGAGGTAGGGTTTGTTAAACCCAATAAATTGATTATTCATTTTCAAGTACTGCTAAACCAAAACCTGTTTTACCATAACTATTTCCATTATAAAGCATATATCTTTTGCCTTCGTGGTCAAATACATAAGGATAACAAATCATTTCATTGTCCCAACCATTTTCAGAAACAGTGATTCCAACTTCGTTATGCTTCCTATTCCAGTTAACTCCATCTCTACTTTGAGCATAACCAATGCGATAAGTTTCACCGGTGCCGCTTCTATATGAATACCACATATGGTAATTGTTATTATCAATGATTACACATGGCTTAGAAAATGCTTGAGCAATACCAATTTCATAAGGTATAGCAATTCCATGTTTTGTCCAATTTTCTCCATCAGTAGATGTGGCATATTTAATCACATGAATCATCTCACCATTTTCACTTGTCCATGAAAGGGTTGAACCATACCACATTTTATAAACACCATTATGAAACATTACCCAGGGATAGGATAGACTTACTTTGTCCTCTTGATCAACTGTGAGATACGGCATTTGAGAATTTAAAATCATAGTGTTTTTGCCGACTAACTCTATTCTGCCTACATCACCACGCCAATGTTCATTGTTGCGAATATTCCAACCCATAAACAAAATATATTGTATTTCCTTTTGAGAATACATGTTTCCTATACTAATTCCGTGAGAAAAATAAGAATTTTCAGCACCGTATTCAAGTACAGGTTTATTACAAAGATTCACAACTTTAAGTGTTATTATATCAATATCAACAAAGCCAACCGATGATTTATTATTATCATCTCTTCCACTAAAAAACACCCTATAAATATTACCATGCAAGCAAACTGGCAAAGGGTTGGATGCGTGTGTTTTTAATAGTGGATGAATCTCTTCCATTCTAAAAACTTGACCTAATTTTTTCCACTTCATAATTTAATTTCAAAACTTTTTTTATCTAATTTCAGTGGTCTGTTTGTTACATAAACACCATCCTCCTCAGTGTCTTTACTTATCACAACACCGGCACCTAATAATGTGCCTTTTGCAATTTTTACTTTATGGGCCAGAGTTGAGTTTACACCTAAAAAGCAATAGGATTCAATGGTGCAATGCCCGGAAATAACCACATGAGAGCTTATAAAATTATGGCTTTCAATTACAGAGTGATGACCTATATGGTTTCCGCTCCACAAGGTAACATTATCTCCTATTTTTACAAAAGGCTGAATGGTATTATCCTCAAAAATAAATGCATTTTCTCCTGCTTTAAACTGCGACAGGTAACTGCATTTAGAACTAATATACGATGCTATTCTGTATCCTTTACCTTTGGCTTCATTAAACTTTTGTTCCCTTAATTTGTTCATTTGGGCATAACTTAAAGCAACAAACAAATAATAGTCAGCTGGAGGGTAAACTGTCTCTATGCCTTCAAATGGTACCAGAGGTAAACCTTCATAAGATTCTGAGGCACAATACTGTTTATCAACAGTAAATCCACAAACCTCAAAATCTGAATCTATATCAAAATAATATTTTGCAATTTGTGCAATGTCTCCGGTTCCAAATATTATTAGTTTTCTATTTTTCATTTTCTTACCAATATTGTGAATTCGTATAAATCATAATCATGCAACAAAGCAACATTTCTCGAAAATTCTTTCTTACAATAGTCAAATATAAACAATGGATCAGCGTAATACAAATAGTCTTTCATATATTCTTTATCTGAGTATTTTGTAAGCGCATTAAATGAAAATCCTTTTTTTGTCTTTTGATTAAACAAATGTAGTGTTTGTAATATATATTCTAACCAATCATTGTCGTTGGCCAAATCAAGTTTAACATTAAAAATACCACTAGCAACGGCATAATCAAATATATCATTTGAAAGCTCATTTGAAAACACAATTCTTTTATCATTTTTACCGAACAAAACCTGAGCCTGGGCTATCATTTTGTCTGAAATATCAAATCCGATATAGTTAGAAAAGGTATTGGCTTCTTCCATCAGAAAATTAACCAATTCTCCATAGCCACACCCATAGTCTAAAATTGAATAATCTTGCTTTTTATCAATTACCTTACATAGCTGCTTGAATCTAAGATATTGGGATTCTTTGGAGTTCCAATCAACACCTTGCGATGTTGTTCCGTGAGAAGCAATCTTTTGAGAATAATATTCCCTGACTCCATCAATTATTTTATTTTTCATTATCTATATGTTTTTCAATTATATAAAGTGGTCTATCCTTTGTCTGCTCAAATGTTTTGCCTAAATAAAGTCCTAAAATACCATTACTAACTAAAATCATTCCAGTTGCAAAAGAAATTGCCACAAATAAACTAGGCCAGCCTGGAGAGAATCCTCTGACAAAATAAAGTATAACAATAGCTAGTGCAATTAAAAAAGATAAACAAGCCAATGCAAAACCTAAATAAATACTTAGCTTTAGTAATTTATTTGAATGAGAAGTTAATCCTTGAACAGCTAAAGAAACCATTCTACCTAATGAATAAGTGGTCTTACCTTCAAATCGCTTATCATGCTCAACATAAACATAAGTTTGTTTAAAACCAATCCATTTAAATAACTGTATATAAAGCCTGTCTTTTTCCTTTAACTGCAAAAAAGCATCAGCGGCATTTCTTCCTAAACAAATCATTGACCCGGTATTAACATCAAAATTTCTATCTGCTAACACACCTATCAAATAATTATAGAGTTTAGCAGTTAGCCCCTTAAAGATACTATGTTGACGTTTTATTCTCTTAGTAAAAACAATATCAAAACCTTCATCCATTTTCTTCAGCAAACTCTGAATAGAAGCCGGATTATCTTGTAAATCACAATCCATAATAATAATACGTTTTCCTTTGCAATATTGCAAACCAGCCGTAATGGCATAATGTTGTCCAAAGTTGCGGCTTAGTTTTATACCTTTAATTTTTGAATTAATTTTACAATTTTCTTCGATTTTAGCCCAACTGTTATCCCCCCCTCCATCTTCTACCAAAATAATTTCGTAATCAAGGGTTATTTTAGATACCTCCTCTACTATACGCCTCACTAACTCGTCAACAATCTTTTCTGCTTTATAGACAGGGCTTATAATACTTAGTTCTACTGATTCCATTTTAAATATTTTTTTACTTCATTGCCTTCGTTAAAAAGTAAATCTATGATTGTAACCCCATGTTCAAATGGTGGAAATAATTGGTTGTATTCTTTATACCCTGAATAGTTCCAATAATGTACTTTTATGTTTTCCTTTTCAAAAAGTGTTTCATCCATATATGCTTTTGCTGCCGGTCCTGAAT
>JADLFI010000054.1 GCA_020845635.1 Bacteroidia bacterium
AAAAGATAATCCAAAGGCTATTAAGAAAGTGTTTCGGGCAACGGTAGAACTTGCCAAAAACTTTGAGTTGATTGGCGGTAAACTCTTGGCAGGTGATGGCACAAAATTGCGAGCACAGAATTCAAAAGTTATTATTGATGGAGGTGAATATAAGTGCACTGGCAATATTGTGCCTTTAAGTAGTACACCTGCCCCTCCACAAAGTACCATTTATAGCATTTATTTAAAAAACTGCACAACAAATGTACCCGAAATAAATAATGCAAACTTTTATAATGCGATGTATGGAATAAGCACTTATCGGAGTGGTTTGATTTGTAGTGATAATTATTTTCAGAATTGTGCAAAAGGGATTAATGTTTGGAATAGCAGCTCTATGTCTAATCAGGAAGCTAATATCGGATGGGCTTCTCATGAAAATAGGTTCAATAATTGCAGCGAAGCAATATCTGTAGGTGGTAATTTGGCACCGTGTAAAATTGATTTTAATAAAATTACTGATGCTTCGAATTTTGGAATAAAACTACAACTACTTAGGGGAAGGTATTTTTCTATTAGTGGCAACCATATCTGTAATGCCAAAATTGCTATTTACAGCTATCTAAATGCTAGTTCTCTTCCAGGACAAGGTACACAAAACGCTAAGCAAATAAATAGAAACTGGATTAATTGGGATTGTGAGATTCACACATTTGATAACTTTCCGGCCAAAGGAATAATAGTAGAAGAAGCAACACCTGCTGCAGGTGCAGCTACTAGTCAGGCGCATTTAGAGATAAATGGTAATGGTATCTGGGAATGTCGTCATGGTATTGATGTTACTAATCTTAGAATTGCTGAAATAGACCGTAACAGGATTTATGTTCATCCAGACCTTACAGGAACAGGGTTACCTGTTTCCTATACGGATTACGCTAACGGTATTGGAGTAACTGCAAGCAATGATGTGAAAGTTACCAATAATCTTGTATCATCTGAAGCATCGCTGAACCCTTCCTATTACGACTGGGCAATAAGTGGTATACGCATAGCCGCAAGCCCAAATACATTGGTTTGTAATAATAGTACAGAGCCTTTCAATTCACTACACCCTTATAAAAATACACCTTTACAAATAGGAGACCCTTTTGAATTTCATGGAGTATGTTTTCCCTCGGTATTTAAGAAAAATGGGATATTTAATTATACAAGTCGTGGCTTATATATGGGAGGCATGGATATTGACCTTAATGCAGGAGTAAATGGAGTAATTATTGGTCGTCAGCTAGACCTTCAATTTAACTTTAATCCATGGTCAATATCTCTCAACTCACGCGATAACGAATGGGATAATATGTTTCCTATAAATGGCGCTTTTCATACCGACTTCAATAATGTTAGTGGAGATTTAAATAAATTCTTTATGACTTACCCT
Organism: Bacteroidia bacterium; assembly: GCA_020845635.1. Lineage (GTDB taxonomy): Bacteria > Bacteroidota > Bacteroidia > UBA4408 > UBA4408 > CAIKXD01. Next base: position 1,415 of record JADLFI010000054.1, read on the forward strand.
ACCGATGATATAAGCCAACCCCCAGTTTTTCAGAATAATTCACAGTCATCAATATCCTTCCCAGGCGACCCTGATTATACCTTTCAAAGTGCTGTGTTATCTTTTCTTACCTTAGACTGTGGATCAACAAGGATGGTAGATTTGAACAGGGATGCCTACGATGATATAGCATTGGACAGCATTATTAAACTTGGTGGTAACGATACCAGTCGTTACTTTAGTAAAGAATTTTTGTACACGCAAATGAAGCAGAACGACTCGCTGAGTATGGTGGCCTCATTAGCCCAGTTTAAAGCCGCGGCTGATTATACCAATTTAAAACCTATCAACAGCATTAAACAAGGTTTGATTTTTCCGATAGATTCAACTGGATTAGATAGTTTAAATAATTTAGTTTTAGGTATATCTCCTGATAATAATATAGAGGACTATCATAAAGAAGTTTTTGAATTGGCAATCAAAAACCCAGAACTGAAAGACAGTATATTTACTCCTGCTGATATGGACAGACTACATTTTATTGCGCGTTTATGCCCTTATGTTGATGGTGGTGCGGTATATACAGCGAGGGTAATATTACATGCTTTTGAACCTCATAACAACTATTATAATTATTGTGAATTTGCAAAGAGGCCAAACAGAACCTCTAGTGATCGTCATTCAAATATTGAGCAAAATCAAGCAATAGATAATCCTGTTAGTGATGCTAATGTTAATATGTCATATAAGATAATCCCCAATCCTAACAACGGCACATTTAGTTTACTTTGCCCTGATAATTCAAATATTGGTTTAGCTATTTATGACAATAAAGGCACTAAGGTATATGACCATTTTATTAAGCCAAGCCAAAGTGTATTAAACATTGATTTAGGAAATACGTCAAAAGGGCTATACAATTTGGTGATTACTACCGAAAAAACAAGACAAAATATTAAATTTGCCATTATTAATTAAAGTCAAATGTGCCTTAAAAAAATAATAACAATACTAATCAGCATTTCTTTTGCCTTCAATTGCTATTGTCAAAGTTTTGTAAATGGCGATTTAGATGGCATTGTAAGCGGACCTAGCTGCCTGCCTTACAATTGGCAAAATGTGCCATATACTGATGTGAATTGCCTCGCTTTAAATCTATATGAAGATTCACCTGACTTAACCAATATAAATGCGCCAGGTCCTCTTAATGGCACAATTGGGAATCCTTTTAGTGGTACTACTTTTATAAGTGGTCAAATAGGAAGAGGCAACAATCCAAATCATTTTTGGCATGAGGGCATCATGCAAACTGTTTCTGGTTTCATTATTGAAAATACATATATAATACGTTTTCATCAAACAGTGGTCAGGAACAATAACGCACTTGATATGTCGGGCTCATGGGCTGTATACATTGATACTTTGCTTGCAGGAATTTCTGAGCCAACTTATAATAATGAACCAGTTGGTAGCATATTCTTACCTTGGGAGGCGCGCAGTATTGCATTTACAGCAAGAGCGACCACTCATCTTATTAAGTTTTTACCTTTAGATGATGATACCAATAATATTAGCTCTACAATTGATACTCTGGGAGGCTTACGCATGGGTATTGATAGTATAGGTTTTGTTATACCTACAAGCTTAAATGAGCAAAAAGTTAATGGTGGTTTTAGTTTGTTTCCTAATCCTAACAATGGTAGTTTTAGGCTTCAATACATTGGTATAATAAACAAACCACTCTTGTTAACTATTACAGATGTATATGGTAAAGTATTAGATACAATAGAAGTTTCAAACACTTTTACAAATTATGAAAATCCAAGCCTAATACCTGGTATGTATTTTTATAGTATACGGCAAAGGAATGATGTGATTAGTAATGGCAAAATAATAGTGGTTAAATAAACAAATAATTTTTATACGTTTTCAACAGTTTAGTCCTTAATTTTCCATCTCTAAATTGCAAGCACATTTTATTTTTCCCAGCGCGCAATACCAACGCCCCAAAAAATAAAAAGATGTCTTGTCCTAAAATAGGTTTACACCCAAACGTGTAAAAATGGACAAAAAAAGTAAAGTCATTTCAGGACTAAAAACTGGACAAATCATCATTCAAAAGCCGAACCGGTATTTTACAGATTCGGAA
>JADLFI010000055.1 GCA_020845635.1 Bacteroidia bacterium
CTGTGTACGGTTTTTAGGAGTTATTTTAGGCATACACAAAGATATTGTATATTTCAGTTTTTATTTGTATTTTTATTTCAAAAAAATAAACAGCTTGTGTAAATTACTACGAGTTTTTTCACAGGCTCCGTTAGGCCCAAGCAGGCCATAAAACTCACCTTTCTCAATGGAAAAGCTAATCCCATTTAATGCTTTTCTGCCTCATAACTTTTTTCTAAATTACTTACATTAACCATTACTAAAAATTTAAGTTATAAGTGTATGGGCGCGTCTAATATTTTATTTCTTAACAGCAAGGTATAAAAAATTAATTAATAATTTGTATTAACCTCAAAATTTTTAGCTTGTTTTTAGTGATAAGATGACATAAAAATTACATATCGATTTTATTGTTAAAAAAATTACCTTTGCAGGTTTATATATTATAATGACAGTAGAACAAGAAATAAACAGACGCAAAACATTTGGTATTATTAGTCATCCTGATGCCGGAAAGACAACCCTTACCGAGAAGTTGCTATTATTTGGAGGTGCCATACAAAGTGCAGGAGCAGTAAAGAGCAATAAAATAAAGAAACATGCCACTTCCGATTTTATGGAAATTGAAAGACAGCGAGGAATATCGGTTGCAACATCTGTCATGGGTTTTGAATATAAAGGGATAAAAATAAATTTATTAGATACTCCGGGACACGAGGATTTTGCCGAAGATACCTACCGCACACTAACAGCTGTTGATAGTGTAATCATGGTTATTGACTGCGTTAAAGGAGTTGAACCTCAAACCCGCAAATTGTTGGAAGTTTGCCGAATGCGAAAAACGCCAGTTATTGTGTTTATCAATAAGCTCGACCGTGAAGGTCGCGATCCTTTTGAGCTATTAGATGAAATCGAGAAAGAGTTAAAAATTAAAGTTAGACCTTTGAGTTGGCCTATTGGTATGGGAAAACAATTTAAGGGAGTGTATAGTTTGTTCGAAAAAAATTTGATTTTGTTTGATGCAGGCAATAAGCTAAAAGCCGAAAATGCCATATATATTAATGATATAAACTCAGCAGAGATTGAAAGAAATGTAGGCGAAAGATTTGCTCAAATTTTACGTGATGAAACTGAGATTATTGAAACTGTTTATCCGGTATTTGAACCTGAGGAGTATTTAAAAGGCAATATCTCTCCTGTATTTTTTGGAAGTGCGGTTAATAATTTTGGGGTACGCGAATTGCTTGATTGTTTTGTTCAAATAGCCCCTACACCTCAACCACGTTATACCGATTTGAAGGAAGTAAAACCTGCCGACAAACAATTTAGTGGTTTTGTATTTAAAATTCATGCTAATATTGATCCCAAGCACCGTGACAGGATTGCCTTTTTACGGGTTTGTTCAGGGGTATTTGAGAGAAATAAAAACTATTACCATGTGCGCGAAAACAGGCAGCTAAAGTTTAATAATCCAACGGCATTTATGGCTGCAGAGAAAAGTATCATAGACAATGCCTACCCCGGTGATATTATAGGTTTGTATGATACAGGTGTATTTAAAATTGGCGATACCTTAACGGAGGGGGCAAAAGAATCATTTAAAGGAATTCCAAGTTTTTCGCCAGAAATTTTCAGATACGTAAACAACACCGACCCTATGAAAACCAAACAGCTTAACAAAGGGTTAGAACAATTAACCGATGAAGGCGTAGCTCAACTATTTACTAAAACACTTAACAATAGAAAAATATTAGGCACTGTTGGAGTTCTCCAATTTGAAGTTATTCAGCACCGTCTTAAAAGCGAATATGGTGCAAGCTGTACTTTTGAGCCTATAAACCTTCATAAGGCTTGTTGGATAAGTAGTAAAGACAAAAAGAAGTTAGATAGTTTTATCCTGGAAAAATCGCATCATATAGCTATTGACAAAGACAGTAAGCCGGTGTTTTTAGCTGAATCCGCTTGGACATTGCAGATGGCTCAAGAAAAGAATCCGGATATAGAGTTTCATAATAAATCGGAATTTTAATATTAAATATATACTTAAACATAAGAAAAATTACATGATGCCAAAAGTTATTTTAGGTTCGGGTAAGGATCAGTCGGTGCGCAGATTTCATCCTTGGATATTTTCGGGAGCCATAAAAAAAATAAAAGGGGAAGTAGCCGAAGGGATGTTGGTTGAAGTTTATAGCAATCATGATGAACCTTTAGCTGTTGGGCATTATTCCAATGGCAGTATTGCTGTAAGGGTGCTGAGTTTTGGCATAGAAGAAGTTAATGCTGAATTTTGGTATAATAAAATTGCCAAGGCTTATGAGTTTAGAAAAGATAGCGGCTTGATACAAAATAGAGAGACTAATACCTATCGTTTAATACATGCAGAAGGTGATAATTTGCCGGGTTTAATTATTGATATTTATGATGACACTGCAGTAATTCAATCACACAGCGTAGGCATGCATTTAATAAAACCTTTGTTGGTTGAAGCATTAAAGAAGGTTTATGGAGATACTCTAAAAGCCATCTATGATAAAAGTGCCGACACTATGCCAAAGCTTAATAATATGGAAATTACCAATCAAGTGTTATGGGGTCAACCACAAAGTGAATTTGTATTAGAATATGGACTAAAGTTTAAGATTGATTGGGAGCAAGGACAAAAGACAGGATTTTTTATTGATCAACGTGAAAATAGAAAGCTACTTCAAAAATATTGTTCACACAAAAAAGTATTGAATACATTTTGTTACAGTGGGGGTTTTTCGGTATATGCACTTGCTGCCGGAGCAAATTTAGTTCACTCTGTTGATAGCTCAAAAAAAGCAATTACACTTACCGATGCCAATGTTCAACTTAATTTTGGCGATACACAAAAGCATCAATCTTTTGCATCAGATACTTTTCATTTTCTTGAACAGGCTAATGAAACCTATGATGTTATAATACTTGATCCGCCAGCATTTGCCAAGCATCACAATGTTAAGCATAATGCGGTTCAAGGTTATAAAAGGCTTAATGTTGAAGCTATGAAAAGAATTAAAAGCGGTGGGGTTTTATTTACATTTTCATGTTCCCAAGCTATTGATAAATCACTTTTTCAGAACACCATTATGTCGGCCGCTATCCTATCGGGTCGAAGAGTAAGAATATTAGAGTACATGTCGCAACCCGCAGACCACGCCCCAAGTATATTTCACCCCGAAGGTGAATACCTGAAAGGAATTGTACTTAAAGTTTATTAATTTATACTATGGGGGGGATTTTTAAAGACAAAACATACAAAGAAATATGGGAAATTTCGTATCCTATTATTTTGGGTGGTGTTGCTCAAACAGCTATAAATATTACCGATTCGGCATTTCTGGGAAGGATTAGTGAAGTAGCTTTGGGGGCAAGTGCCATAGCAGGCTTGTTTTATGTTACCTTTATGATGTTGGGCTATGGTTTTGGAGTAGGCGTACAAATAATTATTGCCCGTCTTAATGGCGAAAGAAAATATGCTCTTATGGGAAATGTTTTAGACCATTCACTATATTTCTTAACGCTACTATCATTTATTCTTTTTGTGATAATGCACTGGGGCGGCCCTTATTTATTAAGTTATTTCGTAAAATCTGAAGGGGTTCTTGAGGCTAGCGTAACTTTTATTAAGGTAAGAAGTTATGCCATATTTTTTTCCTCCTTTGTATTTGTAATTCGAAGTTTTTTTACGGGTATTGCACAAACCAAAGTAGTGTTTTATACCACCGCCATTGTTGCAGTATTAAATGTTCTTTTCAATTATATTTTGGTGTTTGGACATTGGGGTTTTCCGCGCATGGAAATTGCAGGTTCCGCATGGGCAAGCACCATTGCCGAATTTGTTGCAGCCGTATTTATTTTAATTTATACGATTAAAACAGTTGATTTAAAGAAATATAAATTGTTTGCGCTTCAAAGTTTTAATTTCAATTATTTGAAAGAGGTTTTATATACAGCGGCTCCGGTAATGCTTCAAATGTTTATAGCTTTAACTTCATGGTTTATTTTCTTTATGATTATTGAGCAAATGGGCGAAAGGCCTTTAGCAATCAGTAATATTATTCGAAATGCTTATATGATTTTGATGATTCCGTTAATGGGATTTGGGTCAGCAACCAATACTTTAGTCAGCACCTTAATAGGCGAAAAAAAGTACAATCAAGTGTTTGTGATGATAAAAAAGATTAGCATTATGAGTTTTGTAATTTCGCTTATAGTAATGCTTATATTAAATATTATGCCTGAAATAATGTTGGGTATATTTACTAATAACGATGAATTAATTAAGGCTTCTATTCCATCACTTAGGGTTATTGATGGTTCATTGCTAATGTATTCCGTATCTACAATTGTATTAAGTGCTGTTTCAGGAAGTGGCAATACGTTGATGTCATTAATCATTGAAATTGTTACCATTATATTTTATTTATTTGCAACCTATTTGGTAGCTGTTAGATGGGAACTCCCTATTGAATGGGTGTGGAGTGTGGAATATATTTATTTCTTTTTCATGGGTATTATGCCTTATGCCTATTTAAAGTATGCGCAAAAAAGAAATTTTTTCAATTAATTTTTGTTACTTTGACATTAAACTCCTACAAAATGGCGTAAGCATATAAGGGAAGGGGCTTTAATTATTGAACAAAAAATATAAGGATGGACGAATATCAAAAACTACTTGAACTGAATAAACTATGGGCAGCCGATATGGTGAATAAAGACCCTGATTTCTTTACTAAACTGGTTAATACTCAAAAACCTCAGTTCTTATGGATTGGATGCTCCGACAGTCGTGTACCGGCCAACGAAATTACCAACACACAACCGGGAGAAATTTTTGTTCAACGTAACATAGCTAACTTGGTTGTGAATACCGATTTAAATATGCTGAGTGTATTAAAATATGCTGTTGAAGTATTGGTTGTAAAGCATATAATAGTTACAGGGCATTATGGCTGTGGCGGTGTCAGGGCAGCACTTACTAATAATAATTACGGGCTACTGAATAAGTGGTTGTCGCAGATTAAAGATGTTTATCGCCTTCACGCTAAGGAACTTAATGCTATTACCAATGAACAGCTAAGGTTAGATCGACTGGTAGAGCTTAACGCTATTGAACAGGTAAATAATTTAGCCAAAACTTCCATTGTTCAAAAAGCATGGAAAAGAAATAGTGGGCTTAAGTTACACGCGTGTGTTTACAGTCTTCAAAATGGTGTGATGAATCATCTCAAAACCATTGACTCAAGTTCTCCAATGGATAAGATATTCAGGTTTAATTTTGATAGTGAAATGGAAGATTAAGAGTCTGAACAATTCACCGCATTTATAGTTTTGATAAGTATGACAGATATTTTACACTATAGCAATCCTAAAGCTGTTAAGTTTATACAAGGTATTAACAGTAAACTCAGGTTTCGACTCTTCTTTTTCTTGAAGATACCTTTGGTGTGGTATAGTGGTATTTATGTTCAAAAAATATCTCGTCAAAGTTGCGATGTATTTTTGCCCTTTAAACGTAGAACTCAGAACCCTTTTAAATCAGTATATTTTGCTGCCCAATGTATGGCAGCCGAGCTAAGCACAGGTCTTCTTGTTATGGCCGAAATATTGGAGAGCAATAAAAAAGTATCAATGTTGGTAACAGGTATGCAGGCTACTTTTATGAAAAAAGCCACCCGGCATATTATTTTTACCTGCCAACCACACAATACCATCATAGATAAAGTAAGAACGGCTGTTGCCAATAAGCAAGCAGTAAAATTTAGTTTAATAAGCAAAGGCTGTTTACCTGACGGAACCGTTGTTGCAGAGTTTAGCTTTGAATGGAGTATAAAGCCTAAAGGTTAGAAATATTTTCTGAACTTTTCTGTTTTGTCCACTAAAAGTTTAGGTTAAACCCTTCTATTAGTTTTATCGCCCTATATTAGTTTCTAAATTAATTGCCCATCAAACAAAAAGTTTTCTATCCTATTCTAATTGGGAACTTTTCAATAAATCATTAATATATCTCAGGGAACTTTTCCGGATAGAATTCATGCATCATATTATAGGCTGCATCAAACACATCTTCTACTGATGGTTTACTAAAATAATCGCCATCTGAACCATAGGCCGGCCTATGTGGCTTGGCGGTTACGGTGATAGGTTTAGAATCAAGGTAACGGTATGCATCTTGTTCTTCCAATATTTGTTGCATAATATAAGCCGAGGCACCACCCGGAACATCTTCATCTAACACAATTAATCGGTTTGTTTTTTTCACCGATTCGCAAATGCTTTGATGTACATCAAATGGAATTAGAGTTTGAATATCTATCAGCTCCACGCTTATGCCTATTGATTCTAGTTGCTTGCAAGCCTCATCAGCTATACGGCACAAGCTTCCGTAGGTTACCAAGGTAATATCGTTACCGCTTTTTAGAACCTCCGGAATACCAACAGGAACTTTAAACTGCCCTAAATTGGTAGGCATTTTTTCTTTCAAACGATATCCGTTTAATGGTTCAACTATTAAAGCCGGTTCATCGCCTTGTAAAACTAAGTTGTAAAAACCTGCCGCTTGGGTCATATTCCGGGGCACACAAACATTTACGCCACGTAGTGCGTGAACAATAGTTCCCATGGGTGAACCACTATGCCATATACCTTCTAAACGATGACCTCTCGTTCTTATAATTAAAGGGGCTTTTTGACCACCCTTGGTTCTATATTGAACTGTTGCCAAATCATCGCTAATAATTTGTAAACCGTACAAAAAGTAATCTAAATACTGAATCTCGGCAATAGGGCGCAATCCACGCATAGCCATTCCTATACCCTGTCCCATAATGGTGGCTTCTCTAATACCTGTATCGCTTACTCTTAGTTCACCAAATTTTTCCTGTAACCTTTCGCAACCTTGATTTACATCTCCTATACGTCCCACGTCTTCTCCAAATATAAGCACTTCGGGGCGTGTGGCTAATATCTTCTCAAAATTATCGCGTAGTATTTCACGGGCATCAACCATTTTTGAATCGTTATTATATTCAGGTGCTATGGCTTCAATATGTTTTAATGCCTTTGCTGATTGGCTGTAAAGATGACTACTGTATTTGTCCTCGGCTTGGCTTAGCAATTGTTGATAGAAACTTTTTAATTCTCCGCTCACATCATTTTTTTCAGCCCTCAATACTCTTAAAGTTTTTCTAATAGCGCTATGCAAATCTCTTCTGATAGAATCGAGAGAGGAACTTAAACTACTTTTAATGGCAGATAGCTCAGAAGCATGCGCACTGCAACTTATAGCTCTGTCTAATATTTCAATAAATGCTGAAATTTCGGCTTTTATAGGGGCAAGGTAAGCTTTCCAGGCCTCATTTTTGGCCTCTTTTACTGTTTCTCGAGCTTTTTCTTCAATAATATTTAGGTCTTCAACTGTGGCAATGGCGTTTTTTATCATCCATTCACGCATTTGCTTAATACAATCGTATTCAGCCTCCCACTTTAGTCTTTCTTTGCTTTTATATCTCTCATGGCTTCCCGATGTGCTATGCCCTTGAGGTTGTGTAAGCTCTTCAACATGTATCAATACCGGAATATGTTGATGGCGAGCAATAGCAACAGCTTTTTCAAAGGTCTCATGGAGGGCAACATAATCCCAACCTTTTACTTTAAATATCTCGTAACCGTTTGTGTCTTCTCTTTTCTGAAAACCTTTTAATACCTCTGAAATACTTTCTTTGGTGGTCTGATATTTTTTAGGTACAGAAATACCGTGACCATCGTCCCAAACACACATTACCAACGGTACTTGTAAAACTCCTGCTGCGTTAATGGTTTCCCAAAATAAACCCTCAGAGGTACTGGCATCGCCAATAGTTCCAAAGGCTACTTCATTGCCTTTATTTGAAAAGTTAGTAAATTCATCCAGACCGGTTACGTTGCGATAAATTTTTGAGGCTTGTGCAAGTCCTAATAACCTAGGCATTTGTCCTGCGGTTGGCGATATGTCGGCCGAAGAGTTTTTAATTTTTGTAAGGTTCTTCCAAGAGCCATCTTCATTGAGACTACGGGTAGCAAAATGTCCTCCCATTTGACGACCGGCTGAAGTTGGGTCGGCATGAACATCGGTATGTGCATACAAACCGGCAAACCATTGCTGTATGGTTAGGTTTCCGGTGGCAAACATAAAAGTTTGATCGCGATAATACCCGGAGCGAAAATCGCCTTCTTGGAAATTTTTTGCCATGGCCAATTGGGCTATTTCTTTACCATCTCCGAAAATACCGAATTTGGCTTTTCCGGTAAGAACTTCTTTTCTACCTGATAAACTTGCCTCACGGCTCTCACAAGCTATGCGATAATCGTTTATAACTTCTCTTTTAAAATCTTCAAAAGATGAACTTTTTACTTTCGAGCTTTCTGGTGACATAATGTACTTTTATTAATAAATCTATAATCTCGATTTGTGCAAATATAACAAAAATACAGCAAAGTTTTGTTGCTCTAAGAACTAATATTTGTATCATCTTCTTTCATCATAACGATACAATCTTCTGCAAATGCTATATTTATATTAGGGGTTGAAATAAAAAAAAGCTGCTCATTGGAGCAGCTTTTTTTATCAAAAAGAATACGATTATTTTTTTGCCGGTTCAAGCTCTTCAACATCTCGGTAAAAATCAACCACAATAGGAGTAGAGATACATAATGAAGAGTAAGTACCAATAATACGTCCTATTAATAAGGCAAATATAAATCCTCGAATACTGTCGCCACCAAAAATAAATATTACAATAAGCACAAAGAATACAGTTAACGAAGTTAAGATGGTTCGACTTAAAGTACTGTTTAGAGCATAGTTAATTAAAATATTTCTTTCAGGGGCATGAATATCTGTTCTGCCGCTTTCATTTAACCTTTCACGGATACGGTCAAATACAATTACAGTTTCAGTCATGGTGTAGCCCATAACTGTTAATATTGCTGCAATAAAGTCCTGACCAATTTCGAGAGAGAAAGGAACAATACCCTCTAATATAGTATAGAAGGATAAAACCACTAATACGTCATGGAATAATGCAACCACCGCTCCTAAACCAAACTGCCATTTTTTAAATCTAACTACAATGTAAAAAAACATTAATAAACAGGAGAATAAGATGGCAGCATAAGCACCGTATAAAATATCGGTGGCAATTGTTGGTCCAACTTTTTGTTGACCTACTAATTCGTATTTTGTAGATAATGAATTTAAACCATCATATAAAGCATTTTCAACTTCTGAGTCGGCTGTAGGAGAGTTGTCACTTACACGATACGATGTTGTAATTTTCATTTGATTGCTACCACCAACAGTTTTTACTTCAAGTGATGCATCTTCAAATGAATTTCTTAAAGCATGTTTTACATCATCAGAATGCATCTCTTTCTCAAAACGTACGTTATAAGTACGACCACCTTTAAAATCAACACCTAATTTAAAACCACCGTGTACAAAGAACATTATTGTACCAAGCACAATAATTATTGACGATATGGAATAATAAAGCTTTCTGTGCCCCACAAAGTTGATGGCCACGTCCTTAAATGCATTTCTAGTAAATTTATTATCAAAAGTAACATCCATTTTACGCTCAAGCATCCAATCAAATACTAAACGCGAAATAAAAATAGCTGAGAACAATGAAGTAATAATACCTATTAATAAAGTTGTGGCAAAACCTTGTACAGGGCCTGAACCGAAAACCATTAAGATGATAGCTAAGATAGCTAAGGTAACGTTAGCATCAATAATTGAGCTCATAGCATGCTTATAACCATCTTTAATTGACTGGGCGGTTGATTTTCCGCGCGCCAATTCTTCACGAACCCTTTCAAAAATAAGAATGTTGGCATCTACAGCCAAGCCTATGGTAAGTACAATCCCTGCTACGCCCGGTAAGGTTAATACGGCTCCTAAGGAGGAAAGAATACCCATTATGAAAAACACGTTGGCTATCAAGGCTATGTCGGCTACCCAACCGGCTGCATGATAATAGAAGCCCATAAATAATAATACTACGATTAAGGCTAATACAAACGAAATTAAACCTGCATTAATGGCTTCTTGTCCTAAGGTAGGTCCAACTACATCTTCCTGAACAATTCTTGCTCTTGCAGGCATTTTACCAGCCTTTAATATGTTTGCAAGGTCTTTGGCTTCGGTAATATCAAAATTCCCTGTAATTGAAGAACGTCCTCCACCTATTTCGCCTTGTACCGTAGGGAAAGAGTAAACATAATCATCTAATACAATAGCAATACTCTTTCCAATATTTTCTTTAGTTAATCTTCTCCATGTTTCGGCACCTTCAGCATTCATACTCATACTTACTTCTGCCTTAGCACTATTTTGAGCAAAGTCACCGCTGGCATCGGTAATTACATTTCCTGCAAGAGGAGCTCTTCCATCGCGGCTTTTTACTTTTATAGCCACTAATTGTAAAAATTTTCCTTCCTTATCGTAAGGTTTAACAGTCCAAAGTAGTCTTAAATCTCTAGGGAACATAGACTTAATTTGTGGCTTGTTTAAGTAAGCCATAACTTTAGCCGTGTCGCGAACGGCAGCAATACCTACTGCAGGTCCTTCAGCCGGGAAATATCCGTCTTTGGTTCTGTTAAGCATTGGTTGAAGCACCTCAAACAATGGGTTTACATTGTTTTGTAATGAATCGTTTACTGCGGTTGTTGTTGAGGAAGTATCTTTTTTGGCAGCTTCTAGAAGTGATTCTTCTTGGCTGTTGTCTTGGGCTTTCCCGGTATTTGTGGTGTCTTGTACGCTGGCTAATTTCTCATCCTCCTTCTTGCTAACATTGGTACTATCTTTTGAGCCGGTGTTTAAACCTAATACCAAAGCAAGTTTTTTATCGGCTTCAATTAGGGTATTGGCTATTTCTTTATTGTCGTAAGTTTCCCAAAATTCCAAATTGGCTGTTCCTTGTAGTAGTTTGCGTACACGTTCTTTATCTTTTACGCCAGGTAGTTCAATTAGTATTCTTCCTGAAATGCCTAGCTTTTGGATGTTAGGCTGTGCTACACCAAATTTATCAATACGGGTTCTTAATATATTAAATGAACGGTCAACAGCGTCTTGCGATTCGCTTCTGATAACTTTTATAACCTGATCATTGGTACTTTCAAAATTAATTTTGTCTTTTAATTCTAAAGTGCTAAAAATGGCTGATAACTTGCCATTTGGACTTACTGCTTTGTATTCATCATAAAATAAAGTAACAAAATCTTTCTGACTTGTATTATGAGCTATTAAAGCATTGTTAAGAGCTTTATTAAAAGCACTGTCAGTACTAAAATTACTCATGTTGCGAATAATATCGGCAACCGACACTTCTAAGGTAACATTCATACCTCCTCGCAAGTCCAAGCCTAAATTAATCTCTTTTTCTTTACATTCTTTATAGGTGTAGTTCTTTAAAAGAATATTATAGGCCGGCATTGTAGCAATAGAATCAATATACCTTTTATTATAAACTTCATATAATGAATCTAAATGTAGTCCGGGAGTTTTGTTGGCGGCTACTTTTTCTTTGGCATAGTCATCTGCCTTTCCTTCAATTCTTAAAGTTACCAGAGTAAACGATAACTGAAAAATACATACAACTGCTAACGCAATTGCTAAAAATTTAATGGCACCTTTATTTTGCATAATTAACTGTTATTTCTGCTGCTTCTTTGCTTGATAAAAAGAATTAATATTAACTAAAAATATTTAAAAGGCTGCAAATATAGAATAACTATTAAATTTTACCAAATTGAATATTTTTCCAATCAAAAATAATGGAACTATTTTTAACGTATTGTTGAAAATTACTTCTTAATTTTTAATTTAAAAAATATAAAGTATTGATATTTAGGCGTTTAAATGCTTAGATAAATCAATTAAATTGCCGTTTTCGTGCATCAATAATTTGAATAATTCTTTTTGATTAAGTTTTGAGATAAGTTCCAGATAGGTTTTTCCATCACTTTCAGATAAATAATGTTTAAGCATAACTAGCTTATTATAAGCTACTAATGAGGCCGATGAACCTAGAGATTTGGATAAAGAGAAATATACTTCTTCTTTATTGTTTCCTCCTGCAACAATGAACTTCTTATTACTCTCATCAGTAAAAATACAAACCAAATACATTATTTTTTTGTTGTTGAACGGACAAGAATAATGAATAATAAATTAAATAGTGTTAAAATGCATTAATTATTTTCTAGAAATTCGATGAACACCTCCTTTTGTAAGTTTAATATTTTTTTACTCGTGATATTTGTTTTAATTTAAATTAAATGCAAATCAATGAAAGCTGGTTTATCATCTCGAACAGTCCGATAATATTAAATACCTCTTGATTGTTTACAAAATTGTACTTCCTAAAGTACTTGATATATATAAATATTAAAACTATCGTCTATTAATTTATTTGCTGTTCTTATAAATTCCCATATTGTAATTAAACTATAAGCCTGTATAATGAGTTAAATTTGCACATTGTGTTGTTATTAATTAAGTAACTTAATCAGTTTACTTATGATTTGCCTTTGCTACATTTGGTACGTTTTTTGGGTCAAACCCCTTATAATATTAAACCATTTAATGCTGATTGCGATATGAATAAATTTTTTTTGTTAGGCGGTGTATTTACTTCTGTTTTATGGATTGCATCTTGTGTTCCGGCACGCCAATTTGAAGCTTTAAAAGAAAAAGAAAAGAAATGTTCACAAGAGTTGGCTGAACTGAAAACCAGTTCCCTGAATTGCAGTACTAAATTAACTGAATGTGAAAATGATGTAGATATTTTAAAACGTAAAGTAAGCAATTTGCAAAATGATACCATGGTAATGGGCAATTCGTTGAGACTAATGACCAAAAATTATGATAAGCTCAATCAGACATACGATTTGTTATTAGCTAAAAATAGAGAATTATTGGAAGGCAATGCCAATGAAACAAAGCAATTAGCATCTAACTACCAGCTTTCGCAAGAACAGTTGCAACGAGAACAAGATAAATTAAAAACTGCTCGCGAAGAACTAGAAGCTCAAAAGAATAATTTTAATAAATTAACCGCAGAGCTTAAAGAGTCGCAAGAGGCGTTAAAGGTAAAGGAAGTGAAGCTCAATGAGCTTCAAAATATTCTATCACGAAAAGATTCTACGGTAAAGGCCTTAAAAACAAAAGTTACAGATGCATTATTAGGCTTTCATGATAATGGTCTAACTGTTGAACAAAAAAATGGGAAGGTATATGTATCGCTCGAAGAAAAGCTTTTATTTGCAAGCGGAAGTACGGTAGTTGATGCAAAAGGCGCTGAGGCCATAAAGAGTTTGGCCAAAGTATTGGAACAAAATGCCGACATTAATATTTTAGTGGAAGGTCACACCGATAATGTACCCTACATAAATGCCAGCGGTGGAATTAAAGATAATTGGGATTTGAGCGTATTACGTGCCACTTCAATAGTAAAATTAATTACAGCCAATAGTAAGGTTGACCCTAAACGATTAACTGCAGCAGGGCATGGAGAGTTTTTTCCCTTAGACCCTGAAAATACTGCACAGGCACGCAAAAAAAACAGAAGAACAGAGATAATTCTTACCCCTAAATTAGATGAGCTCTTTCAAATTTTGGAGACAAACTAAGCATTTAGCATAATTTAATCAACACTAACCTTAATATCCTGTAAATAATCCTATTTTTGCAGGATATTTTGTTAAAATAGTATGAGAAAAATTTCGTTTAAAAGCTTTGCTCTGTTTCTTTTTGTTTTATTATTGTCAAAACTCAGTGTCGGACAAATATTAAAACCCGTTAAATGGTCATTTAGCGTTAATCGAATAAACGATTGCGAGGCTGAATTAATCTTTAAAGCAAAAATTGACAAAGGATTTCATGTTTATTCTCAATTCTTAGGAAGCGATGATGGCCCGGTAGCTACTACTTTTAATTTTGAAAAAAATAGTAATTACCAAACTATTGGAAAAACCACCGAAGGCAAACCTTTAGAGGAGTTTGATCCGAACTTTGAGATGGTTTTAAAGTTTTTTGCCAACGAGGCTACTTTCAAACAAAAAATTAAGATCAATACCCTTCAACCTTTTTCGGTAAAAGGGTATTTAAACTTCATGTGCTGTGATGAAACTAAATGCTTGCCTCCTGAAGATATTGATTTTGAATTTAAATTAGAAAAAGCCCCCGGAATAGCTTGTGCTGTTGAAGAAGGAGTTCAAAAAACAGAAAACAATACTTCAGGTGCAATTGATGAAAAAACTGAGCCTATATCAGAAAATATTAAAGAAGACACAAATTTAGTTAAAGAAGAAGTTGTAGCCTCCCAAGCAGTTGTGCAAGCTGGCGATGCCGAGAATGATACTGATAAGTTAAGTATTTGGGCAATTTTTGCAGCCGGGTTCTTGGGCGGATTACTGGCTTTGGTTACACCATGCGTGTTTCCTATGATACCTTTAACAGTGAGTTTCTTTACTAAACGCAGCGGGAACAGAAAAAAAGGAATTGCCAATGCGCTTATTTACGGACTTTCAATTATACTAATTTATGTAACTTTAGGAATGCTTATTACCTTATCATTAGGTCCTGATGCTTTGAACGCTATGGCAAGTAATGCAATAGTTAATTTAGCCTTCTTTATAATTTTTGTAGTTTTTGCAGCCTCTTTTTTGGGAGCATTTGAAATAACCCTACCTAGCAGTTGGGTAAACAAGGCCGATACTGCCAGTGAAAAAGGTGGGTTAATAGGAATCTTCTTTATGGCTTTTACCTTAACCTTAGTTTCATTTTCGTGCACAGGCCCTATTATAGGTACATTGTTAGTTCAGGCAGCCGTAGGAGGCAATGTTTTAAACCCTACCATAGGCATGGTAGGATTTTCTTTAGCTTTAGCTTTGCCTTTTGGATTATTTGCGGCTTTTCCGGGATGGCTCAATTCTTTGCCTAAATCAGGCGGATGGCTCAATATAGTAAAAGTGGTATTAGGTTTATTGGAATTGGCTTTTGCCTTGAAATTTTTATCAAATGTTGACTTGGCGTATCATTGGGGAATACTTACACGAGAGGTATTTATAGCTTTATGGATTGTAATATTCAGTATTCTGGGTTTTTATTTGTTGGGGAAATTAAAATTTTCGCACGATAGTGAAGTACCCTATATAAGTATTCCACGAGTTTTCTTTGCCATTATAGTATTTGCCTTTGTGGTATATTTAATTCCGGGAATGTTTGGTGCCCCACTACGCATAATTAGTGGGTTTCCGCCACCAAGTTTTTATAACGAAGGATGGACATTAGGCGCCTCAGGCCCGGTTAATACCGTTGCAGGGAATAGTGAAATACCGGAAGGCACAGATCCTGAACATTGTCCACATAACCTAAACTGTTTTCATGATTACCAAACCGGATTAGCTTACGCTCGAAAAGTAAATAAGCCTTTAATGCTTGACTTTACCGGATGGAGCTGCGTAAACTGCCGTAAAATGGAGGATAATGTATGGGTTGATCCGCGTGTGTTGGAGAGATTGAGAAATGATTTTGTACTTGTTTCACTTTATGTTGATGATAAAGCCTTACTCCCGGAAGCCGAGAGATATGTAAGTAAAACTACAGGAAATAAAGTGAAAACCGTGGGCAACAAGTGGAGTGATATGCAAACTGAGCGTTTTGGGACTAATTCCCAACCGTATTATGTATTACTTGACAACAATGAGAAAATGCTGAATAAACCATCAGGATATGACCCGGACATTGAAAAGTTTATTCACTTTTTAGATGAGGGGAAGAATGCTTTTGCAAAGAATATTACTGTTAATAAATAATAACTATACTAAGTATGAAATTTTATAACTTTTTAATCAGATATCGTTTTTGGTTAGGATTACTGTCTTTAGTATTGGCAATAGTAGCCCAATTTACTATGGATGTTTGGACTGCTGTTATGTTTTATACTATTGCTTTTATTGCCATTTTAACCCATTTTTTGATTGGGCCGATAAGATTGTTGCAGAAGCCTATTGAAGAAGGCAATATTGATGAGGTAAATAAGATATTAAAATCTATATGGTTTCCGGGGTTATTAATAAAACCTGTACGGAGTAGTTATTATACTCTAAAAGCCAATATGGATATGGCTCAACAAAATTTTGCATCAGCCGAACAAAATTTAAAAAAGAGTGTACAATTAGGTGGTGTTAATTCTGATATGGATGCAACTAATAATTTACAAATGGGGATGATGGCCATGCAAAGAGGCGATTTTAAAGAAGGTGAAAAGTACGTTAAATCTGCTATTAGAGTGGGGTTGCCTGATAAGGACAGTGCGGCAATGGCTTATTTAGCTATGTCTCAAATTTATTTAAGAAGAAGCCAAAATAAGGCTGCCAAAGATTTCTTTAATAAAGCTAAAGGTTGCAAACCTAAATCTGAGGAGATTGTAAAACAAATTAAGGAAATGGATAAATACTTAAGTCGTATGCCGGGCTAAAGAGCTAGACCATACTTCTAAGTATTGATATAGAAAACACTACATAATATTTTTCTGAAGGAATTAAGCTGTTTTGCTCCAACGATGCTTGAATAAACAAACCTTTATTTATTTTACCAAAGCTAAGGGATTAGCTAAGCCACGATATTCCATCAAATCCATTTTAACGGAACCTACCAAAATATTTGCTTGAGCCCTTACAGGTATTTTATTCTCGTCATCAGAAATCCATACGTTTAGATCTTCCTCACTTTTAAAAATTCTACCTTTTTGAATAACAGGTCTGAACTTAATACATTTAAATTTCCCTTTTGAGGTGTTTATGGTTTCTTTTCCGATATATTTAATTTTTAAAGGAAATATTTCATTATCAACAAAACTATTAATTGTAAACACATCACCCGGTTTGGCCTTTGAGTAATCAAGTGCGCGGGCATAATAAAATGCCGAAATCATATCTTGTACATCATTTATTTCTCGCGGAATATCATATACTTTTCCTTCGCTTATAACTTGCTTTCTAGGGTGATTATATACATAGTTCTGATTAATTTTGTAGCCTCCCTCATCAACTCTTCTTATAAAAGCCATAGGTACAAGTGCTTCTTTATCTATGTATGATTCATACCTATCGCGAACTTTAAAAAACCAATCAAACGCACCAATACTTTTTCCTAAAGCAACTACATGATAAGTTGGACGCCCACTAACTTCGCGTTCTTCATGAGTAACCTCTAGGGTAGCTATTCCGGCATCAATAACCCCATAGTGTAAACGATATGACAAGAATTCTCCCTTTTTAAAAGCCTTATTGTTTTTTAATTTAAATACTTCATCATTCGGATTTTCTTGAGCACGAAAACTTCCTGTAAACAATATTGCCATGGTTAATAATATTACTCTGGCTAAATTTAAAATAGCTTCTTTCATAACCTTCAGTTTTTAGTCTTTAAAAAACTATATTGCAAACAGTGTTCCAAAAAATTTTGTGCTCTCCCAACCCTTATTTTAAAAGACTCCTATAATAATTGGCCTTGTTTATATCATTTAAATTTTGGTAGGTTAATGCAAGAAAGGTAATATTTTTTTGATTTGTTGGATCAATATCAAAAGCCTTATGAAACCAAACTAGAGCTTCTTGGTATTTTCCCATAGAACCGTAGCAACTACCTAAGTTCATCATGGCATCTGCAAACCTGGGGTTAAGAGCTATTGAGCGGTTAAAGTATTCAATAGCTTTTTGGTACTCGCCTCTGTTAAAGTAATATGAACCCATATTACTGATGGCAACACTGTTGCTTTCATTGTATTTTAAACTCAATTTAAAGTAATGTCCTGCACTGTCATTATTGTTGAGGTTGTAATATCCTACCCCAATTTGTGCGTATCCGTCAGAATATTCGGGGTAAATTTGTATGGCTTTTCTTACCTCGGAAATACCCTGCATGATAAGAGCCTCTTTTTTTGCTTTATCTGTTTCGTTATTGGCTAATTCTTTTATTATTTCGTTCCCTAAATAATAATGTGTTTTGGCACTTTGCGGATTTAATTCAACATCATGTGAATACAAAGTGTAATTATTTTTCCAATCAAAATTACGGCTAATGGTTTTTACACTATATAATACTAATATTACAGTAGTTAAGTAAAATAAATTTTTGTATTTAGTATCGTTAGGGGAATATTTAGAAATGTCAATTTTTAAAATTACGGTAAATAAATATATCAAAGCTATACAAAAACCGGTTGATGCCAAGAAAGTAAAGCGTTCGGCCTTAGCTGCTCCAATCGGGAAAACAATATTGCTGTATAATGATAATGAAATAAAAATAAATAAAATAGAGTAGGAGATTAGTGGCCATTTTTTATAAGTAAAAAACATAGCAGCTATTAAACTACATATTATAATAATGCCAATAATAATGGGCAGTGTGATGCCTTGATGTAGTGGTATGGAGTTGTATGAATAATCATAAACTAAAGGGTGTGGAAAAACAAATAATTGAATGTATTCGCCCAATACCTGAAAGCTTCCCATTATGCGTAAAATAAAATCTGTTTGAGCGCCCACCGGATTGTCTAGTATGGTTACTGTTTGAAGCCCTGCAAAACTTCCTAAAACATTTCTACGAATAAGCATATATACCACAAAAGGTATAAGTGTGGCTAACAAAATAGGTACATATTTATTAAATCGGTCTTTGCGAAAAAACCATAATGAAATTAACAGCAAAGGAATGGTTAAAATAGCTGATTCTTTGGCTAGAAAAGCAAGAAATAAGCTAAAAGATGATAGTACTAAATATAGTATTTTTTTACTGTCAAAATATTGTATTGCCCATAACATACTTAATATGGAAAACAAATAACACAGCAACTCATCACGACTTTTTATATTGCCCACTACCTCCGTATGTATAGGATGGGCAATGAATAGTAATACTGCAAGCAGTAAAACAACATTATGAATATGAGGGAAAAGTTTACGAGTAAAATTAAATAATACAATGCCACATAATAGGTAGCAGATTAAGTTAATAAAGTGGCCTACAAAAGGCTTATCTGGCCAATGTTGCCACTCCAAGGCAAACATAGCCAGAGACAGAGGTCGATAAAGCCCATCATTAACATTCAAATACCCTGCACGATAGCTGGTTTTAAATATATTACCTATACTTTTACTTCCTAAATTTACAATATTATTTTCTTTGATTACCGAGAAGTCATCAAGGACATAACCATTATTTAGGGAATTGCCGTACAGTATAAAAACTGATGCAATAATAAAGGCGTAATAAACAATAATATTATTATTTTTATTATTGTTTACTGTTTTAGGTACAACTTTGGCAGCTTCTTGTGAAATTTTAAACTTTTCACGCTTATTTAACTTTTGTGGCCGGGCCATTTATGGAAAGGGGATAAAAAATTAATGAGCTTTTACCGGAAAGTCCATCATTACATTCATTCTCATTTTAACTCCGTTTTGAATTGCGGGTGCAAATTTTAATTCTTTCACCACTCGTTGAATTTCTTCATTTATACCACAGCATAAACCGCTAATTACACTAATATTACTTATTGTGCTGTCGGGCGACACATCAAAACTTAATGTAATGTTTCCTTCAATATATTTAGCTTTAGCCTCATCGCTGTATTTAATAGCATTTAAAACGTATTTAAATAGCTCGGTGTCACCTTTTGGATAAAAAGGTTCTTGGCTTGTAACAACTGCCATATTTTGCTTATCGTTATATGGCTCTTTAGATTGCGCATTGCTTGTTGTGCAAATAGCTATAATTGCTATAACAGTGAGTAATATAGTTTTTTTCATGATTAATTTTATTTAAGGTTTACAAATTGTAATGGAATATCAAAATTGTTGCTTCTAAGACTTGCAATAACTGCTTGTAAATCGTCTATTTTTTTGCCCGAAACTCTCACCTGTTCATCCATAATTTGGGCTTCAACTTTTAGTTTTAATTCTTTAATATGTTTGGTAATCTTTCGGGCAGTATCTTTATCAATGCCTTGTTTTACCTTAATATCTTTCTTTATCATATTTCCAGCTGCATACCGTTCTTTACCAAAATCCAGCGCCATGGGGTTAAGACCTTGTTTAATCATTCTACTCCTAATGGTATCTTCTATTGCCTCAATACGCATTTCGTTTTCGGCCGAGATATTAATATTTAAAGCCTTTTTATCTAACTCTATACTAAGCTTAGAGCCTTTAAAGTCATAACGCCCTGCTAAATCTTTACGCGCTACATTAATTGCATTATCTAATGTTTGGATATCAATTTTATTTACAACATCAAAAGATGGCATTGGAATAATTTTTCTTCAAAAATAGTAAAAAAGAAATTATTTTAAATTTTTAGGAGAGTCTATAAAAATGTTCATGTTCAAGATTTATTTCTTTATGGCTCTTGTTATTTCTCTTTTTTTGGGAGGGCCGGGCAAACTTTCTACTTCAAACCCTACCTTTTTTAAATCTCGTTTTATTTGCCCCTTGGCGCAGTAGGTTACTAATACTCCACCTTTACACATCATGTGGTATAGTTTCTCAAATACTTGTTCTGTCCACATTTCGGGTTGCGTTGAAGGGGCAAAAGCATCAAAATACACCAGATGATATAATATATTACTATTAAATAATTGTATGCCCGTTTTATATTTATTCAGTGTAAAGTTGGGTGAAATTGCATTTGTGTTGTTAAAATCAGCAGTATGTATTTTTATAAAGTATGGCTCTATAATGGCTGAAAGATACCGGCAATAGTTTAATTGATTAACTACCGATATTGGAATAGGGAAGGGCTCTAAGGCATGGTATTGGATATTTAATTTGTAGGGTTCTACCAAAATATTGTTTAATGTAAGCAAACAATTGAGACCTGTGCCAAAACCAATTTCTAAAATATTAATTGACGTGTTTTGTTTAACATGTGCTAACCCGTAATTTATATAAATGAGTTGGCTTTCTTGAAATGCACCATGAATAGAATGATAATAGTCATTGCTATTTACCACTTTTAGCGTGGTAGAACCATCAGCGGTTGTTATTAGTTCTAAATCTTTTTGTTGTTTGCTCATATATTACCTGTGCAATTTAGAAGAAAATTAATTGTAAATGTATGTAAATCAACATAAAATATAATGATGTTGATAAAACAAAAATAATAATTCGGATAAAAATGTCTTTAATAAATAAATTTTATAATTTTGCCTAAAATAGTTATTAATTAAAAAAACAAAACTGATGTAAAATAAAACTTTATTTCACTTATTAAAACTCCAATATTATGCAACAATCGTTATTATCTTTATTTCTTATTCTATCAGGAATAATAATACTCGTTTTTATTCTTGTGTATTTAAGTTCGATCCAAAGTCAGCCTCAACAAGGTATGAAAAATCCTTTGCAGAAAAGGTTTTGGTTCATTACTATTATGGTGGTAGTACTTGGAATGTTTTTTTTCATAACCATTCCTAAGTCGCCTTATTACTTATATGCCAACGAGCAACCTGCACGAATAGTTCATACAGTCTCTAGTCAGTTTGTTTTTCTAATGTCTAATCAGGATATAGATCCTGCCCAACCCATGGGTGAGAATATTGAACTTAATACAAATGAACTAGTAGAGTTTAGAGTTACCAGTTTAGATGTTACACACGGTTTTGGTATTTATAATGATAAGTATGAGTTAGTGGCTCAAACCCAGGCTATGCCCGGATATGTAAACAAGCTTCGCTGGAAGTTCAGTGAGCCGGGTAAGTATTATATTCTTTGTTTAGAGTATTGTGGTTCAGGCCATCAAGTAATGAAATCATTTTTTAATGTAAAATAAATTGAATTGAATATGGAAACTAAAAAACTTAATAAAATAACAGCACTTTGGATAGTTGCAATATTGGTATTATTTATTCTTAGTATAATTTTAGGTATTATTATGCGTCTTAACCAAGGCGAATTAATAAAAATTCAACCACCAACATTTTATGCCGATATGACTACTCATGGTGTAACCATGATTGGTATATGGTTTGTTGCCGGTATGGCAGCAGTTAACTACTTTATGGAACGATATGTAAAAACCAGTTACACCGCCAATATGTTTGCCATGGTAATGACGGTAATAGGGGTAGTAATGCTTTGGTTATCTACTTTAGTGGGAAACTTTCATGCCGGTTGGACATTCTTGTATCCACTGCCTTTTAAAATAATGTGGTCAACATGGGCTACTCCATTATTTTTATGGTCAATAGGTGTTTTTGGTATTGGATGGTTTGTTTGGACGATTAGTCTAATGGCTGCCATGCTAAAAAAATATTCAATGTCGCAGGTTCTTGCCTGGCAACATTTTGGGAAGAAAGACCCGGAAGTATCAACACCACCTTTCGTACTTATTTCAATGATAAGTTTAATAGGAGTATTAACCTGCCTGATAGCTGCCGTTATATTGCTTATATTATTATTTGCTGAATACTATTCGGGAGGAACCTTCAAAAACGATGCATTGTTAATAAAAAATCTTACTTATTTCTTTGGTCATACTATAGCTAATGAAATGCTTTATTTGGGCTTAGCCGTTATATACGAGTTGTTCCCTGAAGTTAGCGGAAGACCAAAATTAAAAACTACCTGGTATGTGGCATTAGCCTGGAACCTAACTTTGTTCTTTGTTTTGGCTGCTTTTTTCCATCATTTGTATATGGACTTTGTTCAACCGGAAGGATTACAGATTATAGGTCAATTGGCCTCCTATTTAGCCAGTTTGCCTTCATCGGGTGTTACAGTGTTTAGTATAATTGTGGTTGTTTTCAGAAACAAAATTAATTGGTCGCTTACTAACTCCTTATTCTTTATAGGTATAGTTGGATGGGTAGTAGGAGGTGTTGGAGCAGTTATTGATGCTACTATTTCAAACAATTTTATTTTACATAATACGCTTTGGGTGCCTGCCCACTTCCATACATACAATGCTATGGGCAATGTATTGTTTAGTTTAGGATTCTTTCACTGGTTTTCAAAATATGCAACTAATCACTCCTTGCCTGATAAATACTCATTTGTTAAATTGGCTATATTGATTATAGGTGGTGTAGGATTCTTATTGGCATTTTATATAGCCGGTGCCGATTCAGTACCTAGAAGATATAGCACTTATCCTAAAGGATTAGAAAGTGCTAAGACTTTAGCTGCGGTAGGAGGTGTTTTTGCTATTGTTTATTTAACGGGCATATTATCCTTTTTTGTTAATATTTCGAAGAGATGTTTAAACGTACTTTTTCAACGCTCTTAATAATATTATTAATCTCAAATTATAATTCTATTGCGAACAATCTTTATGACAAACAAGATTGGCGTGAAGAGGAAGGTATATATACACGAATTTATGATGCGAAAATTAAATTGATAAGTGGAGAACAAACCTCTATACATCAGTTAGCTGCTAAAAAGCCACTCATAGTTGCTTTAGTGTTTACACGATGTGCAGGGGTTTGCAACCCTCTTCTTCTGCAGTTAAAAGAAAATATACAAATTATTTTAAGAAAGAATCAATATAAGTTTAGTGTACTGGTATTAAGTTTTGATCCTTTAGATTCGCTAAAAGATATGCAAAATTTAGCCTACCGATTTAACCTGTTAAATGAACCTAATTGGGAGCTGGCTGTGGTTGACAGTATTTCAAGTATGACAAAATCAGTTAATTTTTTTCCTGTTTGGGATATGCGCAAAAAGCAATATGATCATGATGCTCTTTTAGTAGGGGTTAACACGCAGGGTTATATTACCAAAAAATTAATTGGTTTAAGAAGTGCCGATGAAATTTCACTATTGATTTCAGATATCAATAATGTATATAGGCCTTCTTATAGATTACCTACCCCTGCCAATATGTTTACTTGCTTTAATTACGATCCTAAAACCGGAAAGAATACTCCGGGATGGGGCTTGGCATTTATTGCCTTACCGGCTTTGTTAACTGTTGGTATTTTGGCCTTTTTAAGACTTAGAGGGAAATACCACTCGTAATACATTTACATAAGCTATTTTTTTGAGTTATAAAATATAGCAATGTTGGTGAATGTGCACTAACGAAGTAAAACAACTTTACCATTGTATAGGTGACTGTTGCCCCTAATATCAATAACATTTAAAAGATAAACATAAACACCTTGAGGAGAGTTTACACCTTTGTAAGTTCCATCCCACCCATTAACGCTGTGTGTTTCAAATATTTGTTCGCCCCACCGGTTAATTATTCTCATATTAAATTCCTTTATCCCTATTGTTGAAGGAATAAATATATCGTTTAAGCCATCGCCATTAGGCGTAAAAGCATCGGGAATAAACAATCGGAACTCCGGATAAATATAAACTGTTATACTAACACTATCTACACAATCCAGTTCGTTTTTTACAATCTGAGTTACTTTATATACCCCTGTATCACTAAATGTATGTGTATAATTACAATTTCTGTCAACCCAAGTACCATCACTAAATTGCAAAGCACAATGTACTGCACCATGCGAGGTATCAATAAAAGTAACAATAGGGTCAAAAATACCGGCTTGTGAGGGTTCTGCATAAAACCCTGCTTGCGGTGGAGAAATTACATTAACTACATTAGGCATAATATAGGAAGTTGTATCAATACATCCGGAAGTAGAAATAATGGTCAGGCTTATAGTGTATGTACCCGGGTTTTGATAGGTGTAATTTGGGTCTTGTACATTACTGCTGTTATTGTCTCCCAAATTCCAATGATATATCAAAGGCGTATCAGAAGTACTGCTATCAGTAAGTTGAACAAAAATCGGAGCACAGCCGCTGCCTTGGCTAATTACAAATTTAGCTTCGGGCGAATGGAAAAGACCTACAGAATCAGATACTGTTTTGCTGCATCCATATTGGCTAACCGTTAAAGTTATAGGATAATATCCATAATCAGAAAATGAAACACCTTGCGGATTAGCCAGGGTTGATTGTTGTATTAAGGCAGTAGGGCCAAAATTCCAGTTAAAAGTGGCATCTGTTGTATAAGCTCCGGCAACAGAAAAATCATAGCTGTTGCCTAGCAAACACTGATCTCCGGCTCCGGAAATTTCAGGAGATAGTTTAGGGAAAACCCAAAACAATAAATGTGTTGTATCGCTACAAACACCTTGACTATAGGCAATAAGTGTAATATTGTATATTCCGGAGTCGGGAAAAAAATATTGTGGTTCAAACAATCTGCTTGTGTCTGAAAGAATACTATTAACCCCAAAATCCCAAAACCATGATGATGAATTTTGAGAGTTATTTCCGAAATCGACTTGATTGCCTACACAATATTGATTGGCAGTAGAAATTTCGGCAGTTGGTTTAATGGCAGTTTTAATCGTGTCGGTATAGGTTTTTGTGCAACCATACTGCGAGACGGTTAGCGTAACGATATTGGCACCGAGTTGCCCAAAGTGAATATTTGTAGGGTTTTGAAGTGTACTGGTGGTGGGAACCGAATTTGGTCCAAAGTCCCATAAAAAGGTTGCGTCAGAAGTATAACTCCCTCCGGCAGTAAAGTTAAAACTATTATTATCAAAGCACTGTGGCGGTGGTGGAATAAACATAGGTTCCAATACAGGATATACTTCAAAATTAGCATAGGTAGTATCATAACAATTTCCGGCAGGGTCGTAAGCTACCAACATCACGGTATATATGCCCGAATCGGGGTAGGTGTAAGTGGTGGAAACAAGATTTGAAGTATCGGCATTGGTGCTTAAATCCCCAAAATCCCAGAAATATGTATTTGCGTTTACGCTGGCTGCAGCCGTAAAGTTTACTGTATATCCATTGCAAAATAAACTTTGAGCAGGAATAGAAGCAATAGCAGCATCGCACGAAACGATATTAAACTGGTAATCTCTTTTATTGGTACTAAGCAGTACTCCGTTTCGATATTCACTTACACAAACACCCATAACATATTGCCCAATATTTATGGGAGTACCTGTAATGTACCCTGTATTGTTGTTAATAGTTAGTGGAGGGTTTGCATCAATAGGGTATGTTCCGTTGTACCCCGGTAAGTAATTTACAATAGGTAAAGGAGGAGCTGCCGGAGGATTAGGTGCAGGGCTAATAGTAGAGCCACCCGAATATGGTGTACAAAAGCTATATACCAGTAAGTCACCATCAGGGTCTGTTGCCATGTGGTCAAAATTAAAGCTTACATTGCTACACAAAAATAAAGGGGGTAATGAGTTGTATCTTGGACTGCTGTTGCAAGTGGCTAAAGAAGGGTCGGGTATATGTGCCCAATAACTGGCGCCTTGTGAGCCGGGATCATCTAAATTGGTAATGGTACCATTTCGGCAACATCTTTGGTAAACAATGTCGTATCCACCTGGACTATCGGGCAAGTTAATGGTTTGTTCATAAACTGCCTCTTCAACACAAATATTTGTAGGTGGAACCAAGCAAGGACTAATAATCATAGGGGGTACATTAGTAGCCCCCGAGTGATACATACTTAAGGTATTCACCAATGTGCCTGAAGCGTCAAAAATACCAACATAGGCGGGTGAGTCAAACGGAGCTTGACCGTTAAAGCAGTCCCGATATAATTTTAAAGTAATTTTATAATTGTTATTCCCTAAACAAGTATAATATATTTCTCCTCCAACAATGTGAGTGGCCAAAGCCCTTAAATATATTAGAGATAGAAATATTATTATATTAACAACCTTAGCACGCAATTCAAGATATCATAAAATTTCTTTTATACTTATTTTAATAATTGGAAGAAGCCCTTTTTAGTGGGGATAGTCTTAAGCTCAAGAACAAAGAAATACACCCCTGGATTTAGCTCGGTAGGCGCCCAATTATTTTGATAATTATCAGAACTG
This sequence comes from Bacteroidia bacterium, assembly GCA_020845635.1. Lineage (GTDB taxonomy): Bacteria > Bacteroidota > Bacteroidia > UBA4408 > UBA4408 > CAIKXD01. The sequence goes on from JADLFI010000055.1 coordinate 26,940, forward strand.
TAAACTAACAATCCCCAACGGTTAAACACTTCTAACTTAGGTTGAGGGAATAGCTCTAAGTTTTCAAAGACTAAATATTGGTTAGCTCCATCTCCGTTTGGAGTAATAATATTTGGGACTACCACATCACAATCATTTCGTAATGGTATTTCAACATCGTCAAAGGCCGTGGTGCCACATCTGTCTGTAACGGTAATTTTATAGGTTACCGAATTATCAATAGTAGGACTAATGGAGACATTAGTGTTGCCATCAAATGCGGTCAAAGTGCTTAGATTTTCCCATAGGTAAGTATATTGTCCTGCCCCGCCATCAGCAATTACGCTAATAGTCACAGGATTGCCCGGGCAAACTGTAGTATCAGGACTGGCCAATGCTCTTAAAGCATCGTATGTGGCTACTTTTACAAATACGGAATCGCTTACAGGAGTTTGATTACAAGCATCGGTCATAGTTAAATAATATGCTGTAGATGTAGCAGGTTGGGCAATTGCAGCACTATCTCCTGCAATTGGCACAGCGCCATTGCTCCAGGTAAATGTATAAGGTCTTACCCCGTAATTATAAACAGGAGTTAATTGAATTCCGGTATTAGGGCATGGTACTGTAAGGGTATCTTCCAAATTTAGCGAAATAGGAGTGTAAGGAACTACCTGAACAGGCACATCTATGGTAAATGGGGCAGAGCCACAAGCATCATTAATTGTTAACACATAAATAGTATCCTGATTAAGATTATTAGGGGTAGTATAAGTATTTCCTGTGCTTACTACATTGCCGTTAAGTGTCCAATTGTAGGTATATCCGGGGTATCCTCCGGATGCATTAGCCTCAAGCGTACTTGTTCCACCCGGACAAGCAATAATATTGGCTGTAGGAGCTGCAGTAATAGGTGATGGAGGAGGCACGTTAACAGTAACAGACTGACTGACACCCTGTGGCCAACAATTGTCGTAAACGGTATAGGTATAAATAGTTGTGTCATTTGGGTTAACCATTATGGTATTGGTTGAATCGCCTGTGTTCCAGACCACTGTGTAAGGCCCATACCCACCACTAAACTGGGCGCTAATATTTATTGGGGTGTTAGGGCAAGTTAAGGAAGTATCATAAGGACTGGTCACTATAGGAGAATAAGGAACTATCCAAAGTGTTGAGGTTACAACTGTTGAATCGCAAATACCTTGCGTAAAAGAAATGGAAATTGACTCGGCTCCTTCGCTAATGCCATCATTAATAGGATTAACTGTAACATTTACGGTATTCTGTCCGGGTAAAAATACAATAGTATCAGGTATGGTATTATAGTCATCACCTGGCGTTGCAGTTCCTCCAACAGTAATAGGTAGGAAAAGTGTATCTGACGAACTGCCCGGGCGGTAGAAAGTAAATACACCTTCAGAGCAGCCCTCAACTAAAGTTGAATCGCCAGCTCCTGTACTTGATTCAACGGTTACGGAATTAGATGTAAAACTTAAAGCTTCGAGAAATACACCTGAATCTAACGAACCGTCAGAGCCATCGGCAATGGCAAGACGTATATGATATGTTTCACCACAGATAACGGGCGACATAGCCGTAAACACGGTAGTAAAACCATTAAGTGCAACGGTAGTTTGTGCGGTGTTACTTATATAATACTGGCTATTTAATGAAGGTTGCACAGAACTTACTGTAATAGGTAATGGAGGGTTAGTGTTAGGAACAACCGCAATATTTTCTGAATTTCCTGAAAAATTGCCTGTTATGCCGGGGCCACTGATAAAAAAACCAAATACATCGTTATACTGGGAATTAATCCAGGTGGTATATTCATTAGAACCAAAAATATAGCGAAATTTTACCGTGTCGGAAGCGGGTACAAAATCAAATTCAAGAACAGCTGCATCATTGGTACTTGTAACTGTAAATGGTTGACCAATTAAAGGAGGCACACTATTGGCTAAGGTCAACAAATCGTTATTGGAACCACCCGGAGGAGCGGCACCACCTATATTACCCGGTATTAAGTTCATTACATTTCCTGTAGAAAGTACAATTCCACTATCTAAACCTAAATTGGAGTTTAAACCGTTAAAAAAGCCTAACTGAATAGTGGAGCCATTAGCAGGAGTAAAGGTAATATTACTGGCAGTTACTCCTTGCCCTAATAACACATCGGTTACCAATGTTTGGGGGGTATAGTTGTTTGTGTTAACAGATAGCTGAGCCTTTAACTGCGTTAGATTAATACAGAAAAAACTTGCAATTAGAGTAATTAATTGTAACTTGTTTATTTTCATAACTGATTAAATAATAATTAATTGTATTAACGTATTAAAAATATTGAACCGTACTTTTCGTAAATTTTTCCGGTAAAGCTTTTGGCATATATATAATAACTGTAAACATCTTGTGGGTAGTTATTTCCCTCCCAAAAATAATTATTTACATTATCATATATTTTTATTCCCCAACGGTCAAAAATAACAAAACTAAGTTCTTTCATACCTTGACCTCTTATTTCCCACCTATCATTTAAATTATCACCGTTAGGTGTAAAAGCATTAGGAATGAGCACTCTTAAGTCGGGATTAACCCAAACATCATGAATAATAGTATCTGTACAGCCATTGGCATCAACCATAATTAATTTAACCTGATATGTTCCACTATCACCATAGGTATGTTCAGGATGAATATCAAAAGATTTTTCTCCATCACCATAATGCCAAATATTAGTGATAGGCTTTTCTGATTCGTTCAGAAAAATAATTCTATAATCGTTTTGAGGGTCGGAGCTAAATGAAAAGTCAGCCTTAGGATAATTTATTAAAACTTTAGAGCTTACTGAAGCGGTACGTCCACAAAAGTCGGAAACCGTTACCGAATAAATTGTATTATTTATCGGACTAACAGTAATTTCAGATGCACTTGAGTTTATTGATGTCCAAGCATAATGATAATCTTTCACTCCACCAAATACTTGCGGCTCAAGCTTAACCGACTCGCCCAAACATATTTTAAACTCTTCGGGGAGGAACACGGTTAGAGGGTTACTGGCTATAAGATTTACCCTGACGGTATCATATCCGTGTAAAATATTGCATGCGTCAGTAACATCAACCACATACCATTGGTCGGTAGGGGTAATAAAAGTTGCCGTATTACCTATAACCGGTGGGTTGGTTTGCCAAACATAATTGTAAGGTGGAGTGCCACCACTGGCAGTAGCAATAAATGTGGCCGGGTCGTTAGGGCAAATTATATCTTGTTGTTGCGGGGCGGATGTTACAGTTATTGGCTGAATATTAGGAATATTTACCACAACGGTATCGTAATCAACCACCTGATGGCAAGTATCTTCCACCATTACTATATAACTGGTTGTAACCAAAGGGTTAACTACAATAGTTTGTGTGTTTCCTAAACCACCCAGCCAGGTGTAATAATAGCCCGGAAGTCCTCCTGTGGCACTGGCATGTAAAGTGGCAGGATCCCCAGGACAATTTAAGGTTGTGTCATTACCTGCAAAGGCTGTAATAGGAGGAGCATCAGCAACATATATGGTTATACTTGATTCAATACTTGAGCAATTATTTGCAGGGAAAGTGATTGTAATGGTATCTAAACCTTCCACTAAATTATCTTGAAATGCATTAATAGTAATAAAAGCACTTTGTTGCCCGGGGGTAAAAACCAAGCTGTCGGCAAAATTAGTATAGTCTCCATTATTAGGACTACCGCTAATAACAAAATGAATTGTATCTCCTTGTGAGATATCTCCGGGACGCACCATTTCAATAATTGCTGTTCCGCAGCCTTCATATAAGATAGTATCTGAACCACCAATATTTATAGAACTTGAAAGTTGAACTCCCTGACTACTGAAACTGTTGGCTTCTAAGAAAACTCCTGAATCTAATGAACTATCACTACCATCGGCAATAGCTATACGTATATGATAGGTTTCTCCACAAGTAACCGGAGACATGGCTGTAAATACTTTGGTAAATCCATTTAGGCTTACAGTTGCATTGGTAGGATTATTAATATAGTAGCTTCCATTTAAGTTAGGTTGTACAGAGCTAATTGTTATAGGTAAGGGTGGGTTTGAATTAGGAACGATAGCAATATTTTTTGAATTTCCTGCGTAGGGGCCGCTAATACCGGGTCCGCTAATAAAGAAACCGAAAACATCATTATAACTAGAATTAATAAATGTAAGATACTCGTTAGAACCAAAAACATATTTAAAACGAACGGTATCTGAGGAAGGTACAAAATCAAACTCTAACACGGCAACATCATAAACATTACCTACTGAAAAGCTCTGATTTATTAAAGGAGGCACAGAGTTAGCAACACTTAATAAATCAGGATAATTCGTAGGAAAGAAGTTCCCCACGTTTCCTATAGAAATACCTGGGGTAATGTCATGAACATTTCCTGTGCTTAGTACTATTCCACTATCAAGGCCAATATTAGAATTGTTTTTTTTGAAGAAACCTAATTGAGAAGTTGAGTTAGCAGATGGTGTAAAAGTAATATTACTGGCGGTAACCCCTTGTCCTAATAAAATATTGTTAACCAGGCTGGTTGCAGGATTAGGGGTAGTGTAAGTGTTTGTATTAATAATAATTTGCGCATTTAATAAATTTGTATTTATAAAAAACAATACAAAGGCAAATATTAAGGACCTATTTTTTTGAGGAGAAAACATTTGTAATCTTTATTAATAGAATACGTTTTTTATATACAAACTGTTAGTAATAAGTTTGTAAAAGTAAAAAAAAATATATTAAATTCAAGAATCTTTCAAAATTTTGACTTTAAAGAATTTAAAAGACTATATAAACGTAAGTTGTTGGTGAGTAGTTTTATACTATCAAAACAGTTTTATATTTTAAGGCTATGTAACGAGTGCCCCGAGGTAAATAATTGGTCAACTTTCTTTTCTGTGTTGGCATCTAGAAATAAATCGGGGGCATGAAATGGCTTTTTACGTGCATCTATTATTAGGGGACCTTTGCATCCCCAGTGTTTAAATCTAGTAAAACTGTTTACACCGTATATATCATGTGAAGGATTACTTTTTGTAAAACATGTCCAAACAAAATTATTCATATTATATGCAGCAAATTCACTATCATCGCAAACAACTATAAGAGCTATTCCGTCAGTGTTTTGAAGTGTCAGAAAGGAGGTAAGTTCTTCCATTTCCTTTTCGGCATTAACATACATGGTAAATGGCTTGAAAGAAACGCACAGTACCCCTGGCATAGCTAATTTAATATTATTGCACAGGGCAGACCAATTGATATTTGACGGAATATGTTGAATTAAAGTTCTTACCGGTTTACCGGCAGCAGCTATAATTACCTTTGAACCACTGTTAAGTTTTTCGCCACTATAATCGAGCGTATCAATGGTAGTATTGGTAAAGAAGTGTAAATCACGCTCCCAATGTACCCTTTCAAATACATGGGTAAAAAAGTCTTCGAGATTGTAAATACTAATTTTTGGGTTATCTTCTTTGGCAATAATGAATAAAAATTTAGCCAAAGACATTTGCCCGTAGCCCAATATATGATTAGCTGTTGTTAGAATTTCCTGCGGTTTTCTTTCTTTCAAATATGGCGTATATCTTTCGCTTCCTATAGCCAAAAGAAGAGGGTGTACACCTGCGGCATCAACCGCATGTACATCGTGTAAACCGGAAATAGAATTAGTTAAAGCAAATCCGGTAATTTTATGTATTAAATTCCCAAAAGCGGTATCTTCTTGAGGGGGACGTCCAACTACAGTAAAAGCCCAAATTGCATTTTTTTTATGATACACTTTGTTTACTTTCATAACCGGAAATGGATGGGTAAGACTATAATATCCTAAATGGTCGCCAAAAGGCCCTTCCGGCTTGGTAATTCCGGGAACAACCTCACCCGTAATAACAAAATCAGCATCATTACTGATTAAGTTCATATTTTCGTCATAGCAATATCTGAATCTTCTTCCCCCTAACGAGCCGGCAAATTTTAGCTCACTAAGTCCCTCTGGTAGAGGCATAACAGCCGAAAATGTATTTGCCGGAGGGCCACCAACAAAGATACTAACTTTAAGTGGTTTGTTTTGGGCTTCACTTTTTGTTTGATGTATTCCAATACCTCTGTGTAACTGATAATGCAAGCCTACTTCCTGATTAGGAATATATTCATTACCACTCATTTGAATACGATACATTCCCAGATTGCTATTGGCTGTACCGGGACTGTCAATATCTTCAGAATATACTTGTGGTAAAGTAATAAAAGCACCGCCATCTTTGGGCCAATGCACTATTTGTGGTAGTTTATCTATTGATGTGGTTGAAAAGCTATGTAAACCACTACTTACTTTCGTAGGGAGAGAATGTATAAGGCCCGGGATAAGTTTGAAAATCATGCCGGGATTTTTTAAAATCTCAGTAGGGTCAGTTTTAAATTTGATGAGCTGTTCAACAGTATCAATAGTGTGTCTGAATAAAAAGTTAGAACGTTGAGGTGTGCCAAACAAATTGCTGACAGCTCTAAAAGGAGAACCTTTCACTTTTTCGAATAAAAGTGCAGGACCACCCATGTTATGTACACGCAAATGAATGGAGGCCATTTCTAAATAAGGGTCAACTTCCTCTTTAATTCGAATTAAATGCCCATTTTTCTCTAAATCATTAACTGCCTCCTGAAGAGTTGAATATCCCATTTTTAAAAAAATTATTATGACAAATAACGTAAAAAGTTCTTATAATAAAGGTATAAAGGAAAAATCTGTTTGACCAAAGCCGTATTAGGTGTTCGAATATTACTTAATAATGCTATGTGTTTCTATCAACAAATAATTAATTCAAAAGGCTAAAGTGATAAAATTCCAACTAGGGTTGAGTAGGTAAGCATGCGTAAATTAAATATTTATGGTATAGAGTTTGTAACAGTTGGTAATTGAGCTTTTAAAGTTCGTAAAAGTGTTCATTAATAGTTATTTGTTAAAGTTATGGCGCATATAAGTTAGTTAACACGAATGAAAGAAGCAGAAAGTTTTTGTATTTTGGTTGATGTTAACTTGCAAGGAGAATAATTATTTTAGGTTTTGAATGGATTTAACCTAAGATACAGAATAGATGAAATCTAAGAAATATACACATGAAATATTAGGATTTTCGGATAAAATGCTTTATTTTTGCAGATTATCATAATGTAATTTTGATAAATATATAAAATTGAAAAATTTACTTAATGTATCCATATATAAATCAATCATTCGTAATAAGATGTTTGGTTGTTTTTTTTAGTTTTCTGACAATTTCGGCAAGAGCCCAAAAAGAATGGAAACTTGAGGTAAAAGGTATTGTATATGATGAAAATAACTTGAAGTGTGGAGGTGTAAGCGTAGTTTTAAAGAATGGAACCAAAGAAGTAGAGCGTATATTAACTACTGAAAGCGGTACCTATGAGTTTAAGTTAGATTCAGATGAAGAATATACTTTATCGTTTTCTAAGAGTAATTATCTAACTAAGATAATTGAGGTAAACACAGAAAATGTCCCCCCAAATGATGTGATAGATCCATTATTTACCTATCGGGCTAATATTTCCATGTTACGATATTTCCCGGGAATAGATAATTCTGTGATGGATGACCCTGTTGTTCGTATTTTTTATGTGAAATCAACCATGGAATTTGGCTTTGATACCGAGTATTACAAAGCCATTAAGAAGAAGGTAGAAGATATGCAGAAAGAATATGAAGAAAAATTGAAAGAGGAAAAAGAAAGATTAAAAGCAGAGGAAGCAGAAAGAAAAAGACAAGAAAAAGAGAAGTTAGAGGAGCAAAGGAGAAAGGAATTAGCTGAGGCGGAAGCACGCAAGAAAGCTGAAGAAGAGGCACGTAAGAAAGCAGCAGCAGAAGAAAAAGCGAGATTAGAGCAAGAGGCTCTTGAGAAACAAAAAGCGTTGGAGGAGGCAAAAGCTAAGGCATTATTAGAAGCCGAAGCTAAGAAAAAGGCAGCAGAAGAAGAAGCACAACGCTTGTTGGCCGAAAAAAAAGCAAAGGAAGCAGAATTGGCTAGATTAAAGGCTGAGGAAGAGGCACGTAAAAAGGCAGAAGAGGAAGCACGAAAGAGGGCGGAGGAAGAAAAGAGATTACAGCAACAAGCGGAGGCTGAAGCTAAAAAGAAAGCAGCAGAAGAAGAGAAATTGCGTATTGAAGCTGAAAAAAAAGCAAAGGAAGCAGAATTGGCACGTTTAAAAGCTGAAGAAGAGCAACGAAAAAAAGCTGAAAAAGAAGCCCAAAGAATTGCTGCTGAGGAAGCCAAAAGATTGGCTTTAGAAAAAGAGGAAATGCTGAAAAAGCAAAAGGAAGAGGAGAAGTTAAAAATTGCCCAAGAAAAAGCAGCCAAAGAGGCCGAGGCCGCCCGAATAAAAGCTGAACAAGAAGCCCAACGCAAGGCCGAATTAGAGGCTATGCGATTAGCCAAAGAAAAGGAGGAAGCTGAAGCGGCAGAAAAACAAAGGTTAATAGAAGAGGAGCGACTAAGAGCTATAGCCGAACAGAAGGCAAAAGAAGAGGCCGAGGCCGCCCGAATAAAAGCCGAACAAGAAGCCCAACGTCAGGCCGAGTTAGAGGCTATGCGATTAGCCAAAGAAAAGGAGGAAGCTGAAGCGGCAGAAAAGCAAAGACTTGCCGAGGAGGAAAGACAGAAACTTATAGCCGA
>JADLFI010000056.1 GCA_020845635.1 Bacteroidia bacterium
CTATAATCAAACCGGCAGTGGAGCTATAAGTTCCTCCTGTTGTAAAGCCGGGGTCAGGAACAGGAAACAAATTTGCATTGTTTGAACATACCGGACTTGTATAACTAAAGCCCGTAACCGGGGTTACGGAAGGCATTATTTGCACTTCAAGAGTAATGGGTGCTGAGGAACAACCATTACTTGTTTCAATAACTTGCAAGTAATAAGTCCCAGGAGGTGTTGTCCCCCAGTCAACTATAATATGGTTATTAAATCCGCCCGGGCTCTGGTTGGGAATAATTGTTCCTGTAAAGCCCGGAGTAATTACCGACCAAGTGTATGTAGAACCGGGTGTACCATCAGGTCCATCAGGAGCTTGCCAGTCAACACGGTAAGGTCTTATTTCTCCTTCACAAATTATTTGAGGCTGAGTAGTCAGCGTTTGCGAATATCCAATTTTAAAAGCTAAGCTTAAAATTAGAAGTAATAATATTTTCTTAAAAGTATCCATAGGGTATATTTTAGTCATGATATATCAATGAAATTATCGGTAAAGGTTCAATCGTTATGATGGTTGAAACTGTGTATGGTGGACAGCCCCCGGAAGCAGGAACATTATAGGTAATAGTATAAGTTCCCGGTGTACTCCCGGTAGGGTTAATACCCCCTGCTGCATCAATATTCAAACCACTAGGGCTTGCTGAAAAAGTTCCCCCTGTTGTTCCGGTAATTACAGGACTTACACTTCCGCCATCAGCACAAAAAGGATTACCCACATAATTTACAGAAGTGGGAACAGGTGAATTAACAGTAACATTTACGGTTGCAGTAGCATCAGGACAAGAGGCTCCTACAACGGTATAGGTATATAAACCCGAAAGATTAACAGCCGGATTAAATGTTCCTAAATATCCTCCCGCTAAGGAAGATGGACCTGACCATATTCCCGTGTTTTGAGGAGTACCTCCTAAATAGCTATACAAGTCAACCGTAGAACCATTTGTGCAAGTAACCAAAGTTCCGTTGGTTCCGGCATCAGGTGCGGGATTAACCGTAAGGGTAAAGGTACTAACCAAGGTATATGTATCACCTGAATTCACAGTGCCGCTACCATCAACATCACAATAACTGTATGCACTCACTATTTGTTGTATTTGGGAACCGGTATTATTTATACCATCCGGTAATAAATTATCAGGTAAAACTGAACCAGCCACAGGTGTAACACTTGAATAAACAATACAAGTGGAGTTTGCAGCAGAAACATTTGACTGCCATGTGGAAAGCTGACTTAAACTACCGCCTGAGCATATTGAAGCGGCATCATCTGAAACAACATTAGAAACACAGCAACTGAATGGTAAAAAAGGATTAAAAGTACAAACAGCCGGAGTTGGTTGCTGATCGGCAAAGGTTGCATTTATTTCAGCCGAAATGCTAGCTGTCCAAGTGCCGTATGACAAAGATCCACAATTCCCATTAGGAATAAATGTTGAAGGTGACAGAGTATTTGGATATACATAAACCTGTATCGTGCTATTTTGATTATATCCATTAGGCAAACTTGATAGGTTTAAGCTAATAGTATTATTAATTAAAGCCGGGTTGTACCAAGTATCCGAAACAATTACTCCATCTACAAGAATAGTAACCCAATAACTGGTACTAAAGTAGTTAAAACAATAATTATTAATATTAAGGGTAAAATTTAAGCTTGTGGCATTTCCTCCAATAAGATATGGTGGAATAGTAATGTATGCGGCATTATTTACCCCTCCAAATGGAGAATTAACGGCTGTAACCGATGTAGAAGGGAATGTTTGTTGATAGGTAATTGGTATTAATGGTCCACCGGTTGAACAACAATTTGGGCCTCCTCCCAGGCCATAATATTCTACCGTAAAGGTTTGCCCCCCTGCCGTGCATGAAGGACTTGTAACCGTGCTTGGGTTGGGAGTTACCGTAAAAATACTTCCAATATTAGCAGCAATACAATCATTTTGAGGAGTCATGGTCTAGGTACAAGTACTACTATTAAAACTTATATCTACCAAGTCAGATGCTGTGGTTGGGAGACTAGGATAAACAGTAACAGATTTTGACCCTGTAGATATTACAGCACCCGTTGATTGGCAAGTAATAGTAAAGGGTAAATTAACATTGATAGTATTGCACAGATTTACATTCTGGAGTGTGATAGGCACATGAAAATTATTACAACCTGTAACAGTAGAGGTAATAGGCCCTGTAGGTGTTGTAATGGTAATTGTGGCAGGAGAAATTGCAATATTGGCTCCAAACATGGTGGAAGCTTGTAAACCAAAATTGCCGGTAATTTGGGGAAAAAGGTTAGTCCCTAAAGGTTGTTGAACAGTTATATAACCTCCTCCGTAAAAACCATCACCATAAGAATCATACACATATAAGGTAAAAATATTGCCTACTACAGCAGGATTTAAAGGCCCAACTGTTACATTAAATGATGCCCCATTACTTCCCGGACCTCCACTGGCTATAGTTGTTCCTGTTAGAAGGCTGGTTACTTCCCATGTAATTTCATTTGCCCAAAGTGAACCATAATTTCCAACTACATTAAATGTAATAGTTCCATTGCAACCCGTATTAGCTACATCAAAATAATACACTTGTCCGGCACAGGCGGTATTTGGGCTGGTGCTTGTGTTTGCATAAGTCGGACAATTTAGTCCGCTGGAACCACAACTGGCAGGTGCTGTATATGATTGAGTGTAAGAGCAACTAGCATCGGCAGAAAACGAAGCGGTAACATTACATGCCCCCCCCGTAGCGGGAATTCCGGAAATAGTATAACTAATAGGTGAAGTAAAGGGGGCGCTAATTGAAACACTCCCTCCACAACTTGTGCTTAGAATTAAAGAACCACTATTGGGTGGGTTAGTTACTGTAACTTGCCCACTTACTGAATATGTATTGGTAGAGGTATTACAAACACTTGGGTTGGCTGTTACATTAGTTATATTGCACAAAATAGAACAATCAGTAGTTGCCGTGCTTCCTGATGCTGCATTAAAGGTAATTGTCCCCGCGGTGTTAGAATAATTAGTTAATAATAAAATGTAAACTTCCCCGGTTTGTGCTCCAACAATATTTGCCTGCTCAAATGCTGACGCGGAATAACTACAATCAACACTTGGTGCCGTTCCATTATATATTGCAGCACAACCGGTAGGTATATTAGGGAACGGTCCCCATAAATCAAAATCAACATCAATAGGAAATCCAAAGTTGTCATATTGTGCAATATCAATATTTAAATTCCCGGGATTAGCAATTTGCATATAATACCAAACAGGATTAGGAGTTGAATACAAACAATCTATTGCTCCCAAATTGGGCTGATTAGTATTATTGGCAAAGGTATAAGTAGTGCCGGTACAGAATGGATTAGCAGAATTACAATCATCACCTGTAGACGGGGGGGTAGATCCGCATGAAATCTGAGCTACCCAACCTGAAGATGTAACAGAGCCATCTGAATCAAATACAAAAGTAAGACAACCGCCTAAAGTACTTGTAATAGTAAATGTGCTTAAATTACCCGTATAACTTCCAATATAGGGCGACAAGGTATTGGGACCATTGTACACATCAAGCCAGTCAAAGTTACTTTCTATATTAAAAGAGGTAAAAGTAAAACTTATATACTGCCCGGGGGGCGCACAGAATGTAGCCGTATATAATTCGTTGTTGGAATAGTTTGAACCAGGTCCTCCACTATCATAAAAGTTACCACCGCAAGCATTGGTAATTGTTCCTAAATTCCCCATATTGTAATTCTGGGCCTTAGTTACGCCAACCACTAACACCTGCAACAAAAAAAATATAAAATATTTTTTTAACTTCATATTCTTTACTTTATAACTCTTTCCTTCACCATTCCCTGCTCGGTAACAATAAATTCTATTTTGGGCAAATTATTTTCCGTTTTATTATTCGGTCTAATTCTCCTACCATATTTTTCATAAAGTTCTTGGGCAGAGTATAATTCGATTGTTCCAACATCAGGTGCAATTTGAATGGAGCGCCTTTCGTTAACGAGCCTAAAATCTTCTATTCTTGCAAAATGAGAAAAAGCTTTCACGTAATTTTCCTTTGAGGCTTGATAAGGCGGGTTAATATTTAAGGTAAAATGATGCTTTTCTGTATTTTCTACAGCATACTCTTTGGTTTCTTGATGGTATTCAAAATCAGATTTCTGATTTAATTTTTGGTTTGAAATAAAATTTTTATTTCTTGTCTCCTCCTCTTCCTTTTTAGGTTTATCAAAAGGTTTTATTCTTTCTCCCTTAGATTGATTAGGATTTTCACCTCTGATGTCTGCTTTTCTCATAGTTTGAGCGCTACTTGTACCAACAAATACAAGAATACCCATGAATACTATGGAAAAAAATACTAAAAAACACTTCATACATTTAAATGGCATAAATTTTCAACAAGATGTTTTTATACATTTTTCCAAATTTAACATATATTTATATATTTTCCAAAAATTCTCCAATATTTTTTTAGAAATTTTTGAAACGAAAAATCAATCGTGAAAAACCGGTGATGTTGTAGGAGATGGCTGGATAATAATGGTATTAGTAACCGTATATGGTGCACAACCATTAGATGCCGGTACACTGTAAGTAACAGTGTAGGTGCCGGGAGTACTTCCGGCAGGTGTAATTACACCTGAACCGTCAATCATCAAACCAGGAGGTGTGGCTGTAAACGCTCCACCGAGAGTTCCTGTTATTGAAGGGCTTATGCTCCCAACATCATCAGTACAAAATGGCGCTCCATTATACATAAAACTAGTAGGTACGGGCGGATTAACATTAACCTGAATAGTAGCTGTAGCATTAGGACATGGTGGATTTCCCGGAACGGTGTAAGTGTATAAACCCGGAGTATTTACAGCAGGGTCAAAAGTTGCCAAATAGCCCCCCGGCAGTGACGAAGGCCCTGACCAAGTTCCGGTTAATTCAGGAGTTCCTCCTAATTGTGTAAACAAATCAACAGTAGTTCCGGTGGTACATAAATCTATTACAGCACTAACTCCGGCATTTGAAGGTTGAATAACTGTGATTAGCACTGAAGCACTACTGGTACATCCATTAGCATGCGTACCTACTACCGTGTAAGTAGTCGTTACCGTAGGTATGGCAACATGTGAATACCCAACATAGCCAACTACCGGTCCCCAAACATATCCACCGGCAAAATTATTTGGAGTAACTTGAAGTAAAACTGTACTAAATCCTCGGCACATAATTGGAGGATTGGGGGTAGAGGTAATAGTTAAAGGAGGGGCAGTATTTAATACAAAGCTGAAATTAGCTGTAACTTGAGGACATCCTGCAGTAGCTGCTATGGTGTTAGTTATGGTATATGTTCCCGGTAAACTTGCCGCCAAATCAATTTCACCGGTTGCTGTGCTAACAAATACTAATCCCGTTGGACTAGCCGAGAAAGTACCACCTACCCCTCCGGTTATAAAAGTAGGGAAAGGATTAGGATTATTTTTACACAAAGGTGAAGCATACACAAATGAGGCTACAGGAGGCGGAACAACTGAAACGGAAATTGTAGCTGTTGAATTTCCTGTACATGGCGAGCTTGCGTTAACCGTGTAGGTATAGGTTCCTGAACCGTTAATTACGGGATTATAAGTGCCTAAATAACCACCTGTTAATAAATTAGTTCCAGTCCATATTCCTCCCGGTTGTGGGGCTCCGCCTAAGGAGTCAAATAAATTAATGCTGGGATGAGAGGTACAAATAGTCAAAGAAGTACCTGTGCCGGCATTAGGCGGTTGGACAACTGTTACGGTTACTGAACCGCTTAAGCTTTGGGAACAAGGCGGTGGTCCCGGCAAGGATGCACTTACTAAATTATAAGTAGTGTTTGCTGCTAAGTTGCCCGTATTAATACTTGCATTGCCACTAGCATCAAGTGTTACAGTTAAGTTTGAACCTCCATCAATATTATAAGTAATAATTGCATTTGGAGTTCCGTTAAAATCAATAGTGGTACCTGTTCCACTACACACGCTTGCATTTGAAGCGTTAATTGTAGCTGTAGGGCTGGTATTGGCTAATGCATAAGGCTGCAAAATAAAATCATTCCAGTTAGAAATTAAAAATGTTGTAAAAGGAGGATTTGCTCCAACCGTTGGCGACCCAATATCTTCCCATTGAGGCAGGCCTCGCCATTTTGCAACTGTTTGCCAATTACCATCAGCAATAGCATCGTAGTAAAAGGTTAAATTTGCGGCAGAACTTCCTGTAGCACGATTGATATAATGAAAGTAATTAGAATTAATAACACAAAGTGCAGCTTCTTTAGTATTGCGGTTAAATCCTTCCACATTAGGATCAACATTTGCCAAACGAACTTCAAAAGAATGTGACACAGTAACTGAAGGTCTTACTTCTATAGGTCTATAACGTAAAACCCCCACCGAAGAACCAACAGGAAACAAATAGTTAGCCACCTGATTGGTGTTTCTTACCAAACGCCCCACACCTAAGCTACTTACAAAACCTGTAGTTCTGGTAATTGCACCTAGGTTAGCAGTGGTAACAAACATTTTGTTTACGTCTGTTGCCAACTCTCTGTCATTTAACTCAAGTAGGTTGTTTACCCTCGAATCAATAGTTTGTGTTTTTATGCCGGTACCTGTTAAAGTTAAACGATGAAACTCAGTAATTGAGGATCCTGTAATTAACTGATTAGCCCCATACAATTCAACCTGGCTTAAGTCAGCAGTGAATGTAGAATTATTAATCCAATTATTCAAAACCCTATAAATACCATTTGTTCCTCCCCCATTGGCAAAAGCATTGTTTTCAAAATTCCCCTCAATAGTAAATGTTCCTGCATTTGACATGGTTCCAGCAGCAGTGTTATTCACAGAGCCGGTTCTAACCATTACTATAGCCCCACTTTTTATTGAAAAGACAGCTCCGTTATTGGTTAATAATTGAGCAAAAGAATTACACTTAATCCATAAGACAAAGAAAAGTATAGAAAAAAATTTAATATATAATTTCCTCATCGCCTCCGGTTCTTTTGCTATGTATTGGTTTTAAAATTCTTTACTTTAAAGGTTGGGCTTCTCCACTTACTTCAAGTAGTTTCAGTTTGTTATCTGAAGCGTTGCCTATTGTTGAAATTTTCTTATTACTTACCATTTGAACATATTCTTCTTCAGTTATTCTTTTTGCTTGTAAAATAATATGTTCTTCTTTATCTTTTTGAATATTATTTGATTCTCCAATAAAAATGGCTTCTTTTTTTACCTTTGATGTGGGCAATTCTGATTGCTTATAAGGAATAGCTTGCCCTTGAATTAGGTTAATTTTGCCTTGAGATTCATATTTATCTGTTTTACCTATGGTTTGCCCTTTTGCACCAAAGGAAAAAAGTATCAAAAACAAAATTGAATTAATAAATACATATCTTTTCATCATGATTATCTTATGATAGTAACTACAAAATCAACTCCCCCATAATTGGTGAATAAATCATTATTTTCCAATTGAAACCTAATTTCATTAGTTCTTGCTTCAACATGCCGGATAGTTAAGTTGGGGGCAACTGCCCAATTACCAAGTAGGTTAACAATAGCAGTAGAAGTAGAGGTGCATCCGGTAACACCGGTTATGGTTACGTTAGTAATAGTACCTGCATTAAAAGTAAATGTAGGCGTGGTGTATCGTTCAATTATAACACTAACCCACCTTACCCATCTTGTACCATTCCAATAATAATAACCGGGGTACACATCATTGGGTGCGGTACCGGCAGTAGCCGTATTGTACACTAATAAAGAAGTAGCAATACCTGCTCCTATTGGAGCATTACTATTTACAGCAGTTAATGCCACACGAGGCACCAACAATCCTTTGTCATTTGCTTGTAACTCTAACAATGCGGAGGCATTAGGAGTGTTTGTACCTATACCTACATTGTTTTGGGCTTTAGACGCACTTGTTACTAATAGTAACAAGGCAAAAATATTTATAGATAATTTCCCTATTTTCATCTTTATTTTTTAAAAAGAAAAAATTACTGATTCATATTAATTTGCTAATATATAAAATATTAAATTACTTCACAACGCTAAAAAAAATATTAATAAACTGCATTAATATGTTTGTAATTTAACTCCGGATAACCAAATTTAAACTACCTTTATACATTGTTTTATTATCCTTTTTATATATCATATGTCGTACTGTTGCTTTGTTAATAATGCACAACCGGCCGAACGCAAATTGCTTCATAAACAATACCACGATAATCACTATGGGTTTCCTTTGCATGATGATTACGAGCTATTCGGGCGCTTAATTTTAGAAATTAATCAGGCCGGATTAAGCTGGGAAACCATACTAAAAAAAGAAGCTGCATTTCGCATAGCCTATCATAACTACAATATTGCTAAAGTAGCTGCGTACACACAAAAAGATATTGAACGGCTTTTAAACAATCCTGATATTATACGAAACAAACTAAAAATTAAGGCTGCCATTGAAAATGCCAAAACAATACTTCAATTGCAAAAACAATTTGGTTCGTTTGAAAATTGGTTAAATCAGCATCACAAGCTTAGCCTCACCAATTGGATTAAGCTCTTCAAAAAAACATTTTATTTTACCGGGGGCCAAATAGTAAACGAATTTTTAATGAGTACCGGATATTTGCCCGGAGCACATACAAAGGATTGTCCCATTTATTCAAAAATATTAGCTACTAGACCTCAATGGTTGATTATAAAGTAATGTTATAGCCTAACGGTGGTTTGCCTAACAACCTATTTTACCTTTAATTTTCCTCACTAAACTACACATTTATTTCAAATTTAAGCAACTAAAAAAACCTTTTTCAAAAGTATATTTCTATTAATTTTATTGAAATCCTATAGTTGAACGATAACCGCTGCACCTCTTCCCATTAGGACTAAACTGCAACTTCGCTACGCAACGTTTAAGTCTTAATGTAAGTTGTAGATCGAATGTTTTCAGCCTATTGGCTATTCAGTTTTTCGGCAAATGCAATTATGTGACCGTCCATGTCTGAAAAATAGCAAACTTTGTCTCCCCAATCTCTGTCTTCAATTTCGCTTATTAGTTTTGCTCCAATTCTTATTGCGTTGTTAAACTCTAGTTCAATGTTTTCAACATAAAAGTAAAGTTCGCATCTTGGTATTCCGATTCCTTGGTCTGGATGTGGTGTTTTGTCCGAAAGTATTTTTGCAATTCCTTTGTTTGGCATTAAACCTAATTTACAATTTTCAGCAAGTTTGAATTCTGTCATTCCCGGAACGTTCAAATCGGTTTTTTGTCGGAATAATTTTGAGTAAAAATCAGCACTAGCTTGTTGATCATTTACGTAAAGTATTGTTTCGATTAGTTGAATATGTTTCATTTGCTTGTTTTATTAAGCGTTAGTTTTACAAATGTTAGAAATAAAATTGTGAGTATTATTGCTCCAAAAAATCCTTCGTTTCCCAAAAGCCAATGTTCGTTAAGATTGCTTTGAACTGTAAAAAAATTATTTCCAAAATGAAGTCCGATAGGAAGCCAAATTGTTTTGAAATAGAAATATACAATCGTTAAAAATGCTCCTGCAAAAAATAAAGTCAGACCTGTTTTTAGCATATTGATTTCAGGATTGAGTAAGTGAACCAACATAAATAGCAATCCAATAGTTATTGAAATATTGATTACCGATAAATGACGATTGCAGTAATTTAGAAAAACACCCCGAAACCAAAGTTCTTCCCAAGCCACGATTGCCAAGGTCACAACAATAGAAGTCAGTGTAAATGTTGTGTCTAATTTAAGTTCGCTGAAAGTTGTTGCTCTTGCTAAAAGTCCTGCCAAAATCGGACTTACTGCGATGATTCCACCTACTACAATTCCAATAGGAAGAAAATAGATTTTTTTAAACCCCAAAAAAGTTTTGATTTCAGTTTTTAGGTTTAGAATTATAGCAGTTGAAATATTAACTACAATAAACAAAGTCAAAACAATAAAAGCCGAATTAAGCCAATGAGGAGTTTTAAAAAGTTGGACAATACCCATTACCAACATTCCTACAATTAGGAAAATTAAAATGGTGAGATAGCTCTTTAGTTTTGGGTTCAATTTTGTATATGTTTTTTTGTGGTTTTTACTTGGGACGGGTTGCAGGCAACGCAATTCTGTTTAATAATTTTCATAATTTTTAAGTTCAATCGCTAAGCTACGCATATATTTCCATTTTAAGCAGCATTAAGGAGTTTATTTTCAAAATAAGATTTACGATAGCCCAAAAGAAAAAGTCGTAAAACAGCTTAAAGTAGCTTGTGGAAAGTGAATGAAAAAAATAAAATTCTTTGAGCAACACTTTGAGAAGATTTGGGTCTAAATTATTGAAAATTCTACAGAGGAGGAACAAGGTAAAATCAAACCAACATCAGCAGGAGCTCTTTTGATACCCTGTTTTGTCGTGATGTAGAAGTAATCTCTAAAAATACATCTTCAACAAATCTGAAGAATGATAATCATGCCTTATTCGTTTTGATTTGATTCAAAAATCCAAACTCGCTCAAAGGTAAACTACCCACAAACAAGTAGTAGATGAGAGAGAGAAGGCTTAGCTAGGCTGCTACTTCGTTGTTTATGTGGTTTGACAGGTTACGTAGTAATTATTAATGAAAAACAAATTAAATCACACTTTATTCTTTGCTAAAGAGGTTCATTTTCTTACCTTTACTAAAAAATAATACCATGAAAATAATTTATTCCATATTATTTTTGTCACTGTTTGCTAATACAATAAAAGCTCAAAATGCTGCTCCGCAGGTAAGTATTAACAACACGGTAATAGACACTACCAATCATACAATTACCGTGAATTACAATGTAACTGACATCAATAACGATTCGTTAGATTTAAAAATAGTGCTTTCGGCCGATAGTGGTATGAGCTATACAGCCCCTATTGAAAATGTGAGTGGCGATGTAGGTTTTCCCATTTTCTCTGGAAATAACAAATCTATAACCTTACAATATCATCCCGATAGTTTAGGGCAAAGTGCAGGCTTTAATGCCAATGCTTGGTTTATGGTTAAAATAGTTGCCAAAAACAAACAGCCCGTTTTGGTTGAATCTGTGTTGAATACTATTGACAGCACACTGGTTTACCAGTATATGCAATATATTGCCCAACCTCGTCACCATTCCAATGCCCCGCAAGGGCTAATAAATATTAAAGATAGCATTGAGTCAAATTTTTTGATGCATCAATTGCAAACCAAAAGAATTCCGTTTACTTATAACAATATTGCTTCTGAAAATATTGTAGGTAGAAAACCGGGGCAATGGAACGAGAAAAAGACGATTATTGTTGACGCTCATTTTGATGCCGTAGCAGGCTCACCGGGAGCTGACGACAATGGAACAGGAGTTGCAGCCGTGCTTATTTCTTCAAAAATATTATCGCAATTTAACTTCGAGAAAAGTATTAATTTTATAACATTTGATAAAGAAGAAAACGGACTTAAAGGCTCTATACACTATGTAAACAATAGTATTCCGCCTAATCAGCAAATTGAAGCAGTGCTCAATATGGAAATGATAGGTTTTTATAATGATGCCCCCAACTCGCAAACCATACCTCCGGGTTTTGGTCAACTTTTTCCACAAGCTGTAGATTCGATAAATACATATAATAATAAAGGCATTTGGCTGTTTGCTGTAGCTAATCAGAGTAGCACTTCTTTATCCCATTCGTTTGACAGTATTGCACGAGACCATGTACCCGGAGTACATACTTTGGTGTTAAATACTTTGGGGAATGGACAGTCAACCCCCGACTTAAGACGCAGTGACCATGCTCCTTTTTGGGATGCAGGATATCAGGCACTTATGATTACTGATGGGGCAGATTTCAGAAACCCGTATTATCACACCCCTAACGACAGTTTAGGAACTATTAATTTAGGTTTTTTGACACGCAATATTAAGGCTATAACAATGGTAGCTGCAACATTGGCGCAGCCCGTGTCGGTTGGCTCAGCAAGTACCGGAGCCTGGCAATTAATTAAAAATATTCCATTTGCCACAATTGAAAAAGACAAAATCATGATTGATATATACCCTAATCCTGCTAATCATATTCTATATTTGAAAACAAAAAGCTCTATCAATAACCTATGGTACAAAATTACTGATATTACGGGTAAAGTGATTGCTGAAAAGCAAATTAATCAATCAGGTACCACTTTTGAAATTGATTTTTTGGAAAAGCGTAATGGTATATACTTTATTCAAGGAAAAGCCGACAACTTCTCGTTTAGCAAAAAAATTATTCACAGCTCTTATACTGACTAAATAAATAATTGCGTATTAATTATTCAATCCACTTAAAAATACCTTAAGTTAAGGTTAATTATGGTTAATTCAGCAACTTTAAACACAATGCACTCGTAGGCACAAAATAACAATAAACAAACTTTACACTTTTCTTTGTTTATAAATATTATTGGCGCTAAATAATTGTATTATATATTACTCTTAGTTTAGAGGAGTGTTTAATTTAGACCTGCTAAGATGAAAAAATTAATAATTTTTTTATTTCCATTTGTCATCATTTTTGGACTATTTTTATTGATGCCTCGTTATACTTTTGCCCAAAAAACAAAAGAATTACCTAAGGTTAGAATATTATTTGTTTTTGACTGCTCTTTAAGTATGATAGGTAAATGGGAGTCGGCCACAAAGATGGATGTAAGTAAGAGTATTTTATCTCAAACCATTGATAGTTTAGCCTTACTTCCAAATGTTGAGGTGGCGCTTAGAATGTATGGTCATCAATATACGGTTAATCCTAAACCTAATTGTGAAGATACCAAATTAGAAGTACCCTTCGGAAAAAACAATGCTACGGCTATTAAAAATAAAATTAAGGGTGCCCAACCCAAAGGTACCACCCCTATTGCCTACACCCTTGAGCAATGTGGCAATGATTTTCCTGATTGTTCAAATTGCAGAAACATTATTATTTTAATTACCGATGGAGTTGAAGAATGTAATGGCGACCCTTGTGCTGTTTCACTTGCACTCCAATCAAGGGGTATAGCTTTGCGCCCATTTGTAATAGGGGTTGGCTTGGATATAAATTTTAAAAAAACTTTTGAATGTGTTGGTAAATATTTTGATGCAGCCAACGAAAAATCGTTTAAACAAGCCATGGGCGTTATTATATCGCAGGCTTTAAATTCAACTACAGTACAGGTAAATTTGCTTGATGCTAATGCCAAGCCAAGCGAAACAGACGTAAATATGACTTTATATGATGCCGGAACAGGAGCCATGAAATATAACCTTATTCATACTATGAATAATGCCGGGAATCCGGACACTTTACCTATTGATCCGCTGCCAACCTACAATCTTACCGTACACACTATACCGCCTGTTGAAAAACAAAATATTGAGTTAATCCCAGGTAAGCACAACACAGTTGCTGTTTATTGTCCACAAGGATTTCTTAATTTAAAAACCGGTTTTAGAGAGTATAAGCAATTAAATTATATTGTTCGTAAGAGTAAAGAAATGAATACCCTGATAGTTGCCGAAGCCGATAAACCAGAAAAACTAATTACGGGTTTATATGATATTGAAATATTAACCATGCCACGTATATATGTGAGTGATGTTGAAATTAGCCAAAGTAGAACCACAACTATCCAAATACCACAACCGGGTGTTGCCAATATTCTATTTTCAGGTCCTGGTGCCGGAAGCTTGTTTATTGAAGAGAAAAATAAATTAAAATGGCTATACAACTTCCCTGATAATCCTTCAAGAGAAACATTAGTATTGCAACCGGGAAAGTATAAAGTTGTTTTCAGACCTAAATCGGCTAAAGAAAGTATTTATACTATTGAGCGCGATTTTATTATTGACGCAGGAAGTACCGCTTCAGTAAAAATGTATTAATCTATTTTACCTTCTTAAGGTATTTCTAATCGTGTATGTAATAACTTTAATTGGTTAATAATATGCTTTTCGCTAACAACGCTCGATGATAGCCGCATAGCCCTGCCCCACCCCAACACACATAGTAACTAAGGCATATTTTTTTTGTTGCAAATGCAGTTCTAAGGCAGCAGTGTATAGTATTCGTGCACCACTCATACCTAAAGGATGTCCTAAGGCTATAGCCCCACCATTAGGGTTTAATCTAATGTCATCATCAGCTATTCCCCATGTTCGTGTACAAGCTAACGACTGTGCAGCAAAAGCTTCATTTAGCTCAATAATATCCATATCATCTAATCGCAAACCTGCCTTTTTCAAGGCCTTGGCCGAAGCTTCAACAGGGCCTATTCCCATTATTCGAGGTTCAACACCGGCAGCACCACTACTTACTATACGTGCCAATGGTTTTAGCCCAAAATCTTTAATTCCTTTATCTGAAGCCAATAACAATGCTGCTGCCCCGTCATTCAAGCCTGATGAATTACCGGCAGTAACTGTTCCATTTACTCTGAATGCTGCTTTAAGTTTAGTTAATCCCTCCAGAGTACTTTCCTTTTTAATAAACTCATCCTGATTAAAAATTTTTGTTCCCTCTTTTTTAGTTACAATCTCAACCGGAATTATTTCTTTGGCAAAACGTCCTTCTTTTTGTGCTCTTGCGGCTTTCATCTGACTGTTTAAAGCAAACTTATCTTGATCCTGACGCGATATTTTATGCATCTCGGCCAAGTTTTCTGCAGTTTCGCCCATTGCCTCGGTTCCATACAAACTCTTCATTTTAGGATGTATAAAACGCCATCCGAAGCTACTGTCATAAAGTTGCTGGTCGCGACCAAAAGGTGTTGATGCCTTTGACATAACCCAAGGACCGCGTGTCATATTTTCAACTCCTGCTGCAATGGTTAAATCAGCATTACCGAGCATAATATTGTGAGCTGTAGCCATACTTGCAGATAAACCGGAAGCGCACAGTCTGTTTACTGTTTCGGCCGGAATATTGTAAGGCAAATCAGCCAACAGTAATGCCATACGTGCAATATTCCTATTGTCTTCGCCCGCCTGATTGGCGCATCCTATTATTACCTCATCAATTCTTTGAGGATCTATACTAGGATTTTTTTTTACTAATTTTTCTAATACTAAGGCCGCCAAATCATCGGTTCTTACGGCCGATAAGGTACCTCCAAAACTACCTATAGCTGTTCTTACTCCATCTATAATATATGCTTCTTTCATGCTCTAAATATTATTAATTATTTGCTGTTTTGTCAACAGAACTTATCTTCTATAATACTTCTACTGCCTTATAAATATCTAAATTAAAATTAACAAGTAAAAGTAAATTATAATAAATACTTACCGCAATAAAGCCCAAAAAATAAAAAGAAATTTCGCAAAACTTTTGCATAACATGCCTACACAAAAGTGTGCTTAATAAGGCTTAAAATTTATGCTTGGGCTAATTTTCCTTTAAAATCAGGTTTCCTTTTTTCTAAGAAGGCTTTTGTACCTTCTCTAAAGTCATCATTTTCAAAGCACTTACCAAACTCTTCAATTTCTACGGCAAAACCATCCACACCATCCTTATAATTGGCATTAATAGCAACAATAGCATGACTTATGGCAACAGGGCTTTTGCTCTTTATCTTTTCACAAATTTCATATACTTTGTTCATTAAGTCAGCTTGTGGCACTACAGCATTTAACAAGCCTAAATCAAAGGCTTCCTGAGCTTTAATCATATCGGCAGTTAGTATTAACTCTAAAGCCTTGCCTTTACCGGCTAATTGAGCCAAGCGTTGAGTACCTCCATAGCCTGGAATAACGCCCAAAGTTACTTCCGGAAAACCCATTCTGGCATTGTCTGAAGCCACTCTGATATGGCAACTTAATGCAAGTTCAAAACCACCACCCAATGCAAAGCCATTGATAGCGGCAATAATTGGTTTAGAATAATTTTCAATATAGTTAAACAAAAGCTGATGGCCGTTACGGCTTAACATACGTCCTTGTTCAGCATCAAAATCGGCAAACTCAGAAATATCAGCTCCGGCAACAAAAGCCTTCTCCCCTGCTCCGGTAATTACAACAGCATTGATATTGTTATCATTTCTGTATGCAGCCAAAAGTTCATTCAACTCTCTAATGGTATGAGTAGTTAGGGCATTTAACTTATCGGGTCTGTTTACTGTTATGGTTAAAACTCGGTTTTCTACTTGAAAAAGGATATTGTCAAATTTCATTATGATATATATAAATTAAAAATTTCTATTTTTTTGTACCCACTCTTTAATATAGTTTACAATAATATTGGTGTCGGTGCCCGGGGCAAACAACTGCCCCACGCCTTGTTCCTTTAAAACTTGCATATCGTTTTCAGGAATTATACCACCACCGGTTAGAAGTACATCGCTCAATCCTTTTTCTTTCATCAAAGAAATAATTTTAGGAAAAACAGTATTATGTGCACCACTTAGTATGCTTACACCAATGGCATCAACATCTTCCTGAAGAGCAGTATTTACAACCATTTCGGGGGTTTGTCGCAAGCCGGTATAAATAACTTCCATGCCGGCATCTCGCAAAAAGGAAGCAATAATTTTTGCTCCTCGGTCGTGGCCATCAAGACCTACTTTGGCTATCAGTACTCTTATTGGTCGTGTCATAGTTATATATTAAACAGTTTCTTTGCTTTTTATTTTCAATATTTCTTTCAGCACATTAATAGTATAGTCAATCTCTTCTTTAGTGTTATATTTTGAAAAAGAAAAACGAACCGATGGTCTGTTTAAATTGGCATGTATGCCCATAAGCACATGAGATACCTGAGCGCTTCCGCTAGAGCAAGCACTCCCTCCTGATGCAGAAATACCCTGAATATCTAAACTAAATAAAAGCATCTCGGAATTTTCCGATTCAGGAAAAGATACATTTAATACGGTATATAAACTTTGTCCTTCTGAATTTCCGTTAAAAGCAACCCCCGGAATGTTCTCTTTTAGTTGCTCTATAAAATAATCTTTTAAACCCTGAATATAGGCGGCATGTTCTTCCATACCACTACAAGAAATCTCCAAAGCTTTTGTAAGTCCGGCAATGCCATAAACATTTTCGGTTCCTCCACGCATATTTCTTTCTTGGGCACCCCCAAATATCAAAGGTTTAATTTTTACTTTGTGGTTGATGTATATAAACCCAACGCCTTTAGGACCATGAAACTTATGTGCCGAGCAGGTTATAAAATGAACATTTATGTTTTGTAAATCTATTTTATAATGACCTATGGTTTGAACCGTATCGCAATGAAAATATGCGTTGTACTTTTTACATATTTCGCCAACACTTTTTATAGGGAGCAAATTACCTAGCTCGTTATTGGCATGCATTAAGCTCACCAAAGTTGGACCGTTTTGATTTTGCAGCAACTCTTCTAAATGCTCCAAGTCAATAATGCCTTTGTCTAACAGTTTGACATAGCTTAGTTTTATTTTTCCTTGTTTTTCAAGATGCTCTAAGGTATGACCTACAGCATGATGTTCAATAGCCGAACTAATAATATGTTTTACACCCAAATCGTTTACACAACCATAAATAGCCATATTATCGGCCTCAGAGCCGCTCGAAGTAAAAAATATTTCGGCTGGTGTACAATTTAATAGTTTGGCTACCGTTTTGCGTGAGTTCTCAATAATGGTGCGTGTTTTACGTCCGTGGGCGTGTATTGAGGATGGATTTCCGTAATGCTCAGTCAATATTTCTGTCATTACATCAATCACTTCTTTATCTACCTGAGTAGTAGCAGCGTTATCAAAATAAACTTTCATCTTTTATCGCTATAATTCACAAAGTTAAGCAAAAATGGCAATTTGTTTTATTTATTACGGTTTTTTATCATTTCCTTAATGTCAGCAATAATTTTATCGGCAAGATTTTCTGCTGTTGTTTGCGATTTGCTTTCGGCATAAATTCTAATAATTGGTTCGGTATTAGATTTACGCAGATGTACCCATTCTTCTTCAAAGTCAATTTTTACACCATCAATAGTATTCACAGGGTTTTTCTTGTATTTTTCTTGTATTGATTTCAATACCTCATCAACATTTATTTCTTTATTAAGTTCAATCTTATTTTTAGAAATATAATAATTAGGATACTTGCTGCGAAGCATGGATGTGCTCTTTCCGAATCGTGCCAAATGGCTTAAAAACAAGGCTATTCCTACCAAGGCATCACGCCCATAATGCAATTCAGGATATATAATACCTCCATTACCTTCGCCACCAATAACGGCATTGGTAGCTTTCATCATTTCAACAACATTAACCTCGCCAACAGCCGATGCGCTGTATTTACAACCTGCTGCTTCGGTAATATCTCTCAAGGCGCGAGTTGACGATAAATTACTTACTGTATTTCCCTTTTTATGGCTTAGAATATAATCGGCTACTGCCACCAAGGTGTATTCTTCACCAAACATATCTCCATCTTCAGAAATAAGCGCTAAACGGTCAACATCGGGGTCAACCACAATTCCTAAGTGTGCATTATTTTTAACAACCATCTTTGAGATATCATGTAAATGCTCAGGCAATGGCTCGGGATTGTGCGGAAAATTACCATCAGGTGTACAAAATAATTCTATTATCTGGTTTACACCTAAGGCTTTTAGCAACATAGGTACGGCAATGCCCCCTGTGCTGTTAACACCATCAATAGCTATTTTAAAATTTCGCTCCTTTATAGCTTTAACATCAACAGTAGGCAATTCAAGAATCTTATTAATGTGCTTTTCAATATACCCATCAATAGCTGAGTAAGTACCTATATGATCAATAGCACTGTATTCAAAGTTCCCTTTTTCGGCAATATCCAGTACTTCATTACCATCTTGGCCCGAAATAAACTCGCCTTTACTATTTAGCAATTTCAGGGCATTCCACTGCTTTGGGTTATGACTTGCGGTAAGCACTATTCCCCCATCTGCTTTTTCCATAGTAACTGCCATTTCAACGGTTGGCGTGGTGCTTAAACCAATATCAACTACATCTACACCAACCCCCATTAAGGAACCACATACAAGTTGGTTAACCATTTTTCCGGAAATACGTGCATCGCGGCCTACAATAATTTTGGTTTTCTTGTTTTTACTTTTTGATTTTACCCAGTTACCAAATGCCGAACTGAACTTTACAATATCTATAGGAGTTAATCCATCACCTACAGGCCCGCCAATTGTTCCTCTTATTCCTGAAATTGATTTAATTAATGTCACTTGTTTTAGAATTAATATTTGGACTGCAAAATTAACTTTAATATATTTAGTTTACTATGCCCTAAAAGCAAGTTTTCCTCAATAATTGTTATTAAAATGTTGAAAAATATTTTTCACCTCAATAGTTTATGTGCCTTTACTAAAATTTGTACTCTACTTACAAAAAATATTATCGAAAAAAATGGATGTTATTTAGCAATAATGGAAAGGCTGAAAGCTTGATTCAGAACCTGATAAACAAAGTGCACCATAATATTAATAAAGTTATAATCTAAATTATGGTGGTAATATTCGATATAGGCACCGTATATGATGTTTTTGGCATATTAGCCCTTACCTATTAACAAGTGTATTCGCCTCACCATATACCAAGCCCTTGAACAAATTATATACATTTGTTTTCATTAACAGGTTAAATATTTTTCATTTTTTTGGGTTTGAAACAGATTAATTTATTTGTTCCTTTGTAATTAATTATGAGTTATAATAGTTATCGTCCTCAGGGATTTTCATTATTACCCGAAGTGGTAAAAAACCTATTAATAATTAATGGGATTTTCTTTTTGATTAGAATAGTTGTACTTAATCGTTTTCAGTACGACTTAAACGATAATTTAGGACTTTATTTCCCAAAGTCTGAGCAGTTTAAACCATATCAAATAGTTAGCTACATGTTTATGCACGGAAGCTTTATGCATATTTTATTAAACATGTTTGCATTGTGGATGTTTGGCAGTAATATTGAGAATTACTGGGGCGGAAAGCGCTTTTTGATATACTATATGGTTACAGGCTTAGGTGCTGCCCTAACCCATTATGTGGTGCTATATTATACCGATATAGTTCCTGCTCTCGAAAAACTTCAAGCCTTTTATGATGCGGGTCAGATTACCGATATTGAAGGTGCAAAAATGTCCTACATATATAACAAGATTCCTCCGGTGGTTGGTGCCTCGGGTGCTGTTTTTGGATTATTACTTGCCTTTGGTATGATGTTTCCTGAACAAAGAATTTATTTATATTTTGCTATCCCCATTAAGGCAAAATATTTTGTTATTTTATACGGTTTATTCGAGCTTTTTTCCGGAATTAATAACAGTCAGGCCGATAATGTAGCACACTTTGCCCATTTAGGCGGAATGCTTTTTGGTTTTATTTTAATAAAATATTGGAATAAAAATTACACCCGATACTAAATTTTATATTATGGAAGATAAAATTATTTTTGATTTAATAGAGAAAGAAAAACATAGACAGTTGCATGGTTTGGAACTTATTGCGTCTGAAAATTTTGTGAGCAATAATGTACTTCAGGCTATGGGCTCTGTTTTAACAAACAAATATGCCGAAGGGCTTCCGGGAAAGAGATACTATGGGGGCTGCGAAGTAGTTGATCAAATTGAACAAATAGCTATTGACAGAGCCAAGTCGCTTTTTGGTGCTACATGGGCCAACGTGCAGCCTCACAGTGGTGCACAAGCTAATGCCTCTGTTATGCTTGGCGTATTGACACCCGGAGATACAATTCTTGGTTTTGACCTATCGCACGGAGGACACCTAACACACGGCTCAACCGTTAATTTTTCCGGGAAACTTTATCGTCCAACCTTTTATGGGGTGGAAAAAGAAACAGGGCGTATTAATTACGAACACATTGAACAAATTGCCAAAAAAGAAAAACCTAAGCTAATTATTTGCGGTGCATCTGCCTACTCGCGTGATATTGATTATTCAAAATTTAGAGAAATAGCTGATGGCGTAAATGCTTTATTGATGGCCGATATTTCGCATCCGGCAGGTTTAATTGCCAAAGGATTACTTAATAATCCTTTACTCCACTGTCACATTGTTACTACTACAACCCATAAAACCATGCGCGGCCCAAGAGGAGGCTTAATAATGATGGGAAAAGATTTTGAAAACCCAATGGGACATAAAACCCCTAAGGGAGATTTGAAAATGATGAGTGCAGTAATTGATGGAGCTGTATTTCCCGGAACACAGGGTGGCCCGCTTGAGCATGTAATTGCTGCTAAGGCCGTTGCCTTTGGCGAAGCCTTAAGCGATAACTTTAAAAAATACGGTGAACAAATTATTAAAAACTCGCAAACATTGGCTGCTGCATTGTTGAGTAAAGGGTATAACATTGTATCGGGGGGCACCGACAATCATTGTATGCTCATAGATTTGCGCAGTAAAAATATTAGTGGTAAAGAAGCTGACAGCGTACTTATAAAGGCCGATATAACAGTTAATAAGAATATGGTTCCTTTTGACGATAAATCGCCTTTTGTAACCTCAGGTATTCGCCTTGGAACTGCTGCACTTACTACCCGCGGTTTAAAAGAAAAAGATATGGAAAAAATAGCCGATTTAATTGACCGGGTTATTATGCATAAAGATAATGAAACTGAAATTAATGAGGTTAGAAAGATAGTGAACAAAACAATGGAAGATTTTCCGCTTTATGCCTGGTAAGTAATATATATTTAGCTTTGTTTTACAGCTTTCATATTTGTTTTAAGAAAGGGGTTATTTACCAATGCAGAAATTAACAAATGTAGTGAAATCTATGCTTTGAGCGTTTCGAGTGACAAATATGTATCAAAAGTTGCGAGATTATACACTTTTGGAAGCAGAAATAGGCAGTTTATACATCTGGTTTCAATTCATAATGTGTGCTTCTTCCGCCCGAATTTGCTTTAATTAAGATTCCTTTATTCACTAAATCGGTTATATCTCTCAAAGCAGTATCTTGTGATGATTTGGTCATTTTCGACCATTTTGAAGTTGTTAGATTACCTTCAAAGTTATCCATAAGCTTATTGAGCATTTTTTGCTGACGTATATTATTAATCAAACCTGCATTTCTTACCCAAAACTGATGTTTCTTAACCACTTTATCAATGATAGTATTAGATGAAAGTATGGCATTTTTCAAACATTCAAGGAACCAAACTATCCATTGTGTAATATCTAAATTATCTTTTTGAGTATGTTCTAATATTTTGTAATACGACTTTCTTTCATTTTTGAGTTGAGCAGACATACTGTAAAATCGTTGATTTACTCCGTCAGCTTTCGAAAGTTGCATATCAGTAATGGCACGAGCAATACGACCGTTTCCGTCATCAAATGGGTGTATGGTTACAAACCATAAGTGAGCAACAGAAGCTTTCAATATCGGGTCTAAATTAGACTCTGTATTAAACCAGTCTATAAATTGTTTCATTTCCTGCTCTAACAACTCGGCTTTGGGTGCTTCGTAATGTACAAATTCTCTACCCAAACCACCTGAAACTACCTGCATATTACCTGAACGCCATTTAGCTACTTCAATTTTAAACATTCCGCTTCTCCCTGTTGGGAATAGTGCAGCGTGCCAACCAAATAATCGTTCATCGCTCAATGTTTTATCATTGTTTTGAGTAGCATCTAACATCATTTCTACAACTCCGTCAATATGCCTTTCTGAATGTTGTAAGCCCGAATCTTCCAGACCTAACCTTTTTGCTATTGAAGAACGAACCTGTTCAGGATTTAAGATTTCGCCCTCTATTTCAGAAGACTGAACAACATCTTGAATCAAAGTTTCTAAATTGGCTTCGTCTTTCAATTCAAAACCAAGCAATTCAACTTTTCCCATAAGTTTACCTTGCAAGTTTCTAACTTCGCTTAAAAGCGAAATAAAATCCTGCTCATTCCATTGAAAATTAGCCCAATTTTTGAGTTGATGAATGTAAATTGCCATCTTGATTCTAATTTATGCGGTAAATATACAAATTATTCTCCGCATAATTTGCGGTGATTAGAGTGGTTTTTCTCCGCAAGGGTTGAATTGATAGTATCAAATGATATTATGAAGCAATATTGATAAGCTAATATTAATACCTCCTGATTCAAAAGTGACGTTTATAACTTCAAAAGACAGAAATACAACTGAGGGACAAGATTTGCCATTGTAAAAAGAAAGGAAGTAAAAGAAAAGGGAACTTTATTTCTTCCGAAGTATTATTGCTGGTATAACTTTTTACTGCTTTTAGTTTTAGATAAAATACCTCACTATTTACCGATACAAA
>JADLFI010000057.1 GCA_020845635.1 Bacteroidia bacterium
GTATTTACAATTGTACCTTGATGAATTTTGTTACAAGCTTAATCGAAGGTATTTTGGTGGGGTAATGTTCGATAGATTAACAGTAGCAGTAGTTAATGGCAACTGGCATGAAAAAGGATGAGCATAATATATTTTTAGTTGAATTATTAATTTTTTTGGATTTATGTTAATAAATACTAATTGTTGTTTTGTGTAAAATGTTGAAAATAAGCATTTTGTTTATTTTTGATTAATGAAAATAAATTTAAAATGTACATTGAAGAACATTTTTTTTTGAGGATAATTTTTTTTTAAGGAATAATGATTACCTTTGCCCTCCCTTTTTGAGAAAGGAAAATATAATAAATAACAAAATAAAAACCATTAAATTAAATGCCTACAATACAACAATTAGTTCGTAAAGGCCGCCAAAAGCTGGATTATAAGAGTAAGTCAGCCGCTTTGGATTCATGTCCGCAAAGGCGCGGTGTATGTGTGCGTGTATATACAACCACACCTAAAAAACCAAATTCTGCAATGCGTAAAGTTGCCAGGGTTAGATTAACAAACACCAAAGAGGTAAATGCTTATATCCCGGGTGAAGGACACAATCTACAAGAGCACTCCATCGTATTAATCCGTGGCGGTAGGGTAAAAGATTTACCCGGAGTTCGTTATCATATCGTTCGTGGCGCACTTGACACCTCCGGTGTTGAAGGTCGTAACCAACGTAGAAGTAAATATGGTACAAAACGTCCAAAACCAGGAGCTGCCGGAGCAGCACCGGCCAAAAAAGGCGGAAAAAAATAATAACAGAATTTAGGTAAAACATTTCAATAGCCTTTCACAATGAGAAAGTCAACACCCAAAAGAATCCCTTTATTACCGGATCCAAAATTTAACGATATTTTGGTTACCCGATTCGTAAATAACCTGATGTATTCAGGTAAAAAAAGTACAGCTTATAAAGTATTTTATGAAGCTTTAAGTATTGTGGAACAAAGAACCAACGAAAATGCATTGGAAATATTCAAAAAAGCATTAGCCAATGTAAGCCCACAGGTTGAAGTTAAAAGCCGTAGGGTAGGAGGGGCTACGTTCCAAATCCCTCAGGAAGTTCGCCCTGAAAGAAAAACTGCTGTAGCTATTCGCTGGCTTATTCAGTTTTCACGTAAAAGAAACGAAAAATCAATGAGTATGAAATTAGCAAGTGAATTTGTTGCCGCTTCAAAAGAAGAAGGAGCAGCTTATAAAAAGAAAGAAGATACTCATAGAATGGCCGAAGCCAATAAAGCATTTTCACACTTCAGATTTTAAAATATAAATGAGCGACTTAAAATTCACAAGAAATTTTGGGATATCGGCACACATTGATGCCGGAAAAACCACTACCACCGAGCGTATATTATATTATACCGGGGTTAATCATAAACTAGGCGAGGTTCATGATGGTGCCGCCACTATGGACTGGATGGTTCAGGAACAAGAAAGAGGAATTACCATTACCTCCGCAGCAACTACTTGCTTTTGGAATTACCGAAACAATAAATATAAATTAAATATTATTGACACCCCGGGTCACGTGGATTTTACGGTAGAAGTAAATCGTTCATTACGTATCCTTGACGGATTGGTGTTCTTATTTTCTGCCGTTGACGGAGTAGAGCCTCAATCTGAAACAAATTGGCGCTTAGCCAATAACTATAATGTTAGTCGTATTGGGTTTGTTAATAAAATGGATCGCCAAGGTGCCGATTTTTTAAATGTTGTAAAACAAGTTCGCGAAATATTAGGAGGTAACGCTATTCCTCTTCAATTACCTATTGGTTCTGAAGATACTTTTAAAGGAGTAGTTGACCTCATAAATAACCGTGGTATTGTTTGGAATGAAGCTGATAAAGGGATGACCTTTACGGAAGTTCCTATCCCTGATGAGATGAAAGATGAGGTTGCTGAGTGGAGAGAAAAGCTTTTGGAATCCGTTTCCGAGTTTGATGATAAATTAATGGAAAAGTATTTTGAGAATCCTGATTCCATTACTGAAGCAGAAGTATTGACCGCATTACGTCAGGCCTGTTTAGCAAATAAAATTGTTCCAATGGTTTGCGGCTCTTCTTTCAAAAATAAAGGAGTTCAAACCATGCTTGATTTGGTAATGGAACTAATGCCGTCTCCATTAGATAAAGAAAAAATTAAGGGGACTAACCCTGATACCGGTGAGGAAACATTTAGAAAACCTGATGTAAAAGAGCCATTCGCTGCCTTAGCTTTTAAAATTGCAACCGATCCTTTTGTTGGACGTTTAGCATTTTTCCGTGCCTACTCTGGTCACTTAGATGCCGGTTCTTATGTGCTCAATACCAGAAGTGGCAACAAAGAGCGTATCTCACGTATTTTCCAGATGCACGCCAACAAACAAAATTCAATTGAATTTATTGAGGCCGGTGATATCGGTGCGGCTGTTGGTTTTAAAGATATTCGTACAGGCGACACACTATGTGATGAAAAGAGTCCTATCGTTTTTGAAGCAATGACATTCCCTGAACCTGTTATCGGTATTGCTATTGAACCCAAAACGCAAGCCGACTTGGATAGATTAGGTGTGGCCTTAAATAAATTATCAGAAGAAGATCCTACATTTAAAGTGCAAACTGACGAAGACTCAGGGCAAACTGTTATTAGCGGTATGGGTGAACTTCACCTTGAAGTTATTGTTGACCGTTTAAAAAGAGAATTTAAAGTAGAAGTTAACCAAGGAGCTCCTCAAGTTGCCTATAAGGAATCTATTAAAGGAACTATTGAACATCGCGAAGTGTATAAAAAACAAACCGGTGGTAGAGGTAAATTTGCCGATATTAAAATTATTATTTCTCAAGTTGATGAAGATTGGGATGTAGCTAAAAACCCATTACAATTTGTAAATGAAATTGTTGGTGGTAATATCCCTAAAGAATACATTCCTTCTGTTGAAAAAGGATTTAAAGCTGCCATGGTAAACGGTGTATTAGCCGGTTATCCTATGGACTCTTTAAAGGTTAGATTAATTGATGGTTCTTACCACGCAGTTGACTCTGACTCTCTTTCATTTGAAATTTGTGCTAGAACAGCATTCAGAGAAGCCTTACCAAAATGTAAGCCGGTATTGCTTGAACCAATTATGAAGGTTGAGGTTATTACCCCGGAACAAAACATGGGTGATGTGGTTGGCGATTTAAACAAAAGAAGAGGTCAAATTGAAGGTATGGATTCAAAAGGTAATTCACAAGTTGTTAAAGCCAAAGTTCCATTATCAGAAATGTTTGGTTATGTAACACAGTTACGTACTATTACCAGTGGGCGTGCCTCTTCAACTATGGAGTTCTCGCACTATACCGATGCTC
Organism: Bacteroidia bacterium; assembly: GCA_020845635.1. Classification (GTDB taxonomy): domain Bacteria; phylum Bacteroidota; class Bacteroidia; order UBA4408; family UBA4408; genus CAIKXD01. The sequence continues at coordinate 3,360 of JADLFI010000057.1, forward strand.
CTAAAGGTATTGCTGATGAAGTTGTAGCAAAAGTTAAAGGTAATAAAGCCGAAAAAGTTTAATATTAACAGTTCTTTATAAAAAAAAATGAATCAAAGAATTAGAATAAAATTAAAATCATACGATTATAATTTAGTTGATAAATCAGCCGAAAAAATCGTTAAAATAGTAAAACCTACCGGTGCTATCGTAAATGGTCCTATTCCATTACCTACCAATAAGAAAATATTTACTGTTTTGCGCTCGCCACACGTTAACAAAAAGGCAAGAGAACAATTTCAGTTATGTTCTTACAAAAGATTGTTAGACATTTACAGTTCTACTTCAAAAACGGTTGATGCTCTAATGCGACTTGAATTACCTAGTGGGGTGGAAGTAGAAATAAAAGTTTAATGATATTAAACTCTTTCTTTAACTAAAAAAATAGAATATATAAATAATAACAATAATAATAATGTCAGGAATAATTGGTAAAAAAATCGGAATGACCAGTGTTTATGATGCCAATGGTAAAATTATACCATGCACAGTTGTTGAAGCTGGTCCTTGTGTTGTTACGCAAGTTAGATCCCAAGAAGTTGACGGATACCAAGCTGTTCAATTAGCTTATGATGAGAAAAAAGAAAAACATACATCAAAAGCAATGATGGGTCATTTTGCCAAAGCACAAACCACTCCAAAGCGCAAATTAGTTGAATTTAAAGGCTTTACGGAGGAAAAAAAGTTAGGAGATATAATTAAAGTAGATTTGTTTTTAGAAGGCGATATTGTAGATATTATTGGAACCTCTAAAGGCAAAGGCTTTCAAGGAGTAGTTAAAAGACACGGATTTGGAGGGGTTGGAGGTCAAACTCATGGTCAACATAACAGATTAAGAGCGCCAGGCTCATTGGGAGCATCATCTACTCCATCGCGCGTATTTAAAGGTATGCGTATGGCCGGAAGAATGGGTGGCGATAGAGTTAAAGTTCAAAACTTAGAAATATTAAAAGTATTAACCGATAAAAATCTTTTGGTTATTAAGGGCTCTGTTCCGGGTGCAAAAGGTTCTTACATTTTAATAGAAAAATAAAATGGAATTAAAAGTATTAAATTCAGCTGGAAAAGAAACTTCCAATAAAGTTGTTCTAAATAAAGAAATATTTGGAATAGTACCTAACGACCATGCCATTTATTTAGATGTAAAACAATATTTGGCTAATCAAAGACAGGGAACTCATAAAGCCAAGCAAAAGGCAGAGGTTGCCTATAGTACTAAAAAATTAAAGCGCCAAAAAGGAACCGGTGGAGCTCGTGCAGGAAGCCGTAAATCAGGAACAATTGTTGGCGGAGGAAGATTTTTTGGGCCACAACCACGTGATTATAGCTTTAAACTAAATAAAAAAGTAAAAGCCTTAGCCAGAGCTTCGGCCTTAACCTATAAAGCTAAAGATAATAAAATTACAATTATCGAAAACTTTAGTTTTGAGAGCCCTAAAACTAAAAATTATTTAGGGTTAATGAAAAATTTAAATGTTTTGGATAAAAAAACTTTATTAGTGCTTTCTGAATCAAATAAAAATGTATATTTGTCGGCTCGTAATTTGGGTAAAGCAAAAGTGATAAATGTTTCTAATATAAACACTTACGATATATTAAATGCACAAAATCTGATAATTTCAGAAGGATCACTTGCCGAAATTGAGAAATTATTTAACTAAAAAACAAATTTTTCCAAATGGAAACTATAATAAAACCAGTTCTCACTGAAAAAATGACTAAAGCCAGCGAAAAACATAATCGCTATGGCTTTATTGTGAACAGTAATGCTAATAAAATTGAAATTAAAAGTGCTGTAGAAAAAGCTTATAGCGTTAATGTTGAGAAAGTTTGGACACAAAATTATATAGGTAAAATTAAAACCCGAAACACAAAAAGAGGCCCGGTTAGTGGTTTAACCAATCGTCACAAAAAAGCCGTAGTTTCTTTAAAAGAAGGTGAAGTAATTGATTTTTATAGCAATATTTAATAAAAAATGGCACTTAGAAAACTACGCCCCTTAACTCCATCACAGCGTTTTAAATTAGTAAATGCTTTTGATGAAATTACAACTGATACTCCTGAAAAAAGTTTACTAGAACCTATCAAAAAATCAGGTGGTAGAAATCAGAGTGGAAAAATGACTATGCGCTATATTGGCGGAGGGCATAAGAAAAATTATCGTATAATTGATTTTAAAAGAAATAAAGACGGTATTGAAGGAACAGTAAAAACTGTTGAATATGACCCAAACAGAAGTGCTTATATTGCATTAGTTAATTATTCTGATGGCGAAAAAAGGTATATTATTGCTCCGGCCGGAATTAAAGTTGGACAAAAAATAATTTCAGGAGCCGGTGCAGCCCCTGAAATAGGTAATACATTATTCCTTAAGGAAATCCCTGTTGGAACAATAATTCATTGTATAGAATTGTATCCGGGACAAGGTGCTACTTTGGTAAGAAGTGCCGGAAGCTACGCACAATTAGCTGCCCGTCAAGATAAATATGCCGTTATTAAGATGCCTTCAGGTGAAACCAGAATGATTTTATTAACATGCAGAGCAACTATAGGAGCTGTTTCTAATTCGGATCATGCTCTTGAAGTTAGTGGAAAAGCCGGTAGAAGTCGTTGGCTTGGACGAAGACCAAGAACAAGACCTGTTGTAATGAATCCGGTTGATCACCCAATGGGTGGAGGTGAAGGTAGAGCTTCTGGAGGACATCCGCGTTCTAGAAAAGGTATTCCATCAAAAGGATACAAAACACGATATCCAAAGAAAGCTTCGAACAGATATATTATTGAAAGAAGAAAAAAATAATTATAAATAACTAAAAAGGTTTAATGGCTATTGAATAATAGTTCACAACTAAAATACATAAAATGGCACGTTCATTAAAAAAAGGTCCTTTCGTTGACTATAAACTCGAAAAAAAAGTATTAGCCGCTGTTGAGAGCGGAAAGCGCAGTGTAATTAAAACTTGGTCAAGAAGATCAATGATTACACCTGATTTTGTTGGGCAAACCATTGCAGTTCACAATGGTAATAAATTTATTCCTGTTTATGCTACTGAAAATATGGTTGGTCATAAATTGGGAGAATTTGCACCAACTCGTAACTTTAGAGGGCATGCAGGTCAGAAAAAAGATAAAGGATCTAAATAACATAACGTTAAGCAAGATATAATACAATGGGAGCTAGAAAACATAAAGCGGCTGAAGCACGCAAAGAAGCAAGAAAATCAGTAAGCCTTGCCAAATTAAATAACTGTCCTACATCACCTCGTAAAATGAGATTAGTAGCTGATATGGTTAGAGGTATGGATATTAATAAGGCTTTATACTTATTAAAATTTAATCCTAAAGAAGCATCAGGACGTCTTGAAAAATTGTTGTTATCGGCAATTGCCAATTGGCGTGCTAAGAATGATGGATTGAGAGTTGAAGACAGTAACCTTTATATCAAAGAAATTTTTGTAGATAGTGGTTTACAAATGAAGAGACTTCGTACCGCTCCACAAGGAAGAGGTTATAGAATCAGAAAAAGATCTAATCATGTTACTTTAGTTCTTGGCACAAAAACTAGTGAAACAGCAGCAGTAAATTAATAATTAATACTTTCAAATAATTACATGGGACAAAAAGCAAACCCTATAAGCAATAGATTAGGAATCATAAAAGGTTGGGATTCTAACTGGTACGGTGGAAAAAACTATGCCGATAAAATTGTTGAAGACTTCAATATTCGTAATTACCTCAACGCCCGTTTGGCCAAAGGAAGTATTTCAAAAATTGTTATTGAAAGAACACTTAAACTAATTACCGTAACCATTAACACTGCTCGTCCGGGTATCATTATTGGAAAAGGCGGTAAAGAAGTTGATAAGCTTAAAGAAGAATTAAAGAAGACCACCAAGAAAGATGTTCAAATAAATATATTAGAAATTAAGCGTCCGGAATTAGATGCTCAATTAGTAAGTGATAGTATTGCGCGTCAAATAGAAGGTCGTATCTCATTTAGAAGAGCTATCAAAACAGCTATTTCTTCTTCTATGAGAATTGGAGCAGAAGGTATAAAAATTAGTATTTCCGGTCGTTTAGGGGGTGCTGAAATGGCTCGAACAGAGCATTATAAGGAAGGTCGTACTCCTTTACATACCTTTAGAGCAGATATTGATTATGCATTATCCGAGGCTCATACTACTTACGGAAGATTAGGAATAAAAGTATGGATTTGCAGAGGTGAGATTTATGGAAAGAAAGATTTGTCTCCAAACGTAGGTCTTTTAACCTCAGGTACCGGAAATGTGAAAGGAAAAACTGAAAGGGCGCAAGGTGCAGGAAACAGAAATAGATCACGCGGAGCAGCTACCCCTAGAAAGAAGAAATAATTTTTTAATCAACAAGAATTTATAATTAATAATACTATATAAAGATGCTACAGCCTAAAAGAACGAAATTTCGTAAAATGCATAAAATGAAGATGAAAGGCAATGCTCAACGTGGCAATCAAATAGCCCTAGGTTCTTTTGCTATTAAAGCCGAAGAAGGAGCTTGGATTACAGCCCGCCAAATTGAAGCTGCCCGTATTGCAGTTACGAGATATATGAAGAGAGAAGGTCAAATATGGATAAGAATATTTCCTGATAAACCCATTACCAAAAAACCTGCAGAGGTACGTATGGGTAAAGGAAAGGGAGCACCTGAATATTGGGTGGCTGTAGTTAAACCCGGAAGAATAATTTTTGAGGCAGACGGAGTACCTTTGGCAACTGCCAAAGAGGCCTTAAGATTAGCAGCCCAAAAATTACCTATTACTACTAAATTTGTAGTTAGAAGAGATTATACAGAACAAACGGTTTAATATTGTAAAACTTATAAGAATGTTAAAACAATCAACCATAAAGCAATTTAGTAACGAAGAGTTAAATGAAAGACTCTCGGTAGAAATAGCAGCATTGTCAAAAATGAAAATTAATCATGCCATTTCTCCGCTTGAAAACCCTTTGTCTATTAAAGTAACACGCAGAGATATTGCGCGTTTAAAAACAGAAATCAATAACAGAAAAAATACTAAGTAATCATGGAAAGAAATCTCCGCAAAGAAAAAATCGGATTGGTAATCAGCAACAAAATGGATAAATCTATTGTTGTGGCTATTGAGAGCAAGGTAAAACACCCCATGTATGGTAAGTTTGTAAAAAGAACTTCAAAATTTGTGGCCCATGACGAAGCTAATACCTGTAGTATTGGTGATACTGTAAAGATTATGGAAACACGTCCTTTAAGTAAAACCAAGAACTGGCGTTTGGTTGAAATATTGGAAAAAGTGAAATAATTAAAGTTAAACTACTCTTTAGAGAATTAACATAATAAATAAATGATACAACAGGAATCAAGATTATCAGTTGCAGATAATAGCGGAGCAAAGGAAGTTTTATGCATTCGTGTACTTGGAGGTACAAAAAGAAGATACGCTTCGGTTGGCGACAAAATTGTTGTTAGCGTAAAGCATAGCGTACCTAATGGCAACATTAAGAAGGGTACGGTTTCAAAGGCCGTTGTAGTACGTACCTCAAAAGAGGTTAGACGCCAAGATGGTTCATATATTCGTTTTGATGACAATGCAGTAGTATTGCTCAATGCATCAGACGAAATGAGAGGAACTCGTATTTTTGGGCCCGTGGCAAGAGAGTTGAGAGAAAAAGAATTTATGAAGATTGTTTCATTAGCTCCGGAGGTGCTATAATAAATTATAACTATCATGCAAGTTAAAACACATATTAAAAAAGGAGATACCGTAAAGGTTATTGCCGGTGATGCTAAAGGTCAACAAGGTAAAGTATTGGTGGTTGATCGCTCCAAAATGAGAGCTATTGTAGAAGGTATTAATCTTGTTTCAAAACACGCAAAACCTAGTAATGCCAATCCTCAGGGAGGCATTATTAAACAAGAATCTTCAATTCATATTTCCAACTTAATGTTAATGGTGGGAAATACCGCCACTAAAGTTGGAAGAAAGAAAAATTCTGAAGGTAAACTAGTTCGTTATGCAAAAAAATCAGGGGAGGTAATAAAATAATGACATACATTCCAAGACTAAAAAATAAATATGCCAAGGAAGTTGTTCCGGCATTAGTGAAGCAATTTGAGTACAAAAGCTCAATGCAAGTACCTAAATTACAAAAAATTTGTATTAATCAAGGTATAGGCTCAGCAGTTTCAGATAAGAAATTGATAGATGCCGCATTAAATGATATGGCCACCATTACCGGTCAAAAAGCAATAGCAACCAAATCAAAGAAAGATATCTCTAACTTTAAACTACGTAAAGGGGTTGCCATTGGAGTAAAAGTAACTTTGAGAGGTGATAAAATGTACGAATTTTTAGATCGTCTAATATCAGTAGCCTTGCCTCGTATTCGTGATTTCCGTGGTATTAACGATAAATCGTTTGACGGAAAAGGTAATTACACTATGGGAGTAGCCGAGCAAATTATTTTTCCTGAAATTCAAATTGATAAGGTAAATAAAATAATGGGTATGGATATTACCTTTGTTACCTCTTCAAATACCGATGCCGAAGCGTTTGCTTTACTAAAAGAATTTGGATTACCATTTAAAAATCAAAAAAACTAATACAGGAACATGGCAAAAGAATCAATGAAAGCAAGAGAAGTAAAGAGAGCTAGACTTGCTGAACAATATGCTGAAAAAAGAGCCGCTTTGAAAGCTGCCGGAGATTTTGTAGGTTTGCAAAAATTACCTAGAAATTCGGCACCGATTAGACAAAGAAATCGCTGTAAATTAACCGGTCGCCCAAGAGGATATATGAGACAATTTGGTTTATCTCGTATTACTTTTAGAGAGATGGCCGTGAATGGTAAAATCCCGGGAGTAGTAAAAGCCAGTTGGTAATAATAAATTTAAATAATTATAGTAATAATAGTATTCATATAATTATCTTGCGTGCGAGATAACATATAAATAAAAAAAATGACAGATCCAATATCAGACTATCTTACAAGGTTAAGAAATGCCATTAGAGCCAATCACCGAGTTGTTGAAATTCCGGCTTCTAATATTAAAAAAGGAATCACTAAAATTTTATTTGAAAAGGGTTATATCCTTAATTATAAATTTGAAGAAAATAATCTTCAAGGAAATATTAAAATTGCCCTTAAATATCATCCTGCCAATAAGCAAAATGCAATTCGCAGCCTTACTCGTGTTAGTAAGCCGGGTTTAAGACAATATTCCGGGCATGCTAATTTGCCACGAGTTATGAATGGTCTAGGGATAGCTATTATCTCAACTTCTCAGGGGCTAATGACCGATAAAGAAGCCAGAAACTTGAATATCGGTGGTGAGGTTATTTGTTATATTTCATAAATTATATTGAGTTATGTCAAGAATAGGAAAATTACCCATTGAAATTCCCTCAGGTGTTGAGGTTAAAGTATTACCTAATAATATTGTGAATGTTAAAGGTAAGCTTGGCGAATTATCGCAATCATTAAGAGACGGTATTACTTTAGAACTTACTGATAATAAAATAGAAGTAAAAAGGGCTAATGATGAAAAATCACTTAGAGCATTGCATGGTTTAACCCGTTCCCTTGTTGCCAATATGGTAAAAGGAGTTTCTGAAGGCTATAAAATAGAACAAGAGCTTGTTGGTGTAGGTTACAGAGCTAGTCATTCCGGACAAATGTTAGACTTGTCTTTAGGATTTTCACATAATGTCAGCATTGAGTTGCCGGTTGAAGTTAAAGTGGTAACAGCTACAGAGAGAGGAAAAAATCCATTGATTACTTTAACCAGTTATGATAAGCAATTATTAGGTCAAGTAGCAGCAAAAATTCGTTCATTGCGTCCACCTGAACCATATAAAGGTAAGGGAATTAAGTTTGCTAATGAAGTATTACGCAGAAAGTCAGGAAAAACAGCCGGTAAATAAAAATTAAATAAGTAACTAACTATATAAAGATATTTGTAAAATGGCTTTAACTAAAGAAGCAAGACGAATTAGAATTAAACAAAGAATTCGTAAAATAGTAAAAGGCGATAGCCAAAAACCTCGTTTATCTGTTTTTAGAAGTAATAAACAAATATATGCTCAATTAATTGATGATGCCAATGGAGTAACTTTGTTTTCGGCCTCTTCTAAAATTAAAGAAATAGCAGAGCAAAAAGTAAACAAAATTGAACAGGCAAGGTTAGTTGGGAAATTAATAGCCGAGAAAGCTAACAATGCCGGATTAAAAGGCGTTAGATTTGATAGAAACGGATATTTATATCACGGTCGTGTTAAATCGTTGGCCGATGCAGCACGTGAAGCAGGGTTAGAGTTTTAATATTTACAAAGTAATAAGAATATATAAATGGCAAACGCACAAATAAAAAAAGTAAAATCGAGCGACATTGAACTAAAAGATAAATTGGTTAGTGTACAGCGTGTTACTAAAGTTACCAAAGGAGGTAGAACTTTTAGTTTCTCAGCTATTGTTGTTGTTGGAGATGAAAAAGGTGTGGTAGGTTATGGACTAGGTAAAGCAAAAGAAGTAACAGACGCTATCACAAAAGGAATAGAAGATGCAAAGAAGAATTTAATTAAAGTTCCTATCATTAAAGGTACAGTTCCGCACGAACAAACCGGAAAGTATAGTGGCTCTAGAGTGTTTATTAAACCTGCTGCTCACGGTACAGGAGTAATTGCCGGAGGTGCTATGCGTGCTGTTTTAGAGAGTGTTGGAGTAACAGATGTGTTAGCCAAATCAAAAGGCTCGTCAAACCCTCATAATGTGGTTAAAGCAACTATTGATGCTTTAGTTCAATTAAGAGATGCTGTTACTGTATCTCAACAAAGAGGAATTAGTATGCAACAAGTTTTTAATGGATAAAAAGCTAAAATTATGGCTAAAATTAAGATTACACAAGTAAAAAGCGGTATTGACCGCACCGAGCGACAAAAAGCAACTTTAAAAGCTTTAGGTTTCTCTAAATTACATCAAGTTATTGAGAAGGAAGATAATGCTAATATCCGCGGGATGATTAGTAAAGTAAATCATTTAGTGACTATAATTGAATAATAACGTTTTTATTAACGAGATAATGAATTTAAGTAATTTAAAGCCTGCAGAAGGCTCAACAAAAAACAGAAAAAGAATAGGTCGTGGACAAGGCTCAGGTAGAGGTGGTACTTCTACACGTGGACATAAAGGCGCCAAGTCACGCTCAGGCTACTCTAGTAAAGTAGGCTTTGAAGGAGGTCAAATGCCTTTACAAAGAAGAACCCCTAAAGTAGGATTCAAGAATATTAACAGGGTAGAATATAGAGGTATTAATCTTGATGTTTTGCAAGCATTGTCCGATAAGTCAAAAATTAACACTATTGATATGAGTGTACTTGTGGGTAATGGATTAGCCTCTAAAAACGATTTGATAAAAATATTAGGAAGAGGCGAATTGAAAACTAAATTGGATGTTACAGTTCATGCCTTTTCAGCTACTGCTAAAGCTGCTATTGAAAACCTTGGCGGCACAGCTAAAACATTATAATACTGTATGAAAAATTTCATTAATACAATAAAAAATATCTATAAGATTGAGGAGTTAAGAACAAGAATTCTTAACACCTTAGGCTTTTTATTAATTTATCGATTAGGGTCTTTTATTGTTATTCCCGGTGTTGATTCCGCTGCTTTAGAAGCAGCAAACGGTGCACCTACCGGATTAGCCGGACTTATTGATGTTTTTGCCGGAGGCGCATTTTCCCGAGCTTCTATTTTTGCTTTAGGGGTTATGCCTTATATTTCTGCATCAATCGTTATGCAGTTAATGGGACTTGCTGTACCTCATTTTCAGAAATTGCAAAAAGAAGGGGAGAGTGGCAGAAAAAAAATAAATCAATATACACGTTTTCTTACTGTAGTAGTTACCCTACTACAAGCACCAGGATATATTGCCTCGCAAATACCTGCAGTAGCTCGTGTACATAACGATACTATGTTTTGGATTGCTTCCATACTTATACTACTATCAGGAACCATCTTTATTATGTGGTTGGGTGAAAAAATCACAGATAAAGGAGTTGGTAATGGTATTTCATTAATTATTATGATAGGTATTATTGCTAATTTGCCTGTTTCTTTTGTGCAGGAATTTGTTGCCAGACTTGAAAATTCGGGAGGCGGATTAGTAATATTATTGGTTGAATTGGTAGTACTATTTTTAATCATTGTTTTCTCTGTTATTCTTATTCAGGGAACCAGAAAAATTCCGGTACAGTTTGCCAAAAAAGTTGTAGGAAATAAACAATACGGAGGTGTAAGACAGTATATTCCCCTAAAGGTTAATGCTGCCGGAGTTATGCCTATTATTTTCGCTCAAGCTATTATGTTTGTGCCTATTACTATTGCCGGTTTTTCTACCACTAGTGCACCGGGTGGTTTTGTTGCCGCTTTATCTGATTACACAGGGTTTTGGTATAACTTTGTTTTTGCTGTTATGATTATTGCGTTTACCTACTTTTATACGGCTATTACCATTAATCCAAATCAAATGGCAGATGATATGAAGCGTAATGGTGGCTTTATACCTGGCGTTAAACCCGGAAAAGATACAGCAGATTTTATTGATACTATTATGTCTAAGATTACCTTACCCGGATCAGTATTTTTAGCATTAATTGCCATTATTCCTGCATTTGGGAATAAGTTTGGGTTAAATGCACAATTTTCCCAATTTTATGGTGGAACCTCATTGTTGATTATGGTAGGTGTTGTGTTAGATACATTACAACAAATCGAAAGTTATTTATTAATGCGTCATTATGATGGTTTGATGAAAAATGGAAGAATAAAAGGAAGAAATACCCCATCAGCCGTATCAATGACAACAAATATTTAATATTTGATGTTGTATTACAAGACGAAAGAGGAGATTGAGTTAATAAGAATTAGTTCTTTACTTGTTGGTAAAACTTTAGCCCAGGTGGCCAAACATATAAAGCCGGGTGTAAAAACTATTGAATTAGATAAAATTGCAGAGCAGTTTATTCTTGATCATGATGCTAAACCCGCGTTTAAAGGATATGGTGGATTTCCTAACTCGCTTTGCATATCAGTAAATTCAGAGGTAGTTCATGGAATTCCCGGAAATTATGTTCTAAAAGATGGCGATATTGTTTCTGTAGATTGCGGAGTGGTAAAGAATCAATTTTATGGAGATTCGGCATATACCTTTGCAGTAGGAGAAATTACTACCGAAGCAAAAAAACTCTTGGAGGTAACCAAGCAAAGTTTATATAAGGGAATAGAAAATGCAATAGCTGGCAAAAGAATTGGAGACATTGGTGCTGCAGTTCAGAATCATGCCGAAGCTGCCGGGTTTTCGGTAGTACGTGAGTTGGTTGGGCATGGGGTAGGAAAATCACTACATGAATCGCCCGAAGTTCCAAATTACGGAACCAGAGGAAAAGGAATTTTATTGCAAAGTGGTATAGTTATTGCTATTGAGCCAATGATTAATATGGGAAAAAAAGAAGTGATACGAGGGAAAGATGGATGGACGATAAAAACTACAGATGGTAAATTGTCGGCACATTTTGAGCATACAGTTTTGGTTGACAAAGGCAAAGCAGATATTTTATCAAGTTTTGAAGAAATAGAAAAAGTAATAAATTAAATATAAAATTTTAAATAATAGATGCCTAAACAGTCATCAATAGAACAAGATGGAACAATTATAGAAGCGTTGAGTAATGCAATGTTTCGTGTTGAGCTTGAAAATGGGCATGTGATAACAGCCCATATCTCAGGAAAAATGCGTATGCATTATATCAGAATCTTACCTGGTGATAAAGTAAAGGTGGAAATGAGTCCTTATGATTTAACAAAGGGACGAATTTCATTTAGATATAAGTAAAATTAAAAGTTATTAAAACCTTGAAGGTATAAAATTAAAATAAAATGAAAGTAAGAGCATCAATAAAAAAGAGAAGCGCTGAATGTAAAATTATTCGCAGAAAAGGGCGCTTGTATGTTATTAACAAAAAGAACCCAAAATTTAAACAAAGACAAGGGTAAAATTTATAATTTAGAAATTATTTAATAGCAATGGCAAGAATTTCAGGTATTGATTTACCAAAAAACAAAAGAGGAGAAATAGGTTTAACCTATATTTATGGTATTGGCAGAAGAACTGCACAAAATATCCTAACCGAAGCAGGAATTGATTGGGACGTAAAAGTTCAAGATTGGAATGATGATCAATTAACCAAAATACGTACCATCATTAACGATAAGTATAAAGTTGAAGGTGCGCTACGTTCGGAAGTTCAATTAAGTATTAAGCGCTTAATGGATATTGGTAGTTATCGTGGTATTCGCCACCGTTTAGGTCTTCCTGTTAGAGGGCAAACCACAAAAAATAATGCTCGTACCAGAAAAGGAAGAAAGAAAACAGTTGCTAATAAGAAGAAAGTTACTAAATAATATTTTAAAGGAATTTAATTAATCATATATAATGGCAAAAACAGTAAAAACAGCCAAGAAAAGAGTAGTAAACGTTGAACCGAGCGGGGAAGCTCATATAAATGCTACTTTTAATAACATAATAATTTCTCTTACTAATCATAAGGGTGAGGTTATTTCATGGTCATCAGCCGGGAAAATGGGCTTTAAAGGCTCAAAGAAAAACACTCCTTATGCTGCACAAATGGCAGGCGATGATTGCTCAAAAGTAGCCCATGAAGCAGGTTTAAGAAAAGTAAAGGTTTATATCAAAGGCCCTGGAGCGGGTCGTGAGTCTGCAATTAGAAGTATCTCTAATTCAGGGATTGAAGTAACAGAAATAGTTGATGTTACTCCTATACCTCACAATGGTTGTCGTCCTCCCAAAAGAAGAAGAGTATAATTTATAGTTCAGTAAACAGGCAATAATAATTAAAAACATAATAAGTAATGGCAAGGTACACAGGCCCACAGTCTAAAATTGCAAGAAAATTCAGAGAGCCAATATTTGGACCTGATAAAGCACTAGAGAAAAAGAATTACCCTCCGGGAATGCATGGTTTAGCGAAGAAACGCGCAAAACAATCAGAATATGCTATTCAGTTACAAGAAAAGCAAAAAGTAAAATATGCATACGGAATATTAGAAAAACAATTTGCGAATATTTTTGACCGTGCATCAAGAGCACGTGGAGTTACCGGTGAAGTGTTAATTCAATTAATAGAATTACGTTTAGATAATACCGTATATCGTTTAGGTATTGCACCAACCAGAATGGCAGCGCGTCAATTGGTTTCTCACCGTCATATTACCGTAAATGGCAATGTGGTAAATATTCCGTCATATACCCTAAAGGTTGGAGATGTAGTTGCAGTTCGTGAAAAATCAAAAAGTCTTGAGATTATTTCAAATGCATTAGCATCAAACAGTAGTTCTTTCCCATGGTTAGACTGGAATGCAGATAAAGCAGAAGGTAAAGTTATTGCTATACCTGCTCGTTCTGAAGTTCCCGAAAATATAAAAGAACAACTTATTGTAGAATTATATTCTCGTTAATCACAGCTTTTATTTAAAAATAAATTAAAAACAAATCAATGGCAATATTAGCATTTCAAAGACCTGATAAGGTAATCATGCTTAACTCAACCGATTCGGAAGGTCAATTTGAGTTTCGTCCTTTAGAACCCGGATATGGTATTACTGTAGGTAATGCCCTTAGAAGAATTCTTCTTTCATCGTTAGAAGGATTTGCAATTACCTATATTAAAATAGAGGGCGTTGATCATGAATTTTCAACAATCAAAGGAGTTGTTGAAGACGTTACCGAAATAATTCTTAACCTTAAACAAGTTAGATTTAAACGTCAAATTGAGGGCACCGAGAATGAAAGATTAGTGGTTGTTATAAGTGGAAAAAACTCTTTTACAGCCGGAGATATAGGTAAGTTTACTTCAGGGTTTCAGGTGTTAAATCCTAACCACGTTATCTGTAACATGGATAATTCAGTAAAACTGAAAATTGAAATGATGATAGAAAAAGGACGTGGATATGTTCCGGCAGAAGAGAATAAACCCAATAATGCAGTTGCCGGTTTAATTCCTATTGATGCTGTATATACCCCAATAAAGAACGTAAAATATAGCGTGGAGAACTATCGTGTTGAACAAAAAACAGATTATGAAAAGCTCATTTTAGATATTACAACCGATGGGTCTATACATCCTAAGGAAGCCTTAAAAGAGGCGGCTAAAATTCTTATTCATCATTTTATGCTGTTCTCTGATGAGCGTATTACTTTAGATGTTGAAGAGAAAAAAGAAACTGAAGAATTTGATGAACATTCATTGCACATGCGTCAGTTGCTAAAAACCAAACTGTATGATATGGACTTATCAGTTCGTGCATTAAATTGCTTAAAAGCCGCTGATGTTGAAACTTTGGGTGACTTAGTTACTTTTAATAAAAATGACTTATTAAAATTCAGAAATTTTGGAAAGAAATCATTGACCGAATTGGAAGAGCTTGTTGCTTCAAAAAACCTACAATTTGGAATGAATGTAGCAAAATATAAACTAGATAAAGATTAATAATAGACTATGAGACACGGAAAAACACTTAATCACCTTGGACGAACCAGTTCGCACAGAAAAGCAATGATGGCGAATATGGCTTGTTCATTAATTTTACACAAAAGAATCAATACTACAGTGGCTAAAGCTAAAGCCTTGCGTGTTTACATTGAGCCTTTAATAACAAAATCAAAGAATGACACTACCCATAGTCGTAGAACTGTATTTGCCTATTTGAAACAAAAGGAAGCTGTAGCTGCTTTGTTTCGTGAAGTAGGTGTAAAAGTTGCCTCGCGCCCGGGTGGATATACAAGAATTTTAAAAACAGGAACCAGACTTGGTGATAATGCTGAAATGTGCATGATTGAATTAGTTGATTTTAATGAATACATTCAAACTTCAACCAAAACTGCTCCTGCCAAGAAAGCTACTCGTAGAAGTCGTGGTGCCAAAAAAACAGCTACTGCTACTGGTGAGGTTTCTACTGATGCATCGAATGAAAGTACACAAGATACTGAAAAAGAGGCGAAACCGAAAAAGACTACCAAAAAGAAAGACAAATCTGAAGAGTAATTATTTATCTCTCTTAGTATTTCTAATAAGCGGCTTGAGTTACAACTCAAGCCGCTTGTTTTTTTCTACGAATACTACTTTAGCGAAATATATATTCACTAATCTAACAGTAGTTTAATATTTGTTTTTACTTGCCTTGCTATAATGCGTGTTCTGCATTGTTTTACGCTATTCATTATGCTTACTACAATTTACAAATACTTTTTCAGTACAAAAGAATCAGGCTGCTTGGGTCTAGGATTTGAAAATGCAAGTAGAAAACATTTCTTTACCTTCTTTGAGCTGATTGATTAATTGATTGTCTCTCACAAAATGTATCCATATTACATTTTTATCGTTATGTTTACCTAAGGAATAGGAATAATTATGGACTTTAAAAGCATTCACAATTTTATACGTATTTTAAATAATTATAAAAATATACAATGCAAAGATATATAAAATACGTAATTAAATTATTTATTTTACGCATTACATCATTTAATCTTTTCACCTCATAACCATATTATTATAAAAATATTTAATATTACTTTTGGTTTTGAGGAGAATTTTGTATAATTGCGTCTATTTATGAGTTAGCAGCAATATTAACAGACGACCGTGAGACAATCATTCTTAATAACAATTGGAGTTTTCGTTGGTGTAGCAATACTCATCAACTTACTACTTGACAACCCGACTTTTGACAAACTTTCGGACAA
>JADLFI010000058.1 GCA_020845635.1 Bacteroidia bacterium
AACCGTTGGCGGTCATTGTAGAACCTGGACAAAAAAATACTATGAAAAAAAAATTATTACTTCTTGAAACTTTTTGATTTTTTTCTTTTATATCTTATGTTTATTAACTTTATAAAAAAAACTAATTATGAAAATAAGAAATTTACTATTCATATTATTGGGTACATTCAATTTATTAACGCCTAATAATGGTTATTGTCAATCGGGGCAAGATATGTCAATTTACAATAACTATGATTTTATACCTGGAGAACAAGTATTGTTTGAAGACAATTTTGTAGATTCTAAATTAGGGGAATTTCCATCAAGATGGAAGTTATTAAATAGACAAGGTGCTATTAATAATAAAGAGGGAGAAAACTATTTTGTTTTTGATGATGCACATCTAGGCGGTATGGGAAAGGTTGAACCACGCATAAAAACAAAAAGCTATCTTTCATCTGCCTTTACCATTGAATTTGATTTTTTTATTGTTGATGAAGCTGAAGGCTATGGTGCAATTGCAATAAATTTTGATGAAAAAGATTTAGACGGGAAATTTATTTCCATACTCCCAAGCGAAGATGGCTTTATTGGAACGAATTATTTTAGTACCGAGGAAACAGGTAAAATTGATATAGCTGTAAACTCACCTGAGATTGCTAATTTAAAAGGCAAATGGGCTCATTTTGCTTTGGCTTATAAGGACAAGCAAATTAAATGCTATATCAATGAAACAAGAATATTGGTTGTACCTAATTGTGAATTTTCTCCAATTGCTACATCTATGAGTGGAACAACAGGCGTAAGGTTTAAGAATTACAAACTTGCATTAGGTGGCGGAATGAATATGTTAGATAAAATTCTTACAGATGGAAAATTTGTATCACGAGCTATAAAGTTTGATGTAAATAAAGCAACTATTAAGGGAGAAAGTATGGGCTTTATTAACGAATTAACAAAATGGTTAAAAGCTAATCCTACTGTTAAACTTCAAGTTACAGGCCATACCGATAGCGATGGAGACGATGCTTCCAATATGAAACTTTCCCAAGTAAGGGCAGAGTCTGTTATGAAAGCCTTAGTTTCAGGAGGGATTGCTGCGGATAGATTAAAAGCGATAGGCATGGGGGAAAGTAAACCATCAAGCAGCAACGATACTCCAGAAGGTAAAGCAGACAACAGGAGAGTTGAGTTTATAAAAATATAAGAGCCTAAATTTTTAAAAAAATAAAGCCATGAAACAAGTAACTATTTGCTTTATTTATTTATTTTTTCTGTGTTTAGTTGTTGGCAATACAAATGCATTTGCACAACTTAAAACCACTAATGGTTTTACCCATAGAGGCGATTTTTTTGATGACAAGGACTGGGGTACCCTTTATAAAACCACAGAGGAAGACAGAAGAATATTTAGCCGTATAGATAAAATTATACATGAATCAATTGTAGAGCTTTTAAAGTCAATTGAAGAACAATATGAAGCTTCTATTGTTCATGATTTAAGTTCAGTATTTGATTCGGCAAAGCAACAAAAGGCACTAAAAAATGGGGTAAAATGTGTTACTTGTGTTGGTAGCGACATTAATTTTGACTTACACTTTAGCTATCATGTAATTACCAGATTGGACATGATTGAAGAGTCTGAAGAATATAAAAAGAATGCTTTACGCGGAGATTCTTTGTTTAAAGTAGAATCTAACTCAATAATTTATCAAGATAAAACTGTTTCCGAAAGCCAGGTAAATGCAGAAATGGAGAAGCTGGAAAAAGAAATTGCAGCCATTGACCTTTCAAAAGCAACAGAGGAGCAAATTGCAGAAATAGAACGAAAAGGCAAACGAATAGAACAATTAAGTTCACAAAGTACAAATATAAAAGGAGAAATATCTAAAGATTCTCTTCATGCACTAAGAGGCTTATCTTATGCAGAACGAATGGACATATCTATTTCAACTAACCAACCTTTATATGTAGCAAAAAGGAATACTTTAATCTCTTTAAAAAATAAAAAAGACAGGTTCGTTTTTAAAGAACTTACTATTCCGGGTTGTGCTTTTACTTGTATATATTTTGATAAGTATAATGATTTAATTGATGAATTAGGAGGACAGACTTCACATCCTGTTTTTTTAGCTTATATTGGAAACATATACCCCAATAAAGAATCTACACCCAGAGCGTATTTAGATCCTTTTTGTGTAACCGTTACCTTTAAAGGCAATTTAGAACAAATAGAATCTATTTATAAACAAATAGATTATGTTAAATTATCGAAAATAATTAACTAGAGAAAATATATGCAAAATCGAAAACAATGTCGGCAACATTAATACCACCAATTTGATTTCTGAACAAGCAGCTACCAATGTTGCTTTAGCAACATACACAGATCAGCAATTTATGTGGCTGGATTCTTTAGCTGAAGCCAATATTAAAGAAAGACTAGAAGATCAAAACGCATCAAATTACCCACCGCCAAAATTAATGATTTCAAAAATAAATGATTACGGGCTCAATCAGCCATCGCAAGACAAAACAACGAACCGCCAACATTATGACGAATAGAAAAAAGCCCTCTCCAAAAAAAAGCCCTAAGAAATAAGTAACTCAGGGCTTTTTGCTATTCGTTGTTCAGCGAGACCATGCTGGATTTCCTATAGGTGGTTTTGTAGGTT
>JADLFI010000059.1 GCA_020845635.1 Bacteroidia bacterium
CGTGGCTCAATCAATATCCCTAGAGAGTTGCTCTCCAGCAGAGCTCTTTTCTGTTTCTTGATAAGCACAACGAAAATAAATTTAATTTTGTATATTTACAACCTGTCCTAATTATGGGAGGGTTACGAGAAAAATTTAAAGGAATACTTGTCTCATTATTTAAAAAACAACTAGACAACAACACAAAAAGAGGATTTGAAGAAATGAATAAAAAACTAAAAGAATTGGCGGAACAAGAATAAACACTACCGCTAACATATAGCGATTAAACCAAGCTCTGCTTTGATTTAATCCAGTGCCTGACTGCCTTTGGCAGGTTGAATGAAGCTTCCGGAGTTAAATTGAACAGCTTTAGATGTTTATCAGTTTTTATTTGTATTTTTAATATTTCAAACAACAAACAGCTTGTGTTAAATGCTCGAGTTTTTTTGCAAGTTGACTTTAAATACTTAAAAGTATTGAATAGATGATGTGAGGTGTAAGGCCTAAGGCATTTGTTAAACTGTGCTTTTCCCTATTATCATCAAACATTTTTAGGGATTACAATCACAAGGGCAGGCGCTATTGGGAAATTAAAATTTATTAAGAAAATATATTTATTTCAATATTTAGGTGCTTTTGTTTAACTTGCATGCTTTAAATTTTACCTATGAATATGAAAGATTTGGTAGCTTCTTTTCCGGAGCAGCTTACAAAGGCTTTAGCTATAAGCAATCAAGCCTTATTAAAGAATAGTGATACAAGTATTAATAATGTTTTTATTTCGGGTTTGGGAGGCTCAGGAATAGGAGGAACTATAGTTGCAGAGTTGGTAGGAAACAATGCCAAATACCCTATTATTATCAATAAGGCCTATAGTATTCCGGCATTTATAAATGAAAATACTCTGGCTATTATTTGCACCTATAGCGGCAATACCGAAGAAACTATTCATGTACTTAAATTGTGCATTGAAGCTAAAGCAAAAATTACGGTGATAACATCGGGAGGCGAAGCCGAACAATTGGCTATACAGCATCATTTAGATTGTATTATGATTCCTTCAGGATTTCCTCCACGTTCGTGCATTGGGTATTCTATCTGCCAAATTATAAAGGTACTTCAATTTCATCAGGTTGTAAATCACAATTATTTGAGTGAGGTAGAATATGCTATTGATTTGTTGCAAAAAAATAAAACAGACATACATCAAGAGGCTGAAAAGTTAGCCCAAATAATACACAACAAATTACCTGTTATTTATACTTTGGGTAGCACAGAAGGAGTGGCCATTCGTTTCAGACAGCAACTGAACGAAAACAGTAAGATGTTATGCTGGCATCATGTATTACCCGAAATGAATCATAATGAATTGGTAGGCTGGACACAGAAAGATGAGCAATTTGCAGTGGTTATTTTTAGATATGAAGATGATTACTACCGCACCGTAAAAAGACTGGAGGTGTGTAAAGAAGTTTTTGCTAAATATACAAGTACCATTGTTGAAGTTTATGCCAAGGGCAACACCCCATTGCAAAGAGCTTTGTATATGATACATTTGGGCGATTGGATAAGTTGCTATATTGCCGATATAAAACAGATTGATGCAGTAGATATTTCTATCATTAATCATCTTAAATCAGAATTATCTAAGATTAATTGATTGGAGCAGCCGCATAGAAATAAATCTGTAATTCTGCACGATTTGGGTTTGATGAATTATGGCAAAGCTTGGGATTACCAGGAAAATATATTTGCCCATACGATACAAATCAAAATGGCAAATCGAGAAGCAACACAGAATTTTACCCCAACAGAAAACCATTTAATTTTTTGTGAGCACCCACATGTATATACCCTGGGAAAAAGTGGCAAGCCCGAGAATTTATTGGTAAACCAACAGCAACTTGAAGAGATACAAGCCACTTATTATAAAATTAATCGTGGTGGCGATATTACCTACCACGGTCCCGGACAGTTAGTTGGATATCCAATACTCGATTTGGATAATTTTTTTACCGATATTCATAAATATTTAAGATTATTAGAAGAAACTATTATCAGAACTTGTGCCGCCTATCATATTACGGCCGAACGGTACAAAGGCTATACCGGGGTTTGGATTGATGCAAAATTGCCGCAAGCCCGTAAAATATGCGCTATGGGTGTTCGGTGTAGCCGTTGGGTAACTATGCATGGCTTTGCATTTAATGTAAATACTGATTTAAACTATTTTAAATACATTGTTCCTTGCGGTATTGATGATAAGGCGGTAACATCATTAGAAAAGGAATTGGGACATAAAGTAAATTTTAATGAGGTAAAGGAAATTTACCTGAAACATTTTTATGAAGTATTTGAAATAGAAAAGTATAAAACAATTAGTTGAGAATTTTCAATTAACTGTCTGCAAAGTATCACACCCAAAACCAAATAGACCGCCAAAACCATTAATAAAGTAAACCTATTACTGTTTTATACTGAAAAAAGTAGGCTTTTGGGCTTACCTATACGGTATTGTTTAACCCTTTAACTTAACAGTAAAAGAGTTATAACTCCATCTCAGGAATATTTCCTTCAATAATGAGCTTACCTGCTGTTGCATTTTTTATTTGATCAATGCTTACTCCCGGGGCACGTTCTAACAGTTTAAAACCTCCTTGCGGAAGAATATCAAGCACGGCAAGTTCTGTAACTATTTTTTTTACGCATTTTATACCGGTTAAAGGCAAAGTACATTTTGGTAATAATTTTGATTCGCCAGCTTTGTTTACATGCTGCATAGCCACAATAATATTTTCGGCACTCGCCACCAAGTCCATGGCACCACCCATACCTTTAACCATTTTGCCCGGAATTTTCCAGTTGGCTATATCTCCATTCTCGGCTACTTCCATTGCCCCCAAAATAGTAAGATTAACTTTGCGCGCACGTATCATTCCAAAACTCAAAGCCGAGTCGAAAAATACAGAACCCGGTAAAGTAGTTATAGTTTGTTTGCCGGCATTAATTAAATCGGGATCTTCCTCTCCTTCAAAAGGGAAAGGTCCCATCCCTAATAATCCGTTTTCTGATTGTAGTACTACATTTATACCTTTAGGAATAAAGTTGGCCACAAGCGTAGGAATACCTATTCCAAGATTTACATAATATCCGTCTTTTACTTCTTTTGCTATTCGCTTAGCAATACCGTTTTTGTCTAACATAATTTCCAAATTTTATTAAATATCTCTTTTTCTTACTGTGCGTTGTTCTATACGCTTTTCATACTTTTCTCCTTGAAAGATACGACTTACAAAGATACCCGGAGTATGTATAAAATTAGGGTCTAACTCCCCGGGTTCAACCAGCTCTTCCACCTCGGCAATAGTAATTTTACCTCCTATGGCCATGGCATGATTAAAGTTAAGTGCTGTTTGATTGTAAACCAGGTTACCGGCTGTATCACCTTTCCAGGCTTTTACCAAAGCAAAATCAGCTTCAAAAGCATGCTCCAGCAAATATTCTTTTTCTACCCCGTGAAAGGTAAATTTTCTTGTTTCTTTCCCTTCTGCCACCTCTGTACCAACACCTGCCGGTGTGAATATAGCAGGCATTCCGTACCCCGAAGCCAGGCAACGAGTGGCTAAGGTACCTTGCGGCACCAATTCAACTTCCAGCTCGCCATTCAGCAGTTGGCGCTCAAACTCGGCATTCTCGCCCACATAAGAAGCAATCATTTTTTTTATTTGTTTGTGTTGCAATAATAGCCCTAGCCCAAAATCATCAACCCCGGCATTATTACTAATACAGGTTAAATTTTTAATTCCTTTTTTTACCAGTGCGGCTATAAGGTTTTCGGGAATACCGCAAAGGCCAAATCCTCCAACCATTAGAGTCATTCCGTCTTTAATATCGGCAATGGCCTCATCTACATTTTTTACTGATTTATTTATCATATCTGTTATATTTAAAAAACTTGTTCAATATACTAAAAATCTTCTCCAAATTCAATGCTTTCATCAAGGTCTTTACCCTCATTATATTTACTGCAATCTAACTCTATTTTACTGTTAAAATCTTCGGGCTTTTCAAAATCGCCTTGCGAAATTTTTAAGTCTTTATCGGCATATATTTTCTTCATATACAAGGCCCATATTGGCAATGCCATAGAAGCTCCTTGCCCTAAATCAGTACTTCTGAAATGGGCGCTGCGGTCTTCACATCCTACCCAAACTCCGCTAACCAGGTCGGGTGTAATACCCATAAACCAACCGTCACTATTGTTTTGGGTGGTTCCTGTTTTTCCGGCAATAGGATTAGTTAAGCCGTATCTGTATCTTAATCGTACCCCTGTACCGAAATCTGCCACACCTTTCATAAGATTCAAAGTTAAATAAGCAGTTTCTTTACTGATGGCTTCCACCCTTCTTGGAATAAACTCTTCCAGAACATTTCCATTTTTATCTTCAATACGAGTAATAAAAGTAGGTTCTATCCATACCCCATAATTAGCAAAGGTACTATTGGCGCCTACCATTTCATAAACTGAAATGTCTGCTGTTCCCAAACACAACGAAGGAACAGCATCTAAATGACTTTCAATACCGAGCTTTCGTGCTAAATCAACTACTGCCTGAGGGCCAAACTGTTTCATAATATAGGCAGTTACAGAGTTTACAGATTGTGCCAAGCCTTTTTTTAGTGTCATCATACCTCCGTATTTGCCATCAGAGTTTTTTGGTGACCAGGTGCCGCCCTCGGGCAAGTCAAAAGTAACCGGAATATTAGGTACTTGGTAACATGGCGACCACTCTTCCTGCATGGCCAAAGTATAAACAAATGGTTTAAAGGTTGAACCTACTTGGCGTTTACCTTGTTTTACGTGGTCGTATTTAAAATTACGATAGTTAATTCCACCCACCCAGGCTTTGATATAGCCTGTACTTGGTTCCATGCTCATAAATCCGGTTTGCAAGAAAAACTTACTGTAAAGCATGCTGTCCCACGGAGAAATTAAAGTATCAAATTCACCCTTCCATGAAAATAATTTCATTTCGATAGGTTTTTTAAACGAAGCAGCAATTTCAGCTTCACTTAATCCGTTTTCTTTGAGCACTCTGTACCTCTCGCTGCGTTTCATAGAGGTAGTCATGAGTTTTTCTACATCAGTTGCAGAAAGATTATAGAAGGGAGCATTTTTTTTTCCTTTCCAGTGATTAAAGAATTTATCTTGTAATTCGCTCAGCCATTCAGCAACAGCCTCTTCGGCATACTGTTGCATTTTACTGTTAATAGTGGTATATATTTTTAGGCCGTCTTTATACAAGTTGTACGAAGTGCCATCAAGCTTTTTATGCTCTCTACACCATTTTTTCATATACTCTCTAAGATATTCTCTAAAGTAGGTGGCATATCCTTCATTTTGATTTTCGGCAGTAAACTTTATTTTTAAAGGAAGTTTTTTATATTTCTCGTATTCTTCTTGAGTAATATATTTGTATTTAAACATTTGGTTTAAAACTACATTTCTTCTTTTTAATGCATTTTCGGGTTTTCTTTTAGGATTGTATAAAGAAGGATTTTTAGCCATTCCAACCAAAACAGCAGCTTCTTCAATCTTTAATGAATCAGGTGTAGTATCAAAATATATACGGGCGGCTGATTTTATACCTACGGCATTATTAATGAAATCAAACTTATTTAGATACATAGCTATAATCTCATTTTTGGTATAATTTTTTTCAAGTTTTACAGCTATAATCCACTCTTTAAATTTACGAATTACGAGTTGTATTTTATTCAAATTTTCGCGTGGGAACAGCATTTTTGCTAATTGTTGGGTAATAGTGCTACCTCCACCGCTACTTTCATTCCCTCTAATTACACCTGTAACAGCACGAACCAAAGCACGCACATCTACACCACTATGCTTATAAAATCGGGCATCTTCGGTTGATATTAAAGCATTTATTACATAAGGCGAAATATGATTATAGGCAACATTAGTTCTATTCTCTATATAATATTTACCTATTACTTTTTGGTCAGATGAAATAACCTCAGAGGCTAAATTGCTTTTTGGATTTTCTAACTCTTCCAGCGAGGGTAAGTCCGCAAAGTATATCAAATAAATAAAAAATGAACCCAGCGTTAAAATTGGGGTTAAGGAGATAAGCCATAGCCAAAAAACAATTTTATTTTTCGATTTTGCCATTGTAAAAACACATTGCAACAAATGTATTAAAAATAAAATTCTTGAGAGAGTATTTAAGTTTTATTTATCTTGATTATTTGAATTATAAAGGATAATTAGTGCTTAGTTGTTAATAAATATCATTTATTTTTTTGTAGAAATATGCCAAGAATACCACCTACTTGTTTCCCCATGTTTACTATGTATTTGTGGAACTTATACGTTGTACTTTGTTTTTAGTATGTTAGACATCATCTATCATATTGTTTAAAGCCTGATTTATCTCTTTATAAGTTTTGCTATTGTTCTGCTCTATAGCTATTTCCAGTCCTTTACGGTATATATCTTCAGCTTTTTCCTTATTTCCCATTTCTGCTAATAAATTTCCAAATTGTAAATAGGTGGCCAAATATTTTGGATGTTTTTGAGTTAACTCATCAAACTGCTTCTTAGCTTCTTGTATTTGGTTATTCTTAATATATTCAAGGGCTAAAGCATAAATCAAAAAAGAATCGTCAGGATTTTCTTTTAGCCATTCGTTCAACTGATTGATTTTATTCATTTGCAGCGTTAAACTGTTTTAAAAATCTGATGTCGTTTTCGGAGAAAAGACGTAAATCGTTTACCCTGTATTTAAGCATGGCAATTCTTTCTATTCCCATACCAAAGGCAAATCCCGAATATACCTCGGGGTCAATATTACAGTTTTGCAATACGGCAGGGTCAACCATTCCGCAACCTAAAATTTCAACCCATCCGCTGTGCTTGCAAACTGAGCACCCTTTTGAATGACATATAAAACAACTTACATCCATTTCGGCACTTGGCTCGGTAAAAGGAAAGTATGAGGGACGCAAGCGTATTTTAGTTTGCTCACCAAATATTTCTTTCGAGAAATAAAGTAAGGTCTGTTTCATGTCGGCAAAAGATACATTTTTGTCAATATACAATCCTTCCACTTGATGAAAGAAACAATGTGCTCTTGCACTTATAGCTTCATTACGATATACTCTGCCCGGCATTAAAGCCCTAAAGGGTGGTTTATTATTTTCCATCAATCGTATTTGAACCGATGAGGTATGTGTACGCAAGGCAAACTTTTCATCTATAAAAAATGTGTCCTGCATATCGCGGGCAGGGTGGTTTTCAGGAAAGTTTAAAGCCGAAAAATTATGCCAATCATCTTCTACTTCGGGGCCTGAGGCAACGGTAAACCCAATGTTCTCGAAAGTAGAAATGATTTTTTGCCTGATAATGGTTAAGGGATGCGAGGTCCCTGTCTCAAACGGGAAACCCGGACGAGTGTAATCTTCAGCGTTAGTATTAACTGTTGAAGTATTATCAATATTGTTCTTGGCATCATCATATCGCTGTTGAATCTTGTCTTTTAACTGATTAATCAGCAACCCAATTTCTTTTTTATCTTCTGCCGCTACATTTTTAAAATCATTAAATAAATTACTTAACTCACCCTTGCGGCTTAAAAACATTAATCTGAATTGTTCGGCTTGTTCTTTGCTTTCAATAATATATTGATCAACTTTATTAAATAAGTCCTTTATTTTGTCTCTCATACTTTCAATAGTTAATTATTTCAATCTTCATTTTCATTCTAATATCTTCTATTGGGCGGTTGTTATGATCAACCCCAACAGCGGCAATTTTATCTACCACCTCAATTCCTTCAACTACCTCGCCAAAAACGGTATAGGAGCCGTCTAAATGAGGCGCTCCTCCAACTTCGGTATAGGCTTCTAACTCAGCGGGTGTAAATTTATGAATTTTAATGTTTGCTATTTCATTTTCTATTTGCGGTTGTATTAATTGGTTAAGATAGTTTAAGCTATCGGTGTTTCTTTCGCTTTGATTTTCAATGTACCTTTCTTTAAGTCTGCTATTTTCGGGTTTGTTTAAAAATTGCCAGAAAATTGTTTGCTTGTCATTGTTATAGATTCTCCTTTCTACCTGAGCAATATCGGCTGATGTAAATTTTTTGCCTTGAACAATATAAAATTGGCAAGCCGATGACAGTTTGCCGGGATTAACATCATCAGACTCGCGAGCAGCAGCCAATACTCCTTTTTTGTGAAAATGATGAGGAAGAATTTCCGGACTTATGGTATAACCCAAATCGCCATTGCCCAAAAACTGTCCCGGTTTAGCGTGTTTGGAGTCAGGATCGCCTCCTTGAATCATAAAGGTATTAATTACCCTATGAAATAGGATACTATCATAAAATCCGCTTTGAACGAGTTTAAGAAAATTATTTCTATGTAAAGGAGTGTCTTTATACAATTTTACTTTAATTGTGCCATAATCTGTACTAATTACTACCAAAGTGTCAGTTTTAGCATATACACCGGTGCTCACAAGAAGCAACATTAGAAATATGAGCTTGTGGAAATGAAGTTTTTTCAATTTTATTTTATTTTTGTTATGTTTTACAAATAAAAAAAATTACTTTTACACGTTAAATTTATTTGAGGTACTTTTAACAAGTTCTAACCAAATTAAACTAACTTTTTTTAAGAACCAAACGTATTGCAGAAAAATGTAGCATCATGAAAAACAAAAATTTCATATTATTTTCTATAATTATAGCCTGTTTTTCGGTATTATTCATAACAAGTTCATGTAAGAAAAAACCTGTTGGAAAAGCTATAATTACTGTAATTGACTCATTGAACCAGCCGGTGTATGGCGCTATTGTTAACTTAAACTCTAATAATAATCCCAAGCCCGGAGTAGTAAAGGACAAGAAAACGAGTGACAATAACGGAAAAACATATCATGAGTTTCCTTTAGAGGTAATTTTACAAATAGAAGTAACCAAAGGAAGTAAGGTGGCACCTAAAAGTAATATTCATATTATACCGGGAGAAACAGCCACACAGACTGTTAAGTTGAAATAACTTAGATTAACTTCAAATCAAATTTTCGCTTTCAAAGTAGTTTACTATGGCTTGTCGCATCAAATGATGTTGTTGCATAGGCTTTAGGTAAGGAAGTTTTTCTGTTGGTTTCCAATGAGGCCAACCATCTTCGTCATAACCTTCAAACTCATAATATCCATAAGGAGCCATTAATGAGCAAATAGCCACGTGAATTACATCTAATTTTTGGGTTTTATTAAATTTCCTGTAACCTTTACCCAATTCTTGCACTCCAATTAAAAAGAGTATGGCATCAAACTCTAATTTTTCACCATCATAGGGCTGAGAGATAAAGTCCATTGCCTTTTTCCATTTTGCCTCAAACTCAGCATCCATAATTTTATTGATTAGTTTAGAATTGCACTGATGCCCGGTAAAGAACCAGCCTCAATATACTCTAATAAGGCTCCCCCACCTGTTGATACATAGCTTACCTTATCGCCCATATTATATTTGTTGATGGCAGCTACCGAATCGCCACCGCCAATCAATGAATAAGCGCCATTTTCTGTTGCACTGCTTATTGCTTGGGCAATACTTTTTGTGCCTGCTTCAAAATTTGACATTTCAAAAACACCCATTGGGCCATTCCATAAAATGGTTTTTGAATCGGCAATAACCTCAGCAAATATTTTCTCTGTTTTAGGTCCTATATCCAACCCCATCCATCCATCGGGTATATTATTTATATCAACAGTTTGTTTTTGTGCTTCATTACTAAAACTATCAGCAACAACCGAGTCAATAGGGATATATAGGTTAACGTTGTTTTTACGGGCTAATTCAAATATTTCAAGTACTGTTTCAATTCTATCATCCTCAACTAACGAATTTCCTATTTTACCACCTTTAGCTTTTACAAAAGTAAAGGCCATGCCGCCACCTATGATAATATTATTGGCCTTTGAGATAAGTTGTTTTAAAATTAATATTTTATCTGAAACTTTAGCTCCACCCATAATAGCGGTAAAAGGTTTTTGGGTATTGTTTAATACTTTATTGATACTATTTAACTCGCTTTCTATACAATAACCGAAGGTTTTATTTTGATTAAAAAACTCAGCAATAACAGCAGTTGAAGCATGTGCACGATGTGCTGTTCCAAAAGCATCATTCACATATACATCACCATGTTTTGCAAGCTTTTGGGCAAAGTCTTTGTCGCCTTTTTCTTCGTGTTTGTAAAAACGAAGGTTTTCAAGGAGCAATACATCTCCGGGTTTTAACTCCGATGATAATTTATAGGCATCAGTACCAACACAATCATTAGCAAACTTAACAGGCCTATTAAGCATTGTTGATAATACCGGAATTAAATGTTTTAACGAGTATTTTTCAGCGGGACCTTCTTTTGGTCTTCCTAAGTGCGACATTAAAACTACACTGCCTCCATCATTCAACACTTTATTTATAGTTGGTAAAGCTGCGTTTATTCTGGTAATATCGGTTACATTGTATTGAGCATCTAAAGGTACGTTAAAATCTACTCTTATAAGTGCTCTTTTGTTTTTAAAATCTATATTCATTCCTTTAATTTAAAATTGGCGTTCAAAGTTATCTAAAAAAATCAAACAGAGCACTTCCCTAATGTTTAAATATAAATTAGGCTCCTTTAAAAAATTTGTTTTTTATTTGTTCTAAACAGGTGTTTGTCGTTTATCTTGTTTACTTTAAATAAGGGGTATATAAAAAACGAAATTTTATACTTCTTTTTGATAACTAAATTTTATTTTTGTAAAAAAATGGTTAAATTTAACCCTCCGATTTTAGTGTTATAACTTTCAAATTTGTGATTGAACTTACAGAGGAAATAGAAATAGAAGAAAGCCTAAGAGCAGCAAACAGCGACAAAGATAAAGTTGATTTGCTAAACCGCTATTCGTGGAAAATAAGACATTCTTTTCCTAATAAAGCACTTGACTATGCTTTGAAGGCTCGCGAATTGGCATCTAATATTAATTATAAATCAGGTATTGCTTATAGTTTCAGATGTTCGGGGGCTGCTTACTCTTTGGTTTCGCAATTTCAAATAGGCTTGGCCGATTTACAAAAAGCCTTTGTTCTTTTTTTTGAGCTAAACAATAAACAAGCAATAGCCACTACCCTACGAAATATTGGTAATATTTATAAGTCGTTAAATCAGATTGAGAAATCGTTGGAGCATTATTATAATGCTTTGCGTTTTGCCAAAGAGGTTGATGATCAACAAGGAGTAGCCTATATTTATGGACATATTGGAGAGGCTAAATTTATATTGCAACATTTTGATTTAGCCTTAGATTTTATGTATAAAGCCATTGAAATACATAGCGAGCGAGGTGATGAGTTTGGATTGGCAAATGCTTATATTACTTTAGGGAACATATATTTAAATACCGAACAGCATCAAAAAGCTTTTGGTTATATTTTACAAGCTATTAACAAGAGTAATAAAATTAATCACCTGCGTGGTATAGCTGATGCAAACAGTAGCCTGGGAAATTTTTATTGCAATCAGAAAAATTTCGAAAAAGCATTACATCAACATCAAGTGGCAATGAGTGCGGCTACCGAGATGGGTGAAAAATTATTAATCTCAAAAATCTATAAAAATATTTCCGAAACATACAGTGCTTCAGGTAATTTTCAAAAAGCCTTAGAAACATATATTCGTTATGATGAAGTAAAAAGTTTTGTGCAAAATACCAATAACGAAATTACAGTACGCACGTTACAAGCCCAATTTGAACTAGAACAAAGTGAAAAAGAAAAGGAGATTTACAAGTTTAAGAACATTGAATTGGCTAATGCCAATAAGTTAATTGAGTCAAAAAATAAAGATATAACCGATAGTATAAAGTATGCTAAGCATATTCAGGAAGCCATACTTCCTGATATGAGTTATATAAAGAAATATTTACAGGATTTCTTTATTTTGTATATGCCTAAAGACATTGTGAGTGGTGATTTTTATTGGTTTGTAGAGAAAAACGGATTGTTGTATTTAGCAGCTGTTGATTGTACAGGGCATGGTGTTCCGGGAGCCTTTATTTCAATTGTTGGGGGTAATATATTGAATCAAATTGTGCATCAATTTGACTATACCGATGCAGCCGATATTCTCAATAAATTGAATGCTATGTTTAACATGACTATTCGCCAAACATTTGAGGAATCAGTTGTTAAAGATGGAATGGATTTATCATTATGTGTGATTGATTTAAATACCATGGAATTGAATTTTGCAGGGGCTTACAATCCGCTTTACTTAGTTCGAAACAATGAAGTATTAATTTATAAAGGCGATAAGTTTCCGATAGGTATTTTTATTGGAGATGAAGTTAAAAAGTTTTCGAGCCACACAATTAAGTTAGAGAAGAATGATGCTATTTATTTGTTTAGTGATGGTTTTGTTGATCAGTTTGGAGGGAATGACAATAAGAAACTGATGCATAAACGTTTCCGTGATTTGATTTTGGAAAACTCGTCATTGCCTATGAAAGTTCAGCATTATAACTACGAGATTTTCTTTGAAAACTGGAAAGGCAACTATGAACAAGTTGATGA
>JADLFI010000060.1 GCA_020845635.1 Bacteroidia bacterium
CCGTAGGGGTGAAATAATAATAGAATAATAAAATCGCACAAACAAAACCCCGTAGGGGTGAAATAATAATAGAATAATAAAATCGCACAAACAAAACCCCGTAGGGGTGAAATAATAATAGAATAATGAAATCATTCAAACCAAGCCCCAGAGGGGCAAAATCGTAATAAAAAATTCAAATAGATAGATTTGAAAAAGGAGATTCACCAACGGTTTAAAAACAATGAACCCAAAAGCACAGAATTCAAAAAATCAAAAAAACTAGTATTGACATTGGTTTACAAGAACAGACTATAAAAAACACAGGCAAAACACTTGTTTGCCAATAAAGCGCAAAATAGCAAAAACTAATAGAGTTACAAATGTCGAAATGCAAAACAAACCAATTCAAGAAAAATGATTGCTGAGAGGAAAAGTATGATAGGGATTAGAAGAATGATTAAACAAAATAGATTTGTTGAACTAAAATAGTGAAATCAGGAAAAATTAGGTGAAATTTCAAAGTATTTATTCCCTTCCCCTTGGTATTAAAAGGCTACACAACTTGGCCATTTTTATGCACTACAAGGAGATATTTTTGATTTTTAATAGCGAATATCCAAAAACGAACCCGGAATCGTAAAAACGCACAAAAACAGGCTTATTTGTGTTTAATAATATAAATTTGACTGCTATAAGTGTATTTATGAAACTTAGCGTGCCAGTTTGACTTAAATCCATGCCAAATGGCTGATAAAAAATTTCCCCCTTTATATTTCTCACTCAACATAGCAACGTAATATGCATCAAGCTTCATAGGCAAAATGCTTGTAACTTCAAGTCCGTAAGTGGAAAAAAGTTGTTCAATATTTTCAGGCTTAAAATGATACAAATGCCGTGGAACATCGTAAGCCGCCCAAAACTCTTTATAGTGCTGCGCATCGTATGAAGCACAGTTTGGGACAGCAATAATCAAACTTCCATCAGGCTTCAACAAGCGCTTTAACTGGCTTATTCTTTGTTTTAGCTCATGAACATGTTCTAACACATGCCACATAGTAATAATGTTAAATTGCGATTCGAGTACGTCTAATTGTTCTTCGTCAAATATTGTGGTTGAACATTTTTGATGGGCAATATTTCTGGCATCTGCATCGGTTTCTATTCCGGTAATGTTCCAACCATTGTTTTTTGCTGAGGCTAAAAAATTTCCGGTGCCGCATCCAATATCTAGCAAATTTCCTTTGGGGCTAAGTTTTTCAATAAGAGAAAGTTTTTGCTTTATTGTATAAATTCGGGCAAAATGGTAGAGTTTATTGATGAATCCTTTCTGTGTTTCTGTATGTGAAATGTAATCTTCGGCCTTATAATATTTACCTATTTGGCTTTGCGGTGGACGTGGGTTGGTAAAGACAAAATTGCAATTTGAGCATTGTAATAGCTCAAAATTTTCTTGACTAACGGTATAGTCTTTGCACCTAATAAAAGGTATAAACTTATCGCTACTACAGATTAAACAGTTGGGGATTTTCTCCATAAAATTATTTTGTTTCACGTGGAACATAAAAGTTTATCGGCCTAAATAGACCATTAAAATTGCAATGTCTGCGGGGGTAATACCACTAATACGAGCAGCCTGACCAATGGATCTTGGCTTAACATTGCTAAGTTTTTCTCTTGCCTCGGCACTTAATGAACTAAGGCGATTATATTCAAAATCCTCATGCAAAACAACCGACTCCAAACGCTTAAACTTATCAACTGCCTCTCTCTCTTTTTCAATATAGCCTTCATACTTCACTAATATTTCAACTCCTTCTTTAATATCCTTTTCAATACTCAGAAACTGCTCATTAATCCGAGGTATGCCTTCAATAAAGTCAACTAAACCTAAATTAGGGCGGCTTAATAACTCAAAAAACTTTCGTTTTTGATTTATAGGACTACTTCCTTGACGCTCTAAAATTGGGTTAACCTCAGCAGGACTAAGACTTTCTGACTTAATATAATCAACAAATTTTTGTGTTAGATTTGCCTTTTGTTCCACGTGAAACATACGACTTTTATCTGCCAATCCAATCTCGAAACTACGTGGTGTTAATCGAATATCGGCATTATCTTGTCTTAAAAGAATCCTATACTCGGCTCTTGAGGTAAACATCCTATATGGTTCATCAATCCCCTTAGTAATTAAATCGTCAATTAAAACACCAATATATGCCTCATCTCGACTTAAAATAAATGGATCTTTTTCATTAAGTTTAAGATGTGCATTAATCCCAGCCATTAAACCTTGACATGCCGCCTCCTCATAACCGGTAGTTCCATTAATTTGCCCTGCAAAATATAATCCGCTAATAATCTTTGTCTCTAAAGTATTATATAATTGGGTAGGTGGGAAATAATCATATTCAATAGCATATCCTGGTCTGAACATTTTTACCTGCTCAAATCCGGGTATATGTAACATGGCCTGGTATTGAACCTCCTCGGGTAAGGAGCTGCTAAACCCATTTAAATATATCTCTACAGTATTCCAACCTTCCGGTTCTACAAATATTTGATGTCTTTCGCGCTCTGCAAATCTACTTACTTTATCCTCAATAGAGGGACAATATCGTGGCCCACGGCCTTGGATGCGTCCTTGATACATTGGAGATTTATCAAACCCTGTTTTTAATATTTCGTGAACCGTTTGATTAGTATAGGTGACATAACATGGGATTTGATAGCTTAAAGCTTTAGTTTGATTACTATAGGAAAACTTACCATTATCTATATCGCCCTCTTGTACCTCCATTTTTGAATAATCTAAGGAACGTCCATCTATACGGGCGGGTGTACCTGTTTTTAAACGACCTGCTTCAAAACCCAAAGAAACCAATTGTTCTGTAATACCATGAGAGGCTTTTTCGCCTGTTCTGCCGCCACCAAATTGTTTCTCGCCAATATGTATCACTCCGTTAAGAAATGTACCGCTGGTAATAATTACGCTACGTCCTTTTATTGGAATTCCTAAACCGGTAATAACCCCTTCAACAACATTATTTTTCACTATTAGTGAGGTAACATTATCTTGCCAAAAATCAACATTAGGGGTATTTTCTAACATTAAACGCCACTCTTGGGCAAAAAGCATACGGTCGTTTTGTGTTCTGGGGCTCCACATAGCGGCTCCTTTAGAACGGTTTAACATGCGGAATTGAATAGCACTCTTGTCTGAAACAATACCGCTATAACCGCCAAGAGCATCAATTTCGCGAACAATTTGTCCTTTCCCTACTCCACCCATAGCAGGATTGCAACTCATTTGGGCAATGGTTTGCATATTCATGGTTATCAGCAATACCTTTGAACCCATATTGGCAGCAGCAGCAGCAGCTTCGCAGCCGGCATGTCCGGCTCCTACAACAATTACATCATAAGTCTTAAACATGGGGCAAATTTATATGAAATCGAAATATAATCCACACCTAAATATCACAAAGAAAGATAACTAAGGGGTAAATAATCATGTTCCTATAGAGAAAAGAAAGAAAAATTATCTTCGGGTTTCGTATAAGATAGGAACAATTGTTAAAGCAATATAGAATAAAGTTGGATGAAATTGGGAAATTGACAAAAAATTGAGTACGAGATTCTCAAAAAAGACACCTATCAGTTAGCCATGCTATATGTTCAATCTTGGGGTTCTAATGAAATATTTTCATCGCCCGGTTCATAATCCATTAAGGTAATAATAAATTGAAACATTTCGTCTGAGGCCCTCATGCTTCCTTTTCTTTCAGCCACTGTGCGCGGTGGATGAAAAGGGTTCATGCGGTTATTGATGGTGTTATCAAAAACTCCTTCAACAATAATAGTACTGCCTGCAGGTATCTTTACCATTTTTTTAAAGGTATAAAAATACTGCCAATTAAAATCCCACTTAGGAATACTGATAAGTCGAATAGTATCGTTGTTGGCAGTAAGTGCATAAGCCTTAAATGACTTTCCTAACTTATGCATATGTGGGTTAATGGTTAAAACACTTAAGTCGCGTGTAATCTTAGCCTTGGTAATAAATTTTTTTTCGGTATTGGGCGGAATAACCAATGGGGGTTCAATATCAGTGATACCCAAAGTGCCCATTTGTAATTCCCGTGTAATTCGTTTAGGTTTTTGTTTGGCAAAAAAGAAATTTACCCTACTTATATCAAAAGTATCGTGCGGGGTAGGCCCGTAGTGAATATCTTTAAAAAATACTGCCCCCCTCTTTCGCACTCTAATTCCGGCCAAGCCTTCAGGATAAAGCGTTGGTAATACCCCGGGTAAATA